>CACJYD010000005.1 GCA_902597545.1 uncultured Bacteroidota bacterium | reverse complement strand
TTAGGTTTGGGCTGTTCCGCGTTCGCTCGCCACTACTAGCGGAATCACTTTTGTTTTCTTTTCCTCCGGGTACTTAGATGTTTCAGTTCTCCGGGTTAGCTTCCATATAAATATGGATGATTATTCTTCAAATAATCGGGTTTCCCCATTCGGATATTTACGGATTATAATGTATGTGCCACTCCCCGTAACTTTTCGCAGCTTATCACGTCCTTCTTCGCCTCTGAGAGCCAAGGTATCCCCCTTACGCTCTTAATTAGCCTATCGTAACTTTACTTTTCTTTGAAATTGTATTTATTATAATATTGCTCGTACAAATCCACATATAATTGTATATGTAATTTATACTTTGTAGTGTATCTATAATTACAAACATAAATTGGATAACTGATGTTTGTAATATAAAAATTTTCAATATGTCAATGAACGTTATAGTGGAGAATGTGGGAGTCGAACCCACGACCTCTTGAATGCAAATCAAGTGCTCTAGCCAGCTGAGCTAATTCCCCATTCTGAAAAGAATTCAGTATGGACGAATTTCCCAACTCTAAATTCCCAAGATCGTATTGTAGTCTCGGGCAGACTCGAACTGCCGACCTCTACATTATCAGTGTAGCGCTCTAACCAGCTGAGCTACGAGACTCAATGATAATTAAAATGACAGCACTTAGCAAAACACATACCTCAACAATTCTAAAATTCAGTCGTCATACTTTCTCTAGAAAGGAGGTGTTCCAGCCGCACCTTCCGGTACGGCTACCTTGTTACGACTTAGCCCCAGTCATTAGTTTTACCCTAGGCGGCTCCTTGCGGTTACCGACTTCAGGCACTCCCAACTTCCATGGCTTGACGGGCGGTGTGTACAAGGCCCGGGAACGTATTCACCGGATCATGGCTGATATCCGATTACTAGCGATTCCAGCTTCACGGAGTCGAGTTGCAGACTCCGATCCGAACTGAGATCGGTTTTATAGATTTGCTCCTTCTCGCGAAGTGGCTGCTCTCTGTACCGACCATTGTAGCACGTGTGTAGCCCAGGACGTAAGGGCCGTGATGATTTGACGTCATCCCCACCTTCCTCACGGTTTGCACCGGCAGTTTCGTTAGAGTTCCCGACATTACTCGTTGGCAACTAACGATGGGGGTTGCGCTCGTTATAGGACTTAACCTGACACCTCACGGCACGAGCTGACGACAACCATGCAGCACCTTGTAATGAGTCCGAAGAAGGGTCTATCTCTAGACCTGTCCCGTTACATTTAAGCCCTGGTAAGGTTCCTCGCGTATCATCGAATTAAACCACATGCTCCACCGCTTGTGCGGGCCCCCGTCAATTCCTTTGAGTTTCAATCTTGCGATCGTACTCCCCAGGTGGGATACTTATCACTTTCGCTTGGCCACACATCTACCTGAGGTAGACATACAGCTAGTATCCATCGTTTACGGCGTGGACTACCAGGGTATCTAATCCTGTTCGCTACCCACGCTTTCGTCCCTGAGCGTCAGTTAATTGTTAGTGATCTGCCTTCGCAATTGGTATTCTGTGTGATATCTATGCATTTCACCGCTACACCACACATTCTAACCACTTCACAATAACTCAAGTCTTTCAGTTTCAAAGGCAATTCTACAGTTGAGCTGCAGGATTTCACCTCTGACTTAAAAAACAGCCTGCGGACCCTTTAAACCCAATAATTCCGGATAACGCTTGGATCCTCCGTATTACCGCGGCTGCTGGCACGGAGTTAGCCGATCCTTATTCTTACAGTACCGTCAAGCCCCGACACGTCGGAGTTTTTCTTCCTGTATAAAAGCAGTTTACAACCCGTAGGGCTGTCATCCTGCACGCGGCATAGCTGGATCAGACTTTCGTCCATTGTCCAATATTCCTCACTGCTGCCTCCCGTAGGAGTCTGGTCCGTGTCTCAGTACCAGTGTGGGGGATCCCCCTCTCAGGGCCCCTACCTATCGTAGTCTAGGTGAGCCGTTACCTCACCTACAAACTAATAGGACGCATGCTCATCTTTTACCACCGAAGCTTTAATCAAAAAACCATGCGGAATTTTGATATTATAGGGGATTAATCCAAATTTCTCTGGGCTATACCCTAGTAAAAGGTAGATTGCATACGCGTTACGCACCCGTCCGCCACTCGTCTTTCGGTGCAAGCACCAAAAGTTACCGTTCGACTTGCATGTGTTAAGCTTGCCGCTAGCGTTCATCCTGAGCCAGGATCAAACTCTTCGTTGTAAAAAAAATTAATAATATTTAACAACTTGAATTGATAAAGGAACTGTCTCGGAATGGTTTTGCTAAATTCAATATATGATTAAAATAATCATTATACGCTGTCAATTTCAATACTTTCAATGAACTTAATCATGCCCTCTGTTAAACAGAAAAGCCGTGCAAATATACATTCCTTTCATATACTACCAAACATTTCTTGATAAAATAAGTGTTTTTTTTCTCACAGATTTATTAACAATCTGGTTTACATAGGGTTTAAGATAGATTTTTATAAACTAGAATTTCTTAAAATATCTTCTATAAAGAGATCTTCTCTAACTTTTAATGGATTATATTCTTCTTTCAGGGAAATTTTAAATACTTTGGCAATGGTATTGTAAGTAAATGCTCTGAAGCCATTTCTAAGTTCTCTAACTAATGAAAAAGCAGTTGAGCCTGTTTCTCTGTATATCAATTTAACCAATATTTGCCCCTCTGTTCTAGTTAGTTTTTTTAACTCTGCTGTTAGCTCTTCTTGAAGAAATTTTTCAAGCATTTTAGTGTATTTTTTTTTCTTTCTTTTAGATTTAATTTTATTTAGTCTATCATTTAATTTAGCTAACCTTTCAGAAGCCATTTTTGCATATGGATAAACTTTTAGAACCTTTCTTTTAAGAACAAAGTAATTTAATCTTTCCTGGTTATCTGCAAAAACGACTGGTTTGTATATTACAACCTCTTTTAAATCAATTTCTTTTTTAAAAACAGAGTCACCTTCAATTTTAAAGTAGGTTGAATTTTCATCTTGAGAAAAAACTGCTACCAATTGTAAAAAGAAAATTAAAAAAAAACATAAGAAGCGCATCAAGCAAATTTATAAATAAAAAAATGGTTAATTTTAACATCCAAAAATTAATAAAATGGGAAAAAGTATTCTTAATGATAAATCAATTAAATTCCTAGAATCATATTTAAACAATGCCTCCCCAACTGGTTATGAATGGGAAGGGCAAAAAATATGGATGGATTATCTGAAACCTTATGTTGATGAGTTTATAACTGATACATATGGTACTGCTGTAGGTGTAATTAATCCAAAATCAAATTTCAAAGTTGTAATTGAGGGTCATTCAGATGAAATTTCTTGGTATGTTAACTATATCACTGATAAAGGTCTAATATACGTGATTCGAAATGGAGGCAGCGACCATCAAATTGCTCCATCAAAATGGGTTAATATTCATACGAAAAAAGGTATAGTAAAAGGTGTCTTTGGATGGCCTGCAATTCATACTAGGATTCCAGGAAAAGAAGAACCACCAAAACTTGAAAATATTTCAATTGATGTTGGTGCAAAAGACAAAAAAGAAGTTGAAAAAATGGGAATTCATGTTGGGTGTGTAATTACATATCCTGACTCATTCCAAATATTAAACAAAAACAGGTTTGTTTGTAGAGCAATCGACAACAGAATTGGTGGATTTATGATAGCGGAGGTTGCCAGATTACTAAAAGAAAATAAAAAAACTCTTCCTTTTTGTTTGTATGTTACTAACTCTGTCCAGGAAGAAATTGGACTGAGAGGTGCCCAAATGATCACTGAAACTTTAAAGCCAAACATTGCTATTGTAACTGATGTGTGTCATGATACATCAACACCAATGATAGATGTTAAAAAACAAGGTGATAATGTTATTGATAAAGGACCTGTAATTTCATATGCACCTGCCATTCAAAATAATTTACGTGAAAGAATAATTGAAACAGCTGAAAAGAAAAAAATTCCATTCCAAAGACATGCATCGTCAAGGTATACTGGTACCGATACCGATGCATTTGCTTACAGTAATGGAGGAGTTGCGTCTGCATTGATATCACTTCCACTTAGATACATGCATACAACAGTTGAACTTGTAAGTAAGGAAGATGTTGAAAATGTAATTAAGTTAATATATGAGACATTGTTGACTATTGGTCCTGATGATGACTTTAGTTACTTTAAATCTTAGTATGAAGAATATATTTCTTACAGCCATCAATCTTTTATTATCAATACTTTTAATATTACTTTTTGGAAAATATATTTTAGACAGATGGCTAAACTTGATTGATCTTCCCATGTTTTTTGAAGAATTAATTCCAAAAATTGGTATTATTTGGATCATGCTAAAAACCTATGCAAAATTTAAATATAAAATACCCTTATTTGAACCACCACCAAAGGACCTAAAGAAAGATTTTGGATATTTAAAAAACAAGGTGAAAAAACAATAATATAATACCTAAAATCCCTTCACAATCTCTTCAACAACTTCAGGGTTTAGAAGAGTTGAAATATCACCAAATTCGCTTTTTTCTCCACAGGCAATTTTTCTAAGAATTCTTCTCATAATTTTACCACTTCGTGTCTTTGGTAAACCAGGGACTAACTGTATTTTTTCAGGTTTGGCAATTGGTCCAATTGTCTTTGATATCAATTGATTTATTTCAACTTTAATGTCATCTTTTTTAGAATCATCTTTTAATATTACATAAGCATAAAGAGCATTTCCTTTTATGTCATGTGGATAGCCAACTAGAGCGCTTTCCACAACATTGTCATGCATGTTTATTACATCCTCAATAGGTGCTGTACCTAGGTTATGACCTGATACAATAACAACATCATCTACCCTACCTGTAATTCTATAATTTCCTTCATCATCTCTAAATGCTCCATCACCTGGGAAATAGTAGCCAGGATACGCTGAAAAGTAAACATTTTTATAGCGGTCATGATCACCATAAATTGTTCGAGCTATTGACGGCCAAGGATATTTAATTCCAAGAATTCCATTTTTGTTGTTTTCATTAAATTCATTACCATTTTCATCAAATAAAACAGGTTGAATTCCCATCATTGGTTTGGTTGCAAAAGTTGCTTTTCCATCAGTTACATTAGCCAGTGAAGTGATCATAATCCCACCTGTTTCAGTTTGCCACCATGTATCAACAATTGGGCATTTTCTCTTACCTATATTTTCATTATACCAATTCCATGCTTCCTCATTTATTGGCTCTCCAACGGTTCCTAAAACTTTTAAAAATGATAGATCGTATTTATTTACAAAATCCAGGGGATGTTTTGCCAGTGCTCTAATAGCAGTTGGTGCAGTATAAAATTGGTTAACCTTGTGCTTCTCGCAAATCTCCCAAAATCTTCCAAAATCTGGATATGATGGAACACCTTCAAACATAATGGTTGTAGCACCATTTAAAAGTGGTCCATAAACAATATAGCTATGTCCGGTAATCCAACCAATATCCGCAGTACACCAATATATATCATTATCAGTATAATTAAATACATTTTTAAATGAATAAGCTGAATAAACCATATAACCCCCAGATGAATGAACCATCCCTTTGGGTTTTCCAGTTGAGCCTGATGTATAGAGAATAAATAAAGGATCTTCAGAATCCATTATTTCAGCTGGAAAATTATCATCAGCTTTATCTAACTCATCGTGCCACCATTTTTCATTCTCATTTAACGTAATTCCACTATTTATTCGATTTAATACTATAATTGAATCAACACAATCACAATCTTTTAAAGCCTCGTCAACTATAGATTTTAAATCAATTGTTTTATTTCCTCTAAAGCTTCCATCGGATGTTAGGATCATCTTACATGATGCATCATTAATTCTAGCTGATAAGGCAGATGAAGAAAAACCTGCAAATACAACGGAATGTATAGCTCCTACTCTTGCACAGGCTAAGACAGCAATAGCAAGTTCAAGAACCATTGGTAAATAAATACAAACTTTATCACCTTTTTGAACATTGTTGTTTTTTAAAACATTAGAAAACTTACACACTCTAATATGTAATTCTCTGTATGAGATATGCTCTGCTGGTTGATTTGGATCATTTGGCTCAAAAATAATGGCTGTTTTTTCAGGGTGAGCTTCAACATGTCTGTCAAGACAGTTTTCAGTTATATTCAATTTTGCATCTGTAAACCATTTAAAACTTGGTTTTGAAAAATCAAAGTCAACTACATTAGACCACTTTTTTTTCCAAATAAATGATTCAGCAACATCATTCCAAAATACTTCAGGATTATCAATGCTTTGTTTGTAAAGTTTGTTGTATTCCTCTAAATTTTTAGGTACCAGATGGTTTTTAAATATCATGCTTAAATCTATAAATTAATTTAAAGATTTAATAATTTCTTTCTTGATATTTCTGGCAAAGGATGGCCCATTGTAAATAAAGCCTGTATAAAGTTGTATTAAGGTTGCGCCAGCTTTTAGTTTGTCCAAAGCATCTTGTGTTGACATAATTCCTCCAACACCGATAATTGGAAGTTTTTTATTTGAGTATTGATGAATTAATCTGATAATATCAGTACTTCGTTTATTTAAGGGCTCGCCACTTAAACCTCCACTTTCAATGGCTAGTTTTTTCTTAGATTTTAAATTATTTCTATCTAATGTGGTGTTGGACGTTATTATGCCGTCTATTTTGAGATCAAATGACAAATCAACTATTTTTTTTATGTCGCTATCATTCAAGTCAGGTGAAATTTTAATTAGAATAGGTTTAGTTTCTCTTTTTTTATTCTCCTTAATCAGAGGAAATAATATTTCACGTAAATCATTTATATTTTGAAGATCTCTTAAGTTTGGTGTGTTTGGTGAACTCACATTTACAGCAAAGTAATCAACGTGATCGTATAAAGCTTTAAAACATAATAGATAATCATCCTTTGCGTTTTCATTAGGTGTAACTTTGTTCTTACCAATATTCCCACCAATTATAATATTACCCTTATTTCTTAACCTTTCAACAATTTTATCAACTCCATCATTATTAAATCCCAGCCTGTTAATTAAAGCATTATCGTTAACTAATCTAAAAATTCTTTTTTTTGGATTCCCATCTTGAGCTACAGGTGTAACAGTACCAATTTCAATAAAACCAAAACCCAATGAAGACATTTGTTTATAAACTTCAGCATTTTTATCAAAACCTGCTGCTAAGCCTACTGGGTTTGGAAATTTTATACCAAAAACTTCTTTTTCCAGTGAGGGATGATTTTTTCCACTTAATTTAAAATGATAAAACGATTTTCTTATATAAAAAATAGGTGAAAATAGTTTCATTGCACCTACTACAAAATGATGGACTTTTTCAGGGTCAAATGAAAAGAAGAATGGCTTTAGAAAAACACTCCACAAAATTTGTTCAGTTTTGTGAAAAAGTTCCTTAAAAAAACTCATTAATTATTTTTTAATCTTTCTTACTTAATGATTCAGACAATTCAAAAGAAATTGCAGATTTATCAAATTTTATTTTACCTGCCATAGTTACTAAAACACATGTATTGTTACTATCGTTAATCTCAACAATCTTTCCATGCATACCACTCTTAGTTACAACCCTGTCACCAGTTTTTACATTTTTAATAAAATTTTTCTCTTTTTTTGCCTTCTTACTTTGAGGAAGAATAAACAAGAAATACATTGCTAAAAACAGCAAAATTATAGGCATAAACTGTCCAAATCCTTCCATACTAATTATTTAAAACAAACCCTGTCAATCTAATAATCTTCTTACCAGTATTAGTGTTTGTTGTTAAAGTAACTGATTTCATTTGTTTTCCAGGTTTATTTGATGTATCAAACCTTACTTTTAATTTATTTTTTTGACCTGGCTCAATATTGATATTCTGTGGATATTCAGGAACAGTACAACCACAACTAGCAGAAGCATCAAATATTATTAAGTCAGATTTTCCAGTGTTTGTAAAATTAAAGTCAACTTCAACTACCTCACCGTCTTTTACTTCTCCAAAATCATATGTGTCAAAATCAAATTGGATTTCAGGTGAATCATATGATTTATCTAATCTTTCATTTGCAGCTGCAACATTTTCCTCTTTGATCTTCTTTGAAGGATCATTACTACAAGATATAGTAGCTATCAAAAAAAACGCAATTAATGAGTAATTTAGTATTGAATGCAATTGATTTTTCATATGTGTAAAATTAAAAAATTATTGTAAACCTCTTTCATTTTTTTTAATCAAATCTTTTTCAAAAAGATTTTTATAGATATTATTGATAACTCCGTTTATAAATGTACTGCTGTTAGGGCTTGAATATTCCTTAGAAATTTCAACGTACTCATTTATACTAACTTTAACTGGAATTGATGGAAAACTTGTAAATTCATAAATACACATTTTTAATATTATTTTGTCAATTACAGCTATTCTATCATTGTCCCAATCAGGTGTATAATCGTTAATTATCTTTTCTGTTTCGTCTTTATCTTTAACAACAATTTTAAATAAGTCTTTTCCAAATTTTTTATCAGATCTATCCTTAAATATTTTTCTTGGTATTTTCAAAGATTGGTCAATGCTAAAATTAGTTAACCAGCTCAAAATTAATGTATTTACAAGTGGAAAGTCATCTGACCATCCTAACTCGTTATCCTCATAAAAATTAAAAAGTTCTTCATTACAAACAATTATATTTTTGTATATGTCTTGAACTAATTGATAACTATTTATTTTCTTGTTTGAATAATTAGTAATTACTTCATGTTTAATAATTGTCTTAAATATATTTTGAACTTTATTGATATTTAATTTCCAATAGTCTAATTTAAATTGCTCCTCAGCTTTAATTAAAAATTTATTAGAGTTAAGAAAAAGTAACAATTCATTTTTTAAGAACAAATCTTCAATTAAATTATCTTCATTTTTAAAATATTTATTCTTATTAATATTGAAAATCCTTTCAGATTCTATAAAGATTTCCTTAAAAAGTAAAAGCTGGGTTAAAAAAAATTTATAAAAACTTGTAGATGCTAAATCAAATTGTTTTAACAAAGAAACATTATCAATATTACCCGTCTTTTTTGCATACAATAATTGTAATATTTTTATTCTAATATGTCTTCTATTTAGCATTACAATGAACTTGATAGCAAATGTAAATATTTTTAAAGTATAAACATCAATTAAGTGTATATTTGATTCTGATTTTTATGGGTGAATTAAAGTACCTAAATAAGTTTTTTTATCACTACAGAAAAAGAATAATTACAGGCATTATTATAACAATAGTTGCTAGAATTTTTGCTTTGGTAGCTCCAAATCTAGTTGGTGACTCAATAACTTTAATTGAAGAATACTCTTTAAAGAATTCTATTGATATAGATTTTTTAAAAAAAGGACTTTTAAAAAATATAATTTTTATTGTCTTATCAGCTCTGGCCTCAGGAGTCTTGACTTTTATAATGAGACAGACACTAATTAATGTGTCAAGATATATTGAATTTGATTTGAAAAATGAAATATTTCAAAAATATCAAGAATTAAACATTAGTTTTTATAAGAATAATCGAATTGGTGATTTGATGAATAGAATAAGTGAGGACGTAAGTAAGGTTAGAATGTATGTTGGACCCGCGTTGATGTACACAATAAATACAATTTCATTATTTGTTATCATAATCACCTATATGCTTAGTATTGACGTTAAGCTTACTCTTTACACAATAATCCCGCTACCAATTTTATCATTACTTATTTACAAGCTAAGTAGGCAGATTAATATAAAAAGTAAAAGTGTTCAGGAATCTTTATCTAGACTTACAACTTTCTCGCAAGAATCATTTAGTGGAATTTCAATTATTAAATCAAATACTATTGAAGATAAAGTAAATGATTTTATGTCTGATTTTTCGAAGGATACAAAGTTGAAAAGTATAGATTTAGCAAAATTTCAGTCTTGGTTTTTCCCGATGATGCTGTTATTAATTGGTTTGAGTAATATTATAGTAATTTTTATTGGCGGTAATCAATATATTAATGGATCAATTCCACTAGGTGTACTTGCAGAATTTATAATATATGTGAATATGTTGACATGGCCGGTAGCAACTGTAGGTTGGGTAACTTCTATTGTACAACAAGCTGATGCATCTCAAAAAAGAATAAATGAATTTCTTTCTGAAAAAAATGATATCGTTGCAAATAATTACGAAGAATATGATTTCAAAGGAGAAATTGCATTCAAAGACGTATGTCTCACATATAAAGAAACCAATATAAAAGCACTTGATAAAATCAATTTCAAAATAGATGAAGGTCAATCACTAGGCATAATAGGCTCAGTTGGATCGGGAAAATCGACATTGCTTGAATTAATTTTAAGAAATTATGATGTTGATAATGGTGAAGTTCTTATAGATAATAAAAACATAAAACACCATAATATTAGTCTTGTAAGAGAAAATATTGGATACGTTCCTCAAAGCACCTTTCTGTTCTCAGATACAATCTATAATAATATTAAATTTGGAAATGTAAATGCAACTGAAAAAGAGATTAAATATTACTCAGAAATTGCTTGTCTTGAAAATGAAATTCTCTCTTTTCCTGAGAAATATTTATCTGTTTTAGGTGAAAGAGGAATTAACTTATCTGGAGGCCAAAAACAAAGATTAGCAATCGCTAGAGCACTATTAAAAAAACCAAAAATATTGATATTAGATGATAGTCTCTCTGCACTTGATACAGAAACAGAAAAAAATGTAATACATAATTTAAGAGAAGAAACCAATAGTATTACCAAGATAATTGTAAGTCATAGGATTTCCACAATCGAAAAATGTGATCTAATTTTAGTTTTAGATAAGGGAAAGGTAATTCAAGTCGGAAAACACCAAAAATTGTATTTAGAAAGTGGTTATTACAGAGACACATACAACAAGCAAAAAAGAAAAATGTAATATTAATTTTTGTTAATATTACTTTTTTAACCATTTTTGGACTTTATAATTATTGAAATGGAAGAAAATAAACAACATGTAAATGAAGACATTTATTCAAAAGTCTTAAGAGCAGGTAGAAGAACTTATTTTTTTGATGTAAGATCTACTAAAGCTGGTGATTATTATCTAACAATCTCCGAAAGTAAAAAATTCACCAATGAGGATGGAACTTTTTATTTTAAAAAACATAAAATATACTTATACAAGGAGGATTTTGAAAACTTCACAAACATTTTAGGAGAAATGACAAAATACATTATTGATGAAAAAGGTTTAGAAGTTATTAGTGAAATTCATGACAAGGACTTCGTTGCTAAAAAAGATAAAGAAGCTAAAAGCAATGATGAAGATGCTGAAACTAAAGAAGAGACTGAAGAGAAGAAGGAGGAAAAATCTGATGAAGTAGAATTTGAAGATATCTAAGATTTTCTAAAAGGTCTTTTTAAAATATTTATAAAGTTATTTTTATCATCATAATTGTCATCAATTCCAAAAATAATTTTTTCTCGATCTAATTCCATGTAGGTTCCAAATAATCTATCCCAAATGGAAAATATGTTTCCATAGTTTGAATCAGTGTATGGCATAAATGAGTGGTGATGAACCTTGTGCATGTTTGGTGATACAATCACATATGAAAGCATCTTATCAATTTTATCATTAAGCCTAATGTTAGCATGATTAAACTGAGAAAAAGCAACTGAGAGAGATTGATACAAAAAAACAATTTCAATTGATGACTCTGAAATAATTATTGCAAGAAGTGTAAACAAAAATCTTATTACACTTTCAATTGGATGATGTCGATTTGCAGTGGTTGTATCTACATGTTTATCTGAGTGATGCACAGCATGAATTTTCCACAATATTTTAATCTTGTGTTGAAAATAATGTGCAGAGTATGCTCCAATTAAATCTAATATCATTATTGAAACTAACAGTGACAATATTGGGTAGGCTGTAATGTTAGAAAATGATAATATACCAATTTCAGAGGAGGAAATAAAGTCACATGTTAAAACAATCATGAATGCCAATGAAAAGTTGACCAATATTGTTGTTAGCGTTAATAAGATGTTAGTTGAGGCATGTTTAAACTTATTATAATTTAAGTATCTAAAAGGAAGAAATCCCTCAATGATCCAAAAAAACATTAAACCAAGAGCAAGTAATCCTCCTCTTTGTAAAGAAGTTATTTCAGAAAAAAATTCTAATAAAGGGTCAAACATTGTACAAAATTATAAATTTGTTTTAAAATTACACTATGGCTAAAACACCATCAAACATGGTTACTCTAGGAACAAAAGCTCCTAAGTTTGAACTACATAACACTGTTGATGATATTTTATACTCATCTGAAGAATTATTTAGCAAAAATGGTACCGTTGTCATGTTTATTTGCAATCACTGTCCATTTGTAATTCACGTAATTGATGAAATTGTATCAATTTCAGAAAATTACAAAGAGAATATTTCTTTTGTTGCAATATCAAGTAATGATGTTATTAATTACCCAGATGACTCACCAGAGCTCATGAAAAAATTTGCTGTAAATAAAAATTTTTCATTTCCATATTTATTTGATGAAACTCAAGAAGTTGCTAAGAGTTTTGATGCAGCATGTACACCTGATTTTTTCCTATACAACAACGAAAGTAAACTTGTATACAGAGGTCAGATGGATGACTCAAGGCCAGGAAACGGAATTCCGGTTACAGGAAATGATTTAAAATCTGCTCTAGATAATTTAATAAAAAACAAAGAAATTAGTGCTGAACAAAAACCTAGCATTGGGTGTAATATTAAGTGGAAGTAACTAAAATGCTACTTTACAATAAAAATATAACATAAATAATCTTAAATCTTCATCCTCAAAATCATCATTAAACTCATCGTATAAGTCCTGCAAATTATCAGATTTAGTTTCAATTAAATATTCATGAAGCTCTTCCTTTGTCTCTTCATCAAAAATGTCATCAATTATGTATGACAAATCTAGTTTTGTTCCTGAATAAACTATCGCTTCAATCTCATTTAAAATTTCTAAATATGTTAAATTTTTTGATTCTGCTATTTCATTAATTGTAAGTTTTTTATCAATTGATTGAATTACAAATAACTTTAATCCTGACTTAGATCCTGAGGATTTAACTAAAAAGTCCTGTTCCCTATTAATATTATTATCCTTACAATAAGTTGAAATTAGCGAAATGAAACTTTCTCCAAATTTTTTTGACTTTCCTTCACCAACACCTGTAATCATGGATAGTTCATCAAAATTCATGGGATATTTGAAAGTCATTTCATTAATTGATGATTCTTGAAAAATTGCAAATGGAGGAACATTTAACTTATTAGACAACTTTAATCTTTCTTCTATTAAAATTTTATATAATTTTTCATCAATTACATCATTTTGTGATTTGTGATTTAGCTGTATTTCTTCATTATCAAAATCTTTATCAATTGAAATCATATATGATTTTGGATTTTTCAAAAAATCTCTACCCTTGTCTGTGACTTTAAGAACACCATATTCTTCAATTTTTTTTAATAAAAAACCATTAACCATTAAATTTCTAATTAAAGATTTCCAAAAAATCAATTCATATCGATTATTATTTTCATTTTTCTCCTTGTCGTCAATTAATGGAAATTTATAGCCAATATTAGAAATAACCTTTGTCAGTTCCTTTATTTTTTTTGATTCTTTATTATTTAATATTTCGTTTAATATTATTATAGCTTGGTCTTTAACCTCAATTTTTTCTTTTGGATTAACAGAATTATCATCCATTTTACATCCTTCACCATTTAATTCGTCAAACGATTCTCCGAAATAATTAAGTAAAATCTTTCTCCTATTCGAGGATGTTTCAGCATAAGATGCAACGTCCTCTAATAAAGCTAAACCCTTTTCCTTTTCTGCAACAGGTTTTGATGAAAGAAACTTCTCTAACTTTTCAATATCATCATAAGAATAAAAAGCTAAACAATGACCTTCACCACCATCACGACCAGCCCTTCCAGTCTCTTGGTAATAAGATTCTAGTGACTTAGGAATATCGTGATGTATTACATATCTAATATCTGGCTTGTCAATACCCATTCCAAATGCAATTGTTGCTACAATAACATCACACCTTTGCATTAGGAAATGTTCCTGATTAGTTGATCTTATTTTTGGTTCAAGGCCTGCATGATAAGGCAATGCTTTGATATCATTAATTTGTAAAAGATGAGCAAATTCATCAACCTTTTTTCTTGACAAACAATAAATAATTCCTGATTTACCGGCATTTTTTTTAATAAAAGAAACAATATCTCTTTCAATTTTATCTGTTTTATTTTTGACCTCATAAAAAAGATTAGGCCTATTAAATGATGACTTGAATACACTAGCATTTGACATTGAAAGATTTTTAATAATGTCATCTTGCACTTTCGGCGTAGCAGTTGCCGTTAATGCTATCATCTTTAAATTTGAATCTATTTGTTTGATAGATTCATTTATTTTTCTGTAATCTGGTCTAAAATCATGCCCCCACTCGGATATGCAATGCGCTTCGTCAACGGCAACAAACGATATATTTTGCTTTTTTAAAAAATCGATATTCTTTTGCTTAGTTAAAGACTCAGGAGCCATGTAAAGAAGCTTAGTTATACCTTTTTCTATTTGTTCTTTTACTAAATTAATTTCAGAGTTGTTAAGTGTTGAATTTAGCACATTAGCAACACCGTCTTCCTCAAAGAGACCTCTCAAAACATCAACCTGATTTTTCATTAAAGCAATTAGTGGTGAAATGATGATTGCGGTTCCTTGTGAAGCAATAGCTGATAATTGATAACATAAGGATTTACCACCACCAGTTGGCATTATAACTAATGTATTTTTTTTATCTACAATTGAGTTTATAATGTCAAATTGATTCTCACGAAATTCTGAGTAACCAAAATGTTTATTAAGAAGCGATAATAGATTATTTTTTAAATTCATTCCTTAAAAGGAATTAAGGTATATTTGTTGTTATTATTAAATATAACTTAATTTTAAATCCATTCTTAATTAAACTAAATAAGTTTTGAACAATAAAAATATAAATCAAATTGTTAATCAAGTGGTTGATATTCAGCTAGATGCAATTGAAAAACTAAAAGAGACTTTCGATAACAATTTTGATGAGATTATTAAATTTTTATCAAAAATTAATGGAAGAATAGTAGTTTCTGGAATTGGAAAAAGTGCAATAATTGGGATGAAAATATCCTCTACTTTAAATTCAACTGGAACTCCATCAATTTTTATGCATGGTTCCGATGCTTTACACGGAGATTTAGGAGCTATCACCAAAGATGATGTATTGATTTATATTTCTAAAAGCGGAAGCAATTCTGATACTGTAGATCTAGTTAACAGCCTTAAGAAGAATGGTGTCGACATTGTTAGCATCACCGCTAATAAAGATTCATATCTAGCAAAAAATTCAAGGCATATCATCCATACACCTATACATGTTGAAGCTTGTCCAAATAATTTGGCGCCAACCACTAGTACAGGGATTCAGTTATTAGTAGGTGATATTATTGCAATTTGCCTTATGAGTTTAAAAAACTTTGATAAAATATCATTTGCCAAACTTCACCCATCTGGTTCATTAGGAAAAAAATTAACAACTACTGTTGAAGACCTAATAGATACTCAACATGCACCATTTATTGATTTACAATCTAAATTCAGTGATGCAATCAATGAAATTTCAAATAAAATGCTGGGTGCAACTGCCGTGCTTGAAAACAATAAAGTTGTTGGAATAATTACAGATGGTGATGTGAGAAGGATATTAGAAAAAAATACTGACCCACTAAATATAACTGTTTCAAATATAATTTCTAGAAATCCAAAAACTGTTAAGCATTCACTTTTGGCTATTGATGCTTTACAAATAATGAATAAGAATAAGATTACAAATTTAATTGTGACTAAGGACAACATTTACATTGGGATGTTACATATACATGATTTAATAAATGCAGGGTTATGAGTAAAATGAGATTAGACCCAAATGAAATGTCATTTTTGGATCATCTTGAGGATCTTAGATGGCATATATTAAGGTCTTTTATTGCAATTTTTATAGTAGGAATTGGAGCATTCATATTTAAGGACTTCATTTTTGATAAAATAATTTTTGGTCCAAAGGATATTAATTTTCCAACCTATAAGATCTTATGTACAATATCCAATTTCATTGGTCTCGATGATAGTTTTTGCATAACTGAATTACCTTTTCGTGTTCAAAGCAGAACTGTCTCAGGTCAATTTTCAGCGCATATATGGACCTCAATAGCTGCTGGATTCGTAATTGCTTTTCCTTACGTCTTATATCAGTTTTGGAGTTTCATAAGCCCTGGACTATATCAAAATGAAAAAAAATATGCTCGAGGATTTATTTTTGTTTCTAGTCTTTTATTTTTTATTGGGGTTGTTTTTGGATATTACGTAGTCTGTCCACTATCGATAAATTTTTTGGGAAATTATTCTGTTAGCAATGAAGTTTTTAATGATTTTGATTTGAATAGTTATATTGGATTAGTTCGTGCTTCAGTATTGGCTTCAGGATTAATTTTTGAACTGCCAATAATTATTTATTTTCTTACGAAAGTTGGATTGGTTAATCCAGAAATTTTAATTAAGTATAGAAAATTTGCTTTAGTTGGTGTCTTGATTTTAGCAGCAGTTATAACTCCTCCTGATGTAGCTAGTCAAATAATTGTTGCTATACCAATTGTTATTTTATACCAAATAAGTATATATATATCCAGAATCGTAACAAAGAATAATAAATGAAACTTCAAGCAATCAAAATAGAAAAATCATACCAATCAAGAAAAGTTGTTGATGGTGTTGATCTTGAATTAAGTCAGGGTGAGATTGTAGGTTTATTGGGACCTAATGGAGCAGGAAAAACAACATGTTTTTACATGATTGTCGGTCTAATAAAGTCTGATTCAGGAAAAATAATGATTGATAAAATTGAAGTTTCAAAAGAACCAATGTATAAAAGAGCTATTAACGGAATTGGATATTTAGCACAGGAAGCTTCGGTTTTCAGGAAACTTAGCGTTGAAGATAATATAAAGGCAGTTTTAGAGCTTGGAGATTTAAGTGAAAAAGAACAAAAATCAAAACTAGAAAGTCTTATTGAAGAATTTAGCTTGAATAAGGTCAGAAAGAACAGAGGCGATTTACTTTCTGGTGGTGAAAGAAGAAGGACTGAAATTGCAAGAGCATTAGCTACCGATCCTAAGTTTTTATTACTTGATGAGCCTTTTGCTGGTGTTGATCCAATAGCAGTTGAAGAAATTCAGAAAATAATCGCTCATCTTAAAACTAAAAACATTGGTGTTCTAATAACAGATCATAATGTTCAAGAAACTCTAGCAATTACTGATAGAACGTATTTAATGTTTGAAGGGAAAATATTAAAAAGTGGAAAGCCTGAGTTATTGGCTAAAGATGAAATAGTTAGAAAGCTATATTTGGGAAAAAACTTTGTTTTCAGAAAAAAGAACATATGAGTAATTACGTTCATCTCTTCTCTGGTTCATTTGTTGAATCAAATGCTCTTACACACGAACTTTCAAAATTAGGGATACAGTTTATAATAAAGGATCAACAAAATTCAGCAAATCTTGCTGGATTTGGAATACCTAATTATTTATTTTCATGTGAAGTTTTTGTTAAGTCAATCGATTATGAAAAAGCTAGAACGCTTTGTAAAGATTAAAAGCTAGAGAAGAAATAACATAAACTACGACTGAGACACTCACTAAATTTAAATAACTGTAGTTGTTAACATATATAAAAGTAATAACACCTACCATTATTAAAACGAAAAACAAGAAAAAAACTTTCTTAATATTTGTTTCAATGGATTTAAAAGACTCAAATTTTATGTTAGAGATTAGCAAAATACATGACAAAAAAATGATGATACTAAACAAGTAAATAGGGACTTCAAATGTTAAAAAGGGAATTCCCATAAAGAAAATTCCATTAGCAGGTGAAGGCAAACCTAGAAAATATGTCTTAGACGGCAAAGTATTAAACCTAGCTAATCTAATCATTGAAAATGGAACAATTAAAAAAGAGATTAATGCAAAAAATTCAATTTCCTCAGACTGAGATTGAAAAAAATGGAATAAAAGCAATGAGGGTGTTACTGAAAATGTTATAAGATCTGAAAAAGAATCTAATTGAACACCAATTTTTGTTTTTGCATCTAATATTTTTGCTAAATACCCATCAAAAAAATCAAAAAGGGAGCCTAACAAAACTAAAATCAAGGCTAATTCATAGCCATTGAGATTTAAAAAATCAACATCCATGAAAATAAAAACAATAGCAAGACAACCACACAATCCGTTAAGAATTGTTAGTAAATTTGGAAGTATTTTGATTAGTTTCAATTGATAGATTAAGTTTATACTTTTACAAAGTTAATTATTAATAATTTGAATTTTTTAAAATCTATTCTTTTAAGTATTATTTCAGGATTATTGTTAGGATTAGCATGGCCAACATATGGAATAACTGCTTTTATTTTTATAGCATTCATTCCTCTGTTACATGTAGCTAAATACAATAACAAATTTTCAATTAAAATATTTTTATGTTTTTACTTAACATTTTTAATATGGAATATAATCGCAACAAGTTGGTTATACTATGCATCTTTAGGTGGTGTATTATTTGCTGTTTTAGTAAACTCATTATTAATGACAATAGTATTTAGCCTATTTTTTATTGTTTCAAAAAAAATTAACTCAAAACTCAGTTTGATATTTTTAGTTAGTTTTTGGTTATGTTTTGAAAAATTTCATTTAATGTGGGATTTTTCATGGCCGTGGCTCAATATTGGAAATGTTTTTTCTGAGAAAACTGAATGGATTCAATGGTATGAGTATACAGGGTCATTCGGTGGGACATTATGGGTCCTGCTAACTAATATTTTAATTTATAAAGTTTTTTTATCTACAATATATAATGAAAAACCTAGATTATTAATTGTATCAGTAATATTAATGATAATTGTACCAATTACTATTTCAAAAATCATACTATATAATCTGGATTTAGAGGAGGAACCGATTGATGTTTTTATAATTCAACCTAACATTGACCCTTACTCTGAAAAATATACCAGAACTGATAAAGATAATTATCATTATGTACATGATTTATTAGAAGAAAATTCAATTAAAAACTCAACCATTATTCTTCCCGAAACATTTTTTTCTGATGGAACACAAATTAACGGATATAGTGGAAATGAATTTATTAAACAACTCGAGTTTTTAAAAAATAAATTTAATTCTGAAATTTTGACTGGAATTGAGCTTTTTGAAATTGTTAAGGATTCAATTAAAATAAAAAATTATTCAAATAATTTAAATGATGGAAGATGGCTAAACTTATATAATAGTTCTGTTTTTATATCAGACGAAAATCAATTTTACAATAAATCAAAACTTGTTGTTGGTATCGAAAAAATGCCTTATAAAAAGTTAATTGAACCTATCCTAGGAAACCTTTTAATGGATTTTGGTGGATTGACATATTCTAGAGGTTATGATGATGAAAGAAAAAACTTTAAATCTTTTAATAATTTTTATTTATCTCCTATAATATGTTATGAATCTGTTTATGGCGAATATGTAACTGAATACACAAGATCTGGTTCGAAATTATTTGCAATTATAACAAATGATGGGTGGTGGGATGTTAGTGAGGGACATAAACAACACTTATCATATGCAAAATTAAGAGCTATTGAAAACAGGAGGAACATTGTCAGATCAGCAAATACAGGTGTGTCAGCAATTATAAATTATAGAGGTGAAATTGAAGATTCAATTGAATACGGCGAAGAAGGATTTATAAATACAAATGTTGGTTTGATTGAAGAAAAAACTTTTTATGTAAATTATGGTGATTACATTTTTAGAATATCATTATTTTTTTTCATTATCATTGGTTTACATTTTCTTGCTACCATCGTTAAAATCAAATAATTAATAATTGTTTATTATTTTTTTTTTAAAAACTTGCCTAAGTCAATTATTCATTTATTTTTGCAAAAAAAAAGACAGTAAAATATGTATTGGACTCTAGAACTAGCCTCTTATTTAAGCGATGCGCCATGGCCTGCGAATAAAGATGAATTAATTGATTATTCAATAAGAACAGGTGCCCCTCTTGAAGTTGTTGAAAATTTGCAAGCAATTGAGGATGAGGATGGTGAAATCTACGACTCAATTCAAGAAATTTGGCCTGATTTTCCAACAGAAGAGGATTATCTGTGGAATGAAGAGGAGTATTAACTTTTTTATTAATGCAACAAAAACCCTTACAAGTCTCTATTGAGGCTTTTTTTTTGCTTAAATTTGAGATATATATATGAGTATAATTGATTCAATATTAAATATTTTTCTTGGTGACAAAGGAAAAAAGGATGTCAAAGAGGTAACTCCAATGGTTAATTCAGTTATTAAGTTTGAAGAAGAACTCTCTAAAATTAGTAATGATCAGCTAAGGTCGATTACTCAAGAATTCAAAGATGAAATTAAACAACTAAAAGATCCATTCACAAGAGAAATTGAAGATATCAACAAAATTATTGAGAAATCTGAAAATATTGATGAGAATAATGCTAGTTACAAACAAATCAAAAAAATTCAAGACCAATATTTAGATAAACTAGATGATTACTTAAATTCAATTTTACCAAAGGCTTTTGCTGTTGTAAAGGAAACAACTAAAAGATTTAAGAACAATAAAGAAATTAGTGTAAAAGCAACACCATTTGATGAAAATTTGTCATCAATTAAATCATATGTAAAATTAAATGGAAGTAGTGCTATTTGGTCAAACTCATGGGATGCTGCTGGAAAAAGTATTACGTGGGATATGATTCACTACGATGTTCAATTAATTGGTGGTATTGCCTTACACCAAGGAAAAATAGCAGAAATGCAAACTGGTGAGGGAAAAACACTTGTTGCTACACTACCTGTCTATTTAAATGCTCTTTCAGGAAATGGTGTTCATTTAATTACCGTAAATGATTATTTGGCAAAAAGAGATTGTGCATGGATGGCTCCAATATTTGAGTTTCATGGTTTAAGTGTAGATTGTATTGATAATTATAAGCCTCACTCGGAGGAAAGAAAGAAAGCCTATCTGTGTGACATCACATACGGAACAAATAATGAATTTGGATTCGATTATCTTCGAGATAACATGGCTCATAAAAATGAAGATAGAGTTCAAAGAGAACATTCATACGCAATTGTTGATGAGGTAGATTCTGTACTTATAGATGATGCTAGAACTCCATTAATAATTTCTGGCCCAATTCCTCAAGGTGGAAATCATGAGTTTAATGAATTAAAATCAAAAATTTCATCTCTTGTACAAATTCAAAAACAACTCGTAACAAAGATCTTATCAGAATCTAAAAAATTATATAGTGATGGAAATATCGAAAATGGAAGCTTCAAATTATTACAAGCATTTAGAGGATTACCTAAAAATAAGGCTCTTATAAAATTTTTAAGTGAGGAAGGTATAAAACAATCTTTATTAAAAACTGAAAATTTTTACATGCAGGACAATAATAGAGAAATGCCTAAAGTTGATGCTGATTTATACTTTACAATTGATGAAAAAAATAATCAAATTGAATTAACAGATAAAGGAGTAGAACAATTGTCAAAAGATATTAATGATCCAGGTTTCTTTGTTTTACCTGATATTTCAATTGAAATAGCAAATATTGAATCAAAAGAATTAGAAATTGAAAAAGAAGCTGAGGAAAAAGAAAAATTATATTCTGATTTTAGTGAGAAAAGTGAAAGGATACATACTTTAAACCAATTATTAAAAGCATATACACTATTTGAAAAAGATATTGAATATGTTGTAATGGATAACAAGGTCAAGATTGTCGATGAACAAACCGGAAGAATTATGGATGGAAGACGATACTCTGACGGTCTTCATCAAGCAATAGAGGCTAAAGAAAATGTAAAAATTGAAGATGCAACACAAACTTTTGCTACCATAACGCTTCAAAATTATTTTAGAAAATATAGAAAGCTTTCAGGAATGACAGGTACAGCAGTAACTGAAGCTGGTGAATTTTTAAATATTTACAAGCTAGATGTTATGGTTATTCCAACTAATAAGCCTATTGCTAGAGATGACAGAAATGATTTAATATATAAAACAAAAAGAGAAAAGTATAATGCTGTCATAAACAATGTTATAGAATTAACTGAACAAGGACGACCAGTATTAATAGGAACAACATCAGTAGAAATATCAGAGCTACTTTCAAGAATGTTGGACAGACAAAATATAAAACATAATGTTCTTAACGCTAAACTTCATAAAAGAGAAGCTGATGTTGTTGCAGAGGCTGGGAAAGCTGGAGTTGTTACTATTGCTACAAACATGGCTGGTAGGGGTACTGACATAAAAATAAATGAAGAAATTAAAAATAAAGGGGGTCTCGCAATAATTGGAACTGAAAGGCATGATTCAAGAAGAGTTGATAGACAATTAAGGGGAAGGTCCGGAAGACAAGGTGACCCAGGAAGTTCACAGTTCTATGTTTCACTTGAGGACAACCTAATGAGACTTTTTGGATCTGAAAGAGTTTCAAAATTAATGGATAGAATGGGTCACAAAGAGGGTGAGGTCATACAACACTCGATGATGACAAAAACTATTGAGAGAGCTCAAAAGAAAGTAGAAGAAAATAATTTTGGTATAAGAAAAAGACTTCTTGAATATGATGATGTCATGAATGTCCAACGTGAAGCTATATACGAAAGGAGAAAAAATGCACTAGATGTAAATAAATTAAAGATTGATGTTGCTGATATGATTTATGACACGATAGCAAAAATTTATGATAATGCTAAACTTGATAACGATTTTAAAGCCTTCGAATTCGAAATTATTAAGTGTTTTTCTACAACTTCACCTGTTACTAAAACTGAATTTGAAAATGAAAATGATGCCAAAGTAATTAATAAAACTTATGAAATTGTATTGAATTTTTACAAAGAAAAAAACAAAGAGAATTCTGTCAAAGTATTTCCAATTGTAAAAAATGTTTATGAAAATCCTCAAAATAAATTTGAAAGAATTGTTGTCCCCTTCTCTGATGGTAAAAAAACCATGAATATTGTAACTAATCTTAAAGATGCGTACGAATCTAATGGTCAGGAATTAATAAATGATTTTGAAAAAAATATATCACTAGCCATAATTGATGATACATGGAAAACTCATTTAAGAAAAATGGATGAACTAAAACAAGCTGTACAACTTGCAGTACATGAACAAAAGGATCCATTAGTTATTTACAAAAATGAAGCTTATAATTTATTTGAATCAATGATATTACAATTGAACACTGATATCTTATCATTTTTATTTAAAGGAACTTTACCTACAAGTAATCCAAATGAAATCAAAGAAGATAGACAAACTAGAAGAAGAGAAAAATATAACACCTCAAAAGAAGAGGTTCTTAACAGTGATGAGCTCGCAAATAGGAATCGTCAAGTAGGATCAAGTGTTTCGAACAATCAAAATGTAGTTGAAACTATTGTTCGCGAAAAACGTAAAATTGGAAGAAATGAGAGAATAAAAATTAAAAACTCTCAATCGGGTGAAATCAAAGAATTAAAATATAAACAAGCTGAACCTCTTTTACGATCCGGAAATTGGAGTATAATTGAAAATTAAAATTAATGAATATCTTACTTGTAGGTCCTGTTCCACCACTCAGAGGAGGTATTTCAGACTTCAATAATGAATTAATTTCTACTATAAATAAAAAACATAATATTTCTATTTTATCATTTTCAATCCTTTACCCAAGATTTTTTTTTCCTGGAAAAAATCAGTTTCACAACAAATCAGCTAATTTCAAAAAAATAAAAACGATAAATCCTTATAATCCATTTTCCTATCTGCTTATTAATAAATACTTAAAACATGTAAATCCAGATGTAATATTATCAACTCATTGGAATCCTTTTTTTTCTATATCATATTCAATAATAAACAAAATTGTACCTAAACGAATTTTAAAAATTGGTTTATTACATAATATTAACAGTCATGAAAACAGAATATTAGATAGGTTTTTTACCAATATTTATTTAAATAGCCTGAATAAATTTGTGACCCTATCAAAACATACATTAGATCAGATTTCCAACAAAAATGGAATTTCTTTATTCCATCCAATTCCTAATTTGAAACAGAAACTAATTAATAAAAATGAAATTATTAAAGATTTAAACATAAAATCAAGTAAAAAAATCTTTTTACACTTCGGAATAGTAAGAAAATACAAGGGATTAGAATTACTAATTAAATCTTTTAAGTTAGCATTTGAAAAAGATAATAATATTCATTTAGTTATTGTTGGTGAGTTTTATGATAACTTAAGAAATTATCAGGAATTACTTGAAAAATTAGATTTAGAAGAACATGTAACAATACACAATAAATTTGTTGCTGAATCTGAAATTAAAAAATGGTTTTCAATTGCAGATTTTGTAATTCAAACAAACCTTAATGCTACTCAAAGTGGAATAATATCCATTGCAATATATTTTGAAAAAATTATTATTACTACTGCACAAGGTGGAATTAAAGAAATACTTAATGATGGCAATTCATTTATATGTGAGAAAAACTCAAAATCAATAAGTGATAATATTTTAGATGCAATTGATTCAGATTTGAAAGAAAAAACTAAACAACTAAAAATTTTAAAGAAAAAATTAAATTGGGATAGTTTTTCTAAGCAACTTTTAGACTTTATAAAATGATAAGAAGAATTTTTTACATAATATTTTTTTCTTTTTTGTTTTTTTCATGTGAAAAGAATTTAAATCCTAATGTTTTAATATTCATGACAGATGACCAAGGTTGGGGAGATTTAAGTATTCATGGAAATACAAATTTAAAAACACCAAATATTGATAGTTTCGCTAAAAATGGAGCATCCTTTTCAAGATTTTATGTTAGTCCAGTTTGTGCTCCGACAAGAGCGGAACTACTAACAGGAAAATATTTTGTTAGGACAGGTGTTAACGGAGTTACAAGAGGATATGAAAGAATGAATACTAACGAAAAAATTATTTCCAATTATTTTAAAGAGAAAAGTTATTCTACTGGGCTATTTGGAAAATGGCATAATGGATCTCAACCTCCGTATCATCCAAATTCAAGGGGATTTGACGAGTTTTATGGTTTTACCTCGGGTCACTGGGGTAATTATTTTGATCCTATTTTGGAGAGAAATGGTGAATTAGTTAGAGGAAAGGGTTATATAAATGATGATATTACAAATAATGCTATTTCGTATATAAAAAATTTATCTAAACCCTTCTTTACTTTCATTTCCTATAACACACCCCATTCGCCTATGCAAGTGCCGGATAAGTATTCAAAGGAAAAAAAAATTATTCTTAAAGGCAGATATTCAGAGAGAGAAAATGTAGAAAAAACAAAGGCAGCATTAGGAATGATTGAAAATATTGATGAAAATGTTGGAAAAATTATTAAAACTCTTAAGGAAATTGATAAATATGAAGACACTATCATTATTTTTTTGAGTGATAATGGACCAAATGGAAATAGATGGAATAATGAGCTGAAAGAAAGAAAAGGTAGTACTAATGAAGGTGGTGTAAGAGTACCATTTTTTATTCAATGGCCAAATAAAATTAAACCAGGCATAAAAATTAAACAAGTAACAAGTGCATTGGATGTGTTTCCAACACTAACAGATCTTATTGAAAGTCCAACAGGGATAAGTTTTGATGGAAAAAGTTTCAAAAAGTATATTGAAAATCCTGATTTATTAGATAATCAAAGAAAAGTATTTTCATTCTGGAATAATAGATTGAGTGTGAGAAATAATGAATATATCTTAGACTATAACGATAATTTGTATGACCTGAACAATGATCATAGCCAATATTATGCTATTAACGAAAAAAAAATAAATGAATATGAGAAATTAAAAGAAGCTAAAAGAATTTGGAGAGAATCAATCAATAAAATAATTAAAAAAAATAAAAGAAGGCCATTCACTATAAATTACAAGAATTCTAATTATACTCACCTACCTGCCAGAGATGCTGAGATAACAGGTGAATTACAAAGATCCTCAATTCATGCTAATTGTTCATTTATAGAAAATTGGAAAAGTTCTGATGATTACATTTATTGGGATGTTGATGTATTAGAAAATGAAACTAAATCTGTTGAATTATATTATACATTACCTAAAGAAAGTGTTGGCACTGAAATTGCACTAGAATTTGAAGATCAAATAATTAAGAAAACTATTGATGATTTTCATGATCCAAGCCTTGAGGGATTTGACAAGGATAAGATAAAAAGAATAGAATCCTACACCAAGGATTTTAAAAAAATAAATATTGGAGAACTAAGTTTTAAAAAAGGAATAAGTAGACTGAAACTCAAAACAACAACATTAAAAGGAAACAAATCGATAGACTTTAGGTTATTAATTTTAAAAAATAAAAATGAAAAAAGCTCTTAGTGTTATATTAATGATATTTTTTATTCAGTCAAATGCTCAAGACATGAAAGAAGCATATTTTGCATCTGGTTGTTTTTGGTGTGTTGAATCTATTTATGAAAGTTTAGTTGGTGTAGATAAAGTCGAATCAGGCTATTCTGGTGGTTATACTAAAAATCCTACTTATTATACAGTTTTAACAGGGAAAACAGGACATGCTGAAGCCATAAAGGTTTATTATGATTCAGAGAAAATTAGTTTTGATGAATTAGTGAAAGTTTTTTTTGGATCACATGACCCAACTACTCTAAACAGGCAAGGACCAGATAGAGGAACACACTACAGATCCATTGCATTTTATAGCAATGAAAATGAAAAAAAGATTATTGATGAAGAAATTAAGCGTTTACTAAAAAATAAAATTTACCCAAAAATTGTTACAGAAGTTAAAAAGTTTGATGTGTTTTATATAGCTGAAGATTATCATCAAGACTATAAAGAAAAAAACCCTAACAATGCTTATATATGGAATGTTTCTGTTCCAAGAATTAATAAGTTTAAATCAAAGTTTTCTGAATTGTTAAAATAAATTTAACCTTCAAGCTTCGCCAATCCAAAAAAATATAATTTGTAAAATAAATAACCCGACAATAGTCCGTATACAGCTCCAAAAATGATATCAGTGGGAAAATGGACACCTAAGTAAATTCTGCTGTATGAAATGATGGTTGCCCAAATAAATAAAAAAGACATATATGATCTATAATTCTTTTTTGTATTTAGATAAATAAACATTGCAAATGCAAATGTGTTAGCAGAATGAGCTGAAAAAAAACCGTAAAGACCACCACATCCCTCCTTGACAATTCTTATCAAAGATGATATATCAGGATTATGACAGGGTCTTAATCTTTCAAAATAATCTTTAAAAAAATTACTTGACTGATCTGTAAATATTATTAGAATAGTTGCAATTAATATAAAAAAAATTCGATTTCTATTTTTAGGTTTAAACTGATAAAAAGATAAAAATCCAAGTAAAGAATTATTTACTTTTCCCGGTAAGTAAAATAATATTATGATCAGATATAAAATATACCATGTTTCCTTGTTAGATATAGTGAGCCAAATTTTATCAAAATTATCGGAACCTAATGAATTTAAAAAAATAAATAGAGAGTTGTCTAAATCTAGAATGAAGTCCATTAATCAATCATTTAAGCCATATTTATCAAAAAGATAAACCAAGGATGCAACTGCTGATGAACCCATTTCTAATTCTCTTTTGTTAATGGCGTCGAATGTATCAATTTCAGTATGATGGTAGTCAAAATATCTTTGTGAGTTAGGTCTTAAGCCTGACAAAACGTTATAATCAGTTCTTAAATTAGAAATATCTGCTCCACTACCACCTTTGATGAATACGTTAATAAAATATGGGGCAAACAATTTTTTCCATTCTAAGATTCTTAAAAAATTTGAATCATTACATGTAAAAGAAAAACCTAAAGGTCTAAATCCCCCAGCATCAGACTCAATTGCAAAAATATGATTCACACCTTCTTTATCAGCAATTTCTTTATACTTAAGTGATCCTCTTAATCCGTTTTCTTCATTCATAAACAAAACAACTCTTATTGTTCTTTTAGGTTTATAATTTATTTTACTAAATAAATTAATTAGATCCATTGAATGTACTACACCTGCTCCATCATCATGACTTCCATCACCAATATCCCACGAATCTAAATGTCCTCCAACTAAAATAACTTCATCAGGATACATTGTTCCTTTTTTTTCAGCAATTACATTATATGATTGAGCATCAGGGAGTTGTTTGCATTGTTGTCTCAGTAGGAATTTTAGGTCAGGTTTGATTTTTAATAAACTACTTAATTTATCAGCACCATTTGTACTTATTGCTGCTGCAGGAATTCTTTTGCTAATTGCAAGAGCACCGTATGTTAAACCTCCAGTGTGAGGAAAATCATCATTTCTTAATGTCATTGATCTAACGATAACTCCAATAGCACCATATTTTGAAGCCTCTAGCGCACCAAGCGCTCGTTGATCAACAGCGGTACCATAAGCTGTAAAGGTTGTAATAAACTTTGGATCCATAGGGCGATTAAAGAAAACTATTTTACCATCAATTTTTTCTTTACCTAACAATTTTAGTTCATCAATTGACTTAACTTCAATTACATTTGATTTGATTCCAACAGAGGGTGTTGCAACAGAACCACCCAAGGCAGCTACTGGGACATTAAAAGTAATGCCTGGTTCGGTTTCGATTAAAGCAAACTCTTTAGGTCCCCTAACCCACCTTGGAACCATAACAGGTTGCAACCATACTTTATCAAAATTTAACTTATCTAATTCCTTTTTTGACCATTCAACTGCTAATTGTGCCTCATATGATCCAGAAAGCCTACCTCCAATTTCATTTGATAGGTAATCTAACCATGAATAAGCTTTACTTTCTGTAAAGCCAGCCTCGAATATATCTTTGATTACTTTTTCGTCTTGCCCAAAATTATTAAGAGAAATAAAGAAAAATAGAATGATAAATATTTTTTTCATAAACTTATTTGCCTGAGAATTTAATAACGTCTTTTTCAGTTATATTATCAGATTCAACTAAAATAATAAGTCTCTCAACAACATTTCTTAATTCACGAACATTACCTGGCCAACTGTAGCTGGCAAGCTTTTTCAATGCTTTATTATCAATTGTAATTAAATTCTTGTCATATTGAACGGAGATTTGGTCTAGAAAGAAACTAACAAGTTCAGGAATGTCATCTTTTCTATCATCAAGTTTTGGGACATTAAGTTCAATAACTGAAATTCTATGGTATAAATCTTCCCTAAACTTATTAGATGAAATTAAATCCTTTACATTTTTATTGGTAGCAGCTATTACTCTTGTATCTACAAAAATATCTTTTTCACTTCCAACTTTTTGAATCTTATTTTCTTGAATAGCTCTTAAAACTTTTGATTGAGCAGATAAACTCATGTCTCCAATTTCATCAAGGAATAAAGTGCCGTTATTTGCTGCTTCGAACTTTCCTGTTCTATCTTTGTGAGCAGATGTAAAAGAACCTTTAAGGTGTCCAAAAAGCTCACTTTCAATTAGCTCTGATGGTATTGCAGCACAATTTACTTCAACAAAAGGCCCATCATTTCTTAAACTATTCAAATGAATTTGACGAGCAACTAATTCTTTACCTGCTCCATTTGGACCAAGAATAAGTACTTTAGCATTTGTTGGTGATATTTTTACGATTAGATCTTTTAATTCTACAATTTTTTTAGACTCTCCGACAATTTCAAACTTACCAGTCTTTATAGTTTTTTTAACTTTTTTACCACTAGCAGATTTTGATTTTAATGCTCCTCTTACAGAATTTAACAAGTTGTTTAGGTCTGGTGGTTTCTCTATGTAATCAAATGCGCCAATTCTCATCGCCTTGACTGCAGTTTTTAGGTCACCGTGACCAGAAATCATTATTACATTAGTTTCTTCATTATATTTTTTTGTAAAATTGAGTACATCAATTCCATCTTTTTTGGGCATCTTGATATCACAGATAACTAAATCATAATTACTTGACTTAATTTTTTTTTCGGCATCAACACCATCTATTGCTTCATCAATAATGAATTTAGAATTTTCCTCTAAGAGAACTTTTTTTAAGACCCTTCTTATTGCATCTTCATCCTCAACTATTAAAATTTTTGACATATATTTTATTGAATTGTAAAGTTAAGAAAACATATCTTTTACCTTTTCAAAGAAAGATTTGTCATTCTTATCAGGGTTAGGTTTAAAATGATCGCTATCCTTCATTTCTTCAAAAAACCGTCTTTGATCTTTATTGACAGTCTTAGGTGTCCAAACATTTACGTGAACTAATAAATCACCTGTTCCATAACCATTTACAGATTTTAAACCTTTGCCTCTGAGCCTTAAAATTTTTCCTGATTGTATGCCTGGATCCAATTTAATTCTAACTTTTCCGTTAACAGTATCTATTTCTTTGGATACACCCAAAACAGCTTCTGAAATACTAACGTATAAATCAAAATGTAAATTATTACCCTCTCTTTTGAAATTTTCATCATCTAATTCACTAATTAAAACTAGTAAATCACCAGAAATACCATCTGATATTGCATCATTTCCTTTTCCACTAACTCTAAGTTGCATGCCATCCTCAACACCAGCTGGTATTTTAACTTCGACTGTTTCCTCCGTTAAAATTTGACCATTTACATCTGAACCTGGAGCCTTTTTAGTAACAATTTTACCAGTTCCAGAACATGCATTACATGTAGTTGTAGACTGCATTCGTCCTAAAATTGTATTTGTTATTTGTGTTACTTGTCCAGATCCTCCACATTGAGGGCAAGTAGAAAATTCAGTGCCAGGTGCTTGAACTTTTCTTTTGACTTTAATTTTTTTGTTAACACCATTTGCAATTTCATTGATAGTTAAAGAAACTTTTATTCTAAGATTTGTTCCTTTTGATCTTCTTTGAGAAGATCCTCCAAAACCTCCAAAACCTCCAAATGCACCTCCGAATATATCACCAAACTGACTAAATATGTCATCCATATTCATTCCTCCGGCACCAAATCCACCAGATCCATCAAAGGCAGCATGACCAAATTGATCATATTTAGCTCTTTTTTCTGAATTTCCTAAAACTTCATAAGCTTCAGCTGCTTGTTTAAACTTAGTTTCAGCTTCTTTATCTCCAGGATTTTTATCGGGGTGATATTTTATGGCAGATTTTCTGTAAGCTTTCTTAATCTCTGATTCAGAAGCATTTTTTTCAACTCCTAAAATTTTATAATAATCCTCTTTCATTAATATTAGTTAGCTACTACAACTTTTGGATATCTTAAAATTTTTTCACCTAAACTATAACCAGTCTCAATAACATCTACAACTTTTCCGACCATTTTTTTATCAGTTGCTTTAATTTGCGTGATTGCTTCATGTTTTTCAGAATCGAAAACATCTCCCTTATTTACAATAATCACAGTTAATCCATTTGCCTTTAGTGTATCATTCAACTTATTATAAATCAGCTCAAATCCCTTTATTAAATTTTCATTTTCTGACTTTTTGAATTCATTAAAAGCTCTATCCATATCATCAGCAACGGGGATTAACGCAGTCATTAGTTCGCTGGATGCTGATTTAAATAGATCAAGTCTTTCTTTAGCTGTTCTTTTTCTAAAGTTTTCAAACTCTGCAAAAAGTCTTAAAAATTTATCTTTTTCATCCTTTAATTCGTCATTCAATGATTTGATTTGATTCTTAAGTGTTGGAGACTTAGGTTTTGTTGATTTTTTTTTACTATTTGCCATATCCATTAAATAAAAAACAAATTTACTGCCAACATTTTAATTTTGACAAAATGTCAGAGAATTATTTTATTTTTTCCAGGGATGGATAATTAAAATGATATCCACTTTTAACTATTTTATTAGCGGATACGTTTTTATCAGAAGCAATTACATCGTAGTAAAAATCTAAAATACCAATTAGTTTAAATGGAATTATAACTAAACTTTTTGGGATATTAAAATTTAATAATGATTTGTGACTTAATTTAGATGTAAGTTCTTGTAATTTTAAAAAAGTTGATGGATTTGGTGATACAGCATTATAAATACCTTCTAATTTATTTTCAACAGCATGATAAAAAATATTTACTAAATCGTCAATATGAATCCATGACTGGCACTGCTTTCCCCCGTCAATTACGTTCGAAATTCTTAATTTATTAATTTGAATTAGTTTTTTTAGAATTCCACCATCTTTAGACAAGACAAGACCTATTCTCAATGTGGTAACACTAATATTAAGTTTATTGAATTCTTTAACTTTTTTCTCCCATTCTCTAACAACATGAGTTAAAAACAAACCCTCTTTAGATTGGAATGATTCATCGTACTTTAGGGTTTTACTATTTGGATAAATACCAATAGCAGAGGCAGATATTACTTGAGACACATTATGGTTTTTTTCTCTTTTGATTATCTGGTACAAAGTTGACAATGAATCTATCCTAGAATTAAGAATCTTTTTTTTGTTTCTCTTTGTCCACAGAGAAAAAACACTAGAGCCAGCTAAATTGATAACTACATCAACTCCTTTGATTGAGGATTTATCTATCACTCTTTCAGATGGCTTCCAAATAAAATATTCAATTCTAGAATTATTTGATTTTCGGTATTTTCGAGACAAAATATTAACTGAGTGACCATTATCAATTAAATGAGATGTTAACTTAGAACCAATTAAGCCTGTACCCCCACTTATCAAGAACTTCATTTTTATAATTTATTACTAACATCATCAAAGTTAATTTGTAATTTTACATTATTAAAATTTAGTTGTGAAAATCACATTATCCACAAAATCTAAAATCGGAAACGTTGATTTTGAAAATCTTGAATTTGGAAAAGTATTTACTGATCATATTTTCGTCAGTAAATATTCAAATGGACAATGGAGCGAAGGTGAAATAATGCCTTATGGTGATTTCCTAATTAGTCCTTCGGCTAGAGTATTTCATTATGGTCAAGCAATCTTTGAAGGAATGAAATGTTACAAAAGTGAAAATAATTCCTTGATCCTATTTAGACCAGATGAAAATTTCAAAAGATTTAATAAATCATCCGCTAGAATGGCTATACCTGAAATTGATAAAGAAATTTTTTTTAATGGACTAACTCATTTATTAAAATTAGATAGTGAATGGGTAAAAAAAGGTGATGGAAATGCTTTGTATATACGCCCATTTGTTTTTGCATCCGAACCCTCTATTAATGCAAGCGAAGCAAATGAATATATTTTTATGATTATATGTTGTGCATCAAAATCTTACTATGGTGATCAAAAAATAAAAGTTAAAATTGAAGAAAAGTATAGCCGTGCAGCTAAAGGTGGTGTTGGTTACGCTAAGGCTGCAGGCAATTATGCAGCACAATTTTACCCGACTTTACTTGCAAAAAATGAAGGATATCAACAAATAATATGGACAGATTCTAATAACCATAAATCAATCGAGGAAGCTGGCACTATGAATTTATTTTTTAGAATTAAGGATAAGCTAATAACATCTCCTACCAGTGATAGTATCTTGGACGGTATTACACGAAAAAGTATTATTGAGCTAGCTCAAAGTTTTAATATTGATGTTGAAGAGAGACCAATTACAGTTGATGAGCTTTTGAGCTCTTTTGAAAAAGGTGATCTAAAAGAAATATTTGGAACAGGTACTGCCGTTGTTGTTTTACCTATCGAATCCTTTGGATATCAAAATAAAGATTATACCATTCCTGACATTCAAAATTCATTCTCAAGCAAATTGAAAAAGAAACTTAATGACATACAATATGACAGATCTTTGGATTTTGAAGATTGGAAATTAAAAATTACTTAAAAAATTTATCAAAGTTTGGTTTAACATAATTTGGACCTTTTAAAACTTTTCCATCGTCTCTGTATATCGGATTTCCATCTAAACCTAATTTGCTCATATTACTTTTTTGTATTTCATCAAAGATTGGTTCAATTATATCCTGCATTCCATGTTCAATTATAGTACCGCACAAAATATATAGCATATCACCTAAAGCATCTGCAACCTCAACAATATCGTTATTATTTGCTGCATTGATGTATTCATTATTTTCTTCAGCCATTAAATCAAATCTTAATTTATTTTTATTAGAGCCAAGGTTTGCAACAGGATTAATATTATATGATAGCTTATAAGTTTCGTGAAAATGTTTTACTGAATCTAATTGTTTTTTCATGAGAAATTTAATTTGAATTATATTTATAAAAATAAATATGTTTACACAAGGACAGCTAATTTTCGCGATTTTTTTTGTAATTGCTTTCACTATTATTATTACGATTAGTTATAAGAAAGATTTAATTTTCTTAAAAAATACATATAAAGGAGTTAAATGGGTTTTAATTGGATTCATTGTATTTTTTTTGATTCTTGTATTGTTAAAAAAACTTGTTAATGCTTAAAGAAATTATAGCAGTTTTTATTGGTGGTGGAATAGGAAGCTCACTAAGATACTTAATTAGTAAGTTCAGTTTTATTACTAGCGCTAGTTTTCCCTACTCAACTTTCATTACAAATATTATTGGTTGTTTTATTCTTGGTTTGACACTTGGATATTTTTTGAAAAGTAATAATCAAAATTCTTTAATATTTACATTTTTAACTATAGGCATTTGTGGAGGTTTTACAACATTCTCAACCTTTTCTAGTGAAGGATTAACTTTAATAAATAATGGTAACTATTCAACATTTTTAATTTATACTTTAGTTAGTGTTATCCTGGGTGTAATGGCTGTCTATCTTGGCGCTGTACTATCTAAATAATTGATTACCAATTATTTACAATAATTGAATTTAATATTTCCAAAAATATGATACCATTTTTTATCATATTCTAAATTTTAGTTATGTGATATTTTATTATCCTTAAAAATGTCGTATTTCCATTTTAATTAGTTGATAACCAGATTTAATATTACATAAATTTAAGACCAACTAATAACTATAAATTTCAATAAACATGAAAAAATTTAAAACATTAATATTATTAATGAGTTCTGCATTTTTCTTTTTTACAAATCAAAATGTGCAGTCTCAGGATTTTGGTGCTGATGTGGTTAGCTCATACGTTTGGAGAGGTACCCAATTTGGCGAAGGTCCACATATTCAACCATACATTTCTACTGGTTCAGGTGGATTTGAAATAGGTTTATGGGGAAGTTTCCCTACTACTGCCGGTGGAGGTGGAAATGAATTAGATGCATATGTATCTTATGATTTTGGCCCGCTAGCTTTAACTGTAACTAACTATACATTTCCTGACGGAGATGGCACTTACAGTACTGGAGGTTTTTTTGAAGGAGACCTTGAAATTTCTGCATCGACAGAAATAGGTGGTTTATCACTAATGGGTGGTTATTTTCCTGATCTTGAAACACTTTACATTGAAGCAGGATTTGGCTTAGGTGCTGTTGATTTTGCTATCGGTTTTGGAAGTGATAGTGCTGACGCTTTCTATGTTGGTGCAGGTGAAAGTGCTATTTGTAATGTATCATTCAGCTACAGTAAGGAAATAAAAATAACTGATGACTATTCATTACCATTATTTTCATCTTTCATTCTGAATCCAAAGTCTGAAGGTGCATTTATTGTGATTGGAGCTAGTTTTTAACTTAATTAATATTTAGAATTATGGAATTATTAACAACAAACAATGTATGGATGATGGTCTGTACTTTTCTAGTTTTCTTTATGCACTTAGGCTTTACTTTTTTAGAAGTTGGTGCAACAAGACAAAAGAATTCAATTAACATTTTATTTAAAAACTTCTTTGTAATCACAGCGGGTCTAGTTATTTACTGTGCTATTGGATTTAATCTAATGTACCCTAGTGATTGGCTAATTGAAGGTTATTTGGGATCCCCTGTCTTTGGGCTGGATGCCGAAACTGCTGCAGATCTTTCATACAATGAAGGTTACACTTACTGGACTGATTTTCTGTTCCAAGGTATGTTCGCTGCAACTGCTGCAACAATTATTTCTGGTGCGGTTGCTGAAAGAATTAAAATTAGTTCTTTTATGTTAATAGCGAGTTTATATGTCGCAATCGTTTATCCTATTGTAGGTGCTTGGAAATGGGGAGGTGGCTTCATGGATGCTGCTGGTTTTTATGATTTTGCAGGTTCTACTTTAGTGCATGCTGTTGGAGGATGGGGTGCTCTAGTTGTAATTTATTTCCTTGGAGCTAGAAAAGGAAGATTCGGAAAAGATGGAGCTGTAATTCCTGGGTCAAACATACCGTTATCAGCTGCAGGAGTTGTAATACTATGGTTAGGCTGGTTTGGATTTAATGGTGGCTCAGTTCTTTCAGCAGATCCTTCTTTAACATCGGTTACTTTAGTAAATACTTGTCTAGCTGCTGCTGCAGGTGGATTATCTTGTGCAGGTTTTTACAAATTATTTTATGGAAAGGCTGATATCATGATGTTTATGAATGGTGTACTTGGTGGCTTAGTAGGAATTACTGCTGGTGCTGACTTAATGCTACCAGGAAGCTCAATTGCTATAGGAATTATTTCAGGTCCTATTGTATTTCTAAGTTCTAGCCTTCTTGAAAATGCAGAACTTGATGATCCAGTAGGAGCAATTCCAGTTCACCTTTTCTGCGGTATTTGGGGAACATTAGCAGTAGGTATTTTTGGAAGCATGGCTAGTTTTGATCAATTTATGATTCAACTTGCATGTGTTGGAATAACTGGAGTATTCTGCATTGTTGCAGGAACTATTATTGTTCAACTTGTTAAAGCTGTTAAAGGCTTAAGGGTTTCTGAGGATGCTGAGGAGGTTGGATTAGATATTTCTGAACATGATGGTAGTTTAGCTTATGCTCAATTCCAAATCACAAGTAAAAAATATCACAAGTAATATATTTTACAAATTTTATTAGATAATAATATCCATAATAGTTTGTTAGTTGTTTAAAATTATTGTCTAATTCTTTGAAAGGTTGTCGCATGGGGCAACCTTTCTTTTTTTAAAAAGATTTTAAATTAAAATCATCAACAACCTTCTCTGCAGAATCAAGATAATTGACTCCGTTGCTGGCGTAAATAATTGACCGAGACATATTAATCAATATTCTTTTGTTAAGCTTAGTTGAATTTGCGATTGTTTGTTGAAGATTACCACCCTGTGTTCCAATTCCTGGAATAAGTAAAAAATTATCTTTTGTTATATCCCGAATTTTCTCTAGATAGTCAGATTTTGTAGCTCCAACGACATACATTAATTTTTGAGAATTATTCCATTTCTGAGATTTAGATATAACATCTAAAAATAAATCATTAGGTAGTTGAAAATCATTTGCCCCATGATTTGAGGTAAGTGCAAGTAGTATTGCGTATTTATCATCATATTTCAAAAACTCTTTTACTGAATCTTCACCCATGTATGGTGATAGAGTTATTGAATCAAAATTCATTTTTTCAAAAAAAGCTTTTGCATACATTTCAGATGTATTTCCTATATCAGCTCGTTTTGCATCTGCAATTGTAAATAAATCTGGATGATTTGATTTAATGTAATCAATAGATTTTTCAAGTGATGACCATCCATCTTTTCCTCTAGACTCATAAAAAGCTGTATTAATTTTTACAGCAACTATTTTTGATGATAGTCGATCAACTAATGATTTATTAAAATCAAAAACAGGATCCTGTGAATTTAATAAGTGGTTAGGGATTTTATCTATATCAGTATCTAATCCTAAACATAAAAAAGTCTTTTTTGAAATTATATTTTGCTCTAATTGAATGAAATTCATTTTATATTTCTTCATTTTTAATCAACTCAGAATCTTGAACTATTTTGAGTTCTTCTACTAATTTATCGATATCACCATTAACAATATTTTGCAAATCGTATAAAGTTAAATTAATTCTATGATCGGTGACACGTCCCTGTGGATAATTATATGTCCTAATTTTTGCAGATCGATCTCCGGATGAAACCATGGAATTTCTTTTTGCCGAATCTGCTTCTTCTCTTTTTTTCATTTCGAGCTCATAAAGTCTTGATCTGAGAACCTTCAAAGCTTTATCTAAATTCTTGTGCTGTGATTTTTGATCTTGACAGCTAACAATAATACCTGTTGGTTCGTGGTGAAGTTTAATAGCTGAATAGGTAGTATTAACGGATTGACCGCCAGGTCCAGTAGAGGTTGTTCTTTCAATCCTAACATCTTGCATATTTAAATCAACATCAAATTCTTCTGCTTCTGGTAAAACGATAACTGTGGCAGCAGAAGTATGTACCCTTCCTTGAGTTTCGGTTTGAGGAACACGTTGAACTCTATGAACTCCAGATTCAAACTTCATGGTGCCATAAACGTCCTCCCCATTAATTTCAAAAATAATTTCTTTATAACCCCCTGCCGTACCTTCATTAAAATCAACAAGGTTAACATTCCATCCCTTTTTTTCAGCATACTTAGTATACATTCTAAACAAATCACCAGCAAATATACTAGCCTCATCTCCTCCAGTTCCTGCTCTTAATTCCATTACTATGTTCTTTGGGTCATCAGGATCTTTTGGAATTAACATCTTCCTTAAATCTTCCTCAATTATTGAAATTTTATTTTTTGCATCATTAAGTTCTTGACTGGCTAAATCAATCATTTCTTTATCATTCTCATTTTTAATAATATCTTTTGCTTCTTCAATATTTGCTAATACATTTTCATATTCATTTTTCTTATCAACTACTGTTTTTAAATCTTTGTATTCCTTTGATATCTTAATATATTTAGATTGGTCTGAAATAATATCAGGTTGAATCAGCATTTTAGATAATTCATTAAATCTTTCCTCTAGTATTTTTAACTTTTCTAACATTTTAATACTCAAAGTTTCCTTTATCACCAGAAATCGAAAGCTTATTAGAAATAGAATTTTCTACCCTTCCAATTATTCTAGCTTCTAAATTGAATGAAGCACTTATATCAATTATTTTCTGAGCAGAAAGTTTATCTGTATAAATTTCAAGTCTGTGCCCCATGTTAAAAACCTGGTACATTTCTTTCCAGGATGTTTTAGATTCATCTTGGATTAAATCAAAAATAATTGGTGTATTGAACAAGTTATCTTTAATAATGTGTTTATTTTCAACAAAATGCAGAACCTTAGTTTGTGCTCCACCACTACAATGAATCATTCCATCAATATTAGACACACCAACTTTAGAAATGATTTCTTTTACTACTGGAGCATAGGTTCTCGTTGGAGATAAAACTAACTTACCAATATCATGATCATATCCATCAATTTTATCAGTGAGCTTTTTTGAACCAGTATAAACAAGACTATCATCCAGTGAATTGTCATAAGTTTCTGGATACTTTTCTTTTAAATACTTTTGAAATACATCATGCCTAGCTGAAGTCAATCCATTACTTCCAATTCCACTATTATATTCCTTTTCATAGTTTGTTTTACCAAATGATGCTAATCCAACAATTACATTTCCAGATCTAATTTTAGAGTTGTCAATTACATCACTTTTTTTAAGTCGTGATACAACTGTTGAATCAACAATAATTGTTTTTACCAAATCCCCAACATCAGCTGTTTCACCTCCTGAGGATTTTATATTAATTCCAAAGGAATTTAATTTTGAAATAACTAATTCATTACCTTCAATAATTGCTTTTAATACATCGCCAGTTATTAGCTTTTTATTTCTACCAATAGTTGAAGAAACAATTATATTGTCAACAGCACCAACGCAGATTAAATCATCAATATTCATAATCAATGAGTCTTGAGCAATACCTTTCCAAACACTAATGTCTCCTGTCTCTTTCCAATAGGCATAAGCCAAAGATGACTTTGTACCTGCTCCATCAGCGTGCATTACAATACAATAATCATCATTACCAGATATTAAATCAGGAATGATTTTACAGAAAGCTTTTGGGAAAAGACCTTTATCAACATTTTTGATTGCTTCATGAACCTCTTTCTTATCAAATGAAACTCCTCTGCTGTCATATTTTGATAAATTATCCAACTAATTTTTTAATATTTATCCAAAGATACGGCTTAAAAAAGATTAGAAAAAAATATAGAATTATAAATAAAATATTTTTTTAAATAATATTGAATTTTAAAGCCTGAAAATTATTAAAAACTAAAAAAAAATAACTAAAAAATGTGATGTTAATAAAAAGAAATAAAATTGATTTTTCTAGTAATTATATTTCCCAAATTAATTATACTTTTAATTCCCTATAAACACGTAAACATAAATTGTTATGGGCAAATCAAAACTAGAATATTTATGGTTGGATGGATACAAACCAACCCAAAGCTTACGCGGAAAAACAAAGGTTGTATCAGATTTTAGTGGTAAACTCGAAGATTGTCCTATTTGGGCTTTTGATGGAAGTTCTACCCAACAGGCACCAGGCGGCTCATCTGACTGTTTGCTAAAACCTGTTGCTATTTATCCAGATCCAGTTAGAAAGGATGGATGGATTGTTATGAATGAAGTATTGAATTCAGACGGATCACCTCACGAATCAAATGGTAGAGCTACTATCGATGATGATGATGATGATTTCTGGTTTGGATTTGAACAAGAGTATTTCTTGTGGGATCCAGAAACAAACCTCCCATTAGGCTTTCCAAAAGACCAGACGCCACAAGGTCAATTTTATTGTTCAGTTGGTGGTAAAAATGCATTTGGAAGAGAAATAATGGATAGACACTTAGACATATGCATTGATGCTGGAATAAATATAGAAGGTACTAATGCTGAGGTTGCTGCAGGACAATGGGAGTTCCAAATTTTTGCTAAAGGCGCTGCTAAAGCTGGTGACGAAATTTGGGTTGCTAGATACTTCTTAGAAAGATTAGCTGAAGAATATGGTTTAGCTATTGAGTATCATCCAAAACCACTTGGAGCTACAGACTGGAATGGATCAGGAATGCATGCAAATTTCTCTAACACAACACTAAGAACATGTGGATCTAAAGAAACATATGAAGCTATTTGTGAAGCTTTCAGACCCGTTGTAAATGAACATATTGCTGTCTATGGAGCTTACAACGATCAAAGACTTACTGGTGATCACGAAACACAATCAATAACAGAGTTTAGTTATGGTGTTTCAGATAGAGGAGCTTCTATTAGAATTCCAATTATAACAGTTGAAAAAGGTTATAAAGGCTGGCTAGAAGATAGAAGACCAGCATCTAATGGTGATCCATATAAAATTGCAGCTAGAATTATTAAGACAGTTAAGTCTGCAAAAGTTTAATTATTAAGTTAAATTTTAATTCAAAAAACACCTCTTTTAGGGGTGTTTTTTTATATTATATAAATATAATATGCTATAAAGCATATAAAATAGATTAGACCATGATATGTATTTAGTAATCTCTTTTTTGTTGAAAGGTAAAAGAGTAATAAAACAAAACTAAATAGTATCATTACATAGATATCAAACTCCAAAATTCCATCACTTAAAATATTTAAATCAGTTATTATTGAAGTAATGCCTATCACTGCAAGAATATTAAAAATATTAGATCCAATTATGTTACCAATTGAAATGTCTAATTCTGATTTATAAATAGCAACAAGAGTTGTTACAAGTTCTGGCAAGCTAGTTCCAATTGCAACCAAAGTTAATCCAATAACTCTTTCTGATACACCAAAATACTTTGCAAAATATATCGAACTATTTACAAAAAGTTCAGAACCAACATAAAGCACAAAACTGGACACGATAATATAAACTAAAATATTTAGGTTTGATAAAGTAACTTCATCCGATATATCCTCATTACTATCATCTTTTCTAATTTTTACTATCAAAAAAAGAAAAAGAATTAATCCAGTAAATAAAATTATTCCCTCTACCCTGTTTACAGTATAATCTTCCAGAAAAAAATAAAAAACAAAACTAATAATCATCAAAAATGTCCAATCATAGACCATATTAGATTTAGGAATTTTAATGCTTGTAAAAAACAAAGCTGAGCCTAGGACCAAACCTATATTTGCAATATTTGATCCTATTACATTTGAGATTGCAATATCAGCTGAGCCTTTGAGGGCAGAACTAATACTTATCAATAACTCTGGTGCTGATGTAGCAAAAGAAACAACTGTTAAGCCAATAACAACTTTTGATAATTTTAATTTAACTGAAAGTTCAACTGCTGATTTTAAAAGATAATTACTTCCACCAATTAGCAAAATCAATCCAGAGATTAGTAATAGAATTTGAGTTGTCATTATATTTTGCTAAGATAATACATGTATTGTATATTGCATTAAATGAAAACTAAAGTTATTTTTCAATTTCTAGCTAAAATTAACAAGTTGATTTTACCCAGTTTTGCAAAAAAAGGAGTAGATCTTAAAAAAGTTAATAAAATACAAATGCTTATAATAGCATACAGATACTACATAACAAAAAATGCACTATAATGTTTAGACGTACTTTTATAGTTTTTCTTATTTCAATCTTCTTTAGCTGTGAAAATAATAGAGAAATTGATTTTGCAATTGTCATTCATGGTGGGGCTGGAACTATTCTAAAAAAGAATATGAGTGAAAAAATGGAATCAGCCTATGATCAAAAATTGAAAGAGGCCTTAAACATTGGATACAAAATACTTGAAGATGGAGGTTCAAGTGTTGATGCTGTTGAATCAACAATTAAAGTACTTGAAAACTCAGAATTATTTAATGCGGGTAAAGGCTCTGTCTTATCAAATGATGAGATTGTTGAAATGGATGCATCTATAATGTTTGGAGGAAATTTAAATGCAGGTGCAATTGCAGGTGTTAAAACCATAAAAAATCCTATATCAGCTGCAAGATCTGTTATGGAAAAATCTGAGCATGTATTCCTTTCTGGAAGCGGAGCAGAATTATTTGCAAAAAGTCAAGGTTTAGAAATTGTCGATAATGAATATTTTATAACTCAAAGAAGATTGAATTCATTACTAAATGCAAAAAAGAGAGATTCGTTAAAGGAAAATAAATTTGGCACTGTTGGCTGTGTTGCATTAGACAAACTTGGGAATATAACATCAGGTACATCAACAGGGGGAATGACCAATAAAAAATGGAATAGAATTGGTGATGTTCCAATAATTGGTGCAGGGACTTACGCTAACAATAACACCTGTGGTATTTCATCTACAGGATGGGGAGAATATTTTATTAGAAATGTAGTTGCTTATGATATATCCTCACAAATTGAGTACAAAAATATTTCAATAAATTTAGCGGCACGAAATACTTTGAAAAAAGTGAAAGATTTAGGTGGCAGTGGTGGTGTAATTGGTATTGATAAGAATGGAAATATTATAATGGATTTTAATACTGAGGGGATGTACAGAGGATATATGAAATCTAATGGAGAATCCGAAATTAAAATTTATAAATAGGCTTAAATTATTTTTGAAATATTTCTAAAAAAAGATTTAATAAAAGCCAATTTATTTGGCATTGAAATTATAATTTTTAATTCCTGATTTAATCTACTTTCATTATCCAAAAATTTGAAAATTGATTTAAATTTATTTTTTTCAAACATTCTTTGAAAAATATTTGATCCTAGAGAATTATTATAATATAACACATCAATAAAAATCAAATCATAAAACCAAAATCTATTTTTGATTTTGAATTTTTTAAAACTCTTATCTAATTTTAGAAATTCTATAGTCCTATCTGAAAACTTATCGATAAATCTAAAAGTATAGCCAGTCGATGGTTTTGTCCATCCGCCTGCTGTTCCAATATTAACAATGTTATTTGTATTTTCTTTTTCAAACGGGAAACAGGTCATAGGAATAATACCTTTTTCTTTCGATATAATTTGAAAATTTCCAATACCTAAATTCACGATATATTTATTTATTTCAATTTCATATTCAGAATCTTTTAACAAGTCTTTTGAAAATAATGTGAATTCAATTAAAGCTTCATTATTATTAGTTGGTAAAACATAACAGAATCTTGTTTCATTTTTTTGATCTATCGAAAAATCCATTAACGTTGCTGTTTGGGAATTAAATACTGATTTTTCTGTTTTAATTGTCCAACCTTCAAAGTGTTGCAATAGAACTGGAAATTTTTGGTTTGATTTGTAAGATTCATTTGGGACACTGTTAAAAACTTTTTTTCCATAAAATTCACCAGAATCAGTTTTTACTATCACATGATCAACTAAATCATTAACTTCAGTCACATTTTCATTAATAAACTCTATGTTAGAAAAGGATTTTAATTTAGCCATTACATGCCTATAAAATGATTCACTTTTAATCATTTTATAATTAAAGTCTTTTAATTTTTTTTCAAGTTCAATATCTGAACTTTTGAAAAGTATTTTATCCCAAGATTTAGTCACAAAATCATTCCATTTTGAATTAACTGGCTCCCAGAAACTCCATGTTTTATTTGGAATAATATCAAGATTCTTTTCGATTACAAGAATTGATTTATTATTAAAAAAATTATCTGAAATAATCTTATCAAGTGTGATTAAAGCTGAAAGACCTCCTCCACAAAAAATTATATCATACTTTTTATCCAACTTCAAAATTTTATTTTGTCTTAGATAATGTTAAAAACTAGAAGATAATTGTTATCGATAAATAATTTTTTCATTTAATTATTACTTTTTTAACTCCTCAATAGATAATGATTTAGCTGTTTCATATGATTTTTTAATATCATTCAATAAGCGCATGTACATATTTGAATAATTTTGAGCTTGAGATAATAAACCGTAAAAATCATTTGACTGGTAATAATTAGTATTGAAATAAAATGTATTTACAGATCTTGAGCCATAAAATTCACCATCAAATGAATTATAACTGAATCTAATTCTAAACTTTTTTAAAATTTCACCTCTAGTAATTATATTCCAATTATCAATTTCTTGGGATGTAGCGTAATTTCTATCTTTTTGATGATTAAACATTTGCAGTAACAACCTTTTTAACTCATTATTTTTAATTAATTCGAATGTACCTGTCGATATTAATTGTTCAAATATGCCATCTTTGGGGAAAAATGAAAAACCAACCTCAATGTCTAGTATAGTCTTAATTGCATCAATGTCTGAAAGAGATTTATGATTATTATCAATATCACTTAATATTTCTTGAATGTTTTTTTCAGAATTTTGAAGAATTTTTAATAATTCTTCAATTTGAACTAAATCATCATCAAGACTGATAATTAAATCGCTAACGAGATCATTTTTTGTTATTATATTTTCATTACCTTTTCTAACATCTTCAATATAAAATGAAATAAAAACACTTAAAATTATAACAAAGCTTTGGAAAAAATATTTCAGATTATTTTTAATATTAATAGTTTTTGGATTTTTAGTATTAGTTGCTTTGGTCATAGGTTAGAATAAAATAATTTTTTGATTAATATAAATGTAATAAATTCGTAATAAACAACTCTAAAATTTGCATTGTGTGTTAAAATTTAAAGGCCTCGTAGCATAACTGAATAGTGCATCTGATTACGGCTCAGAAGGTTGTAGGTTTGAATCCTGCCGAGGTCACAAAAAAAAGGGAGTCAAACTTGATTCCCTTTTTTTTATTAATTATATTAATAGATTAATTATTTATTTATGAAAAAAAGATTTTTGATACCGATTTTCTGCTTGCTATCAGTAACAATGGTTGCACAGGAAAAAAGTGTAATATCTGATTTAGATGAATTAAGATTAGATATAGGACAAACTTACAAACCAACGACATATTCAGTTGATAATCAAGGAAATAAATTTGATTGTGAAAGGGTTATATATTACTATAAAAAAGGTGCATTTAGCATGACTGGAAAGGTTATGGAGTTTAACAGAGCCAAAGGAACAATTAAAGCCGTTGAGCCAGGATATCATGAGGTTGTTGCAATTTGCTATGGAAGTGGAAAAAGTATTCGAAGAACTTTTAATGTCACAATAAATTATCCTAAAGTTAAAAGCATTGAAATATTGACAGGAAATGAAACAATTTACACTGATAATTATATACCACTCTCATATAAAATCACTGACCAAATGGATGTTGTTAGAGATATTGATTATTGGAAATCTGATAATGCTGAAAGATATTTTTCTAACCTAGAATTTTCAATTTCATCATCCAATGATAAATTAGAAATTGATGATTCAAACAACGTATTAGCTGTAAAATCTGGATCTGCTACAATTAATGTGGTTTTTGATGGTGTGAAATCTTCAAAAACTATCAATATAAAAAAGAATAATGTTAATAATATTGATTTGAGTATTGCAGAAAAACCAGAAAAAATTAGAACTGGTGATGTTATAAACTTAAAAGCTGATGCATTTGATAAGAGAGGAAACCTAGTCAATGATGTAAACATTAAATTTTCATTTACAGGAAAATCTTTTGATAAAAGTAATACAGCATCTGGATTAATTCTTCAAGATGGTAGATTTGTTGGAGATGTTCCTGGAAAATATATTTTAACCGCATCATTTGGAAATGCATCAAAATCAAAAGTTGTTAATGTCTTCCAAAGGAAAGTTCAAAGAGAAGTAAAAAAAATAGGTGCAGGATCGGTTAACGACAAACATACATCTGACTTCTGGGTTTTTGAAGGTGTTGATAAAAGAGATTATGCTGTAACTGGAACATGGGGTGCGGATGGTACTGCATACTTTTGGGATGTTACAAATCCGTCTGATATTAAAAAAATTGATAGCGTTCAAGTTGATGCAAGAACAGTGAATGATGTTAAAGTATCCCCAAATGGAAAAATTGCTATTATTAGTAGAGAGGGAGCTTCAAACAGAAAAAATGGAATTATAATAATAGATGTAACAAATCCTTATGACGTTAAAATTATTAAAGAATACACAAAGAATTTGACCGGTGGTGTTCATAATTTATTTATTGACGAAAAACATGTTTATGCACTTAGTGCTGGTCAAAAATATTATATTCTCAACATAGAGGATCCAGCTAATCCATATGAGGTCGGTATGTTTGAAATAGGAAAAGAAGGTCAATCAATACACGATGTCTGGGTTGAGGATGGAATAGCATACTCTTCTAACTGGAGAGATGGAGTTTATCTTGTTGATGTGGGAAATGGAATAGCAGGAGGAACACCAGAAAATCCTGTAGCGTTCGGAAACTACACTTATGACAGTGGGGCAAATCACGCAACCTTTCCATTTAAAAGTAAATCAACAGGAAAATTCTATGCCGTAATGGGTGATGAAATATTTCCTAATGGTGTAAATCCAAATGGCACAAATGAAACTGCTGGATTTTTACATTTTGTTGACTTTTCTGATCTAAAAAATCCAATTGAAATAGCCCGATATGAGCTTCCTGGACATGGATCTCATAATTATTGGATAGATAACGATATACTTTATGTCGGCATGTATACTGGTGGTGTAAGAATTGTTGACATTAGCGGCGATTTACTTGGCGATCTTTACAAGCAAGGAAGAGAAATTGGTTATATTTTAACTGGAACATCGGATGGATATATCCCTAATGATACAATGGTTTGGGGTGCTCAACTTTACAAAGGTCATGTATTTTACTCTGATTTTAATACAGGGATTGGTGTTGCTAAAGTTTCTGACTTAAAGCCAAATAACTCTATGACAAATCAATATGTTGATTAATATTAATTACTAAAACTTAAAAAAATGAAAAAATTGATACTTATTATTATAGCTATTTTTAGCTTACAACTAAATCACTCTCAAAATCTTAGTATAGAATCCAATTTAGATGGTTTAATATTAAATATTGGGGATACTTTTCAAGCTGAATCTTATATTTCTGATTTAGACGGGAATAAAACCACTTGTGAACGACTGATTTATTATCAAAAAGATGGAGCTTTCAATGTAGGTGCAGCAATAGATCCAACTGGACTTTTCGTTGCAAGTGAGCCAGGTATATTTGAAATTGTTGCAGTTTGTGTTGGCATGGAAGGTGGTAAAAGATTGAGTCAAACATTTTTGGTTGGAGTTAAATTTCCTAAAGCTTCAAGTATAGACTTTAATGTAAATGGTGAGCTTTATGTAGGTAATTTTGCTGAAGTTAATTCGGTTGCAAAATATGCTGACGGTAAAGAAAAATCTGATTTAAATTTTAAATATGAGTCATCTGATCCGGCAATAATTAAAGTTGATGATTTGGGTAACTTAAAGGCAATCAAAAAAGGTAGTTCTGTAATAAGTGCATCTTTTGATGGACAAAGTGTATCCAAAAAAATTAATGTTTTTAATAACCCAGTTGTATCAATTGATCTGAGTTCTGACTCTAAAGGTGTAATTAAAACTGGGGATGTCATTAATCTTTCAGCACAACTTAAAGATAAAAAAGGGAATGTATTGAGTGGAATAGAACCAAAATTTTCTTTTTCTGGAGTTTCCACTAATAAAAGTACAACTGCTTCAGGACTTATTTCAGAAAAGGGTAAATTTGTTGCTGATATAGCTGGTGAATATGTAATCAATGCATCATTCGGTAATACCAACTCATCTATTCAAGTTAAAGCAGTTGACAGAGATATTCAAAAAGAAATAGTTAAACTCGGTTTGGGGGAAGTATTTGATAGAAGAACCTCAGACGCTTGGTTTTTTGAGGGCGCAGATGGAAAAGATTATGGTGTCTCTGGAACATGGGGATCTGATGGCACTGCATATTTTTGGGATGTAACCGATCCAACAGATATCAAAAAAATTGATAGTATTCAAGTAGATGCTAGAATTGTTAATGATGTGAAAGTTTCAAAAGATGGGAAATTATGTGTTATTTCAAGAGAGGCATCTTCAAAAAGGAAAAATGGAATTATACTGATTGACGTTACTGATCCATCAAATGCTGAAATTATTTCTGAGTATACAACAAATTTAACTGGTGGTGTTCACAATATTTTTATATATGAAAATCATGTATATGCATTAAACGCATTTGCGAACCCAGCCAAATACTACGTAATTAATATTGAAGATCCAAAAAACCCAAAAGAAGTTGGATTTTTTGAAGTTGATGAACCAGGTTCTGCCATACATGATGTTTGGATTGAAGATGGAATAGCATATTCCTCAAACTGGAAACAAGGTGTTTATTTAGTTGATGTTGGAAATGGTATTGCAGGGGGATCTCCTTCTAATCCAGTAGAAATTGGAAACTACAGATATGATTCAGGTGGAAACCATGCCGCTTTTCCTTTTAAAAGTAAATCGACTGGAAAATTTTATGTCATAATGGGAGATGAAATATTTCCTGAGGGTGTTGATGGGAACACCTTCAATGAGACTGCAGGTTATTTACACTTTATTGACTTCACAGATTTAAAAAACCCAGTTGAAGTAGCAAGATATGAAGTCCCTGGTCATGGATCCCACAATTATTGGGTTGAGGATGATGTACTTTACATTGGTATGTACACAGCTGGAGTGAGGGTTGTTGATATTAGTGGAGAACTAATGGGTGATTTATATAAACAAGGGAGAGAAATAGCTAAATATGGGACAGGACATCCTGATGGATATGTTCCTAATTCGACGATGCTCTGGGGTGCTCAATACTATAAAGGAAATATCTTTTATTCTGACTTTTATACTGGCATTGGTGCTTTAAAGTTATTAGATAAGAAAAAGGATAATTCAAATACAAATCAGTTTGCAAGTGATCAGACTTTGAAAGAAGCATTAGGTGCTGAAGATCTACTAGATTTCTTTCAAATATTAGCTAGTCCACCAATTGAATAGTTATGTCTAAAAAGTTATTATTATCGATATTATTAATTCCATTTTTCACAATTGGTCAGAATTATTATGCTTATGTTGCCTCTGAATCTGAAGATACAGTTTCCCTCATAAAATTTGATGGAAAAGAAGCAGTTGAAGCAGAGAGAATTGATGTAGGGTTTATGTTTGCTGAAATTGAAGGCCCTCACGGAATTACAGTTGATCCTAGCGGAGATTTTTGGTATATATCACTAGCTCATGGAAATCCATTTGGAACTTTGGTTAAATACTCAACTGAAACTAACCAAGCAGTAGCAAGAACTACATTAGGATTATTTCCTGCTTCAATGGAAATTTCAAACATTACGGGATTTTTATATTGTGTGAATTTTAATTTACATGGAAGTATGAAACCATCAAATGTTTCTGTAGTTGATCCAGAAACAATGACTGAGATAACTAAGATTACTACTGGCTCGATGCCTCATGGTTCAAGATTATCACCTGATGGATTATTCCAATATTCTGTTGCAATGATGTCAGGTGAACTTTTTGAAATTGATGCACTTGATCTTAAAGTGAGTAGGGTTTTGAATTTAGAAAAGAAGATGATGAATGATAAAAAGATGGATGGAAAAATGATGAATCATGATAATATGAAAGGTAAAATGATGTCTAATGATAAAAAAGAAAACATGATGAATACCATGGATGGTATGAAACATTCAATGGTTAAACCAACATGGGTCATCCCCCACCCTCAGGAAAACATTGCATATGTAGCTGGCAATGGGTCTGATGAGGTTATAGAAGTTAATTTAGATAAATGGGAGGTTTCTGATCGATTTAAAACTGGTAAAGGTCCTTATAATTTAGAAATAACGCCAAATGGAAAATTACTGATTGGAACTATAAAAAGTGAAGGTAAAACTGCTATTTGGAACCTTGAAAATAAAGAAGAGTTAGCAATAATAAAGAATACAACAAGTGTTTCTCACGGTATTGCAATTTCATCTGACAGCAAATATGCATTTATATCTGTTGAAGGAATTGGAGGAGAACCAGGTATTGTTGATGTCATCGATCTTGATTCTTATGAGCTGGTTAGTTCAGTTAAAGTTGGTAAACAAGCTGGTGGAATTGCCTTTTGGAAGAAAGAAATTTAAATTTCTTCATATCTTCTACAAGTCCATGATGAATCAAACTTTCTGTAAGTATACACACTGTCTGTATTATTTTTAAACTTAACGGTTCCATTATTTTTGTTATAGTATAATTCATCAACAGTGTTGAATGAGTTGTTACAAGCTGAGCAAGTACAGTAATTATGACTTCCAGAACTATAATCTTTATGAGTATATCTAACTAACCCACCATAAACACCACCCATTGAGTATTGAAAAGAAGCAAACTTGACAGGAACGTATGGATCTGGTAATTCTGGAGAAGTAACTTCATCTGAGTTTTTGCTACATGAAAAGAGGATTAAAATAAAAATTAATGTAAACTTTCTCACTTAGTTAATTTACAATTTTTTTTTAAATTGCTGATTTTCAGTTATTTTAAAAGAGAAAAACTATTGAATTGCCTTTATTTCATCAACCATAGTCTTCAACAAACCATCTTTCTTTTTATCATTCATTAATTGCCAAAACATTATTCCATGCAGATTGTTGTCTTTAACATATTTTGATTTTAGTTCGATAGATTTTTGATTGTCATACGTAAGGAAAAGCCGATTTTCTTTGTCGTATGCATATGGAGCTTTTGCAGTTTCATCCCAAAAAAACTCAAAATCTTTTGTCACTTCATTGAAGTTATTTTGATTTACTCCTCCTTTAAAATTTGCTGCTTGATACAATCCATTATTAACATTAGCAACATCTTTATAAATTCTTCCATAAAATGCTGCACCTAGTACAATTTTGTTTGCTGGAACTCCTTTAGATTTTAAATATTGTATAGCATAATCACCTGATCTTTCTTGGTTTTCGGTAGAGTAAAGCGAAGTATGATGTCCAGTTACTTTTGAATAACCACCTATTAAATCATAAGTCATAAGATTAACATTATCAATAAGTGGTGTAACTTGATCCCAGTCGACTGATTTATCAATAAAACTTTTAAATCCACCTGCAGCAAAGCTAAGAATGTCATCTGGTTTCATATATTCTCTAAGTAGCTTAATTAAATCAGTGAAATTATCTCTATCCTCATCTCTAAAAGCATGACCTGGAGGTCCTGGAATTGCAGGATATTCCCAATCTAAATCAATTCCATCTGCATTATATTCTTCAATTATTTTAGCAGTAGACTTTGCAAAATCAATTCTTCCTTCCTTAGTATTAAATACATCCGAACAGGTCTTACATCCACCCCATCCACCAAGTGAAACCAAGACTTTCAGGTTTGGATACTTTTTTTTCTGATCAACAATACCTAACAAACTAATACTATCAGCTGCATTATCAATAGCTAATTCATTTCCTTTAAGATGTAAAAAACTATATATAATTTGATCCACACCAATCAAATCAAATTCATTTATAGTTTCTCCATTACCAGTGTAGTAGGCAATAACTTTTGGATTTACCTCATTATTTGTAATGTTATTACAAGAGATAAAAACTGAAAAGATGATTATATATAATTTAAAATTCATACCTATTTTCGATTTTAATTGACTTTTTTAAATGAAATTTTGAATCTGAAGAACCACCAACCATAAATTCAAATTCTCCTTCTTCAACACAATAAACCATGTTAATATCATAAAATGCTAAATTTTCAATAGGAACCTTTAATTTGACAGTCTTCGTTTCACCTGGTTCTATGAAAACTCTTTCATATGAAACTAATTCTTTTACAGGTCTGGTAACTGAACTAAAACTATCATTAAAGTAAAGTTGAACTACTTCATCACCTGCAATATTACTATCATTTTTAATTTCTACACTTAAGTTAATCAAATCCTCATTATCATCTTTTGATAGCTCAAAATTTGAATAATTAAATTTTGAATAACTCAGCCCATGACCAAAAGGATACAAAGGTGTTACTTTTTCAAAAGCGTATTTATGAAAATATTGAGAAGGTTTATGGTTATATATCATTTGTAACTGACCAACACTCCTTGGAAATGTTAAAGGAAGTTTACCCCCAGGATTAACATCACCAAAAACAACTTCTGCTACTGCCTGTCCAGCCATACTACCTAATTCCCATGACTCAATTACGCCACTAATATTATTGTCAATCCAAGGCTCTGCGATTGGTTTACCATTTACATATATCACGATTACATTTTTATTGATTTTCTTTAATCTTTGTACCAACTCGAGTTGCTTTCCTGCCAAATTTAGATTTGCTCTGCCCATATTTTCACCTGCAGTTCTTTTTGATTTTAATATTCTTTGTGAGTTATCTCCAACTACTACAATGATTTGATCATAATTCTTAGCCTTGTTTACAGTTTTAATTATATCACTTTGTGAAATAGATCTAATATCACTATTCGAATCATGAAAATCAATCTGGTAACCTTTTGAATCCCCAAGTTTTTTAATTCCCTCATAAATGGTTATTACATTATCCTCAGGTTGAGCAAAAACCCAATCACCTAAAACTGAGTGATTATTAGAGTTTGGACCCGTAACCAATATTTTTTTTCCTCTTTTTTTACTCAATGGGAGAATTCCATCATTTTTTAATAACACTATAGACTTTCTTGCGGCATCAAGAGCAGTACTTTTGTGTTCTTCAGTGAAGACGTTTTCATCTAGGTCATCAGGACTAACAAATGGATTCTCAAAAAGACCTAATTTAAATTTAGCATATAAAATTTTTCTTGCAGATTCATCAATTCTTTTAATGTCAAGTTTTCCATCCTCAACTAGTTCAATAACATTTTCTAAAAAGTTTGGACCATGCATATTCATATCCATTCCTGCGTCAACTGCATAATAAATTGCTTCCTTAAAATCCTTGGCAATTTTATGTAGGACATTTATTCGGTTTATGTCAAGCCAATCACTAACATAAAACCCTTCAAAGTCAAATTCATTTCTCATAACATCTGTGAGGAGCACTTTATGCATATGAGCTGGAATTCCATTTATTTCATTATGAGCAGCCATAACGGAATAGACACCAGCATCAACAGCTCTTTTAAAAGGCTTTAAATAAATTTCTCTGAGTGACCTTTCAGAAATATCCATTGGGGATACATTTAATCCATTGACTGGTTCAGAACCAGCTACAAAATGTTTAGCACATGCTATTACATTATCAAAACCACTAAAGTCGTCTGATTGTAAACCTTTTATCATTTGAACACCAAAATTTCCAACTAGATAAGGATCTTCACCAAACGTTTCACCAACTCTACCCCATCTTGGATCTCTTAATACATCAACATTAGGTGTAAATGCCCAATGAGATCCATGTGCTCTAACTTCTTTTGCAGTTTCTTGACCAATTTTAAAAACAATATTTTCATTAAATGTAGATGCCAATGATATTGGTGAGGGATAGACTGTTGTTCCTGCTACCATTCCATTTCCATGTATTGCATCAATGCCTATTAATAGAGGTATTTTTAGTCTGGATTTTTGAGCTAATTCTTGAAGTCTGTTAGCTTCCCTCATTGTTAAAACATGTAAAAATGAACCTATTTTACCATCTGCAACCATTTGAGCAATATCCTTTTTTAATAATCCTCTATATGATGCTCTACTGTCGCTATTTAAAATTTCTTCTGCGGTCATGTTTCTGTCCGCATCAGTGATGTAATTTAACCCCACAAATTGTGTCATTTGAGCAACTTTTTCCTCAAGAGTCATTCTTGACATTAAATCATCTAGTCTAACTTCAATTGAATATTCTTTGTTTACATACTTTACTTCATTCTTGTTGCATGAACCTAGAGTTAATACAATAATTAATAAAATAATTTTTTTCATAATTTATTTTTCTCCTAAAATTTTTTTGATTACATGAACTGTGGTCATAAAAGTTATTTTATGAACAGAATTTTTATAGTCTCCCTTTTCAATACGATTTTCTATATAATCTAAAAATTCATCAATTGTACTTTTTCTATTCATTTTAAAAAATTACAAAAAAAAAGGGAGTTAAAACAACTCCCTTTAAATGATTTAGAATTATAATTATTCTTGTGAACCTTCAGCTCTAGTGTATACCCAAAAAGCACCTATCTTTCCTTCTTCAATATAAGCATCGATAACATCATATGATGTGACTTCTTCTCCATCGACAGTCTTTTTTACTTGAGCGCCTGAAATAACCCATTCTCCAGGCTGATTTTCAACCTTCATTGTGTACGAGAAAAATGTATTCCAAGTAGGATTTTCAGCTTCGAACCAACCTTTTAGAAATTCAATATGAGTATCAGTTCCTTCAATTAAAGATCCGTCAGGGCCAATAATTTTAAAACTTCCCATTTGCTGAGTTGAGTCAATGTTCATAGACGCAATTGCATCAAGATCTCTATTGTTGTGAGCTTCAATATATTTATCCCACAAATCTAGATTTTCAGGATTGGCATCATCGGCAGCGACATCTCCATCAGGTGTTCTTAAAAATCCAGGGGCTCTCTCAGCTTCCTTTTCAGCAGGAGCAGGTGATTCACATGCAAATGTGAAAATTGTTAAAAATGTAATTATAAATATTTTTTTCATAGTTGTAAATTTTTTCAAATTTAATCAATAATTCCATTCCATTGATTAACTCTAAAAAACTTACCATCTCTGAACCATATTTTATCAACTACTCTTAGTTTTTCAACTTCACCATCTTTGTATCTATTTTCTCTGAAGGAAACAGTTACGGTTTCATAATTATCACCCTCTCTCTTCAAAGGAATAGCATTGAATATATACCTTGTAATTGAATCATAAGGCGACTGAATTTGAGTTAAGAATTCATTAGCAGGATTAACTACTGCTATTGGTTTACCCATTGAGGGTTCAAAAAACATAACGGTATCTGCAGAAATCTCATTCATAAAATCAAAATTACCATCTGCATAAGCTAAAATAGCATCTACTGCCAATTGAGCAATTTCATCTGAACCAAACTGAAATTTTTTACCCTCGTTTGCACCATAGTACGTCATACCCGCTGACTTTTCCACTTCTACAGTTTTTGTTTCACAGCTTATTAAAGCTAAAAAAGTAATAAATAATAGTATTTTTTTCATAGTCTATAGTTTAAATTTAATTTAATTCAGCGGCCCATTTGTTGACTCTTACTACCTTACCATCAACAACCCAAAATCTTTCTATAATTCTTTCCTTCTCAACTGAGCCATCTTTGGCATATCTAACTTCCGTGAAAGGCACAGTTACAATCGTAAAATTATCAGAACTTTCTGGTCGTAAAGGATAAACATTATACGGAGTTCTTACAATAGAATCATAAGGTTCTTGCAAAGATTCTACAAAATCATCAAATGGTTTTACAAGCTGAACAAGCTCTCCACCCTTTTCAGGAAAAAACATAACTGTATCTGCAGATCTCTCCATCATTAATTCAAAGTCCTTATTAGCATAGCCCATAATCACATCCATAGCAACTTGAGCATCTTCATCAGGACCAGGAATCATTTTATCTCCCTCAAAATTTCCCATAAGCCACTCACCAGCAGGTTTTACAACTTCAACTGTTTTTGTTTCACAACTCATGAAAGCAGTGAAAACAATTAATATTATAATTTTCTTCATAGTTTATAATTTAAATTTTAATTAATCATTTGTGTACCAGTCTGCACTCCACGCTTGTACTTGAAATATTTTTCCGTCTCTTACAAAAAACCTTTCAAATAATCTATCATCTTCAAAGGTTCCATCTTTTTTATATTTTTTTTCTCTAGATGCAACTGAAACAACTACATGCTGTTGTCCTTCCCATTGATGAGGTATGTAACCCTGAACAACCTGGCTTATTGAATCATAAGATTTCAAATATTCTTTAATAAATTCTTTATCAGCTTTAATAGGTTTTTTTTCAGTAGCAACCCACCATGTGATGGTATCCTCTAAAACTTCAAACATTCCTTCAGGGTCCATATTATTCCATGATTTTAAGAGTTTTTTTACAACATCAACATTTTCGTCTGGTGCAATGTAAAATTTACTTCCTTTATTTTTGCCAAGCATAATTTCACCACCCTTAACAGGAACTTCTATAGTTTTAGTCTCACAACCAATAAAAGAAATAGTTAAAAATAATAATAGTAATTTTTTCATATAATTTATAATTTAATCTTCGTCATCATCTCCATATTCTTCACTTACAAATGCAATATTCACAATTTTATTTGTTTCGTGATTGATCCAATATCTTTCAAAGTTTCTTGATCTAGTAACTTCTGAATCTCTAAACACTTGTTGACTAAAGAGAGCATCCACATAAGTTATCCCATCATTAACTTTTACGGCCATAACAGAAGTTAAATTTCTATTGATTGAGTCAAAATTTTCTCTAAAGCCTTCCCATCTTTCAATGCTAGGGGCAACTTTAAATCTGTTACCCGGTTCAATCCTGACTACTGAATCTGAAAAGTGTTCAATAATTTCCTCAAAATTACCATCTGCATATCCCAGAACAACATTTTTAATAATAGAAGCATACTCAATGGAGCCTTGTTGAAGATCATAAGAGTTTTGACCTCCAGTAAACATTCCTCCATATTTTACTTCAGTGGTTGTTTCGCAGCTTAAAAAGACTGCTGTTAATATAATTAAGTATAAGTTTTTCATGATTAATAGAAATTATAGTTTTTATTGTTATAATTAGCTTGCATTCCTGCCTCTCCACCTTTTACCAAAGGAATAACTTTATCTACAAAACTAGGTTCCTCTATATTGAATCTCCAGTCAAGGTAAGTTTCATACTGCTCATATGAATCCCAATACTCATAAATAAAGTATGTTTCATTTTCTTCATTATAAAAAGCCTCAAGATGAGTACATCCATCAGCATTTCTTGTTATTGTCAAACCATCTTTCGAATCCATTAACTCTTGAAATTTATCAATATTCTTTTTTGCAACCTTAGCAGTGAAAATAACTACATTTCTTTGCGCTGGACCAACGGCGTTAACCATACCTGTTGCATCAAAGTACTCTCCAGTAGATATAATTTTACCATCTTTAAATCCGAAATTATGATATGACGGTAAGGTGAAAGTTCTTCCTGTCGTTTTGCTTTTTCCCGTCCATACTCCGTAAGCTCTAACACTTCCATCTGGCTTCATTGTAAGAGTATCGATTCCAGGTAACCATACTGGGTTGTTAAATTTAACATCAGTGTAGCTGTTAACATAAAATTCTGCAATTTGCTTTGATGCTGCATAATCGATTTGACCCATTCCGTACATCGGGGCAACATCAACAACATCCTCAGAAACAACTTCTTCCCATAACTCCATGTTTTGAGTTTCAAATGTTTCAACCCATTTTTCAGCTAATTTTTTATTAGCTTCATACTCAGGGTGTTCGTAAGAGCACGATCCCAAGATAAATAGGAAAAAAAGTAATAATGTTTTTTTCATAATTTTTAATTTTTAGTTTACCATTCTTTTAATAAAATTCTCGAAAAGTTTCTAGTTATTTGTCCACCACCATTTTCTTTTAAATATGTTTGCCAATCCTTTTGCCATGATGGATTATTTTTTGCATATTCTGCATTTGAAGTCAACATAGCTTTGTAAGATGGATACCTTAATACAACACCGCATTTATGATCTGCTGATGAAGTAATTGTAAATATTACAGCAGACCTGTCAGTTCTTTCGTGTTTTTTATTGAGTTCTACCCATGCCTTTCTAAATTTTTGAATATCCCTTTCCGGTCCCCAATTTAGAATTTGTTCATATGGATATACAACCTCAGTTGGATCAGGTCCTGTTGATGCAAGACCTCTTCCATTTAATGCCCAAACAGTCTTATCTATGAAATTACTTATTTTACTAGAAAATAAATTCCATTCGGTTGTAAAATTCATTGGAGAATAAAATTTACTCATGGAATCTGAATTTCCAACAAAAACTATTTCATGGGTTGCTTCAACCATTGATTGATCTGCAAATAAAATTGAGAAAAGCATTACTCTAATGTCATCCAACTTATGTTCAGAAAAATACTCATCTATGATATTGAATACAGTTTCTTCATTTTGTGGTTGTACACTTATTGCGTAGGCAGACCAATGTTCATCAGTTGTGACTTTAGTCTGGCTGTAAATTGAATTAAAAATTAAAAGGGTTAATAGTATAAAAGTTTTTTTCATAATTATCACATTAATAAATATATTCCTCTAGTAAATTTAAATTCCATTCTTCAACAATAGAACTTACTGGAGACTTCTCAATTTTTTCATAATTTTCTTGAAAATCTTTGTCCGAAAATCTTTTTTCCATTCTATCTTCCCAGTTTTTGTGATAGTCAAATCTAGATTTGTCTAACAAGACGAGCATATAATCAGCATCAGTTGCAAATACAGGCTTCATCAATGCATATAAATAATCAACTCCTAATTTTTGATCAGCATCAATCCAAAATTTCTGATTAGCTAAAAATGCTTGTTCACCAGCATCAGTTAAATCGTAAAGTATGACCCTACGATACTTATATTCCTTTTTTTCATCTGTTGACATTGACATATATGGTGCCATGTTACTATACTCAGGCAACAATTCAAATAGCCTAGCTCCTTTTGAATCTGTAGCTTTTTGCATCGATAGAAATTTCTCTTGAATATTTTCAACTCCACTAAGTTTTTGAAAAATTTTTGCACCAGTCTCTTCAGAAGCATTATCTTCATCAACCCATTCCTGTAAACTAGAGTAAGTCCTAACTACAAAATGAGTGTTTGAAAGTTCTTTTTGAAATGAGACAACGTTTAAATCCTTACCAGTTACTTCCTTGGTAGCTGTCATCATTAAATCGAACATACCCATTGTATCGTCTTGATTTTCAGATTCAAATTCGTAAATCATAAAATATTGACTAAAAGAAATTGATGTGAAAAAAAATAAAACTGCGGTGTAAATAAGTCTTTTCATAATTATTGTTTTTTATAAATTTAAATTTTTTGTAAAATAAGTACATTACCAAATCATTAAGAAGTTCATGTTTTTAAAATATTATCAAAATCATCAAATAAATGTTAGAATATTTTTAAAAAATTGGTATTAAAATTATAATATCTTAATTATTCATATCCCATAGCTAAGAATTCTGCTATACAAACAGGTTTTTCTTGACCTTTCTGTTCAAATGTAATAGACATTTTATACTTAACAGACTCAGCATTAATTTCAGCATCAACAAGTGAAATAAATGCTCTAATATACCCTCCGGAAAAAGTTGGACTCATAAATCTTACTCTGTCCAATCCGTAATTAACACCCATTTTTACACTTTTAATATTAAAAGTTTCATAAATAAATTTTATAGATAATGATAATATAAAAAAACCGTGAGCTACAGTTGTTTTATAAGGTGAATATTTTTTTGATTTTTCAATATCAGTATGAATCCATTGTTCGTCATGTGTTAATTTTGCAAACGAATTAATATCATTTTGAGTAATTTGGAACCAATCAGTAATTCCAATTTCTTTTCCAACATATTTCTTTAAATCTTGAATATTATTAAGTTCTGTTTTTAATTTTTGGTTCTCCATTTGTAAACAATTAATTTGATATTAATATAGTCATTTAATGTATTTTTTTTAAATTGTAATCATGACTAACAAACATTTTGATTTTCCATTCTATGAATGTGAATCTAGGCTAAAAAACGAACCTTTCTTAAGACAACCTATTGGAGATAATTGGAAAGAATATACCTGGGCTGAAGCTGGTTTAGCTGCAAGAAAATTAGCAACTGGACTAAAGAGCTTAGGTCTAAAAGAAAAAAGCCATATAGGATTAGTTTCAAAAAATTGTAGCGAATGGATAATTGCTGACCTTGCAATAACGATGGCAGGATTTATTTCAGTTCCGTTTTTTCCAACTCTAAAATCTAATGAGATGAAGCATCTAATCGACTTTGGAGACGTTGAGGCTTTATTTGTTGGTAAATTGGAGAATAATTGGGATGAAATGAAAAAAGGCATTGATACTGAAAACCTTCCAATTATTGCATTTCCCCATTACGAAGGGAATTCAAAGGTTAATGAAGGTTATCAATGGGATGATTTTATTAACAAGTTTGAACCCCAAACTGAGAATTATTATCCTTTAAAAGATGATGTTTGGACAATAATTTTTACATCTGGAACAACTGGTGACTCAAAAGGTGCTGTTATTAAGTATGAATCATTGATGAATACCAAAGAAATTCATGAAGCCTACAATCCTCTTGGTGTTAGTACGTTTGGTGATAACAGGTTTATTTCATATCTACCCCTCAATCATATTTTTGAAAGAATTTGTATAGAATGGTCATGTCTTCGTTATGGTGGAAACATAAACTTTGTTGAATCGCTAGATACTTTTGGAAAAAATCTGGCAGAAGTTCAGCCAACAACTTTTCAGGGTGTTCCTAGGATTTATACAAAATTTAAAGAAAAGGTACTAGAAAAGATGTCTCAGAAAAAGCTTAATATTCTTTTAAAGATCCCAATAATTTCCTCAATTATTAAGAAAAAATTGAGAGCAGCTTTGGGTTGGTCAAAAGTTAGAGTCATAGTCTCTGGTGCCGCTGCCATGCCTGTGCCATTACTTGAATGGTATAAAAACATTGGCGTATACATTGTTAATGGTTATGGAATGACCGAAAATTGCTGCGTTTGTACAAATTTAGATCCTTTTCAACCACTCGGTGTTGGGTCAGTTGGCAAAAAAAGTAGCCCAAGTGTAGATTTAAAAATTACTGATGAAGGAGAAGTTTGTATGTCGGGTCCTTTTTTACTTGATTCCTACTATAAGAACGAAAAAATGACGAATCAGACATTAATTGACGGTTGGTTACATACAGGAGACATGGGCTATATTGATGATGATGGTTTTTTATACATAACTGGGAGAGTTAAAGACATTTTCAAAACTAGTAAGGGTAAATATATTGAACCAAGCGTATTAGAATCATATTTTGGAAAAGTTACAGAATTTCAGCAGTTATGCATTGTGGGGTTAGGACTTGATCAACCTATTTTATTAGCAGTTCCTACTGAAATTGCAAAAAATGACAAAGAAAATATTAGCCAAAAACTTTCAGAGCTACTTGCAGAAGTTAATTCAAAATTAGAAGGTTATAAAAAAATCAAAAAAATTGTTATAGTTAAAGAAGAATGGCTCCCTGATAATGGTCTTGCAACACCAACACTAAAAATAAAGAGAGCTAAAATTGATGAAAGATTTTCTGAAAGCTATGACAGTTGGTACAAATCAGAAAATGATGTTATCTGGGAATAATATTTAGTTTCTTCTACATATCAGATTAACCATTTCCAATTTATTGTGTAAATTTGCACAAAATAAGTTTAGAATTGAAAATATTCTTAAATTAGAACCGAGAAAATAATTAACAAACTATATATTATGAAACTTAAATTCTATCTATCAAGCTTTCTTTTTATTCTTTCTGGTATTTTATTTGTCAATGCTCAGGAAAAAGAAGAAATGGTTTTTTCTGCATCAAAAAAAGCTGAAAAAGCTGTAGATGCTCCTTCATCTACAACAGTGATTGATGCAAAAACAATCGAGAATAGACCAGCTATTAATGTTACTCAGCTACTTGACAATGTTGTTGGGCTTACATTAGACAGACAAGGTGCAAATAGATATAACATTACACTTAGGGACGGTGCAAGTGTTTTTAACACAACAACAGTTGTACTTCTAGATGGTAGACAAATATCTACTATTGGACTACAAGTATTTGATGCTGCAAATACCAATCTTTCTGGATTAGATCTTGAAAAAATTGAAGTTGTTCGCGGTACAGGATCATCCGCATATGGTGCCTACACTAATTCTGGTGTTGTTCACTTTATGTCAAAGGACCCTTTTAAATATCCAGGAACATCGATGGAAATTTCATCAGGTGGCCTTGCAAACCAGGAATCAATGCTTGGTAAAGGTAACTGGGATATTTTTCAAGCTTCTGTTAGACACGCAGCAGCAAATGATAGTGGTACATTTGGATATAAAATTAATGCAAGATATAGTGAAAATGGAGAGTATGAAATTGATGAAACAACTGCATTGCAAACTGGTGGACAATTACTTGAAAAAGCTACAGGCTACAATGTTGATGCAACTCTATACTTCAGACCATCCTCAGATGTTGAAGTAACTGCTCAAGTTGGTGTCAATGGAAGAGAAGGTTTATCATGGAGCGAGTTTTATGGTGAGGCTTTTGAAAACAACCAAAATCACTTTTTTAACCTAAAAGCTAAAAGTGGTAATTTAACTGCACAGTATAGCTACAGTCAAAGCGAATCTCCATTTGAGGCTGAAGATCAGGGCTACTACTACAGAACAACTCAAAACAATACATTTAAGAATACTAATGATATTACTGAAAGTCAAGCTCAATTACAGTATGACCTAACCCTTGGAAATACAGATGTTAGCCTTGGTTTAGATCACAAACTTTCATCATTTAATACTAACTGGAATGCGCAAGCATCAACACCGGAAGAAATGACTGCTGGTGGATTATTTGGTAGAAATGATGGATCTGAGATGAGAGTTTATGGTGCTTATTTTCAAACTAACACTTCAATCTCTGATAATGTTAATTTAATTCTTGGAGGTAGATACGATCAGTATACTAACATCAACGAAGGTGCTTTTGCTCCAAAAGCTTCTTTAATTTTTAAAACTAGTCCAACTAGCTCAATAAGATTAACAGCTAGCCAGGCAACTACTAGTAGTAATGCTCAAACGATGTTTGCTGATCATTTAGGTTTTAGTTGGGGTATACCTAATCACATAGCTGGTAATGCCACTCAACAAACTTTTAACAATCCATATGTAACATGGGCAATTCCAGGAATTGATCAAATTCAAGCTTTAAATCCTGTATGGTACCAAGGACTTGGAATGGATTTATTTTCTATATACTTAGGATTGCTTCCACAAATGATTCCAGCATTATCTCAGTCAGTGGTTGGACTATTTGTTAATGTACCAGCATTTTTGCAAAGTCCTACCGTTTGGAGTTCGATTATAGCTAACAGTTTTGTTATACCTGTTGATCTTGTTGGTAACAACACAAATCTCGAACCGACTGATACTGCATCTATTGGAACTGAAACAACATACGAGATTGGATACAAAGCTGAGTTAGGTAAATGGAAAGTTGGTGTTGATGTTTACAGACAAACAAAAGAAAATTTTTCAGCGCTTGAAATAATTAGTCCTTTTGCTCAATTACCAGCTTCTGCGGCAACTGATATTGCTGATGCACTTGGATTTACATTTGGGAGATCGCTTGGTGGAAGTTTACTTGCTCAATTATTAGGACAAATAATGGGTAATGGATTCGCAACTGGATATACAGCACTTACTGGTGCTCCTGTAGGAATTGTTAACTCAGATCAAACATTCATGAGAGGTCCTATCAACGTTGGGTACAAAAACTTTGGTGAAATAGAATTTTATGGTGCAGATGTTTCAACAGAATACGCAGCAACTGATAATATTTCATTTTATGCGAATTACTCATGGTTATCTCAAAACTTTTTTGAAAAAGAAGATATAGGAGAAGATGAAACTGGAAGTTCTACTTACAATCTAAATACTCCTAAACACAGAGTTAAAGCAGGTATGAGTTATTACCCAGTTAAAGGTTTCTCTGGTGGATTATCTATGAGATATCAAAATTCTTTTACAGCGAATCAAGGATGGTATAGTGGATTCGTTCCAAAAAGAACTGTATGGGATGCACATTTTGGATACAAGTTTAGTAAGAAAACTCAACTTGGAGTAAATGTAAGTAACCTACTTGGTAAAAAATATAGAGTTTATAGTGGTATGCCTGAGATTGGAACATCTGCTGTTGCATCTTTAAAATATCAATTCTAAAACTCTAAGATTATTTGTTATCAATTTATAATTGAATAACAGACAGAAACTAAAGAAAGAGCAACAGCAGTTGCTCTTTCTTTTATTATAAAGGGTTTTAATTAATGAAAGTTTTTAAATCTTCAATTAATAATAAGAGTGCCTCTTTTAAGACAAATAAAAGAGCGATGATTGAACTTGTAAAAGAACTCAACTCATATTTAAAGCTTAGCAAGATACAAGGAAGTGAATTTGCATTAAAAAAAGCTAAACAAAGTGGAAAGTCATTATCCAGAGACAAGATCACAAAGCTTCTAGATGAAGATAGTCCATTTATAGAATTAATGTCTTTAGCAGGTCTCAGACATGAAAATGGATTTGGTCCTGGTGGTACTACAATAGCAGGAATTGGTTTAGTTAAAAAAAAATTATGCATTATCAATGCAAATATCGGTACTAAAAAAGGTGGTGTTGTTGATTATGGCACAAGTCTAAAAAATCTTAGATTATGTAAGATTGCTACAGAGAATAAACTTACAACTATAAATCTTGTTGAAAGTGGAGGTGCAAATCTTCCGGATCAGGACAGAGTGTTTAATAATTATGGTTCAGTGTTTAAAGATATGTCCCAAAGAAGTAAACATGGCGTATTAAATATTTCTATTGTTTTTGGAAACTCAACTGCAGGTGGAGCTTATGTTCCTGGAATGTCAGATTATACTATTATGTTAAAAGATCAAGCCAAAGTATTTTTGGCTGGTCCTCCCCTAGTTAAAATGGCAACCAATGAGGACTCAAGTGATGAAGAACTTGGAGGTGCAACTATGCATAGTAATTTATCGGGAGTTTCAGATTTTTTAGCAGAAAATGAAAATGATGCCATAAAAATTGCAAGAGACATTGTAGAATTTAATGTTTCTGATAGGATTATAGATAAAATAAATGATAAGAACCCTCCCAAATTTGATAAAGAAGAAATTCTTGGAATTATACCTGAAAATCTAAAAACACCCTTTGATATTAGGGATTTGATTGTGCGATTTGTCGATAATTCTGAGTTTATCGAGTTCAAAAGTACGTATGGAGCTACTATGAAGTGTGGATGGTCAAAAATTAATGATCATCAAATAGCAATTATTGCGAGTAATGGAGTGATTTTTAGTGAATCAGCAAAGAAAGCAACTCAATTCATTCAATTAGCAAATAAAAGTAATACACCTATTTTATTTATGCATAATACAACTGGTTTTATGGTAGGGAAAAGGCATGAACAAGGAGGTATTATCAATCACGGTGCACAGCTTATACATGCTGTTGCAGGAAGTGAGGTCCCTCATATTACACTTCTTGTTGGTAATTCTTTTGGAGCAGGTAACTACGCTATGTGTGGAAGATCTTTTGACCCTCGATTTTTATTTGCTTATCCAAATGTTAAATCTGGTGTGATGGGTGCTGAACAACTTGCTGGAGTGATGGAGATTGTTAAAATAAATTCTGCCTTAAAACAAAATAAAAAAATTGATAAACGACAACTTAACAGAGAAAAAAAGAAATTAATAATTGATGCAGAACAAAAAGCTTCAATATGGCATACAACATCTGAAGTTATGGATGATGGAGTAATTGATCCAAGAGAAACTAGAAACCATTTAATAGTTTGTTTGGAAATTATTTACAAAGAAAAAATTAAAGGGACTAAATCATATGGAACATTTAGAATGTAATTATGTTTTTTGATAAGAAAAAAATTAAAAATTTTGAAATAATTTCTTTTGAACATCTGATTGTTGAGATTGAAAATAATCATTTAGCTATAACTCTAAATCGAGCAAATAAAAAAAATGCTTTAAACTCAAAAATGATTGAGGAGTTAGCAATTTGTACAGATTATGCCAATTTTAATGATTCCATTAGGGCAGTCATATATAGATCTGATGGAGATACATTTTGTTCAGGGTTAGACCTGAATGATTTTAAAGATTCTAAAAACTCGATACAGTTAGCAGATATCTTTAACAAATTACATAAACCGAAATTAGTTGTTTTAGAGGGAAATGTTTATGCAGGTGGTGTATTAATAGTAGCATGTGCTAATCATGTAATTTCTAAAAAAGAAATAAAATTATCTCTACCAGAGGTTAAAAGAGGTTTATTTCCATTTCAAGTAATGGATTCACTTTTAAGAGTTATGCCTGAAAGAATTGTTATGGATTGGTGTGTAAAAGGAAAAACGTTAGATGCAGAATACTGTCATAAATTTAATTTGATTCAAAAAATTGTAAATAATAATATTGACGAAAGTATATCTGAATGGCTAAATAAAATTATAAGTATGTCACCAAATGCTGTTAAATCAGGCTTAAAGATATATGATGAGTTATATATTGATGATAAAAAAATTCAAAAACTTAATATGGAATTAAGAAAATTGAAAGACTCCGATGATTTTTTAGAGGGAATTAAAGCCTTTAATGAAAAAAGGAATCCTGAATGGAAATAAATAATAGAACTGTTCGGCTACTTTATCAAACAAATAATTATTTCGATGAAAATTTATGGTCATTTCTTGAGGAAAATTTTGATCTTCAATTAGATTCTAATGAATTTTTAATAAAAAATAAATTCATTTTTTTAGATAAAAACATTTTAAATGCTTTTAAGAATAATAAATTAGAGGAAGGAGATTTAATCCAAGCTCAAACATTAGGAGAAGTTCTTGAATCTAAAAACAAAAATTATAAAGTAGGTGAATATGTTTTAGGAATCGGCTTTGTACAGGACTATTATGTTTCAAAAGGTCTAAAGTGCAAAAAATTTAAGATTTCCGAATTTAATTACTCTAATGATAAAGTGGTCATTGGAATAGAGAATTTTTCTGTTGCATTTACTAAGTTGATTGACTTGAATGATGAAAAAAAAATAATCTTAAAACCTTAAATCAATTCAACTATTTAATAAATTAGTAATATGAGCAAGCCTAAATTTTATGATGATTTAAAATTACCTGTTATAGCAGCTCCTCTATTTTTGGTTTCGGGTCCAAAATTGGTGATAGAATGCTGTAAAAGTGGTATAGTTGGAACCTTTCCAGCACTCAATCACAGAACTACAAAGGGTTTTGAGGAATGGGTAGTTCAAATAAAAGATGAATTGTCAGAATTTGAAAAAGAAACCGGGAAAAAGGCTGCACCGTTTGGTGTGAATCTAATTGTACATAATACTAATCCAAGAGTTAGAGATGATTTAAAAATATGTATAAAACATAAAGTACCAATTGTAATTACATCACTAGGTGCTGTCTCACAACTTGTTGGTGCCGTTCACTCATATGGTGGTCTTGTTTACCATGATGTTATTAAGAAAAGACATGCAGAAAAGGCATCGGAGGCTGGTGTTGATGGGTTAATCTTGGTTTCAGCAGGAGCAGGTGGACATGGAGGAACAATAAATCCAATGTCATTAGTTGCTGAAATAAAAAAATTCTTTAAAAAAACTATAATTCTTTCAGGTTGTATAAGTACTGGCCAGGATATAGCATCTGCAATGCAAATGGGAGCTGATTTTGCATACATGGGTACACGATTCATTAACACAAAAGAAAGTCTTGCAGATGAAGACTACAAGGACATGATTATTAACAGTAAAGCTGATGATATAGTTTATACCGCTGCTGTCTCGGGTGTTAATGCTAATTTTCTAAAACCTAGCTTAGAGGCTATGGGTATTACTGAGGATATGTGGAAAAATTCTAAGAAAATTGATTTTGGAAAAGAACTCAGTGCTGCTGAAGCTGAGGCAAAAGCTTGGAAAACAATATGGTCAGCTGGTCAGGGAGTTACTAGTATTTCTGATTCACCACCTGTTAAAGATTTGGTTGAAAAGCTTAAAAGTGAGTTTGTTGATTCAATAAAAAATCAACAAGCTATTCTCCAGAAATTCTCTTAAAATTTAGGTGAAATAAATTATTTTTTTACGATTATAAGCGTTGCTTTGGCACCAGTAGCTAGATTCCATTGATTTGAAGAAATCAATTTTTTATTATCATCATATATTCTAAGTTCGGCAGTGTTTGGCCCAGAGTCTCCCTGATTCAACGCAATAAAATCAATTTTATTGAAACCTTCGCCTAACTTTAAATTTATGCCCCTAAAACTTGAGTCTAAAGTTAAATTCTGTACAACAACTTCATCATTAACTAAAATTCTAACTCTATCTCCATCAACGTACTCAAAGTCTCTACAAACAATATTAGCGGCTTCAGAGACAGTAGCTACATCTCCTAGATAAGCATCACCAGTATAGTTATTGGGATTCTTTTCTTTTTCTTTATTTAATTTTTTTACATATACATCCCCTGGGTTGAGAAAATATTCGTTGTTCTGATTCATCATACCCTTAGGTAAATCTTTTTTTTCTTCTTTCTTGAAAGTAAATGCATTAGGATTGACTAATGTCACATTTGGAAGGATTGTCTTTGTTTTGGGAGGAGCTATATCAATTCTCCTATTACTATTTTCAATCTGTGAGAATGAAAGAGATGAGGTCAAAATAATTAAAACAAATAAAAAATTTTTCATTACAAATTCAAAACAAATATATCTAAACAAAAATTATTCCAATTATTTAACCAAATGCTTGTTGTACTTGTATTTGGATAATGTGCCTAATATAAATACTATTACAATACTCCAATAGACAAAGTTTGGTGTTATTACTTTATCACCAGATGCATAAGAGTGAAGTCCAACTAGATAGAAATTTACACCAAAGTAAGTCATCATAATACTTGCAAAAGCGACAATTGACATTAAATTAAACAACCAGTTTCCTCTTAATTTTGGAATTAGTCTCATGTGAAGAACAAAAGCGTATAGTAGAATACTGATTAATGCCCAGGTTTCCTTTGGATCCCATCCCCAATATCTTCCCCAACTTTCATTAGCCCACATTCCTCCTAAGAAGTTTCCTATAGTTAACATAATTAAACCAACTGTCAATGACAATTCATTGATAATTGTTAATTCTTTTAATTTTAATTTTATTATTTCCTTATTCTTTCTGGTTAAAAATATCATCAATATCAATGAAACAATACCCAGTATCATTCCTAATGCAAAAGGCCCATAACTACCAACAATTACAGAAACATGAATCATAAGCCAATAACTATCCAAGACAGGGACAAGATTTGCAATAGATGGATCCATCCAATTCCAATGAGCAATCATCAAAATCATTGATGATACAAAAGCAGTAGAAGCTACTGTTAAATCAGACTTTCTTGCAAATAATAACCCAACACCCATTGTAGCCCAAGCAACATAGATCATTGATTCATAAGCATCACCCCATGGTGCATGACCTGAAATAAACCATCTGGCAATAAGTCCAATTGTATGAATAATAAACAAAATAAAAATGGATGATTTGAATAGAAGTAAGGTATATTTCATAAATTTTTTAACAAAGTTAAAACCAGAAAATATATCAATTATGATAAATAGAAAATACAACATTCCTACAGCAAAATACCAGATAAAAAGCTTTTCGAAAACATTTATTTTATTATACAAAACCTCAGCCTTGATCTTATCATCACTTGGCATTATATTTTCTGAATATTTATACTGAAAGCCTTTGATACTTTCTAAAATACCTGAAGCTGTACTGTAGTCACCTGAACTTATACCATTATCTAACTCTTTTAAATAAAGTGGGAAAATATTATTTACAAACAATGAATCAATACCAACAAAATTTTCATTTTTAAGCTCTGAATATGAAACCCATTTATTGTTAACGTCATTAGGAGTTGGAAAAATTCTGAGAATATCTCCCTCTAAAGCTGAAAATAATAGGTTAACTTTTCTATCAGACTCAATAAAATCTTTTTCAAACTGATTAGGAAGAGAAGATTTATATGCATCATCTAAATATGATGATATTTTATACTGACCTTTTGAATCAAAAAAGTCCATAAAAGCAGCATATTTCTGTTTTTTATCAATTCCGAGAATACTTCTTATACTATCATTACCTCTTTTGATATATATAATTGGTTGTGAATACCATGATAAAGGATTCCTTAAAATTGATAATAAAACTTGATCAGAATTCAATCCATTATATGTGTCTGATTTACTAACTTTTCTGAGGAGCTCAGATGAAAATGTATTTATTGGTTTCATTCTTCCACCCGAGTCCTGTATTACCAATTCGCCAAATTTGTTTGAGTGTTCAACATCAACAACATAATTTACAATTAAAGAATCTGTTGAGGAATTCTGATTTTGATGAACATAATCTTGAGAATTTAAAGAGGAAAGCGACAATAAGAAAACAATAACTGAAGCTGAGTTTCTATTGATCTTTAGATTATTTAATTTTTTACTTAAATCCTTAAACCTGGTCCTTCCGTAGAACATTGTAGCTAACAAACCGATGTAAAGTAAAATATAGCCAATGTAAGTAATTAAAGTACCATAAAAATCTTTATTGACTGACAGTATTGTTCCTAATTCATCAGGATCAAATGAAGCTTGAAAAAAACGATAGCCTTTGTGGTTTAAAATATTATTCATATATATATCATAATCAAAATTTTCATCATCATTAACTACTGTAACTTTACTTTTAAAACTACTGTAACTTTTTTCGGTGCCAGGGTATTTATCTGCAATAAAATCATTTAACTGAATAGAAAAAGGTAATTTTGAGACAAGTGACCCATACTTAACTGAAAAATCAAGACCAGCTACTCTTACCCTCTCAAAATTATCTGTAATACCCTTTCCTCCGAATATTTCTATCTCCTTTGATTCACCAAAATTATTTTCATCAACTGAGGTTATTTTAACTTTTAGTGCGTTTTCGTTTGTTTCTTCTTCACTTTTTAAGATTTGGTATGATCCCTTAACAACCCCATCTGGAATAACAAACTGTAACCCAGCTATGTCGTACAATGATCTAAGTTGTAACTCCTCAATTTGGTCTAATTTTACATCACCTCTTTTTTGATCAATCATTCTCATATATGTTCCTCTAAACGAACTTTGAATGAATAGTTCATCATCTACATTAATAAAGTTTATAGCTCCTTCATTATAATTATTAAAGGAAAATAAGACTCCGTGTAAATTTGTGACCTGTCCTTCTTCAATGTAATGATCGTGTCTTTCACCACTAGAGGCCTCTACGATCTTTATAAAATTATTCCCATTATCGCTCTCCACAACAGAAAGCTCAACGTTTTCTTTAAAATCTAAATACTCGATTTCAAACTTTTGTTTATTAAAATCATTAGCAATCAAAAATCTGTTGTTTGTATATTCTGAGAGTAACAATTTTTTTTCGAGCTTTCTTCTTCTTGGCGTTCCATCAATGTCTCCATCAATTAACACAGTTAAATAAGTATCAGAAGACAAATATTCATTTGTTACATTACCCTCTCTAATTGGCATAACTCCTTCATATCCAATATATCTCGTGATGCCTGCGCCAATTATTATTAAAATCCATGATAAATGCATTAATAGAATACCAAGTTTAGGTCTTGATAAAAGATTATATCTTTTGATATTAAATATGAAATTGATAAGAAATAAAACCATCATCAATTCAAACCAAAAGGCATTATAAATAAGTATTCTGGCAGCATCTGTTCCATGCATACTTTCAATGAAGGTACCGATTCCCATAGCCGCAGAAAATGTTATAAATAAAATTGCGGTAAGTCGGGTTGAAACTATTAAGGATATTACTTTTTTAACCATTTATTGGCAAAATTACATTCTCTACTATCTTTATTCACAGAAATATATGTTTCAATTATTTTCTCACTCATCCAGTTTTGAATTGTTTTTAATTGTTTTTCCTTTAGAGCTAATTCTTTTATTTTAATAAAATCTTTTGAGTAATCAGCAACATGTTCATCGTATCTGTTTGTAACCTTAATAATTTTGTAACTGTTGCTCCCTATATTATCTTGTTCTAACAATGGTGCAGATATTTCATTGTCGTTTAATCTTTGAATTTGAGTGTAGAGAACTGGATCTATTTTTGTTAATTCAAATCTAGTATTACCAGTCGTAGGATTAATTAAAACACCTCCATTATTTTTGGTAGTTTTTTCATCAGAGAAAGATTTTGCAGCTTCCTCAAAAGTTAATTCCTTATCAACTATTCTTTTACGAATTAAATCAATTTTCTTTTTGGCTTCTAATAATGCATTATTTGATACCTCAGGCTTTAACAATATATGACGAACATCAAGCTCTTGTCCTCTAACTTTATCAACCATAACTATATGCCATCCAAAATCAGTTTCAAAAGGCTCTGACACCTCACCTTCCTTTAATCTGTAACAAACATCTTCGAATTCCTTGACCATTTGATTTCTTCTACTACGGTTAAGTGTATATTTACCTCCCGTTGATCTTGAACCAGGATCCTGAGAATAAAGTATAGCTTTTGTAGCAAAACTAGATCCATTTATAACAACATCATCTCTTATTGACTTTAATCTTTGAATTATTTTATTTTCATCTTCTTCACTGACTTGAGGTTTTACAACTATTTGAGCTATTTCAAGTTCAGCACCAAAAATTGGAAGATCATACCTCGGGATGTTTTGAAAAAAAACTCTAACTTCCTCAGGTGTAATTTCTATTTCATCAATAATTGAAGTTTGCATTCTTTCAGAAAGTTGATTTATTCTGTTTATTTCAAAAAGTTCTTGACGAAAGGTTGCTTCGTCTTTCTTTTTATAGAATTCCAGAACTTTTTCCATGTTGCCTAGTTGATTAACAAAGTAATCAATAGTCTGATCCACATAACTGTAAATTTGCTCATTATCGACATCTAAGCTATCTTGCTCAGCATGATGAGCATACAACTTATCTTCCATTAGTTTGCCCAATAGACTACATCTATCAAAATCACCAACATTTACACCCTGCGACTGAAGATCAATTAAAGTCTTATCAATGTCAGAATCTAGTATTATGAAATCTCCTACCACAGCGGCAACTCCATCAATTTTAATTCTATTAGATTGACCAAAATTCTGAAAGTGTAAAAAAATGAATATGAAGGTGAAAAATAAGTTAAAAATCTTATTCTTAATCAAAACGTTCATAAAGGTTATTAATAATTGCATCGCCAATTAATTCTTTATCAATTTTATTTAAATAGTCAATTCTTTTTTTGTTAATAATAACGTCCTTAATTCTACTGTAAATATAATCCAAAGGAGCATAATCATTGGCCTTTTTATAATTATTTATATTAATCAAATATAGCGCCAAAGAATCCTGTTTAACATAAAATAAATTGTTTTTACTTATTCTTTCAATTTCATCTGTTTCTAATGAGGGAATTTTCTTAAAAAATAGCTTTTTATTGGTCCATGTAGAATCATTTAAATAATAATTCAATAGTTGTATAGAGATAGAATCAAAAAAGTACTTGTCAGAAACATTATATCTTCTAAACCTACGTTTAATTTCATCAATATTAAAGGCATTTATATTTAGTTTAATGTATCTACCTTTAATTATCTCCTCATAAAGTTTAAAGTTTTCATTATTGGCATTGAAAAATAATTCAATCTCGTTTTTACTAATTAATGTGTCAGGATTATTATTTGATATTTTATTTTTGTATTCCGATATAATTAAATTCTCTCGATACTTTTCAGATTTACTTTCTATTTCAATTCTTTCAGTCTCAGTTAAATTAATTTGAGCATTTAAAATGAGTAATTTAGAGGTTGCCCACTCTTCAATAATCTTATTTGCCATTTTTAAAGAATCCTCAGTCGTCAAATTATTTGGAATTTGATTTTTAACTTCATCTATACTAAGAAAGTCATCACCTAATCTAGCAACATAACCATCATTATTTTTTATGTTATAATTACATGAAATAATAAAAAGTAATAAAACGATGTATTTTTGCAAACTATCTTGTGTAATTAGGAGATTCCTTAGTGATTGTAATGTTGTGAGGATGACTTTCATCGAGACCTGCTCTAGTAATCTGAACAAAATTTGATTTTTCCTTTAATTCTTTGATATTAGATGCTCCACAATATCCCATTCCCGATTTTAGGCCACCTGTAAATTGGAACATGCTTTCCACTAAGCTCCCTTTGTATGGAACTCTACCAACTATTCCTTCAGGAACAAGCTTATTTTTATCTTTTATACTAGACTGAAAGTATCTTTCCTTACTTCCCTTTTCCATGGCTTCGACAGATCCCATTCCTCTGTATGTTTTAAATTTTCTTCCTTCATATATAATAGTCTCACCTGGTGACTCTAGGGTTCCAGCTAACATTGATCCCAACATTACACAGTCAGCACCTGCAGCAATAGCTTTTGTTATGTCACCTGTATGCTTAACTCCCCCGTCGGCAACAATTGAGATACCAGATCCTTTTAATGCATTGTAAACATTGTTAATTGCAGAAAGCTGAGGATATCCGACACCTGCAACAATTCTAGTAGTACATATCGATCCTGGTCCAATACCAACCTTAACCCCATCAACACCAGCTTTAGCTAAAAACTTAGCAGCCTCTGCAGTAGCTACATTTCCAGCAACTACATCTAGATCAGGAAAAGATTTCTTAACATCTTTGATTATTTTTAGTACTGACTTGGTGTGAGCATGTGCAGTATCAATAACAACAGCATCTACACCAGATTTATAAAGCATTTTACATCTCTCTAAATTATCTCCACCAACTCCAATTGCAGCTGCAACTCTTAATCTTCCAAATTCATCTTTATTGGATGATGGCTTAAGGGTTATTTTTTGAATATCTCTAAAAGTAATAAGACCAACAAGCTTATTTTCCTTATCGACAACTGGTAGTTTTTCGATTTTGTTCTTTTGAAGAATTTTTTCAGCTTGCTTCAATGTTATTCCAGGACTTCCAGTAATTATATTTTTAAATGTCATTACCTCTTCGATTGGTTTATTCATATCATTTTCAAATCTTAAATCTCTATTGGTAACAATACCAACTAAAGAGTTTGATTTATCAACAATTGGAATTCCACCAATACTAAACTCCTTCATAGATTTTAGTGCATCCTTTACTTTACTTTTCTTGCTTAAAGTAACGGGATCTAAAATCATTCCTGACTCAGATCTTTTGACTCTTCTTACCTTGTCACACTGTTTTTTTATTGTTAGATTTTTGTGAATAACACCAATACCTCCCTCTTGTGCAATAGCAATAGCCATTTTGCTTTCTGTAACTGTATCCATAGCTGCAGAAACAACAGGCACTTTAAGAGGTAAGTTTTTTGAGAATTTTGAGGCTAAATTAACTTCAGATGGGAGAATCTCAGAATATGCTGGGACAAGTAAAACATCGTCGAAGGTTAGTCCAGTTTCTATAAATTTAGATTTACCCATTGCAATTAAAAATAATTGCGCACAAATATATGATTTTTTACCGACCTATTATAAAATTAGTAAGTAGACCAAGAGAAACACAACATTCCAGCTGCTGAGTGACCAGGATTTGGGCATGATACTTTTTTATAATTAGAACAACTAATACAATCTGATAATTTTGAAAAAGCCTTTTTTATCGAGTGATCATTACATACATTATCAATTTCAACATCAACATCATGCTTAGCGCACTTTAAAGATTCAACAAGGTTTTCACAATTTAAACAACTGTTAACTGATTTAATCATTTTTAAAATTTTAAGTAAAATTAAACTGAAATATGTTTAGAATGAATTTAAATTAAATGAGACAATTAATGAGTAAAAAAGTTTGAGCATGTTGAATCAAACTCAAGTAAGTCTTTGTCATCTAATTCTAAGTAGACTTCTTGATCAATTTGTAGTGGTTCCTCACTAAAAAATATCCAAACTTCATCATTAATTTTAGCACTAATTTTATATTCCTTTCCAACAAAAACTGTTTTTTGAACAACAGCCAAATAGCTAGATTTTTTTGCTACTCTAATTTTTTCAGGTCTGATAAAATAAGTTTTACCATTAACACTAATTTGATTTAAATCTCCAAGAATTTTAGCACAATAACAATTCACTGGATTACAGTACATGTTAACTGGATTGTCGTATTGCTGTAAAATACCAGCTTTAAATATTAAAATTTTATCTGAAATATTGAAAGTATCCTTAATATCATGAGTTACTAAAATAGTTGTTGTTTTAGTTTCTTTAATGATTTTCTGAATTTCGTCTTGTATTGTAGATTTGATATTAGAATCCAAATTGCTAAATGGCTCATCCAATAGTAATAAATCTGGTTCTCGAACTAAAGCTCTAGCAATACAAGCACGCTGTTGTTCACCGCCAGATAATTGATCAGGGAATCTACCACATAAATCTTTGATGTTAGTAAGTTCTAAAATGTAGTCAATTTTCGAATAGTAATTCTTATCAAGATTAATTTTAATATTTTCTAAAACATTTAAATGAGGAAAAAGTGGATAATCTTGAAAAACAAACCCAATTTTTCTTTTGTTCGGAGTTATAAAAGTTGACTTATCATTTAAAGTTTTTCCATTTAATATTATTGAGCCAGAATTAATTTTTTCTAAACCAGCAAGACATTTTAAAAAAGTTGTTTTTCCAGATCCGCTTTCACCTATAAAAGAAACTATATCCCCCTCCTCTACTGAAAAATTCAAATTTCTGATCAGCGGATTGTTTGAGTCATAATATTTTTGTAATTCATTTACTTTTAGGAACATCAATTTCTTTATTTACAATTTTTTTCAAAAATATTAACAAAATAGTTCCTAACATAACAATAGCTAATGAATATATTGAAGATTTTGGAATCATTTCTTCAATGGCATATTCATAAGTTTGAACAGCTAAAGTGTCAAAATTAAATGGTCTTAATATTAAAGTAATTGGCAATTCTTTAATTATATCAACAAATGTAATTAAGAAGGCTATCGCTATTGCAGACTTATTTATAGGTAAATGAATTGATCTAAACAATTTTGTTGGTCCCATTCCTAAATTGAATGCAGTATCATCATAAGAACTAGGATGTTTATCAAAGCTAGACTTTAAAGGTGATATACCAACTGCCATATACCTTATAACATAGGCATAAACCAATATTCCAAAAGAACCAATCAATAATTCATTCTCAAACGGATATGATGTAAACAATAATATTAGAGATAATCCAATAACTGCACCTGGTAATGCATATGTTAATGATATAACCTCATTAAAAAATGTTATTGTTCTATTCTTAAGAATTCTTTTTAAAAATTGAAAATATACCGCAATTACCAAAATTATAAGAGTAGCGATTAGTGAAATAATAACAGTGTTAGTGGTTAAGTTAAAAACCTTAATAAAATCAATTCTGCTAAATTCATAAATCACATTATTAATTATAAATAATACTGGTATTAAAAATCCAAGAATGATTGGAATTAGACATACCAAATGTATTATGAATCTGTTTTTAAATGATGGGGGTTCATTTTTAAATTTTTTAGTATTAGGAGTATAATTGAATTTATATCTTGAATTTAAATATCTTTCAATTGAAAAAAAGAAGACAACTATAAAAAATAATAAAACGGCAAGTAATGAAGCAGTTTCTACATCTTGCATTGAATACCAAGATCTAAATATACCACTAGTGAAGGTGTTTACACCAAAATATTTTACTGCTCCATATTCATTTAAAACTTCCATTATAATTAGAAATAATCCTGAGAAAATTGCAACTCTGGACAGTGGGATTACAATTTTAAAAAAAGTTTTAAGTCTTGACATTCCTAAACTTCTTGATAAATTAATATAATTGGCTCCAATCAATGAGAATGACAATCTGCATGCTGTATATATGTATGGATAAAGTGATAGCGCCATGATTATACCTAAAACCTCGATTTGTAAATAATCCTGATTAATAAGATCAGCAAAATCAGGAAAATATTTTCTTGAAAAAGATTGAATTGGACCTGTGTAGCTTAAAACATCACTATATGTAAAGGCCATTATATAAGCAGGAATAGCAAGCGGTAAATAAAGAAAAATATCATAAATATTTTTAAACTTAAACTCATTTGTACTCATGTACCACGCAGGTAATATTCCAAATAAAAGCGAGAAAATAGATGTAATTGCTATTAAATAGATAGTATCAAGAGAATATTCAAACAGTAAATTATCCCATAGGTACTGAAAATTTGACGTGTCTATTTTAACTACACTAAAAACTAGGGCTAGAATAGGTAGAATGACAAATAATGAAAGAAAAACAGTTGAAAAAATTAATTTTCCTCTGTTTGTAATATATTTTTTAACTATTTCCAACCTGTTTTATCAAATATACGAATTGCTTCATCTCTTTTGATACCCAACATATTTAGATCAACAGGGTCTTTTTTAAACTCACCCCACTCTTGAACAATTGGATCTGGTTTTACACTAGGGATCACTGAATATTCATAGCTATTATTAACATATGTTTCTTGAGCCTGAACACTTGTTAGATATTTAATCAACTCAATTGCATTTTCACGGTTTGGTGCATTTTTAGTTAATGCCAAACCTGACACATTAATATGTGCCCCTCTATCATCTTGATTCGGGAAAAATACTGAAACAGCATTTCCAGCTTTAATCTCCTCCTCTTTCTCAGATGATAATAACAACCCTATATAATATGAATTGACAATTGCGATATCACCTTGTCCAGCTGCAATAGCCTTGACTTGATCTCTGTCACTCCCTTTTGGATCTCTAGCGAAGTTTTTAACTAATTCCTCAGACCAGTTTGATGTATTTTCAACTCCCAAGTTGGCAACAAGTGAAGAAACAAGTGCTTGATTGTATGCATTCGAGGATGATCTTACAAGAAGTCTTCCTCTCCATTTTTCGTTTGCTAGATCTTCATATGTTGATAAATCATCTTTTTTAACTCTTTCATTACTATAAACTATAACTCTAGATCTGTAAGTAATAGGAATCCAAAATCCATTTTTATCTAAAAATTGTGGATCAATGTTTTCAAAAACTGATTTATCTTCGAATTTTTGGAACAAACCCATATCAGAAGCTTGCCATAATTTCCCAACATCAACTGTAATAAATAGATCAGCAGATGAATTTTCACCTTCATTTTTTAATCTTTGAATCAACTCATCAGCATTAGCCTTTGTTACATTAACCTTAATACCAGTCATTTTTTCAAAATTTTGATATTGAAGATCATCTACATTATAATGTCTTTGACTATAGATGTTTATTTCTTTTGATTTGTTTTTAGTTGTAGTACAAGAACTAACTAGAGCTATTAATAATAAAAAAAAGTATTTTTTCATCGATTTAAAATTGAATGACGAAATTAAATTAATCTGTCAAAATAAAAAAAATTATTTTTATTTAGACTAATTCTAAATAATATTATATATATTCGCAAAACCAATTTAGATTAATTCTAAATAAAAAATATGAAAAGAATATATTCTTTGATAATGCTTATATATTTAAGCAATACTTTTTCCCAAAACAATACTATCGCTAATGATTCAATAACATCCTTAGATGAGGTAATAATACGTGGGAACACAATATTAGGTAATAAATTTGTGGCAAAAAACAGAACAGGTGCTGCTTACTACCTTTCAACTAACGAATTAGCTGAATTTAACTATACAGATATAAATAGGGCTTTAAATAAAATATCTGGTATAAATTTTTATGAGGAAGACGGTTTTGGATTAAGACCAAACATAAGTATTAGAGGAACTTCACCAGAAAGAAGTTCAAAAATAGCTGTGATGGAAGATGGCATATTAATATCGCCTGCTCCTTACAGCGCATCATCAGCATATTACTTTCCATCTGTAAGTAGAATGCAAGCCGTAGAAGTGTTAAAAGGAAGTAGTCAAATACAATATGGCCCATATACAACAGGTGGAGCTATAAATTTTGTATCTACTGAAATTCCTAAAAAATTTAAAGGAAAAATTACAACTAGTTATGGAAGTTTTCATACTGGTCAAACTCACACAACTATCGGAAATACAACTAATAATTTTGGTTATTTAGTTGAATATTTAAATTATAACTCAGATGGATTTAAGACATTAGGAAATAATTTAAATACAGGATTTGATATAAATGAAATAACCTCAAAAATCAAATTCACAACTCCAGAAAATAAAGGAATAAAGCAAAGTTTTGAATTTAAATTTCATCATTATGACGAAATTTCAAACGAAACTTATTTAGGTCTTACTGAATCAGATTTCAAAACAAAACCTTTTTTGAGATATCCTGGATCGGAAAAAGACAAAATGGATGCTGAGCATATTCAATACCTGTTAACTCATGAAATTAATTTTACTAAAAATTTTAAAATCTCATCAAACTTATATTTCAATGGTTTCAAAAGAAATTGGTACAAACTAGATGATGTAGTTTTTGAAGGAAATTCACAAAAAATATCTAAGGTTATTTCCAGACCTGAATTTTTTTCTAACCATTTTTCAATACTCAATGGAAGTTTAGACTCAGAAAATGCTTTAAAAGTTAAGGCAAACAATAGAGAATATATTTCCAAAGGAATACAAACAAAAATAGATTATCATTGGTATGGTAAAAATAATTCATTCAATGATCTAGAAATTGGTTTGAGATCACATTATGATGAAGAAGACAGATTTCAATGGGAAGATATATACAACATTGATAATGGGTTTATGTCTTTAAATACTTACGGTACAAAAGGCTCACAAGGTAATAGAATAAGTTCAGCGAATTCTTTTGCTACATACCTTATGTATAAATATAAAACAAAAGGTTTAACAATTTCTCCAGGCTTAAGATATGAATCAATAAAATTATTTAGAGATGATTATGGAAAGTCAAATCCACAAAGAAACAGCAATGATCTTTCGTCAAGGGAAAATAAAGTATCAGTTTTTATTCCCGGACTAGGCTTGAACTATACCTTTAACAACAAACTCTCAATGTTTGGAGGAATTCATAAAGGCTACTCTCCACCAGGCAGTTCAACTGGACAAAAAGCCGAGGAAAGCATCAATACTGAGTTAGGAATTAGATTTTCATTAAATGGATTAAATGGTGAAATAATAGCCTATCAAAATGATTACACAAACTTATTAGGAAATGACTTAGCTGCAACCGGTGGATTTGGTGAATTGGACCCATTCAATGCAGGTAAAGCATTGGTTAGTGGTTTGGAGGTGCTTATGAACTCTTCATTTTCTGAATCTGTTCCTTTTTCACTATCATACACACTGACAAATGCTAAATTTTTAACTGATTTTGGCAGTACCCAGGATATTTGGGGTGAAGTTAGTAACGGAGATAGAATTCCCTACATTCCACAACATCAATTAAATTCAAGCTTAAGCTTTATAACTGACAAAATTGATATAAACATAAATGCAAACTACAATGGAGAATTTTCAACAATTGCTGATGGTTCAGAAAAAATTCAATCCTATTTTATTGTTGATATGTCTATTAACTACAAAATTAAATCTAATATTACCTTAAAATCAAAAATCTTAAATTTATTTGATCAGACATATTCAGTTTCTAGAGCTCCAGCTGGTTTGAGACCTGGGCATCCTTTTGGAATCTATACTGGGTTTGAGTTCAAATTTTAAGTTAATTTTGTTTCACTTAAAGTTGATGAAACAAAAAAAAGATGTAATAATATTTGATGGAATTTGTAAAATGTGTAATGCATTTTTTAGATGGGTTCACAAAAATGATAAAAAAGATGTTTTCATGTTCACAAATTTTCAAAGTCATTACACATCGACTAAAATGGATATTTTAAAAGATTCAAATTCTATAGCA
>CACJYD010000004.1 GCA_902597545.1 uncultured Bacteroidota bacterium | reverse complement strand
AAAATAACAATTAAAAAATATTTCGATGATGCTACTTTCAATTTTTTAAGCCCTGAACTATCATCAACTAAATCATATATAAAAACATCTTTAACCTTACTGATAATTTCCATTTTGGTATTTGGTTTAGTTAATCCAAAGATTGGGACTGAATTAAAAACAGTAAAAAGAGAGGGTGTAGATATAGTTTTTGCCATAGATGTTTCTAAAAGTATGTTAGCAGAGGATATTGCACCTAATAGAATTTTTAAAGCTAAAAGATTAGTTTCAGAGATTTTCAATAAGCTTGCATCTGATAGAGTTGGTATCATTGCATATGCATCTACTGCAATTCCTGTTTTACCAATAACTAATGATTTTTCATCAGCTAAAATGTTTTTAGAAAGTTTGAATACCGATATGTTATCTTCTCAAGGTACATCAATTGTTGAGGCCATTGAATTATCTAAAGGATATTTTGATGATGAAAATCAAACCAATAGGGTACTATGTATTTTATCTGATGGTGAGGATCACGAGTATGATGAGAATCAGTTTATTTCAACTCTCAGCGATAGTGGAATAATAATATTATCTGTTGGTCTTGGATCAACTAAAGGTGCACCAATTCCAATTAAAGAAAATAATATTGTAAAGTCATATAAAAAAGATGATAAAGGAGAGGTAGTAATTACAAAATTAAATGATGAATTATTAAAAAAAATTGCTACTCAATCTAGTGGAAAATATATAAAGGGTGATAACACCAGTTTAGTAGTTGATGAAATAATAAATGAATTAAAAGAGATGGATAAAAAGGAGTTTGAATCTAAACAATTTGTCTCTTTTAAAGATCAATTTCAATGGTTTTTGGGTGCTGGATTACTATTATTTTTAGTTAACTCAATTATTTTTGATAAAAAAACTAAATGGATCGAAAAATTAAATTTGTTCAATGAAAACAACTAGATTATTCACTGCATTATTCTTTATTTTTGCTATCAGCTTTTCCCAAGATGAAGACAAAAAGAGTTCAAATAATTTTGTTTTTGACGGTAATCTTGAATTTCAAAAGGAGCGTTTTTCCGATGCTGAATATAATTATAGAAAAGCAACTTCCTTTGATTCTTTAAATTATAAGGCACCTTATAATTTAGGTAATTCACTATATAAAAATAATTTATCAAATGAGGCAAGATTCAGTTATAACAAATCAATCAAAAAGTTAAATGATAAGGAAGACCTGCACAAAGCATATCATAATTTAGGTAATACATTTATGAAAGATAAAAACTATCAGGGAGCAGTTGATAGTTTTAAAAAAGCATTATTGAATAATCCTGACGATGAAGAAACAAGATACAATTATGTACTAGCAAAAGAGTTATTAAAAAATCAAAATAATAATAAGGACAATAAAGATAATAAGGACAATAAGGACAATAAGGATAAAGAAAAAAACAAGGATCAAAATAAAGATCAAGAAAAAGATGATGATAAAGACAAGAAGGATAAAAAACAGGATAACAAATCAGAGCCGAAAAAAGAACCTTCAAAACAAGAAATTTCTCCTCAGCAACTAAAAAGTATTTTAGAAGCTATGAGCAAAGAAGAGAAAAAAGTTCAAGAAAAAGTTAATAAGAAAAAGTTTAAAGGGAACCCTAAACCTAATAAGAAAGATTGGTAGAATGAAAAATAATTTTTTGTTAATACTCACATTTTTTTATTGCACGTTAACATGGACGCAGGTTAAGTTCGAAGCTGAGGTTAGTAAAAACAAACTTGGTGTAAATGAAAACTTAAGGATAGATTTTAAAATGAATAAGGATGGTGATAATTTTTCTCCTCCAAACTTTGAAGGTTTCAATATTGTCGGAGGTCCAAATCAGTCAGTTAGCAATAGCTGGATAAATGGGACTAGAACATTTTCAAAAACATACTCTTATTTTTTATCACCAATAAAAAGAGGAAGATTTACAATCGGTCAGGCATCAATTGAAATTGAGGGAGATATATATAAAACTTCACCAGTCGATATTCAAGTTGTTGAAGCTGTTGATTCATCTGCTTCTCCAAACAGTACAAGTACACTAGTTGATGATGATATTCAACTTGTTGCTGAATTATCTAAAAGTAATCCCTATTTGAATGAACCAATTTCCATAGTATATAAATTATTTTTTAGTCCAGAAATTAATGTCAGAAATTTAGGGGAGATTGATTCGCCGGAGTTTAAAAACTTTTGGTCACAAAAAATTGATGTTCCAAGATTAGAGATTAAGCGTTCTTCTTTGAATGGGAAGAGCTATAACTATGTTACCTGGAAAAAAACATTGCTTTATCCGCAAAAGGAAGGTAAACTAGAAATTAATCCAATGACTTTAGACGTTTCAATTGATGTTCCTACCAACAGAAGAGATTTTTTTGGAAATATAATTTATACTCAAACATCAAGTAAAGTTTCATCAAATAAAAAGGTAGTTAACGTTAAATCTTTACCTACAGAAAATAAACCAGAAGATTTTTTTGGCGCTGTTGGAGATTTTAATATTTCATTAAATTCTAACAAGAATGAGTTAAAAGCTACAGAATCTTTTCAGGTTGAACTTAAAATTTCTGGTTCTGGAAATTTAAAATTATTTTCAATCCCTGATCTAATTGTTCCATCATCTTTGGAAAAGTATGATCCAGAATATTCAGAAAGTGTAAAAATAGGCTTAGCAGGCATGAATGGAAATATTTCAAATACATATACTATTGTTCCACAATTTCAAGGTAAGTATCCTATTCCAAGAGTAAAGTTCTCATTTTTTAATCCTAGATTAAATAAGTATTCTACAATATTTAGTGATGAAGAAATTGTTGACGTTTATGATGGTCCAATTGTTTCAAATGATAATGGTAATGTTGCGTTTGAGGATAATAAAATTGCTTCAAATTCACTGCAATTTAATTTTATTGAACTTAACTCTGAATTTGATAACATAAGTAAAAGCTATCGAATTTTAGACAAGTATATTACCTATATTATTATTTTGCCTATAGTATTAATTATTTGTGTTTTTATTTATTTGAAAACCAATAAGAAGTCTATTTCGCAAAGTGAGAAGAATGCAGAGGAAGCTAAAAAACTAGCCTATAAGTTTTTAGAAAATGCAAAGAATGATATAACGAATACAGATCTTTTTTATATTTCTTTGGAGAAAGCTTTATTCAACTTCTTAAAATCTAGATTTGATTTTCAGACAACAGAGTTTTCAAAAGAAAAAATTAAATTAAAACTTTCGAAAAAGAACATTCCCGACAGTGTAATAGATTCACTTATTGGAATTTTGAATAGTTGTGAGTATGCTAGATATACACCCTCCTCATCTAAAGAAATGAAAGTTGATTATGATAAAGCTGTTGATGTAATATCTAATATTGAAAAGTCATGAAATTAAACATTATAACCTTGTTGTTTTTCTCATTTTGTATCGGTCAAAACACCGAGTTATTTGATAAGGGAAATGATTTGTACAATCAGGGAAGATATCTAGAAGCAATTGAAAGTTATAGTGATATAATAAAAGATGGTAAGCATTCATCAGAGCTGTATTACAATATGGGAAATTCCTATTATAAGTTGAACGATATTGCAAACTCAATATTTTATTATGAAAAAGCTTTACTACTAAATCCAAAGAGTGAGAAAATAACCAATAATTTATCTTTTGCACAAAACATGTTAATTGATAAAATTGAGCCACTACCTCAGAATCAAATCAATTCTTTTTTTAGTAGTATTATAAATTTATTTGATTATTCTATTTGGCAGTATATTTTTCTGTTTTTTGAATTCACTGCTGTAATATTTTTAATTTTGTACTTAATTAGTAAAACACCTTTAAACAAAAAAAGATATTTTATTTCTGCATTAACATTATCATTATTTTTTGTTTTAAGCTTAATAGCAGCAAATATTTCAAAAAATAATTATGTGAATGACAATCCAGCAATCATATTTGATAAACAGGTTGACTTAAGGACAGAACCAAATTTAAGATCAGAGGAAATAAATACTTTACATGAGGGAACAAAATTGAATATTATTGAAAAGATTGATGATTGGAGTTATATTGAGCTTAAAAACGGAAATAAAGGATGGCTTACTTCATCATCCTACAGGCTAATTAGATAGTCAAAGAGTTATTGTCCAACAACTCTAATAATAAATCACCAATCTTTAAAAGTACAGGATAAATTTTTGAATTATTCGCTTGATCATTGGGGATAATTTCAATCAAAAAAAGATCAGATAAATAATTTATTACCATTGAAATTGAAACAATTATAATAATGAACTTCAGAGAACTAAATACACCTCCTAATATTCTATTTATAGTTCCTAGGGAAATAAACTTTATCAGTTTTGTGAGGGATTTACCTGCAATTGTAAAGCAAAGTGATGTGATAATGAATAATAAAACAAAACTGATAATATTTAAAAATTTTAAATCAATTTCAATATAATTTTCAATTATTTTTGACAAATCATCCGAAAATGTATATGATATAATAGCTCCGATAAATAAGCCTAGGAAGGATGCTATCTCATTTATAAATCCATTTGAAACTCCCTTTATAAACGCATAAAGAATTATTACTATAATTATTAAATCTATATAAATCAAAATTTAAAGTATAATTTTAATATAGCATAAATTTAAAATTAAAATGGAATACTTTACAGATTTAGGATATTTAGGTTTATTCATATCTTGTTTTTTAGCTGCCACATTTATTATTCCATTTAGTCCTGAAGTTATTTTAGGAATATTAATTGTAAAAGGTTTTAGCCTTCCAGTTACAATTTTAGTTGCAACAATTGGTAATTGGCTTGGTGGAATGACATCATATTTTGTAGGAAGAATAGGTGATTGGAAAAAAATAGAAAAATATTTCAAGATTAAAAAAGAAAAGGTTTTAGCATTTAAAATTAAAATTGATAAATGGGGAAGTATACTGGCATTTTTTACATGGTTCCCATTGGGAGGAGATATTTTAGCTCTGAGCCTGGGATTTTTTAAGGTAGATTCTTACAGGGTTGCTTTGTGGATGTTAATAGGTAAGTTTTTTAGATTTGTAGTATCCGCATTAATAATTTACTATGGATTTGATTTAATTAAATTCTGGTGAAGTTTTAAAATTTAATTTTATTGAGATATTTTAGCAATATTAATGATTGAAGAAATAAATAAACATATAGCTGATTTAGAAAAAATTAAACTTAAGGACAGTGCTGAGCTTGAGAAATTTAGAATAAAATATATTTCTAAAAAAGGAATTGTACCCTTTTTATTTTCAAAATTAAAGGAAATACCAGATGCTCAAAAAAGGGAAGTAGGTTTAAAAATTAACTCCATTAAAGAGAAGGTTAATGAAATTTTATCCAAACAAAAGAAAAACTTTACGAAAACAAACTCGGATCAAAGTTTTAACGATTTAACTAAACCAGCAAATTTCATAAAGTTAGGATCGAGACATCCAATATCAATTGTCAAAAATAAAATCATCGATATATTTTTAAAAATAGGATTTGATATTTCAGAAGGTCCTGAAATTGAAGATGATTGGCATAATTTTACTGCTCTTAATTTACCAGAGCATCATCCTGCTAGGGATATGCAGGATACCTTTTATATTAATAAAAACCCTGATTGGCTCCTAAGAACTCATACCTCATCAGTTCAAATAAGACATATGGAAAACAATGATCCGCCAATAAGAACCATATCACCAGGAAGGGTTTACAGAAATGAAGATATTTCTGCTAGGTCACATTGTTTTTTTCATCAGGTTGAAGGTCTATACATTGACAAGGGTGTTTCATTTGTTGATTTAAAACAAACGCTTTTGCATTTTACAAAAGAATTGTTTGGAAAAAGTAAAATTAGATTAAGACCTTCATATTTTCCATTTACTGAGCCTAGTGCAGAACTTGATATATATTGGGGTCTTGAATCTGAGGCTGATTACAGGATAACTAAAGGAACTGGATGGTTAGAGATATTGGGATGTGGTATGGTTGATCCGAATGTTTTACAAAACTGTAAAATTGATACTGAAAAATTTTCTGGATTCGCATTTGGACTTGGTATTGAAAGAATAGCTATGCTTCTTTATCAAATTGAAGATATTAGAACCTTGTATGAAAATGATTTGAGATTTTTAAATCAGTTCAGATCATCAATTTAGTTTTTCAGATAAAAGCTTTAATTCTAATTCTGCATTTTTATTATTGTACAATATTTCATGTACAACTTTTATAATTTCAAAATTCATATTTTTTGATTTTGAAATCTCATATGCATTTTTTGTAGCATAATAACCCTCAACAATCATTGACATTTTTGAGATAGCTTTTTTTACAGGTAGCCCTTCTCCTATCATTTCGCCAAAAGCCCTATTTCTACTATGTTTAGAGTATGTAGTTACCAATAGGTCGCCAATGTATGCTGAATGGCTAAATTCACGCTTTACGTTATCTATTGATTTAATAAAATTTATCATTTCTTTAGTGCAATGACTAATTAGTACACTTATAAAATTATCTCCATAGCCTAAGCCAAAAGAAATTCCAACCAAAATTGAATATATATTTTTTAATGTTGCTGCATATTCAATTCCGATTACATCATTAGACAGTGACGTATGAACGTATGGAGAAAATAATTTTTTTGATAAATATTTTGAAATTTCATCGTTTGATGAACCAACGGTTAAGTAGGATAGTTTTCCTTTGGCAATTTCCTCCGCATGAGTTGGACCACTTAAAATACCTAAATTTTTAAATGGTATATTGTATTCCTTATGGAGATGCTCAGTAATTACCAAATGGGATTCTGGAATCACGCCTTTTGATCCAGAAAAAATAATTTTATGAGCTAAGGCAGTTTTATATTCATTTAAACTTTTTTCAATATAAGGTGAAGGAATAGCAATAATTAGAATATCTGAGTTATCAATAATGAAATTTAAATCTGAACTAATACTTATTTTATTAGTATCAATTTCTAAATCTTTTAAATATTTTGGATTTTTTTTTGTTTTAATTATTTCTTTGATTTGAATATCGTTTCTACTGAACCAAAAAATTTTATCGCAATTCTCTGAAAGCATCTTAACTAAAGCAGTTCCCCAGCTTCCAGCTCCCAACACACCAATATTTTTATTAAAACTCATTTTAACAATTCTTTAATAAAATTCGAAACAAATTTAAACTAAATTTAGTTTCTTAGTTTTTCATAGTTTGTTTAGCCTAAGACACTCTTCCATGAGTGTTTTTTGCTTTTAAGTCATCATCAGAAAATAAATTGATATAGAATAGAAAACAAACAACCTAAAAAATTTTTTTCTTGACTCAACTACCTTGTTGTGTAAATAAAATCCCAATAAAACAATAATAAAAGTTACTAAGTTTTTTTCTTCAAAAATTAGATCAGAAAATATCCACAAAAGAGAGGCTGAAAATTTAAAAAAAACAAAAATTAAAGTAATTAGGGATATCCTAAAATCATTAATTGAATATTGTTTTTTTAAAATTAATTTATAACAAAAGTTTATAGAGCAATAAATTAGAAATATGAGTGATATATATTTTAGAAGCGAATCAATAATTAATAAAGTGTCGGTCATTTTATATTATTGCGTCAATGAGCTTTTTGGTATACTTTTTTGGATTTTTAAATAGATTATTAGTGGGATTTTCGTCAACTATTTGACCGTCTTTTAAAACAATAATTCTATCAGACATAATTTTAACAAGTGCAAGATCGTGAGAAATAAAAATATAAGTTAGTTTCATTTCCTTCTTTAAATTATCCAATAATTTAAGTATTGAAAATTGAATTGATTTATCTAAGGCAGACACACATTCATCGCATATTATAAGCTTTGGCTTTAAGCACAGTGCTCTAGCTATTACCACCCTTTGTCTCTCGCCTCCAGATAATTCTGAAGGATATTTGTGATATAGATCTTCTTTTAATTTTACCTTGCTTAAATAATCATATGCCTTATTGTTTAATTCATCTTTATTTAATTTAAAATGAACTTTCATTGGTTCCTTTATTTGATCTATGATTTTGATATTTGGATTTAATGCTGAATATGGGTCTTGAAAAATTAGTTGAATTTCTTTACTCAAATTATACCTACTGATTGATTTAATCTCTTTCCCTTTGTAATGTATTTTACCATCATAGTTTTTATAAAAACCAATGATACATCTTGATATTGTTGTTTTGCCTGAACCTGACTGTCCAATTATACCAATAGTTTCTCCCTCAATAATTTTAAAACTTATATTTTGCAATATATGTTTTCCTTTAATTGATAATTCTAAATTTTCTATGTTCAGAATTTTATTTGCCTTAACGATTTTCTTTCTTTTACTTTTTTTTAATTTATTATTTTGATCAATAAGTTTTTTTGTGTAATTCTCTTTCGGATTTTTAAAAACTTTATTGGTTGATCCTTCTTCAACAATTAACCCATCATTCATTACCAAAACGTAATTAGAAATTTTGGATACTAAATTTAGGTTGTGGCTTACAATAATAAGACTAAGTTTATATTCATTCTTCAATTCCATCAAAAGATTAATAATATCTTTTTTTATCAGACTATCCAAAGATGAAGTAGCTTCATCAGCAATTATTAAGTTCGGCTCTTTGGCAATTGCAATAGCTATCATTATTCTTTGTTGTTGACCTCCGCTCAATTGGTGAGGATACTTATTATATGTAAGTTCAGGTTCATCAATTTTAACCTTGTTAATTAAACTTAAAACTTGATTTTTGTCTTTAATTTTTAAGGCCTCTAAAATCTGTTCGCCGCATTTCATGCTTGGGTTTAAATAACTCATCGGATCTTGAAAAATTATAGAAATCTCATTCCTAATAATATTATCCTGATTGTTTTTGTCAATTAATTCATCAGCATAAAAAATTTCACCACTCTGATTAAGCCCTTTGAATTTTATAAGTGATAAAATGCTAAGAGCAGTTAATGATTTTCCACTGCCTGATTCACCAATAATTCCAAGAATTTCATTTCTATTAAGGTCAAATGAAATTCCTTTAACTAATTTTTTATTTTCTGATGATACTTTTAAGTTATTAACTGAGATTAATTTAGACTTCATCAAAATATATTTTTAACATATTAAATGCTTCCTCAAGATAAACTTGTTGATCTCTAGGATATATCTCTCTTTCAGTTTTTTTATCTTGACGTTTTCCTAATCTAACAATCATTATATTTTGATCTGGAAAAACAAATACATGCTGACCTAGATGACCTCTCATTGCAAAAAAATCCATACTGTTGTATTTCCCTATCCAAAAACCATATCCGTAGTTGGGACTCTCCTTAAATCTTGGAGACGTAACTTTTCTTGTAAATGATGAATCCAAAAGAGTTTCCCCATCCCAATATCCATTATCTTTAAAAAGTTTTCCAAATCTTGCAAAATCTCTAGCATTGGAATTAAAGCAACAATAGGCTTTTTCCATGTTAGTTTTTGCATTATCTACTTGCCAAAGAGCATCATTCTCTGCACCCATTGGGTCCCAAAACCATTCATAAACAAGATCGGATATTTTTCTACCGGTTGCCTTTTCTATCGTCATTGCTAATAATTGAGTATCACCACTCAAATACTTAAATGATTTACCTGGTTCTGAAATAATAGGCCTTGATTTTATAAGTTCCTCCAATCCAGTTCCAACATATGCTCTTGCAGTTACTCCAAAAATATTTTTATAATCTTCTGTCCATTTCATACCTGAGGACATACTTGATAAATCTCCAACGGTTAAGTTACTAGCTAAGCCAGAGCTAAACTCTGGAATAAAATCTCCAACTTTATGATCTAATCCAGAAAGATATCCTTCCATTATAGCTCTACCCATAATTGCGGCAACAATACTTTTTGAAATCGAAAAAGAATTACTAAGTGAATTTTCATTATAGCCCTCATAATATTTTTCATGCCATATAGAATCATTTTTAATTATTAAAAAAGCTACAGTTCCTAATTCAGAATGAATGCTGTCTAATTTTTCTGTGGGGTTTACATTATTATAGCTATCATGAATGGGCCATGATTTTGGATTCTTACTTTTTGGAATAGTAATGTTATCAAAATACTTGTAGTCCGTAATATCTGCAGTAGTTCTTTTAATTTTTACAATTATTTTTACCAAGTCGTACAGGTAAACAGTTTCTGATTTAAAAATAATTCCAACACATATAAATATTGAACATATAAAAAGTATAATTGTTCTTTTCTTCATCTGCTCTAATGTATTAAAATAAAAAATATTAAGTGGAATAATTTTTGATTTTGACTATTTTAGATATAGTCATTTATGAAGGAGCCATATTTATTATTGAGAACTAGAATCTTCTTTGCTATGATTCTACTAGTTTTTGTATCCTTTTTATTAATTGGGATTACTACTAGTTTTCAAATTCGTGATAACTCATTATATTATCATGAGCTAAGATTAGATAGGAAAGAAGCTCAGCTTCAAAGAGCTTTTAACATACTTTTTAATGAAAAATCTCTACAGCCAGACAATCAACTGTCTTATCTGTTCAATAGAAGACCTGACGTAGGTATAAATATTAGTACAGTTTTAGATGAAGATTTAAAAGATGAAATCTTCAAGATTTCAGATGTTCAAAATATTAATTTCAGTTTATATGATTTAGATGGAACCTTGATTGGCTCTACAGTTGACGATAATGTTACAACTAAATTAGATGAATTATTGATTAATGATTTGGGATCTTCAACCAGTTCAAAACTTGTGAAAAAAAATGAATCAGAAAATCAATTGATCCGATCATCCTTTTCTTACATATTGGATATTTATGACAAGCCAATATGGATATTAAATCTACCATATGTTGATGATGATAAATTAAATGCCTACGAGATTAGATCCTTTATAATTAATATTGCACAGGTATACATTTTATTATTTGTTTTAGCAATTATCATATCATATTTTGTTTCACTTTATATTACTAATCCAATTTCAGAATTAGTTAAAAAAATGAGACAAATGAGACTGGATAAATTGAATAAGAAAATTAGAACTAGCGTTTCAAGTAAAGAGATGTTTACACTTGTTAGTTCATATAATAACATGGTTAGTCAAATTGATGAAAATGTAAAAAAATTATCCAAATCTCAAAGAGAGTTAGCTTGGAGAGAAATGGCTAAGCAAGTTGCACATGAAATTAAGAATCCACTCACTCCAATGAAATTAAGTGTTCAAAATTTTAAACTTAAGTTCAATCCAAATGATCCCAAAATCCAAGAAAAAATGGAGGATTTTAGTGATACATTAGTTCAACAAATAGATGTGCTTAGTTCAATTTCAACAGCCTTTTCACATTTTGCTGAAATGCCTGCACAAAAAAATGAGAATATTGACATTGTTTCAACAACAAAATTGGCACTCGAAATTTTTAAAGAAAATAGTATAGATTTCGAATCTAAAATTGAAAGTCTTAAAGTTAAAATTGACCGTACTAACCTGATTAGAATCATAACTAATTTAGTTAAGAATTCAATTCAAGCAACAGAAAATATTGAAGATCCCAAAATCACCGTTAGTATTAAAAAAGTCCGAAAAAAGGCAATTATAGAAATTCAGGATAATGGAGTTGGTGTTCCAAAAAATATAAAGGAAAAAATATTTGAACCAAAATTCACTACTAAGTCAAAAGGGATGGGATTAGGGCTTAGTATTATTAAAAATCTTGTAACTAATTACAATGGAAACATAGATTTTAGTTCAAAAAAGGGGAGTACTATTTTTAAAATTGAATTACCTATATCAGACTAGTTAACAGTACTCGTTGTAAGCTTGTTTTAAGTTTTCGGAAATTAAACTTGCTTCTCTTCCCTCAATATGATGTCTTTCAAGCATGTGAACTAGCTCACCATTTTTAAATAACGCAATACAAGGAGATGATGGAGGAAAAGGGAACATTAATTCACGAGCTGAATTAGTAGCTTCTCTGTCAACTCCAGCAAAAACTGTATATAAATTTTTTGGAGTTTTCTCATTATTTAATGACATTATAACTCCTGGTCTAGCATTTGCTGCTGCACAACCACAAACAGAATTTACCATTATCACTGATGTATCATCATCAATTAACTTTTTGATATCATCATCATTTGATAATTCTACAAATCCATTAGATGTTAATTCTAATTTCATTGGTTTTACTACTTCCTCTGGATACATAATTTTATTTTTTCAAATATAATAAAGAACTATTAATTGACATTTGTAAATTTGAACATCATATCATGTATAAGTGGATTTTAGGAATTATTGGGTTTTATATTTTTAGGTTACCTGGATTTTTTATCGGTTTATTTATTGGACATCAAATAGATAAAAATAGTTTCATAAAAATTAGAAACAATATTAAAAAGGATTTTGAGTTAAATCTATTGGCTTTAGCATCCATTTTAATTAAATCAGATGGAAATGTTTCCCAAAAGGAACTTCAATATGTAAGAAATTATTTTATATCGATATATGGTCAAGCTAGAGCTGAGATTTTATTTAAACAGTTCAATAATAATATTGATAAACGAAATATTTCTGCTGAAAAAATATGTAGTTTTTTTTTAAGGAGAACAACTTATGGAACTCGCCTTCAATTGATTCATTTTCTTTTTAATATTGCTAAGGCTGATGGAAATGTTTCAAAAAGTGAAATTGAGAAGTTGCTGGAATTCACCAGATATTTAAATATTTCAAGAATAGATTTTGAAAGTATTAAAGCGATGTTCTTTAAATCTTCAGATTCTGATTATAAAATTTTAGAAATTGATAAAAACTGTACTAATGATGAATTAAAAAAAGCTTACAGAGAATTAGCAAAAAAACATCATCCTGATAAAGTTCAAAATTTGGGTGAAGTTTATGTAAAGGCGGCAAAGGAAAAATTTTCTAAAATTCAAGCTGCATATGAAAACATCAAAAAACAAAGAGGAATATGAATTTAGATCAAATCATTTTTTATTTAGAAATTGGGTTCAGTCATATAATGGACATAGGTGCCTATGACCATTTGCTATTTCTTGTTTCAATTTCAGTTGTGTACTCATTTAAAAGTTGGAAAAAATTATTTTGGATTGTCACTTTTTTTACAATTGGCCATTCAATGTCTTTAGTAATTTCATCATACAATATATATAAACCAAACTCTGAGATTATTGAATTTTTAATTCCAGTAACTATAATTATTTCTGCTCTAACAAATCTATTTTTTTTAAAGTCCACTCAAAAAATCAGTTACTTAACAATACTGATTGCTTTATTTTTTGGATTAATTCACGGATTTGGTTTTGCAAACTTTTTTAATCAAATTACATTCAATGATGGTGTCGATCTAGTAGCATTGATTGGTTTTTCATTTGGTGTTGAAACCGCACAAATATTAATAGCAACTTCAATTTTAATTTTGAACTCAATTTTATTTTTAATCAATCCTGGCTTTAGAAAAAATTACGTTCGATTAATTTCCATTATAGTTTGTTTATTAACTATATTAATATTTATTTAGAAATATGATTGATAAAAAACAATTAAAGTACGATAAGGCTTATTTAAAAATGGCTAGTGAATGGGCTAAGTTATCTTATTGTAAAAGAAGACAAGTAGGGGCTTTAATTGTTAAGGACCGAATGATTATTTCTGACGGATATAATGGGACCCCAACTGGACTTGATAATAACTGTGAAGACGATGAAGGTTATACTAAGTGGTATGTTTTACATGCTGAGGCAAATGCAATTATGAAAGTTGCAGCCTCAACTCAATCCAGTATTGGAGCAACCCTTTATGTTACTTTGTCGCCATGTACGGAATGTAGTAAGTTGATTTTTCAATCTGGCATTAAGCGAGTAGTCTACATTAATGAATATAAAGACAGGTCTGGATTAGATTTTTTGATTAATGCTGGGGTTCAAGTTGATCAAATTATTGACCTTTAATTTTTGAATTTATTTTTTCAGAAATAATTAAAATTAAGATTAGTATTATAGCACATAAGCTCCCAAAAATTCCAATTAGCGCAACCTTATTATCGTTAGAAAAAATAGCATCACTGTAATCAAAGTATACTAAATTGATTATTAATATAATGATGGAAATTGCAAGACCTATATATTTTAACATAATATTTTCGAAAATAAAAATTCAAATTATTAATCGCTTTATTTTTTATTTAAGTTTTTAAAATTGTTAAAAACTAATACAATTTGTGAATAATTAATTCTTTTTTTTTTGATAACAATTTAGAATCTTTGTTAAGCTTTATTGCATGCTACTATTATACACTTAGTAAAGCTCTATTGCATTTAATTCATTTTTACATTTAGACGTTATGGTTGAACCAATTTTAAAAGAAAATAAAGATAGATTTGTCATCTTCCCAATTAAACATCACGATTTATGGGAGTGGTATAAAAAATGTGAAGCTAGTTTTTGGACTGCTGAAGAAATTGACCTACACCAAGATTTGACAGATTGGAAAACAAAATTAAATGATGATGAAAGATATTTCATCAAACATATTTTAGCATTCTTTGCTGCATCTGACGGAATCGTTAATGAAAATCTTGCTGAGAATTTTGTTAATGAGGTTCAGTATTCTGAAGCCAAGTTTTTCTATGGCTTTCAAATAATGATGGAAAATATTCATTCAGAAACTTATTCATTATTGATAGATACGTATGTTAAAGACGATGCTGAAAAAGATAAACTATTCAATGCAATCGAAACCTTTCCAGCAATTAAAAAGAAAGCAGATTGGGCATTAAAGTGGATTGAGTCTGATTCATTTGCAGAAAGATTAATAGCATTTGCAGGTGTTGAAGGTATCTTTTTTTCAGGTGCATTCTGCTCTATATTTTGGTTAAAGAAAAGAGGACTCATGCCTGGTTTAACTTTTTCAAATGAACTTATTTCAAGAGACGAAGGTGTACATTGTGATTATGCCGTACACCTGCACAATAATCACCTTGTAAATAAAGTTCCTAAAGAAAGAATCACTGAGATTTTGACTGATGCATTAGAAATAGAAAAAGAGTTTATTACAGAATCACTTCCAGTTAGTCTAATTGGAATGAATGCAAAACTAATGACTCAATATTTGGAATTTGTCACCGATAGACTTTTGGTTGAGCTTAATTGTGATAAAGTTTATAACTCAACAAATCCATTTGAATTCATGGATATGATTTCTTTACAAGGAAAAACAAACTTCTTTGAAAAAAGAGTTTCGGAGTATCAAAAAGCTGGAGTATTAAATAATGATACTAGATCTGAAGAGATCAGTTTTGATGAAGATTTTTAATTAAATTTATAAGAACAACAACTAGTACCAAATGTTTGTAGTAAAAAGAGACGGCCACAAGGAGCCAGTAATGTTTGATAAGATAACGGCAAGAATTAAAAAGCTTTGCTATGGTCTTAACCCACTTGTGGATCCAGTCAGAGTTTCAATGAGAGTTATTGAAGGTCTCTATGATGGTGTAACTACATCAGAGCTTGATAACCTTGCTGCAGAAGTTGCTGCTACAATGACTACAACTCATCCAGACTATGCTAATTTAGCTTCTAGAATTTCTGTTTCAAACCTTCACAAAAACACAAAGAAATCATTCTCACAAACTATGGATGATTTGTATAATTATGTGAATCCAAGGACAAATAAAAAAGCTCCATTATTGTCAGACGAGGTTTATAAAGTAATTAAGAAAAATGCTGAGAAACTTGATTCCACAATTATTTATAACAGAGATTTCAACTATGATTATTTTGGATTCAAAACACTTGAGAGATCATATCTTCTAAAGTTAAATGGAGTTACTGTTGAGAGACCTCAACATATGTTGATGAGGGTTTCAATTGGTATTCATTTGGATGATCTAGACGCTGCAATTGAAACATATACTTTGATGTCAAAAAAGTATTTTACTCATGCAACTCCTACATTATTTAATTCAGGAACACCAAAGCCTCAGCTATCCTCATGTTTTTTATTGACAATGCAGGATGATAGCATAGATGGTATATACAATACATTAAAGCAAACAGCAAAAATTTCTCAATCAGCTGGCGGTATCGGATTGTCCATACATAATATTAGAGCAACCGGTTCATACATAGCTGGGACTAATGGTACTTCAAATGGTATAGTTCCTATGTTGAGAGTTTTCAATGATACAGCTAGATACGTTGATCAAGGTGGAGGAAAACGAAAAGGATCATTTGCAATATACATTGAGCCGTGGCATTCAGATATATTTGACTTTTTAGAATTAAAGAAAAATCATGGTAAAGAGGAGATGAGAGCAAGAGACTTGTTTTATGCAATGTGGATTCCAGACTTATTCATGAAAAGAGTTGAAAGTAATGAAGAGTGGACTTTAATGTGTCCAAACGAGTGTCCCGGATTGTATGATACACACAGTGAAGAGTTTGAAAAACTTTATTTAAAATACGAGAAAGATCAAAAAGGAAGAAAGACAATTAAGGCCAGAGAGCTTTGGGAAAAAATATTAGAAGCTCAAATTGAAACTGGTACTCCGTACATGTTATACAAGGACGCATGTAACAGAAAGTCAAATCAAAAAAACTTAGGTACAATCAGATCTTCAAATCTTTGTACTGAAATATTAGAGTATACATCTAAAGATGAAATTGCTGTATGCAACCTCGCATCAATTGCTCTTCCAATGTTTGTTAAGAATAATTCTTTTGACCATAAGGAACTATTTAAAGTAACTAAAAGAGTTACTAAGAATTTGAATAAAGTAATTGATAGAAATTATTATCCAGTTAAGGAAGCTGAGAATTCAAATTTCAGACATAGACCAATTGGATTAGGAGTACAAGGTCTTGCTGACACATTTATAAAATTAAGAATGCCTTTTACATGTGATGATGCAAAAACCTTAAACCAAGAAATTTTTGAAACAATTTATTTTGCTGCTTTGACCGCATCAATGGAAGAAGCAATTAAAGATGGGGCATATAAATCTTATAAAGGGTCTCCAATTTCTAAAGGTGAATTTCAACACAATATGTGGGGCATTAAAGATGATGAATTAAGCGGAAGATGGGATTGGGATGGTCTTAGAAAAGAAATTAAAAAGAATGGTGTGAGAAACTCATTATTGGTTGCACCTATGCCTACTGCTTCAACCGCTCAAATACTTGGAAACAATGAATGTTTTGAGCCTTACACATCAAATATATACACGAGAAGAGTTCTTTCAGGTGAATTTATTGTTGTAAATAAACATCTATTAGAAGATCTTGTAAAATTAGGTTTGTGGACTGAAGAGTTAAAGCAAGAGTTAATGAAAGCAAATGGATCAATCCAACACATAGATGGAATTCCTGAGGATATTAAAGAGCTTTACAGAACAGTTTGGGAACTAAAAATGAAAGATATAATTGATATGGCTAGACACAGAGGATATTTCATTGATCAGTCTCAGTCATTAAATTTATTTATGGAAGGCGCTACAATGGCCAAGTTAACATCAATGCATTTTTATGCATGGAAATCTGGTTTAAAAACTGGAATGTATTACTTAAGAACAAAGTCAGCTGTAGATGCAATTAAATTTACACTCGATAATACTAAGAAAGAAGAAAAGGTTAAAGAAGAGGTTGCTGCAACAGCATCTATCGCTGAACCTCCACCAACTGCTGATGCCGTTTCTCAAATCCCTGTTGAGCCATTAACTGCAGAAGAATTAAAGGAGATGATCGAAAAAAACAAGAATGATGAAGGAGATGATTGCTTAATGTGTGGTTCCTAATTTTAATCTTGATTTTCAAATTGTGTAGGGCTGATTTTCTCATCATACTTATCTGAGTACAGCTCTAAAATTTCAATATAATTTTCAGTAATTTTTTTAGTTTTTTTAAGGATTTCAAAATAAAGCCTTGTATTCCTTGGGCTAGATTCTTTCTCTTTCGTTCGAGAAATTTGAGATTTAATTTTTGATTCCAGAGAATTGCTTACACTTTCTTTAATCTCAAAAATTGATTGAATTTGTTTGTAATTTTTATTTTCAAAAGTTTCTATAACCTTGTTGAAAAATAATTCTAAATCTATTTCAATCTCCTTGAGCTCTCTTAATTGTTGGAATGTTAGCCCCCTGTGTTCATTTTTAAAATGTTTAGAACTGGACTTTAATAACGATTGAGTGAGTCTTGTTATATTTTCTAAAGATTCAAGAACACTCATATGAAAATTAGACGCAGATTGTGAAGTTGCTTCATCTAAGTTTTTAATAAAATAGAAAACATTATTAGCGATAAGATCTACATCTTTATCTAGTTTATTGACTATTGATTCACTGTCTTTTAATAGTAAAATATTTTTTGAGCTAATTCCTGTTAGTAGATTTTTATATAGCTTACTAATTCTTTTTGAAAATTTGGTAATGTTTTTAGAGCTTTCAAAAATTACGCCTTTTATTGATTTACTTTCAATTAACTCTAGCTCTTCCTCTTCAATTTCTTTTGTTCTTCTTTCTTTATGAGTAAAGTAATTTTTAGTTAAAACTATTGCTACTATAAGAACTAAAAGGTATAAAGCATATTGATCAAAATAATAGATAATTGAAGCAATTAGACCTGAAGCCAAAAAGGCAATTAGTGCAGTCATAAGCCATCCGCCAATTACATTAATTACACCTGCAACTCTGTAAGCAGCACTGTCACTTCCCCACGCCCTATCTGCTAAAGATGTTCCCATAGCAACCATAAATGTTACATATGTTGTTGAAAGTGGTAGCTTGTAAGATGTAGCTATTGATATTAAAATTGCAGCTACTACTAAATTAATTGAAGCTCTAATTTTATCAAATGCAGGTCTATCTTTCCTAAGTATTAGCGTGTTTACTTTTGGTTTTATGTACTGTCTCTCAATAAAATTAATTGAATTATTTGGAAGTATTTTTAAAAAACTTTTTTGAAAATAAGCCCCTAATCTAACTAGTCCTCTAGAAAGAAAATTTGGTTCAAATCTTTCAATTGTTTCTTCTTGTCTTGATAAATCAATGGATGTTTTTATAACAGATTTAGCTTTTGAAGAAGTCCATAATGTAACTATCATAATTACACCTGCACCAAGCAGTATCAATGTTGGTGCTGCGACTTTTTCTGATAATGCGCCCATAAAGTATGCATCAGCTTCAACTCCAGAGCCAATCCACGCAAGGTATGATTGATATCCAGCAATTGGCACACCAATAAAGTTAACAAGGTCATTCCCTGCAAATGCTAATGCTAATGCAAATGTTCCAACACAAATTACAATTGTATAGATATTTACTTTTAAAATGGAATTGATTAAATAAGATAAAAATGTTAAAAACAAAAGTGATACAATAACAATTGATACTAGATTATTGTCTATAAAGTTTGAAAGAGTACTCCCATTTAAAATTTCAAAACTACTTGATGAGTATGGCGTTCCTTTTAATCCCTTAATTACAATGAAATAAAATATTGATGTTAAGGCGATTCCTCCAAATATTGAACCCAACCATTTCTTTTTTTCTTCAAATTTAAAAGACAGAACTAATCTGGATAAAAACTGAACCAATGCCCCTATTGAAAAGGCAACTAAGACGGACAAAAATATTCCAAAAATTATTTGAGTTGCTTTAGACGTGTTTATGTATGTTGATAAATCTATAAAAGCATCGCTGCTTGATGAAATTTTAATTATTGATATGACAACAGCAGCACCTAAAAGTTCAAAAACAATGGAAACTGTTGTTGAGGTTGGAAGACCATAAGAATTAAACAAGTCTAATAATAATATGTCTGTTATCATAACTGCAATAAATATTATCATGATTTCAGAGAATAGAAACATTTCAGGATTGAATATTCCTTTTCTGGCAACTTCCATCATTCCACTTGATGACATTGCGCCAAAAGCAACACCCAAGCTAGCAATAATCATTAAGGTTTTAAAGGAAACTACTTTTGATCCAATTGCTGAGTTTAAAAAGTTTACAGCATCATTACTAACTCCAACCATCAAATCAATAATTGCTAATATTCCAAGGATTATGACAAGTATTAAATAGTAGTCTTGCATCAACAAACTAAGATATTGAATTAAAAGTTAATTGAGTACCCTATTGAGAATTTAATACCAGGATCTGCATAGCTAAAAACTTTTTTTGTTGCATTAAATGATTCTGCAAAACTTTCTTTTTCACTTCCAAGAAGATTTTCAACTTTTAGATTAATTGATCTTTTATTATTAATCCCGAAACTTTTTGAGAATGTAAAGTTTAGACTTTCAAATGGTTGTGTATAAATGTCAGGATTTATCCCATTACCAACAACTTCAAGTGTTTTACCTTGCATATTGAAATATAATCCTGCTCTGGTTCCATTATCATTTCTATAATCAATGCTGGTATTTATAAGGTAGGGGGATTGACCCTGAAGTTCTCTAGAACCACTTATTGTCTCACCATCCCTGATAGCCAAAGATCTAAGATTTCTTTCAGCTTCACCATACTTTTGATTAGATTCAATTATTGAAGCATTTATGTTTGCACTTAGCATAGAAGAAATATTTTTTCTTAATTCTAACTCTAAGCCATAGACTGTAGCGTTTCCTAGGTTTCTAGGTTGATAATTTTGTCTTGCAGATTCAAAATAGCTTAGCTCAATAGGATTTATGAAATTTTTATAAAATGCACTTATTGCAAAAAGCTGATTATTATCTCCAAAGTCCTCATATCTAATATCTAAATTATCAATGTAGGTAGGTTTTAAATCTATATTTCCAATGAATACAATGTTTGATAAAGGGTCAAAAATTTGAGCAATTGACGCTTCCTTAAATGAAGGTCTGGCAGTAGTTTTAGAATAAGAAAAACGAAGATTAGCCTGCTCATTCAAGGTCCAAATGAAATTAGATGATGGAAATAAGTCAAAAGTATCGATGATCTTTTCATCATTAAATTCTTTGTCTCCAGAACTGTCCTGACCAGTATAATATGTAAAGTATTTTTCTGCTCGTAAACCGATTATTGATCTAAAATTAGGATTGAATTTAAACTCAAATGATAAATATCCAGCTAAATTATTTTGATCAGAAACAAAACTTTTACCTCTTTGAATCAAACTATATGTTAAATCTATAAGGTTTCCACCAGTGTTTGAAGTGCTCCAAATATTTACATCCTTTAATATGTTATTTGCATCTCCATTATTTAGAGTCCCCATGTTCGTTGGGGAGTTTATAGTTGCAGCATAAATATTATAATCTCTTTCTTTGTAAGACCCAAAAATTCCAAATTTAAAAAGAGCATCATTTTTAAATATCTCCATTCTTTTTACAATATCAATTTTAGCAACATAATTGAATTCTTCTAGGTCCCTCCATATTCTTTTTGGTCTATTATTTAGATTTATTACATATCGGCCTTCATCAGTTATTTTAAATGCAGTAGTTCTATCATCTTTATCTTGAATGGATGATCTAGTTGGAGATAATTTCCAATCTATTTTCCAATTACCTTCAGCTAATGAATGAGTTCCTGAAAGAAGAATGTTTGTTATAGATCTTTCTGTATACTGTAAGACACTTTTCTTGTAAGTATTAAAATCTGTATCCATTCTATCTTGAATAAAATCTCCAGCAGTAGATTCTCCATTTTGTATATGAAGAGCATTAAATTTGATTTTAGAATTCACTGTTTTAAATGAAAGTCCACCCATACCGCTTAGTGTAGCTAATTCAACTCCATAGTCCCCTTTTTGAGTTACTGCTGGATCAAGTTCATATACAGATTTATTTTCATTTCGCATATATTCATTATTTTCTGCTCCCTCATAAAATTCTGATTCATTTTTAAATGATAAAGCCCCAAAATAACCTAATTTGTTATCTCCATCTCCAATGCTTTTTTGATTACCCCCAGAAATTGAAAAACTATAATCACCCATATTAGACTGTCTTGTTCCAGCCATTGTTTTGGTGTATTTTTTGGTTTGTTCAGTTTGTATTGGATTGTTTAAAACATCTAAGAAACTGTATGTTTTAGTTGGATCTACAGGTAAAGATCTAGTTCCATCATCAAACCCTAAAAAATCTGTTTTACCTCCTTCGTATCCAATAAAATTATTGATATAATGCATATTTGGGTTGTATGATGTCCCAATAGAAATTGATAGTTGTTTGTTGGTTGGAAATTCTTTTGTAACAACATTGATAATTCCACCAGTGAAATCAGCAGGGTTTTCGGCTGTTGAAGATTTAATTATGATAACATTATCTAAAATATTTGTAGGAAATAAATCCATTTGAACTGTGTTCCTGTCTGGGTCTAAACCTGGTATATCAATTCCATTTAAAATCGATTTTGTATAACGATCTCCAAGCCCTCTTACATAAACATATTTTCCACCTTGAACAGAAACTCCTGGTATTGATTTTACTGCAGATGCAATATCTGAGGCTCCACTACTTTTTATTCTTTGAGACGAAAGCCCATCAACTAAACTTGCAGATTTTTTTTGAAATGCCAATACTGATGCTTCAGTATTTTTTTTTGCACTTACAGAAACAACAACCTCATCTAAACCTTCAGCTAAAACTTCCATAGTTACATTAATAACATAGGGATCAATGGAATTAGTCACAACTTCGCTAATTTCAATTGTTTTGTATCCAATGTAACTGAACTGAAGTGTGTATGATCCTTCATCTAAATAAATTTCAAAATTTCCATCAAAATCAGATGTTGTTCCTGTTCCAGTTTCTTTCACTAATATGTTTGCAAAAGGAATTGGGTCTTGAAAATCTGCATCAATTACAGTTCCTCTAATAATTGAATTTTGAGAAAATGAGTAAGAAATAAAAAGAATAAATATTGTTTTTAGAATAGTTGATTTATTTTTCATTATAGATTAGTGTTGTTGCAAATATCAAGTTTCAAGTGCAATACAATGTTAAGCTATTGTTAATAAAAAACCCATCAGAATTAAACTGACGGGTTTTCTAACAACTAATAAAAGTATTTAATTAACGAACTATTAAAAAAATATTTTACAATCCATCTGCTCCTCTAGCTTTAGCCATTGACCATGCCCAAACTGTAACATCAGCTCCACCAGTTTGAGATGCTCTAGCAACATTAGTTACAAAAGATGCACCACCAATTGTTTTGCCATCTTCATAGTTAGCATTAGGAGTACTCGATTTATCATCAAAAATATCACCACCAGTTAAACTTGCTCCATCTGGAACATCAACTTGGAAATTTTTAAATACTAAATCACCATCAGTATAAGTTTTACTGTCAGCATCAGCATCTAATTCGAAATCTTTACCAGCCTGGAATCCAAATGCAACCAATCCATCAATTGTTCCAGTAGCTCCTTTTCTATTGTCATTATATTCTCCATCAGCAGCGCTAGAAGACCCAACTAAAGTAATTTTCTTTAACGTAAATTTACCTTTAGCAGATCCTTCAGGACCGTCAATTTCCATACCGTGATCTGAAGCTGCAGTTGCTATTACCATTGCATTTTCTACTGTTCCAGAATAAGCTTGATCAATATCTAATCCATCATCTCCTTGTCCCCAAACTAATAGGTTAGAAGCGTTAACAGTTCCGCCAAAAAATTCAATTCCATCATCAACATTTCCTACAACTTCAATATTGTCAATTACAGTACCACTACCAACTCCTCCTAGTGTAAGCCCATTGATTTCATTATCTGCACCAATTTCTGCACCGCCATGTCTAATAGAAATATATTTCATTGATCCTGAATTATCAGAAGCATCTGACCCACCATATAATCCTCTTGTATCATCAGCAGGAATACCTTCAATTTGATATTCAGAAACATCACCTTTAAATGAACTAGGTGCTTTACCTAATACAAGTAATCCTCCCCATAAACCTCTGTTATCAACATTTAAGTTTGATCCAACACTTTCTCCTACTTTTATGTCATCTGAAACTGAAGTCATAATTATCGGTTTATCTGCTGTACCATTAGCAATTAATTTACCACCTCTTGCTACAGCTAAGAAGGATGCATTTGTTCCAGTTCCTCCTTCAGCTTTTAAGATTGTTCCTGCAGGAATGGTTAATGTAGCGCCATCTCCAACAAAAACTCTACCTTTAATTGTCCATATCTTGTCAGCTGTAAGTGTTCTATCTGATGAGATTTCACCATTAAGAACAAAGTTTCCAGTAACATCAATTGTAACAGTAGCTACATTACTATCCAATGCACCGTCGTTAGCTTTATAAGTGAAAGAGTCTTCACCGTCTGCATTGTCGCTTGGTGTATAAGTTGCTTTGTTTCCACTAATATCTACAGAACCTTGTGAAGGTTGAGAAACTACGGAAAATGTCAGATCATCTCCATCAGCATCTGTACCAACTAATGTTATGTCTACGCTTGAATTATTAGCTACCGTAATTGCAGCTGTTAGATCAACAACTTGGGGAGCAATATTTACAACTGCATCCACCTCGTTGTCATCGTCTGAACATGCAACAAATATAAATGCTGACATGATCAATAAAAAATTTATTTTTTTCATTATTATTTAGTATTAGTTGAGCTAAAATTATGTAATGGCGTTTAACTTAACGTTTCCTAAAAATCATCATAATGTAACCTTTACATTATGCTAATGTTAACAAAATAGATTTTTTTATGCATAAAAAATAAAAAATTAAACTATTGATAATCAGTAAACTATAATCACTATGTTAATTTAATGTTACGTAAATGTTAATTTAATGTAAAATATTAATTATATTTATTGAAATTAAATAACAGTATTATGAAAAATCTATTCTTATTAATTAGTTTATTTTTTGTTAACTCAATCGTTTCTCAAAATGAAATCAAATATCAAGATCTAAATACAGAAGATCTTGAACATGTTTACAATAGATTTGATAGAGTGGTAAAAGTGGAAATTTTTCATGATAATGGGGAGTTATATCAAAAAGGGTATTTAAAAAACAATAAACTACATGGTAGGTGGGAGTCTTATGACATTGATGGAAATTTAGCTGTAATTGGAGAATTCATAAAAGGTAAAAAAACAGGAAAATGGTTTTTTTGGGGTAATAAGAATTTTACAGAGGTTAATTTTCAAAATAATAAAGTAATTAGCCATTTTAAATGGGAAAATCAAAATGTAGTTGCTGTTAAGTAATTAACTCCATTTATATCTTATCTAAAAATTAACCTTAAGTTAACATTGAGGATAGTGTAATAAAATAATTTTGTTTACATAAAACAATAATTATGAAAAATTACATTCTATTTATCTTTACCTTCCTAATGTTTGGTTTATCATATTCTCAAACATCTACTTTAAAAGGTAAAATTACAGATGCTAATGGTTTTGCATTACCTGGCGCAACAATTCAAGCTTCACCATCAGGAAAAGCTGTGGTTACTGACTTTAATGGATTTTATACTATCGTTGGTATTGAAGGAGATCAGATTATAAAGGTCTCATACATTGGATTTGAAACTGTTGAACAATCTATTTCAATTGAAGATGGTTCAAATACTTTAGACTTCACTTTAGAAACAGCTGTAAGTGAATTGGCTCAAGTTGTAGTATCCGGATTTCAAAGTGGAATTATTAAAGGACTCAATAAGCAAAAATCCGATGTTAATGTAACCAATGTTGTTTCGGCAGATCAGATTGGAAAATTTCCCGATGATAATGTTGGTGATGTAATTAAAAGAATTGCTGGTGTTAGTATGCAAGGTGATCAAGGTGAAGCAAGGAATATTGTAATGAGAGGATTAGGACCTGGTCAAAATTCTGTAACATTAAATGGAGATAGAATTCCATCAGCAGAAGGTGATAATAGAAACGTTCAGTTAGATCTAATACCATCAGCAATGATTCAGTCAATTGAGGTCAATAAAACATTAACACCTGATATGGAGGCTGATGCAATTGGTGGTTCTGTCAACTTAATTACCAGATCAAATCCAACAGGTTTTAGGGCATCTGCAACTGTAGCTGGAGGTGGAAATCCAATAAGATCCGGTGGGTATAATTCAAATGTAACAGCACTAATTGGAAATGAAGTTTCTGAAAAATTTAGCTATACACTATCTGCTACTGTTCAAACTAGAGATTATGGTTCTGATAATATTGAGTTTGAATGGAACGATCCAGCTGATTGGGCAGATGATGGAGCTATTGGTGAAATGGATATAAGAAGATATGATGTCAAAAGAACAAGACGAAGTTTAAGTTTAAACTTAGATTGGAACTTAAATGATAATAATCAGCTCTACTTTAAATCAATATATAACCACAGAGATGACTGGGAAAATAGATTTAGAATGAGAGTTGGAAGTATTGATATGGATGATATGACAGTTAGAGTTAGAAGACAAACTAAAGGTGGAGGTAATAATGATAGAAATAAAAATACAAGATTAGAGGACCAAAAGACTCAGAAATATTCTTTAGGTGGTGATCATCAATTTGGTAAACTTGGAATGGATTGGAAAGTGAGTTTTTCAGCTGCTAGTGAGGATAGGCCTGATGAAAGATATGTAAGATATGAGCAAAAAGGAGTTCCAATTTCTTCTCTTGATATTTCAAACCCAAGATTCCCAAATTTTATTTATCAAGGAGATAATTGGACTGAAGCAAGTAAGTTTGGTTACAAAAAAACTGAGCAAGCATTTAAGGGTACTGAAGAAACTAATACTTCTTTTTCATTAGACTTTGATTTACCATATAATGTCAATGATGAAATAAAATTTGGACTCAAATACAAAAGTAAAACCAAAGACAGAAATGATATTTGGTATGAATATGATAACGACTTACCTAACATGGATGGAGTTTCATTTTTTAATGCTACACTTTCTGATTATCAGCCTGGAAAAAAATATCAAAGTGGAAATTTTATGACTGCTGAAGCATTAGGTAGCTTATCGTTAGGAGGCCCTAGTGATCCTAATTTTGACTCCTATGTTATGGATGAATTTGCAGGAGGTAATTACGATGCAGATGAAAATATAACTGCATTTTATGCGATGATTAAAGATAAGTTAGGAGATAATTTAACTTTAATTGCTGGAGCTAGAATTGAAAGTACAAATGTTGAATATACAGGTCAGGTTTTTGATGAAGAAGAGGATGAGACACCAGCAGATATCGGATCAGTAACTGGAGATAATAGTTATACTAATGTTCTTCCAAATCTAACTTTACAATGGGATTTAAATGATAAATTGAATTTTAACTTTGCATTAACTCAATCATTATCTAGACCATCATATTATGATCTAGTTCCATACGAATATTCAAATTCTGATGATAAAGAACTTGCACTTGGAAACCCTGATTTAAAAGCCTCTTTATCAACTAACATTGATTTTATGGCTGAATATTATTTTAAAGGATTAGGTTTATTTTCTGTAGGGTTTTTTAATAAAAGTATTGATGACTGGATTTATAAGTTTGCTACTAATAATTATACATATGCTGGTGATGATGGTTATGAAATGAGTCAACTTAGAAATGGTGAAAAAGCTACTTTGAATGGTTTTGAAATTGGTTTTCAAACTAAACTCTTGAATAACTTCACTTTTATGGGCAACTATACTTCAACCAATTCTTCGACAGACAGAGTTGAAGGTAGAGATGACATTCCACTAGTTGGTCAAGTTGATAATATGTATAACTTATCGTTAGCCTATGAAGCAAATAAATTTTTTGTTAGGGCATCAATGAATTATGCAAGTGAAGCATTGGATGAGTTGAGTGGAGATGCTTATGAAGACAGATATTATGATGAGCAAACATTTTTGGACGTAAATGCTAACTACAAAATTACTGACAAACTTAGTATATTTGCTGAGGGGAAAAACCTAACAAATCAGCCTTTAAGATATTATCAAGGTACTGTTGAAAAAACTATGCAACTTGAATATTATAATTTAAGCTGGAATGTAGGTTTAAAATATGATTTTTAATGGTTAAAAAATTATTTTTTGCTAGTTTAATTTTTACTAGCATTTTAAATTCACAAGAGCCTAATTTATTAGGCTCTTTGTTATATATTGAAGTTGAAGCTGATGTAGAAACAGAGCCAGTTTTTGCTGGTGATGATGCAGCAGATGATATGTGTGTTTTAGAAAACCTAATCAATCCAGAAAAAAGCTTAATTGTTTCATCTGATAAAAAATTCGGCATAATTGTATATGACTTAGAGGGTAATAAGCTCTATGATTATGAGGTTGGGAGGATAAATAATGTGGACATAATACCATCCAAGTTCAGTCAAGATAAATACTTAGTTGCTGGAACAAATAGAACACATAATAGTATAGATCTTTATATTTTTAATTCCAATGGAGAATTAGAAAAAAATATAGTTCGTGAAGTAGTTCCAAGTTTAAAAGATGTATATGGAATTACTTTTTATGATGATAAGTATAATACATATTTATTTGTAAGTGATAAAAAAGGAAATGTAGAGCAGTGGAGTTATAATAATGATGAATCAAGTCCCGAAATTAAATTTGAAAGAAAATTAAGATTTTCCTCTTTAGTTGAAGGTATAGTAGCAGATGAATCTAAAGGAAAAGTTTACATAGGTCAAGAAAGAAAAGGTATATGGGAAATTAATGTTTTTCCAACAACTGATGAGGAAAGAAAATTAATATTTAAGAAAAATAAATTTTTTAAACCTGACTTTGAAGGTTTGGCATTGAGGGACGATGGCGACAGTAAAGGGTATTTAATTTCTTCTGTTCAAGGATCTAATGGTTATTTACTTATTGATAGAGAATCATTAAAGGCTAAGACTTTTTTCAGAGTTATATCTGGAAAAACTATTGATGGTACAACTGAAACTGATGGTATTGATGTAACTTCAATTTCTACTAAAAAATTTCCTAAGGGATTTTTTATTGCTCAAGATGATGATAATGATGGTTTGAATCAAAATTTTAAATTAGTAGATTGGAGAAAAATTATAAATGAGAATTAGTATTCTACTTACACTTATTGTATTTCAATTTTCTTATTCGCAGAAAATTACAACAGACATAAGTTTATCAAAAATTATTGATGAAACATCTGGATTAGAGATTATAGATGGTCAATTTGTTACACACAATGATTCTGGAGGGGATCCAGCATTATATTATTTAGATGAAAAAGGAAAAATAGTTGAGACCCGAAAGATTGCTGGGGTTAAAAATACTGATTGGGAGGACATAACTAAAGACGAAGAGTTTTTATATGTTGCTAACATGGGGAATAATTATGATACAAGAAAAAATTTATCTATTGTTAAAATCCCAATTCAAAAGTCTTCTAATGAAAATGTTGAGGTGATAAATTTTTCATATCCAGAACAAAAAAAATTTAGGAGAATTTATAGACGATCAGAGTATGATGCTGAAGCTTTAATCTCTTTTGAGGATAAACTGTTAATATTCACAAAAAATAAACGAAAAAAAATTACTGAAATCTACTCTCTTCCAAAAAATGGAGGAAATTATCAGGCAAAAAAAATTGGTAGTTTAAATACTGATTCAATAGTCACTGGTGGTGATTACGATAAAGAAACAAATACATTAGCTCTGACATCAACTATCAAGTTTGATGAATATTACGTTTTAATAATTTCTGATTTTAGTTTAAACAATAAAAATCAAAAAATTGATATGTATGAAATCCCAATCGGGAAAACTCAGGTTGAGGCTATAAAAATTATTGATCCAACAACATTCTGGATAACCTCTGAAGATGAAAAAAGTAGCTCAGCTGCAAGGTTGATGAAATTTAAATTATAAAACATTTATTTTTTCATCTTTCCAATTCTCAAAAATATTTAAATTGCATTAATGAAATGGGAAAACCTTTTATCATTAAAAAGACATGGAGATAGTTTAAAAAGACTTAGGTCAGAGCAAGATGAAACGAGAGTTGGATTTGATGTTGACTATGATAGAATTGTTTTCTCATCATTTTTTAGAACACTTCAAGACAAAACACAAGTTGTACCATTTTCAAAAACAAGTTTCGTCCATACAAGATTAACACACAGTTTAGAAGTATCTGTCGTTGGTAGAAGTTTAGGGCGTACAGTTGGAAAACACATTTTAGAAAAGTATCCATATTTAAATCAAATTCATGGATTTCAAACAAATGATTTTGGGAGTATTGTAGCTGCTGCTTGTTTAGCTCACGATATTGGGAATCCACCATTTGGTCACAGTGGAGAGTCAGCAATTGGAGATTTTTTTAAAATTGGTGAAGGAGAAAAATATAAAAGCGAGTTAACAAAAGTTCAGTATCATGACCTGTGTAATTTTGAGGGTAATGCCAATGGATTTAAAATATTAACAGAAAGTAAAATTGGATCACCAGGAGGTTTGAGATTAAGCTATGCAACTCTAGGAGCATTTACAAAATACCCAAAAGCCTCACTTCCATACAAGCCAACAAAGAATATTAAGGATAAAAAATATGGTTTCTTTTCTAACCAACATATCTTTTTTGATGAAGTTGCTGAGGAACTAAATTTAAAAATCGGTGACTCAAATTACAATAGACATCCTTTAGCTTTTTTAGTTGAAGCGGCTGATGATATTTGTTACACATTAATTGATTTTGAGGATGGAATAAATCTGGATTGGATTCCTGAAGAATTTGCTCTTGAATATTTAGTTAAGCTTGTTAAGGATACAATTGATAAAGAAAAATATTCAAAAATGGGATTGAAGTCTCAAAGAATTGCATACTTGAGAGCATTAGCAATTAACACATTAATTAATGAAGCAGTAAAAATATTTATTGAAAATGAAGAAAAAATATTGGATGGAACATTCGATAAATCTTTAATGTCCATAAGTAAATTTAAAGCACAAATGGATGGAATAATTGAGATTAGTATTGAAAAAGTCTATAAGTCTAAAGAGGTGATTGAAAAAGAACTCACAGGATATAAGGTTTTAAATTTCCTTTTGAAGACATTTACAAATTCAGTTATAAATTGGAGAAATGACAAAGTAAGTGCATTTGATGAATTAGCTTTGGAATGTATTCCAAAGGAATATTTAAACAGAGATACAGATTTATATTCAAGTCTGTTAGATGTTAGTTGTTTTATTGCTAGTTTAACCGACGGATTAGCACTTGAATGGTATAAAAAATTAAGTTAATGAACCAGAAAGAAAAAGATATTTTCTATATGTCCAAAGCCCTTGCTGAAGCCAAAACGGCTTTTGAAAAAGATGAAGTTCCTGTTGGTGCTGTAATTGTTTCAAATGATAAAATTATTGCTAGAGCTCATAATTTAACAGAAATGCTAAATGATGTAACTGCTCACGCTGAAATGCAAGCTATAACATCTGCAGCTAATTATTTAGGAGGTAAATATTTAAATGATTGTACATTATATGTTACATTGGAGCCGTGCCAAATGTGTGCTGGTGCTATGTATTGGGCACAATTATCAAGACTGGTTTTTGGAGCTAGTGATCCTCACAGAGGATACAGAAAATTAAATACAACATTACATCCTAAAACAAAAGTTTCTTATGGAGTTTTATCTAATGAGTGTAAATTACTAATTGATGCCTTTTTTATTAAAAAAAGGAAACTGAAAAAAACTTAGTCTTTATAAATATAATCCTCTAAATTTCTCTTACTGTAGCGGTAGTAAAGAAAGATAGGTAAGAAAATAAAACAGAAAGCAAGAACACTACTTCCAATTAATTTTTCACCAAGTTCGATATCTGTATTTTTTTTATACAATCCGAAAAACAGTAGAGCCAAATCCAGAATAAAAATAATGTATAGTAAAATTCGTAGAAACAAATTATTTGATTTTAATATTTAAATCATCCAATTGGTCTTTATCAATAATTGATGGGCTGTCAATCATAACATCTCGTCCACTATTGTTTTTTGGAAATGCTATATAGTCTCTGATTGATTCTTCACCTTTCATCACAGCAGCTAATCTGTCTAATCCAAATGCAATACCGCCATGCGGAGGTGCACCATAAGTAAAAGCTTCTAGTAAAAATCCAAATTGATCAAACGCCTCTTTTTTAGAAAACCCTAAAATAGAGAAAACTTCCTCTTGTAGTTTTTGATCATGAATTCTTATTGATCCACCACCAATTTCATTTCCATTTATAACAAGGTCATAAGCATTAGCTAGAGTTGATCCTGGATCCTCCCCAATTGTATTTTTAACTGGTGATGTAAATGGATGATGCATTGCATGATATCTTTTAGCTTCTTCATCCCATTCGAACATAGGAAAGTCAGTAACCCATAATGCATTAAATTTATTTTTATCTCTAAGCCCTAGTTTTTCGCCAACATGTATTCTCAAACTCCCAAGTTGAGTAAGTGTCTTTTTCTTATCACCAGATATTATAAATGTTAGATCTCCAGCTTTCGAGCCTGTCATTGATTTTAATTGTTCTTCATTAAAGAATTTATCAACTGAAGATTTGACTGACCCATCTTGATTGTGCTTTATCCAAATCAAACCAAGAGCACCAATTTGAGGTCTTTTAACCCAGTCTGTATAATAATCAATATCTTTTCTTGAAAAAGATTCACCATTTTCAATAGTAAATGCATAAATAGATTCACTTGAATCAAAAATTTTAAAACCACTTCCCTTAGCTTTTTCTGAAAGGTTTAAAAACTTCATTCCAAATCGTGTATCTGGCTTGTCAGACCCATAAAGTTCCATTGCATCAGCGTAGGATATACGATCAAATTTTTCCAAAGATGCTCCGATACAAACTTTAAATAAATTTTTGACTAATCCTTCAAAAGTATTTAGGATATCCTCTTGATTGACAAATGACATTTCACAATCAATTTGAGTAAATTCTGGTTGCCTATCAGCTCTAAGATCCTCATCCCTAAAACATTTTACAATTTGAACATATTTATCAAATCCAGATACCATAAGCAACTGTTTAAATGTTTGAGGTGATTGTGGAAGTGCATAAAATTCTCCAGGATTTATTCTAGAAGGAACTACAAAATCTCTTGCTCCCTCAGGTGTTGATTTGATTAAATAGGGAGTTTCAATATCAATAAATCCCTCCTCTTTTAAGTACTTACGCACTTGAAAAGTTAATTCATTCCTAAAAATAATGTTGTCTTTTAAAGCTGGTCTTCTTAGGTCTAGATACCTATACTTCATTCTTAATTCCTCACCTCCATCAGTTTCATTTTCAATTGTAAAAGGGGGTACCTTGGATGAATTTAAAATATTTATTTCTGTAACTAATATCTCAATTTCACCAGTTGGGATATTCTTATTTATTGCTTCTCTTTTAATTACTTCTCCTTCAACTTGAATTACAAATTCTCTTCCAATATCTTTTACAGAATCAATAACTTTTTTTGAACTTTTTTCAGAATTTATGATAAGCTGAGTTATGCCATATCTGTCTCTGAGATCAATCCAAATTAAAAAACCTTTATTCCTTATTTTTTGAACCCAACCTGCAAGAGTTACAGCTTTTCCAACATCTGAAATTTTAAGCTCTCCACAATTATTAGTTCTGTACATAATTACAAATATCTAAAAGAAACTATAAAACTATATAACTTTCTTAAGTTTCTAAACCTCTAATTTACCTTTTAATATTTATATAATGTATTTTAGCATTTATATAATGAAAGGTTTTAAAGATCACAAAAATCTATTTAATAGTTACATTGATAATTTTATTAATGACTTAAATGATAACTCAGTATATGAACCTATCAAATACTTCTTAAAACTACCATCAAAACGAGTTCGTCCAATATTAACTATGATATCAAGTAGATTATATAATGACGATACTGATTATGCATTATCAGCAGCACTTGCAAATGAGCTTTTTCACAATTTTACTTTAATTCATGATGATATAATGGACTCTTCAAAAATTAGAAGAGGTAATGAAACAGTACATTTAAAATGGAATGTAAATCAGGCAATACTTTCTGGTGATGCCATGCAAATACTGGCTTATAAATGTTTGGAAAATTATGAAGCAAAAATTCAAAAAAAACTCCTTGAGATTTTTAATGATACTGCTTTAAAAATATGTGAGGGACAACAGTTAGACCTTGAATTTGAAAAAGAAAATGAATTAAATTTTTCAGATTATATTCAAATGATAAAATATAAGACGGCTGTTCTCCTTGGTTCTTCTCTAAAAATGGGAGGCATTATAAATGATGTCAATGAAACTGATTTAGAATCATTGTACGATATTGGTATAAATTTAGGATTAGCATTTCAAATACAAGATGATTACTTAGACTTATTTGGTGATCAAAATTTAATAGGAAAAAAAATTGGTGGAGATATTATCAAGAGAAAAAAAACGGTAATGTACCATGTTTTTAAAGAGATTTCTAATGAAGGTGATTCTATAACTTTAGATCAGTTATATAATGATTCAAATAGTGATGATGGTTCTAAAATTCAAAAAGTATTTGAATTATTCAAAAATGCTAACGTTGATGTAAAGACAAAAGATTTAGTTAAAAATTATTCCACAAAAGCAATAAATTCATTAGAAAATATAAATATTGAAAATTATAAAAAAAGTGAGTTAATACAGATTTGTAATAAACTTATTTCAAGAGATTTTTAATTCATATCTTTGATGTGTGAACTTTAAAACAGGTTGTTTTAATTAACTAAATAATGAATTCTATATTAGAATTTTTTCAATCTCAAACCAATCCAATATTACAAGCACTTTATGCTGGTCTATTTACTTGGATCATGACAGCTATTGGAGCTGCTCTTGTCTTTTTGTTCAAGGGCTCAAATAGAAAAGTTCTTGATATGGCTTTAGGATTTACTGGTGGTGTAATGATTGCTGCAAGTTTTTGGTCATTAATAGCACCAGCTATTGATGCAGTTGAGGTTCAGAATGAGTTGGGACAATCAACTCTGCCATCATTTTTACCTCCAGCAATTGGTTTTTTCATTGGAGCACTTTTCATGTTCATATTAGATAAGGCAATCCCACACTTACATATTTTTGGAAAAATGAAAGAAGCAGAAGGGCCCAAGACAGATCTTAAAAAAACTTCTTTACTTGTATTAGCTATTGCTATTCATAATATTCCAGAAGGATTAGCAGTTGGAGTTGCTTTTGGGGCTTTAGTTATTCCAGAATTTGCTAATGTATATACACTCGGAGCTGCTGTTGCATTAGGAATTGGTATAGGAATTCAAAATTTTCCTGAAGGTTTTGCCGTATCTATGCCTGTGAGAAGAGCAGGTTTTAGCAGAACTAAATCCTGGATATGGGGACAGCTATCAGCTATAGTAGAACCAATCTTTGCAGTCATTGGTGCTGCATTAGTAATTCTTGTTTGGCCAATATTACCATATGCATTATCATTCGCTGCTGGTGCAATGATTTTTATTGTTGTTGAAGAGGTAATTCCTGAAAGTCAGAGAGGTGGAAATACAGATTTAGCAACAATGGGTTTAATTGCTGGATTCATTGTCATGATGAGCCTTGACGTATATCTTGGATAATTTTTAATTTAAAATATTATATAAAAGTGAAGAAAATATTTTATTTACTGTTACTATTAATTGTTGCATGTGTTCCAGAAAAGAAAGATCAAGATTCCAATTTTGATCCTGAATCCAAGTTGAAGGAGTTAGGAATTGAACTAATGATTCCATCTGACCCCGTTGCAAATTATGTAAATACTGTTCAATCGGGAAATCTTTTATTTATCTCTGGAAAAGGACCACTAAAAAATGATGGTGAATACATCAAGGGAAAGTTGGGATATGACTTGACTATTCATCAGGGCTATGAAGCAGCTAGAGCTACAGGCATAAATTTGATTTCTACAATTAAATCTGCAATTGGTGATCTTAAAAATGTGAAACAAATCATTAGAGTAAATGGTATGGTTAATTCAGCATCTAATTTTACAGATCAACCAAAAGTTATAAATGGATGTTCTGATTTATTAGTTGAAGTTTTTGGTGATAGAGGTAAGCATACTCGAGTAGCATTGGGAATGAATTCATTACCAATGAATATTGCCGTAGAAATTGATTTAATTTTAGAAGTGGAAAATAATTAAGGGCAAAATCGTTATTAGATTTTACCCTTAATATAATTTAAGATTTTGAAATTTCTTCAATCATCATATTTGCTGAAGTTGCAGCTGGGTACATTTCTTTTGCTTTTTTATAAAATTTTAGAGCATTTTCCATATCACCCTCATTGTAATAAAACTCACCCATCGAATCATATGAATTATATCCATCTGGATAAAGATTAAGATACTCTTCAAATAGGTTTTTTGCCTCTTCCTTATTTCCAATGTTGTAATAAAAATAGCCCAGTGTATTTACTATTGGAGCTATCATGAATGAATGATCACCGCTAACAGCAAGAGATTCACTATCACCAGTACCATCTTTTAGCTCAGCTAAAAGTGTTTCCATTTCTTGAATTTTATTTTCCATTCCAGGAATAGTAAATGCATAATAGTAATGAATAAGTTTACCTTTCGGTTCAATATCTCTCATTGATTTCCAAACATCATGAGCACCTTGTGTAACAAGTGGCCAACTTCCTCCTTTATCTAAGTCTAAAAGTGAAACAAAAAGTTTCGAAGTATTATTTTTATTTTCAACCAATTCCTTGGCTTTAGATATATGCATTTGTTGTTTCTCAGATCCATCTTCCGAAAATCCAGCTAAAACTACATGTGGTCCAAATAGTGATGGGTCATATTCCAATGCTTTTTCGAAAAATACCATTGCTTTTTCATACTCAACATTATATAAATGAACAAAAGCAGCATTTGTCATTTCATTTGCAAAATCATTTTCACTTTGCCATTCAATATAGTCTCCAGTTGATGCATCAAATGTCCATGTTGCATTATCCCTGTTTTGATTTGTCTCGCAGCCAATTAATAATAGGCTAACTATAAATAGTAACTTTTTCATAATATTTTTTTGATTTAAATAAATTTAGCAAAAAATTTTATTCTCTGTTAGCCTTTGCAATCTCCTCAAAGTCAACATCTTCATAAGTATAGGATTTTCCTTTGAATAAGTCTTTACCAAATTTTTCAGCCCAATCTTTATGAAAAGCTAAATCATAAACGTGTGGAGGATTGATTTTAAATTCAACTGTATATAAATCATCAACCTTCCCAGGAAGGGCAATATTTCGTGCATAATGAAAGTTATCAATCAGATTGATGTGAGGAGTAAGATCAACAAATGTTTTTAGACCAGTACTTTGATTTAATATAACAGAACTTATTTTTAAGAATGGTACAAATCCACCTGCCGGAGTCCCCTCGGGGATATTTAAAGAATCCCAATTAACTCTCGCTTCAATATGTACATTAGTTTCTTCAACACTCAAATTATTGGATTTGGGAATTACAACATCTTTAACAGCACCTTCGAAAATTAAAACAATACCAGGTTCAATTCTTTCCTCTCCAATTATTAATTCTTGACTAAAAATATTAAATGATGAAAAAAATAATATGTAAAAGAAAAACAAGATTTTAAGAGCTTTCATAGGAATCTAAAAGTATTTTAATATCATCAAGTAACCTATCCATTTCTTCAATATTTGTGCCATCGTAATATCCTCTAATTCTTTTGTCTTTATCAACTAAGACAAAATTTTCTGTATGAATCATACCATGAGTTTGCTCATTGTGGATTTTTTTAGCTACTAAAAATGACTTTCTTGCCAAGTCATAAATTTGTTTCTTTTCACCTGTCATCAAATTCCACTTCGAATCATCAACTCCTTTTTCAAGAGAATAAGATTTTAATACTTCAACTGTATCAACGTCAGGTGTTACAGAAAAAGAGGCCAACATAATATCATCAACATTTTTTAAGTTTTCTTGTAGGTACAACATATTACCTGTCATTATTGGACAAATATCTGGACATGTAGTAAAGAAAAAATCAGCAACATATATTTTATTCTTATAATTATCATGAGTTACGTTTTCACCATTTTGATTAAACAATGAAAAATCACTAATCCTGTGGTATTTTTTTACATATCTTAAATCCTCTTCGACCAACTCATCACTTACCATTGATGGGCTGTATATAGGAAGTTTTTTAGTTGGAGTTTGTACGTAGTTGAATGATGAAACTCCAACAACTGAAAAAACAATAAAAAATAAAATTATTAGGCCGTATCTCTTTAAAAAACTATTTTTCATATGGACTGGCAAAATTAACCTATTTATAATTTTTAAAATATTTTTTTTAAGTTTTTTTGTAATATCAAAAAAGGTTACTTTTGACATCCAATTTTTAAATATGGAAGTAGTTTTAATCAAAGCATTTCAATTAATACTAAGTTTATCAATTCTCGTAGTTCTTCATGAATTTGGTCATTATATTCCAGCCAAGTTATTTGGATGTAGAGTAGAGAAATTTTACCTTTTTATTGATTGGCCATTTACTTTTTTTAAGAAAAAAATTGGTGAAACAGAATTTGGTATTGGAGCTCTTCCACTTGGAGGATATGTCAAAATTTCTGGAATTGTAGATGAAAGTTTTGATACTGATCACACCTCATCGGAGCCTAAAGAATGGGAATTCAGGTCCAAACCTGCTTGGCAAAGATTAATTATTCTTTTGGGTGGTGTTACTGTTAACTTTATTGTTGGTTTTTTACTTTATATGATGATCATGTTTGTTTGGGGAAAGACAGTAATCACAGAAGAAAATTTGAATTCTGGTTTTAAGGTTTCTGAATTAATGCAAGAGGTTGGATTTACTGACGGTGATAAAATTCTAACAGTTGATGGTAAAGAAATTGTCGATCAATTTGACATCAATAAAATGTTATTTACCAGAGCACTCTCAGAGGTTCAAGTAATTTCTGAGGATGGTAGTAGAAAAATTATAAATATTCCTGAGAATATTGGAACAAGAATGATGGAATCTGGTCAAATGCTATCATTTATTCCAGTTCCAGACATAGTTATAGATTCTGTTATCTCTGGATTACCTGCATCATATGCAGGATTAACCAAAGGGGATATCATTAGCAGAGTTAATGGATCCAAAATTTACGAGATGGATGACTTTGATAGTAATAAGTCTGTTAATGCTGATTATATGGAACTTGAAATCTTAAGAAATGGTAGTTTATTTGATGTAACGATTCCTTTTGATTCAGAAGATAAAGTCATTGGTATTAATATTATGAACCAAATGCCAAAACCAACTAAATTAAATTATGGTTTTTTTGAAAGTATTCAAGTTGGTTTTGATTATGGTTATTGGACTTTATACGATTATGTAGCCCAATTTCAATATATAGCAACCAAGGCTGGAGCTTCACAACTAGGTGGCTTTGGCACTATTGGAAAAATCTTTCCTGCAGCATGGGACTGGCAAAGATTTTGGGAAACTACTGCCTTATTATCCATAATTTTAGCATTTATGAATCTATTACCAATTCCTGCTTTAGATGGAGGTCATGTTATGTTTGTCTTATATGAAATGGTTAGTGGAAGGAAACCAAATGAGAAGTTTATGGAATACGCAACTTATATAGGTCTATTTTTACTTCTTGGATTATTCATATATGCCAATGGAATGGATGTGGTTAGAGCTTTAAACTAATTCTTATTTCTCTTATTTGATTACCCAAAAATTAAATATATATTTGCCTTCATTAAATTCCTCCTTAGCTCAGTTGGTTAGAGCATCTGACTGTTAATCAGAGGGTCCTTGGTTCGAGTCCAAGAGGGGGAGCAAGTATACCGCTACATCACATATTCTTAAAGCCCTGCAGTTTGCAGGGTTTTTTTTAATATTTAAGTAGTGATAAAACTGGATGATGATCTGATGCCCAACCACCATATGGGGTTTTTATGTAGACATGTTTAGCTTCTTTTACTTCAAAATTTCTAGTAAAAATATAATCAATTCTTCTTTTTGATTTAACTAAATTTTTAAACCCATTGTATGTCTCATAATTAAGATCAGTTTTTTTGATATTGATTAGAACATCCTTTAGTTGTTTTTGAATTTTTTTTATGGAAAAATTATCATCATTTAAATTAAAATCACCAGTTAATATAACTGGAATATCTTTTGATTTAATACTGTTAATCTTCTTCAAAATTAAATCTGTAGATTTTTCTCTTGCGTGATTACCAATGTGGTCAAAATGGGTATTGAATACCCATAACCTCTGTTTTGTATCTACATTTTCAAATAATCCATATGTACATATTCTTTCCATTGAAGCGTCCCAACCAATAGAAACTTTCTCAGGTGTTGAGGATAACCAAAATGTATCATTGGTTAAAATTTTGTATTTATTCCTATTATAAAATATTGGACTAAATTCTCCTTTTGTTTTTCCGTCATCACGACCGACACCTATATAATCATAATCTTTTAAAGATTCAGTTAAAAATATTAGTTGAGAGTAAGTAACCTCTTGCAATCCTGCAAAATCTGGATTTTCATCAACAATAAAATTCTTAATAGTTGATCTTCTATTTTCCCAAATATTGACACCATCATTAGAGTTATTGTATCTAATATTATATGAAATCACTTTTAGTTCATTAATGTTTAAAAAAAATAGTATGGGAATTATAAGTAAAAGTTTTTTTTGCATCTGGATTTATAATTATATAAATTTAAATCAATTATGAAAAATATATATGTAATACTTTTTTCTCTCCTTCTATTGAGTTGTGGAGGAAATACTGCTGAAAAAAAATTAATTGATGCTAATGCTCAACTTGAGAAAGATCTTGAAATGTATCAAAATGTTTGGAATACATTTTTAATTGATGGAGATACAAGTACAGTTAATTCTGATAATTTTACTGAAGATGTTGTTGTTGTTACAGATCAAGGTGATGTAGTTGGTATTGAAGCTGTAAAAAATCATTATTTAAATTATCTTAACGGTTTTTCAGAAATAGAGTGGAAAATTATTGATGCTTTTGGTCAGGGTAATAGACTTGTAAAACATTGGAACTTTAAGGGAAAGCACACAGGAGATTTTTTTGGAATTCCAGCAACAGGAAATTATTTAGATCTTTCTGGAACAACCATGATCACAATGAAAGATGGTAAGATTGCTAAAGAACATGACTTTTTTGACATGAAATCTATGCTTGATCAATTGTTAAACTCTGATGGAGATGTAGTGATTGACGAGTACCAAGCTGTAAACTAATCTAAAGAATTTTCAACTTCAGATTTTAACTCGTCTAAGGTATACATGTAAAGCTTCAGAAGACTAACTCTACTTTTAAAATACTTCATTTGTATTAGCAGGTTCGACTTTAGTTCTTGGTCGCTTTGTATTGATTTATGTAAAAGACTTGAATATATTTCAATTGATGTTTTATAACTATCAGCTGCAAATAATATCTCAGAGTGGTTTTCGGTTAAAATGTTAATCAGTTCTTGCTTTAAAGATTTTTCATATTCAACTGACGTTTTAAGATTAGAATAATTCAAATTATGAAGTCTTGTCAGCGTTTCTTTAATTTTTTCTGATTTAATAAACTTTATATCACCCGAGCTAATCATAGAATTGTATCTATTCATAGGTGGTTCAAAATCCCTATAGTAAATTAAATTAAACTCAATCCTTCCTTTACTTGAAGTAATATTTTTTATGGATTCAATATTTAAATTATCATCTAAAAATTCCGTATACAATCCTATATCATCATTCCAAGCATTAAGTCTTTCATCACAATATTTCTCTATTTCTGCAATTTCCTTTTCAATATTATTTAGAACTTTTATTCTCTCTTTATTATCACTTCTTTTAATTGATAATTGGTTAAACCAAAATGATACTGTAATCCCTAAAACAATTACAATAAAATCAAACAGATAACGTTTAAAACTTTTTTCTCTCATTATTTATTTTTTAGCCTGGTTCTCCAGCGATATATAAATATTAAAAATATCAATATAAAATTTATTCCCAATACATATGGATTTGACCATGGTACTCCATCAAATCTATAATCTGAAATTGGCCATAAAATTGGGGTTGGAAAAAATTTAATACTATGTGTGAAAAAATCTACAACAATATGCATAGGCCAAGCTAACATTGGCCATGCAAAATCTTTATTAATCTTGTAAGCAATTGCAATAAAGACTAAAGCTGTTACCATACTATGAGAAATATCATATAAATCATATACCCAGTGAGGAAGTTCCTCTCTAGAGGGTCTGCCAAATTCAAATTCACTAAATACAATTAAATAAATAAAGTAAATACCAAATGAAAATATGTCTGGTATAATACCAAAGAAGAATGAATACCATCTGTATTTTTTATATCCAAATAATCCTTTTCCATATAGCGCATGACTGAGCGTATCCATAATTATTATAATTTTAAGTTAAGTTTTTAATATTATGCAATTTATATTTAAAAGAATCAAAGGTATTATAATTGCTCTTAGTGGAATGTTTTTTCTTTTAAAAAATGAAGATTCAATTAAAGTTCAATCCCTTTTTTTTCTTCTATTTATTGGTCTAGGGTATTATTTTGAAATAACAAAAAATGAATGGATTATTCATATAATCTTGATTGGATTTATATTAAGCACAGAAGCTCTGAATACTGTGGCTGAAAAAATATGTGATATAATTAATCCAGAGTATGATTCTAGAATTAAATTAATCAAAGATATTTCTGCTGGGGCTGTTTCATTTGCTGTAATTAGTTCGTTAATGGTATTAGTTATAATCTACTATCCCTATTTTTCTGATTTACTAAATAATACGTAATAATTTTATTCCTAACTTTATTATAACAAATGACCAATATGAATACTAATTGTAGTTGTGACTGCGAGCCATGTAATAAAAATAATTGCAACCAGTGTACTTGCAGCCCTTGTAATTGCGATCCATGTGATTGTTAATTTTTATTTACATCAAAATACTGATCATTAGATTTTTTTATGAAAATTAATTTAGTTTTTATATCAACGATTTTCATATTCTTTTTTTCATGCGATAGTTCAAATGAATTAGTAAGCCAGGATCTTAATGGTAAAAAATCGTTAGTTACGAAGACTATTTATATTGATCAAATAATTCAAGGAACCAAAACTGAAAGACCAGTAATAATTCAAACATCGGCAAATATTAATAGTGATGTAGATTATCCAATTGTATTTGCTTTACACGGAAAAGGTGGTAAAAATACTTCATGGGTAAATCAGTTAAAAAGTTTTACGGATAGTGGAGAATTTGTTGGCATTTATCCTCAAGGTCATCTAGATTCTTGGAATTTAGGGACAGAACCTTCAAAAGCTGATGATGTGGCTTTCATTAATTCAATTATCAAGGAATTAGAAAACTACAATAATTTGAATATGAATAAGATTTATGCAATAGGAACTTCAAATGGATCAGGGATGGTAAACAAACTAGGAATTCATACTTCACATTTTAAAGCAATTGCTCCAGTTGTGAGTCAGCTTATGGAAAGTATGCCAATTAAAGACAACACAAAACCACTATCTATATTTCAAATAAATGGTGCTAAAGATTCGACTATTCCTATTGATGGTGGAATAGCATTTGGCCACAATTTTTTAGATGCACTAAAAAGTGCAGAGCTGTGGGCAATAAATTTTGAGTGTGCACTTCCTCCACAAAAAAAAATAATGAATGATAAGACAATATATACTTTCATTGGATGTAATGATAATAAAGAAATAAAATATATAAGGGTTGAAAATGGAGGACATAATTTAAGACCAACATATCCAAATATGTTCTCAGATATTTGGAATTTTTTTAAAAGATTCTAAAAATTGTATTTTTAATTCTATCTTTTATATTTAATTAACTTAATTGTAGGTGTTTATGAAAAAATTGTGTTATAGTTTATTTATTTTATTTACTTATCTGAGTTTTAGTCAATCTCATGATACTAACAAGGCAAACTATGAATTAGCTTATAAGTTTTCTCCAAAAAATTTAGCTAAACTAGTTCATTCAACAACCGTTAATCCTCATTGGCTTAAAAACGGAAATAAATTTTGGTATCAATATAAAACAACTAATGGTTCTAAATATTATTTAGTGGATGCAGATAGAAGAACAAAGTCAGAATTATTTGATAATGATAAAATGGCTGCATGGTTAACAGAAATCACAAAGGATCCTTATGATGGTAAACACCTTCCAAAGTTTAATTTCAAGTTTGTTAAAAATGAAACTGCTATTAGATTTAGGGTTACATCTTCAGAACTTGTAGAGTCCTCTGATACTTTAAAAAAGAAAAGCAAAGAAAAAAAGGTTTTCTTTCTTGAATATAAACTTGGAGGCAATGGACTAACAATCATTAATAATGAAAAAAAGAAAGACGAGAAGTGGAAAAAATGGGCAAATGTAGCACCTGATAGTACAATTGTACTTTATTCAAAAAAACACAATCTATATTGGATGGATAAGGAAAACTTTTTAAAGGCAGTAGCTGATGAAAAAGATTCAACTATAGTAGAAAATCAGTGGACAAAAGATGGTGTTGAACATTTTGGATATGGAGGATACAATAGAGGAATGGATAATGAAGATATTGAAAAAATGAAAAATGATAAATTTCCAATAAGAGGGTATTGGTCATCTGATTCCAAAAATTTTGTATATCAAAAAACTGACAGACGAAAAATTAAAGATTTGTGGGTAATAAATTCTGTTGGTAAAAAAAGACCTACACTCGAAACGTATAAATATCATATGGCTGGTGAGGAAGCAGAGTACACTCACGAAATTTTGATCTTTGATATAAAATCTAAAGATATAAGAAAAGTTCAAATTGACTCAATCAAGCAAAAAACAATCTCCTACATAAGTGGAATTAATATTCATAGTAAAAGAACTAAACCGTCTAGTTATGATGATGAATTTAGGCCTACATTATTATTGTCTGATAAAGGAAAAATATATTTTAATATAACGAGTAGAGATAGAAAAAAAATGGATGTATGTAGAGCTGACATTAACACTGGAGAGGTAGAAGTATTAATTGAAGAAAGAATGAATACTTACATTGAAACAAGACCATTGTACTTAATTAAAAATGAAACTGAAATGATACATTGGTCTGAGAAAGATGGATGGGCACATTTTTACAGGCATGATATAAATGGGAATTTGTTAAACCGAATTACTAGTGGCCCTTTTCATAGTGATAATATTAAGTATTACGATCAAAAATCAAACTTTTTATTTTTCAGTGCACATGGAGTAAATAAAGAAATTGATCCTTATTATGAACATACTTATAAAATTTCTTTAAATGGTGGAGTACCCAAATTATTAAATAAGGGTGACTTCAATACAATGACATACCCTTCAGATAATCATAAGTTTTTTGTTAATAATTTTTCCAGGGTAAATACAACACCAAAATCTAATCTTATAAACTCTGATGGAAGTGTGATAATGAATCTGGAGACTGCTGATTTAAGTGCTTTATTTGAATCAGGATATAAATTTCCAGAAACATTTAAAGCAAAAGCAGATGATGGAATAACAGATTTGTATGGAGTTATTTACAAACCCTTTGATTTTGATGAAAATAAAAAATATCCCTTATTAGAATATGTTTACCCAGGCCCTCAAACCGAATCAGTCAATAAGTCTTTCTCAGTTAGAATGGATAGGCTTGATAGAATGGCTCAGTTAGGTTTTATTGTAATCACTTTAGGGAATAGAGGAGGTCATCCAGATAGATCAAAATGGTATCATAATTATGGCTATGGAAACTTAAGAGATTATGGCTTAGCTGATAAAAAATATGTTGCACAACAATTAGCAAACAGACACGATTTTATTGATATTAATCGAGTAGGAATTTATGGTCACAGTGGTGGTGGTTTTATGTCAACTGCAGCGATTTTAGTTTACCCTGATTTCTTCAAAGTTGCGTATTCTCAAGCAGGAAACCATGATAACTCTATTTATAATAGCTGGTGGAGTGAAACGCATCATGGTATTTTAGAGGAAACCGATGATGATGGAAATATTAAATACATTTATGATATTGATAAGAATCAATCGTTGGCAAAGAATTTGAAAGGACATTTATATTTGGTAACTGGAGATATGGATAATAATGTTCATCCTGGGGCTACTTATAGAATGGCGAATGCCTTAATAAAAGCAAATAAAAAATTTGGTTTTATGATATTACCTAGTCAAAGACATGGTTTTGGGAATATGTCTGAATATAATTTTTGGCTTCGAGCGAATCATTTTTCTAAATATCTACTTGGAAGTGAAAATAATCTTGTGGATATGGTCGAAATTAATATAGATATTCCACAGTCTAAATAACATAATTTTAATAATATGAATTGCAAAAAATATTTATCCTTTTTCATTTTATCATTAATGATTATTTCATGTAAGAGTGAAGATAATACTCAGGTTGATGAGGATGGAATTATAACAGGACTTCAAACAAAAACTTTAACTCATGACAATGTGAATAGAAACTATCTTGTCTATATTCCTGATTCTTATGATTCTGAAATTGATTATCCATTGATGTTTGTTTTTCATGGTTTTGGAGGAATTGCTACTCAATTCATTAATTCGGCAGATATGAGAGATTTAGCAGAGAGTAATAATTTTATAGTTGTCTATCCTCAAGGTCTTGATTTAGGTGGTACTGGCTCACATTGGAATTGTTCTAATCCCTCTGCTGATAATAAAAGTGATGTTGATGATATTGGTTTCATTGAAAATTTAATTGATCAATTAATAGTTGATTATCCTGTAATTGATAGTAAAAGAATATACGCTGCTGGATATTCAAATGGAGGTTTTATGTCATATTATTTAGCTTGTAACTCCAAAAAATTTGCTGCGATTGGTTCAGTTGCTGGTACTATGTTAGATGATAGTTACCAAAGTTGTGATGCTCAATTCCCTACGGCAATGATTAATATTCATGGAACGGATGATTTTGATGTTCCATATGATGGTAATATATATTATCCATCAATTCCAGAAGTAGTTGATTGGTGGAAAAATTTTAACACCACACCAAATGAAGATTTATTAACTAATCAAGATGGTTCAATAGAACAGTATAAATACTATAATGATGCTGGAGATATTTATGTTGAACATATTAAAATAATAGGAGGTGGCCATTATTGGGATGATAAATTAAATTATAACGGTAAAAATACTAGCGGTTTAATTTGGGAATTTGTTTCTAGCTATAATATTGATGGAATAATAGATTAGAAAAGCTAATTTTTCCATGAAATACAACATATTATTTTTCTTCATTTTATCTAGCTTATTGCTTTCATGCAATAATAATTCTGAAACAAGTAATCCAAATGTTATTATAGTAATTACAGATGATCAGGGTTATGGAGATATTGGCTACAATGGCAATAAAAATATAATTACTCCTAACCTTGACAAATTTGCTAGTGAGAGTTTAAGGTTCAATAACTTTCATGTTTCCCCAGTTTGTGCTCCTACTAGATCTAGTTTATTAACTGGAAGGTATTCTCTTAGAACGGGAGTTACTGATACATATAATGGTGGCGCAATAATGTCATCTAGTGAAATAACATTAGCTGAAATTTTTGCTGAAAAAAATTACAAAACTGGAATTTTTGGAAAATGGCACTTAGGAGATAACTATCCCTCAAGACCGTCTGATCAAGGTTTTCAGGAATCATTAATTCATTTAGCAGGAGGTATAGGTCAAGTTGGAGATTTTACAAATTATTATGCTGGAAATGAGAGCTATTTTGATCCAGCTTTATGGCATAACAATGAAATAAAAGAATATGAGGGATATTGTTCAGATATTTTCACTGATGAGGCTTTAAAGTTTATTGAACAAAATAAATCGAATCAGTTTTTTTGCTATTTATCATTCAATGCTCCTCACACTCCTTTGCAAGTCCCTGAAAAATATTATGATTTATATAAGGATATTGATCCTTCAAATTTTTATGAAGAAGTAACTTCTGAAATGACTGAAAGAGATGTTAATGATGCAAAAAAGATTTATGGTATGGTTACCAATATTGATGAAAATTTTGGAAAGCTTTTATATAAGCTTGAGGAATTAGATATTAAAGAAAACACAATTGTTATTTTTTTAACTGATAATGGTCCTCAGCAAACAAGATATGTTTCAAATCTTAGAGGTTTAAAGAGTCAGGTTTATAATGGGGGCATTAAAGTTCCCCTTTACTTTAGCTATCCCAAACTTTATAAAAAGGCAAAGGATATAGATTTTTTTGGCGCTCATATTGATGTTCTTCCAACCTTGTCTAAACTATGTAACCTAACAATTCCCTCTGATAGAAAAATAGATGGAATTGATTTATTTGATGAAAATATTGATAAAAATAATAGAGATTTTTTCTCTTACTGGACAAGAAAATCACCTGAGCTATATAAAAATATTTCATTAAATAGTGATAACTATAAGCTTGTTGGAAACACCGATTATGATTCACAAATTGAAAATTTTGAATTGTATGATTTGGTTAATGATCCTACTGAATCTAAAAATTTAATTTTAGAGAAAAACCAACTCGCAATGGACATGAAAAATAGAATGGATGATGTGTATGATGAATTAATAAAATCAAAAAACTTGGTAAATAAGCCTAGAATTCACTTAGGGAGTATTTATGAAAACCCTACAATTTTAAACAGAAATGATGCAGGTGGACAAAGAGGTATTTGGGCTCAAAATGAGAAATACGGTTTATGGAGAGTTAATTTTCAAAGTGGTGTATATAATTTTAAATTCAAATTTAATAATGTTGAGCAGAGTGATGGGCAAATGACTTTGGAGATTGGGAATAGTGTCCATTCAAAAAAGATATACCTTGATGATAAAGGATTTGCTAGCATGGAAAATATTAAAGTTGATGAAGGAGATTTCGATTTAATACCATTTTTAACAATAAATCGAAAAAACATTTTACCCTTTTGGGTGGAGGTAAAAAAACTATAATTTTTTCTTGTCTCTTAGTATTTGAGAAATTTTAAAAATTTGTATTGAGATAACTACAACATTAAGAAAAATGATTGAATAAGAATTTGCTACAATTCCATAAATGAGCCATGCAGATGCCCCTACCAAGTTATAAGATCTGAGTTTTAAGGTGTCATTATGCAAGAAAGATATAATTACGAATGTATTTCCTATCCAACCTATTAGCTCTAGCGTACTCATTTAAAAACTTAATCAAAAATAGCTTAAATCATCTAAAACTGTGCTATTTTTGCTCCAAATAATATGTTTCGTTAGTTCGAAATAAAAATGAAAAAATTTCTATATATACTATTTATCTCATCAATAAATTTTATTTATTCTCAAGATGTAATTTCTGGTAAAGTATTATTTGAAGACGAGGGTGTTGACTTTCCAATTTCTGGTGCTAATGTTTTTTGGCAAGGAACAAGTAAAGGAGTTATAACAAAATCCAATGGAGAGTTTAAAATTGATAAAGAGCAAAGTACAAATAAACTAATTATCAGTTATATTGGTTTTAATACTGATACTTTAGATGTTAATGATAATAAATACATAACACATTACCTCAAATTTTCTGATCAAAATGAATTAAGTGAAGTTACAGTTTCAAAAAGGAGAAGCTCAGCTCAAAGAACCTATTTAATGCCTCAAAATGTTGTTATGATTAGCGAAGAGGAACTATTAAAAGCAGCTTGTTGTAATCTATCAGAAAGTTTTGAAACAAACCCATCCGTTGATGTCAACCATAATGATGCAATCACAGGTACTAAGCAAATTGAAATGTTAGGATTGAAAAGTCCTTACATTCTTATAACGGAGGAAAATATTCCGATGGTAAGAGGAGCCTCACAAACTTTTGGTTTAGGCTTTACACCAGGAACTTGGATTGAAAGTATTCAGGTTACTAAAGGAATGGGTAGTGTAACAAATGGTTATGAAAGTATTGCTGGACAGATTAATTACGAAATTAAAAAACCTTCCAGTGACATGCCTTTCTTTTTTAATTTGTTCAATAGTATTGATGGTAGGATTGAGGCAAATGCACATGTAAGATCTAAATGGAGTGAAAAATTACAAAACACATTATTCATTCATTACAATGATAGAAAAAGAGCGAATGATAAGAATGGAGATTTATTTTTGGACAAACCAATTCAAGATCAAATCAACCTTTTAAGTAAATGGCAATTTACGGATGCATCTAATGGATTAGTAAGTTTTTTAAATATCAGATACTTAGATGATAATAAAAAAATTGGTAGTGTTGACTTTAATGAAAAATCAGATTTATCAAGAGTTTGGGGAGGAGAGATTTTTACAAATAGATTTGATTCGTCTTTTAAACTTGGTTATGTAAATCCTAATATTCCATATCAAAGTTTAGGGTTTCAATTTGCATATAATTTTCATGATCAAGAATCATATTATGGTCTAAATGATTATGATATTTCTCAAAAGAGCTTCTTTACTAATTTGATTTATAATTCAATTATTTCAAATACAAAAAATAAAATAAAAGTAGGATTAAATTTTTCTAGCGATGACTATCATGAGTACGTATTCAAGTCTGATTTAAGCAGAGTTGATTCATCATTTGGAGGTTTTTTTGAATACAGTTTCGACAACACTAACAATTTTAATTTGATTTTTGGACTCAGGTATGATATTCATAACAATTTAGGTTCATTCTTTACCCCAAGGTTGCATTTTAGATATTCATTAAATGATAATTTTTCAATAAAGGGATCATTAGGAACGGGTAGAAAAATTGCTAATATATTTGCTGAAAATCAAGTTTTATTTTTATCTAATAGAAAAAATATTAATAAAACATTTGCCGAAAAATTATATGGTGTTGATCCGGAAAAGGCTACTAACTTAGGCTTTAGTCTAGATCACAAAGTTTTTCTATTTGGAGGACAAGGAAACTTAATTTTTGACTTTTACAAAACAATTTTTGATAATAAAGTGATCTTGGATTACGAGACTTTTGGTGAATTTAATTTTTATAATTCAACATTTGGAAAGTCTAAATCAGACAACTATCAACTCGAATTTCTTTTTTCTAAAAACAATTGGAATTTAACGGCTGCTTATAAAAAGTATGATGTTAAATCATATTATAAATCCGGGTTGAAAGAAAAACCTATTCAACCTAGAAATATTATCTTTTTCAACTATGGGATTGAATCAAATAAAGTAAATGATAAAAATTGGAAATTTGATATAACATATAATAGATTAGGTAAACAAAGATTAATGCAAAACCCAAGAGATAGTTTTGAACTTGTTGATCCTCATTTTTCTGTTAACTCTCAAATTACCAGAGTTTTTAGTAATAAATTTGAAGTTTACTTAGGAGGTGAAAATATCAATAACTTTAAACAAGATAATCCGATAATTATGTCCAATAATCCTTTTGATCCAAATTTTGATGCTTCAATTGTTCATGGCCCAATTTTTGGTTCGATATATTACTTAGGATTACGTTATAAAATATTAAATTAGTATTATGAAAAATATTATTTTTCTTTTATTATTAGTTATCCCATTAATTTCTTTTTCACAAACCAAAGAAAAAAATGCTAGAGATACTTTTGAAGTTAGCGGTAATTGTGAGATGTGTAAAAAAAGAATTGAGTCTGCAACCTTATCCCTCAAAGGTGTAAAGTATGTGAGTTGGAGCCCTCAGTCAAAGAACTTTTCAATCATCTACAATAGTACTAAAGTTTCTATTGATGATGTTAAAAAGAAAATTGCTGATGTTGGTCATGATAATTCATCATATAAGGCAACTGACGAAGTATATGATAATCTTCACGGCTGTTGTAAATATCGTGATCCAGAATAAATGGTAATCTGTCTTGGTTTCTGCTAAAACATCACTCAAGTTTAGAAAAGTCCATAGATATCTTGGCTTATTTTTAGGAATCCAATTTCTATTTTGGACAATAAGTGGCCTTTATTTTTCATGGACTAATTTAGATGAAATTCATGGAGATCAATTCAAAAAAAATAAGGTCCAAAAGGAATATAAAAATTTAATTAGCCCCTCAGACTTAGACTATAAAGATGGTATCAAAACAATATCTTTAAGAGATTTCAACAATGTACCATATTATTGGATAAATAGCGAACTTTTGGTAAATGCTATTAATGGGTCTATAAAAGATTCTATAACAAAAGAAGAAGCTATTTCAATTTCAAATGAAAATATTTTAGACCAGTATAAAATTAGCCTTGTTGAGAAGATATATGAGGTTGGAAATCATCACGAATACAGAGGACGTCCTCTTCCAGCTTTCGTAATTTCTTATGAAGGAACAGAAAATTTAAAATCATATGTTTCTGCGTTAGATGGGCAGTTCCAAACAGTAAGACATAGAGATTGGAGATGGTTTGACTTTTTATGGATGACACATACAATGGATTATGAAACAAGAGATGATTTTAATAATAAATTAATTAGAATTTTTTCTTTAATGGGTCTATTTACAGTAATGAGTGGTTTTATTTTGTGGGGAATAACTTCAAAAACTTTAAAGAAAATATTCAAATAACTTAATTGATCTCAAACTCTTTTGGAGGTTCTATGCCTTTTAAATTTTTAACGAAATAATCCCACTTTCTTCTTGTAAAATAGTCATTCATATCTCCATAGCCATGCCTTTTGTTTGGAAAAATAATTAGATCAAAATCTTTATTTTCTTTTATTAAAGCATCTACAACCAAAAGTGTAGAATATGGCGGAACATTATCATCTAAATTACCATGAGCTAGTAATAATTTGCCTTTTAAATTTTTTGCTAAAAGCTGATTAGCTTGATTATCATAATTAGTCTTTTTTAGATCATAATTATTTTCTCCATCGCTGGCATCATTATCAATATATTCTAAAAGTCCCTGCCATTTTTCTCCCCAGTCTGCTTCATAATTTCTATTGTCATGATTACCAGAGCTTGAAACCGCAACATCATAAAATTCAGGATACTCTAAAATTGCTCTGGTTGATGCAAAGCCTCCGCCTGAATGACCCCAAATACCAACACGATCAGTATCCATTCCTTTATAAATTTTTGAAAGATCTTTTATGGCTTTTATATTATCTGGCAATCCATTATCACCCATATTTCCGTAATACGCATCATGAAATGACTTTGATCTACCCGGTGTTCCCATTGCATCAACTCCTATTACTATGAACCCCAGCTCGGCTAATGCTTGAAAATCTCTTTTAGCAACAGAGAATGAATAATTACCTATACTTCCAGATTGGGGACCTGGATATATATAATTAAGCACAGGGTAATTGTGATTTTCATTGTAAAAACTAGGTAAGTAAAGAAGTCCATAGATATCTGTTATATCATCTCTGCCCTTAACTGAAAATTCAATTGGCTCTTGCCAGTTATTTTTTAATAGTTCCGAAATATCAACTTTATTGACTTCTTTAAGTGTTTCACCACTTCTATTTTTTAAGAGTGTAATAGGTGGGTTTTTTGAAGTTGAATAAGTAGTTGTAAAATATTCCCAGTCATTCGAAGCATTGATGCTATGAGTGCCTTTTTCGGGGGTTAAACAAATTAAACCAGAACCATCAAAGTTTACTTTATATAAATAAACATGATATGGGTTTCCTTCTTCTTTTCCGCCACCAGTAAAAAATATTTCTCTTGTTACCTCATCAACATGTAATACATCTCTTACCAGCCATTCACCACTTGTAATTTGATTCTTTAATTTTCCAGTTGTTAAATCATGTAGATAAAGATGTCCCCAATCATCCTTTTCAGAATACCACAAAAATTCATTTGTTTTGAAAAAAACTCTCCAATTTTCACCATTAACGCCTGATTCATAATAAGTCTTTGTCACCTCTTTGTAAACAGATTTAACGTTTCCAGTTTTAACATCTGCTATTTTTAAATCAGCTTCTTTATGGTCTCTTGAGGAAGAAATAAATGCTAATTTTTTTCCATCCTTACTAAAATTTGCATCAAGTAATACTCCACCTCTGCCAGCAATATGATCCGTTGTAGTTGACCTTTGATAATCTCTATTCATCTTAAAAGGGGTAACTTTTCCGGTCTCAACATTAATAAAAAGTCTTTCAATTTCAAATATATTTTCATCACCAGGAAGTGTATATTTCCATTTTTGTAGGTTAGGGTGTCCTACATTGGTTGTAGTTAAATACATTTCTCCAACCTTTCTTGCATCTTGTCTGAAAGTAGTAATAGTTTTCGAGTCATCAGACCACTTTAAAACTGGCCTATCATTTTTAATCCATCCAGCATTATTTGTACCATATCCGTAATCTTGGTAACCATTAAATGTTAATTGTTTTGATTTGTTGGTTTTTAAATTTTTAACCCAAAGATTATAATCTTTTATGTAAACACTCTTTTCTTTGTCAGGTGAAACAAACTCAAGATAGCTAACTCTTCTTGTATTATCAAAAGGATATTCTTCCTCAGTAAGCTCAAGGTTTGTTAGATTAATTTTATATGATTTAAATATTGTATCACTTTTTAATCTAAAGTGTAAATTATCGTTTTCCCATTTTTGAGAAATAATATTATTCTTCACATACTTATTCATGTTTTGAGACAAGTATTTGACTGCATTTTCATATACATCAGCATCATATTTTTGAATATCATCGCTGCATGAAACTAGAACGCTAAATAATACACTGATAAAAAATAATATTCTACTCATAGTCTTTAAAATTAAAACATTTCTATAACCTAGTGTTGATTATGCTGTTATAAATTGATCCAAATGTATAGCTAAGACCAAAAGAAAAACCTGTCCTATAGTCTGTTGCAATTTGCCTTTGCTGAAGTAGTAAATCTTCAATCGATGTATTTCCAGCTGCTAGGCTATATTGTTCTCTGATTAAATTTATATTTCCTGAAAGTCTAACTGCTAAACCTTCAAAGATTCTTATGTCTAAATCACTTCTAAGTGAAAATCTTTTTTTTGATCCATCATTTAAAAATTGAGTTGCATTAAGATATGAACTTACATTACCCCATTTTTGTCTAAATCTAATATTCAAACTTAATGTTTGTGATGAGAGCTTTTGCTTTTCATAGCCATAAATGGTTTTTTCAATATAATTTCTTTTACCCGTACTAATTTTGTAAGCAAGTGTAATTTCCTTACTTAAAACATCTTTGTAAGGGTAGAAGCTATATTCGATAGCAGGCTGTATATATCTATTGAAATCAATATTTTCATAAGTATTTTGATATGCGCCGAAGAATACCCCAGCTGAAAAGTGATCAGAAATACTTCTTACAACTCTGCCATTAAAACTTGTAGTTTTTCTATTACTCTTGTATACATTATCATCCGAATAGAACTTTCTATTAGTTTCATTTCTTCTTAATTCCGCCCCTATTCTCCAATCTTCAGTTAGTTTATCAATTTCAAATTCAATCTCATATCTATTAGTTTTTCTGCTTTCTTCTTGATCACCATTATAAGATCCTGATAATTCAAAAACCCAGTTTTTCCACTTATCGTCATTTGTTGGAACATCCGTATAATTTGAATCAATATCAAGTTTCAAATTATAGTCACCTTTATCTAAAAATGGAACGAGAACCACTTTTAACTTATGGACTAATTTATCTCTCAAACTACTGGATGTATCATTTGTATATCCTACAACTGTGCCTGTTGAACTTATTCCTTGGTACTTATTATTACCATCAATTTTTATTTCAAATGATCTTGACCCAGTAGGATTTCTTTCATCTCTTATGAAAATCTCTACATCAGCAAGATCTTGATCTCTTACATATTCTAAGAATGAAGTTTCTTGTTTGATGTAATTCTCATCGCATCTGCAATCGATGTAAGCCTTAATCTTAGTTTCTTGAGTGAATGATAAAATAGAAAAAAGAGTAAGCAAATATGTTAAAAAGATTTTCATGTTAATTTTCTATTTTTAATATCAAAAGTTAGACCCAAATTATGATAAATGCTCTCGAAATTAAAAAATATCTTATATCATTTACAATTATCACAATATTAATTTTAATTTCATGTTCAAATCCTAATCAAAGTAAAGTGTTAATAGGTAAAATGAATAATGGAGAAGAGGTTCATAAATTTCTTCTAAAAAATAAAGATTGTGAAGTAGAAATTATATCACTAGGAGCTATTATCACCAGCATAAAAGTACCAGATAAAAATGGCAAATTATTAGATGTTGCACTTGGTTTTAATTCTTTGGAGCCATATTTAAATGAACATCCATATTTTGGTGCAATCGTTGGGAGGTATGCAAATAGAATTGATAATGGAAAATTCACGATAGATGATGTTGAATATAATTTAGCTTTAAATAATAATGGCACCTCACTTCATGGAGGCGTTACAGGATTTGATAAAGTAAATTGGAAGGTGGTAAGTTATGATGATAAAAATTACAGCTCTTTAAAACTCAACTATTTATCAAAAGACATGGAAGAAGGTTATCCTGGAAATTTAAATGTATATGTTACCTATATACTAACTAACGAAAATGAACTTGCTGTTCAATATTATGCTGAAACTGATAAAACAACTATTTTGAACCTAACTCAGCATTCTTATTTTAATCTATCAGGAGAAAGCAGCGGAGATGTATTAGATCATAATTTAGAAATTTATGCAGATTCATACTTGCCGGTAAATGAAAAAATTATACCAACTGGTGATATTGAGAAAGTTCAAGGAACACCATTTGATTTTATAGAACCGAAAAAAATTGGAAGAGATATAGATCTTGAAAATAATCAATTAATCTTAGGGAATGGTTATGATCATTGTTGGGTTTTAAATGATTTTGATGGAGGTGTAAGAAAGATAGCAAGTGCATACAGTGACCAAAGTGGCATACAAATGGATGTTTATACTGATCAACCAGGTGTTCAATTATATACTGGAAATTTTTTAAATGGATCTATTAGCTCTAAGCAAGGTCTCAAATATGAAAAAAGATCTGGTTTTTGTTTGGAAACACAACATTTTCCAGATTCTCCTAATAAAGAATCATTTCCAAATGTTTATTTGAAAGCTGGTGAAGTATTTAAATCAAAAACAGTTTTTAAGTTTATTTTCTAATTGCAACTGCATCATCCATTAGATATACTCCGCTACTAACATCTTCTCTTTTAAGTCTTAATATTCCAACGACTTCCACAAGTTCATCCATATAAAAATCATCGTATCCAGGCCTAAGAGTTAATTCAATAGCAGATTCAGGACCTCCATATCCACAAAAGAAACAATCAGCATAGGGGTTTTGAGATAAAACAAATACTCCGGCATCAGGTGCAAGAGTTAGCATGTATCCTGTTATTTTAACATATTCATTATCCAAACTTTCAACTCCTTCACCAAAATATGGTGTTTGAAAATATCCGCCAATCTCTTCCTTATATTCGGATTTATAATACACGTCCCTTAGTTTAAACCAATCAATCTCAATTTGAGATAATGCATCATTTGTAATAAAAAAAGCTAAAAAGAAAATTATTTTATTCATCACCTAATACTTCAGATATATTTAAATTATAGACTTGTAATGCAGGAATTATAGATGAAATTAATCCTATAAAAATTGAAAGTATTAATAACCATAATTCTTCATTTAAAATACCAAAGGAATTTAAATTATAATTTAAGCTTTCCTCCATGAGCGAAGATACAAACATAACACCTAATCTACTAACCAACAATCCTAGAAGAAATCCAACTGTAGTTAAAATTAAACTTTCAAAAATAATCATAAATGACAGCTGTCTCCTAGATGAACCAAGTGTTCTAATTAAGGCCATCTCATATTTTCTATCTCGCATTGAGTTAAAAAGATTAATAAATAGACTAAAAGCTGAGACAATTATAATTAGATATGCCAAGTATGTTAGCGTTTCAATTCCAAATCCAAATAGTTTAAATAGTCTTGATATTTCATATGATGGTACAGCTGCTTGAAGATTTGTCTCTTCATTAATTTGACGAGGGAACTGAATGATATTCATTGGGTTTTGAAACTTAATTAACATCGCTGTAATTTCTTCATCATCATGTTCGTGGTCGTGTTCATCATCATGTTCGTGGTCGTGTTCATCATCATGTTCGTGGTCGTGTTCATCATCGTGTTCCTCCCCACTGTGATCATGTTCACCATGTAAATCCCAAATGCTTTCTGGAGATGTAACAATTAACTGATCAATTACAGAGTTTGATGGTTCAAGCAATCCAACAATTTTAAATAATTGATCTTCATGGGCTTCTCCAGTTTCTCTTAATCCGTGCGAACTCATTAATTCATCATCCAATTTTAAACCTAGATTCGAATATATTTTTGATCCAACTACAACCTCAAATGGATCCTCCCATTTACGACCATCTTTAATTTTTGCATCATAAAGGTCAAGGAACTCATCATCAGTACCCACAATTCTATAACCTTTATAATTATCACCATAAAGAAGATCAATACTAGAGCCGACCATTCTATTATTTTTAATTTTTTTAGCATCTTCAACAGAAATATTCCCTGTTGGAGAATCAATGTGGTAAACTGCAGATAGTATTAGTTGAAGTGGACTTCCTTTAGCACCAACGACCATATCAATTCCCTTAAGATTATTATCCATTTGAGTTTTAATCAAGCTATTTAGTTGTAGTAAAAGAGAAATTATTCCTATACCAAAAACCAGTAATGCTAAACTCAAAAGTGAACTTAAAGGCTTACTAATAATATTCTTTATGCTTAATTTAAAAATATTCAAAGCTTGATGGATTTTTTAAAATGTTTCTTTAATCTGTTATCGTGAGTTATGACAATAAGCTGCGCATTAAAATCTGAAGCTTGTTTTTTTAATAATTTAATTACTCTTTCACAATTCTCATCATCTAAACTCGAGGTAGGTTCATCAGCCAATATCAATTTGGGTGAATTTACAATAGCCATAGCTATTGATGCTCTTTGTTTTTCACCTTGACTTAATTTTTTAGGATTTTTATTTTCCTTGTCCAAGATGTCTAAACTTGACAAAATATCTACAATCCTAGAATCGTCCTTTTTGTTCCCTAAATATTGAGCTAGTTGTAGATTTTCCTTGACAGTTAAAGAATTGACAAAGTGAGGTTTTTGAAAAACAATACCAATATTTTGTCCTCTAAATTTATCAATTTGATGTTGAGTTAATTTACTAATATCTTGACCATATAGATTTATTGAGCCAGAATTAGATTGAAGCAAGCCTGCAAGAAGGTGTAAAAGAGTTGTCTTTCCTATACCTGAACTTCCAATAATTAATAAGTTTTCATTTTTATTTAATGAAATATCAGGAAAATTAAATGAAACTTGATTATTGTAGTTGAATTTAAGCGCCTTGGTCTTAATCATTGTTTAAATATATCAATTTTTAAAATAATCATTAAAACTATTAATAAGTCAAATAATTAGAAATTTTAATTAAACTTGAAATTGATAAATTAAAATAAATTAGTGCATTATAAAGTACATTACAAATCCTAATTAATTATGAAATAGATTTCAAAAGTCCTCCGTCAATTGGAATATTTGCTCCATTAATATAGCTAGCATATTCAGATGCTAAAAATGTTATTAGATATCCAAATTCCATAGGGTTACCGATTCTTCCTAATGGCACCTGATTTCTCATTGTATCATATAAATCATCAACATCTACGTTAAACTTTTTTGCTTTATCTGAATTCAACTCTTTTAATCTTTCAGTATCAAAATAACCTGTCAAAATATTATTTACTGTAACATTATTATTGCCTATATCATTTGAAAGAGTTTTTGCCCAAGATATAACAGATGATCTCATAGAATTGGATAATGCTAAATAACTGAGTGGTTCTTTAACACTAACCGATGTCATATTTATAATTCTTCCCCAGCTATTTTTTTTCATATTTTCAATCGCAAGCATTGTTGTGAACACAGTATTTTTAAATAATAAATCAAAAGCTTTTTGATAGTCCTTAATTGATAAGCTATTTATATCACCTGATTTAGGACCTTGTGTATTATTAATTAATATATCAATTCGATTATTAGACAAATATTGACTAATTATTTTGGAGTATTTTTCATGATCATTATAGTCACATATTAAGTATTCATGTTTACAGTCAGTGAGTTTATTTAGTTCATTGACCGTATCAACCAATAAATCTTCAGATCTTGCAACTAAAGTAACTTTAGCTCCAGACATAGCAAGTTGTCTTGCCACTGCATTTCCTAGCCCCTTACTGCTTCCACCTACTAAAGCATTTTTAGATTTAAGTGAAATATTCATTTGTATTCTTCTCTAACAGGTGAAAAAACATCCATCAAAATACATTTAGTTAGAGCTCTACCAGAGTGAGGAATATTTGAAGGTATTACAATTACATCTCCATTTTTACAAACCATTTTTTCTCCATCTAATATAAATTCAAACTCACCTTCAACAACATGCATAATTTGTTCATGATGATGGAAATGTTCTGGAACTTCAGCATCTTTTTCAACATCCCAAAACGCCCACGTTATTTTGTCGCCATGTATCAATTTCCCTTTTAAACCTGGGAAAAATTCTTTTTGCTCTACACTATCTAAATTCATTTTACTTACTACAAATTTTATTGTTAACATATACTGAAAAGGAGATATCAGCTGTAGCCTCTAGAGTTTTTGAAACAGAGCAATATTTTGTAAATGAAAGTTCACTTGCCTTATACGCTTTTTTGGAATCTACTTCTCCCTCTATAAATACATCAGCATGAATCTGAGTAAAAAGCGATGGTAATTCTCCATCCTCTCTTTTTCCTTCAACTTCAATATATAAGTTTTTAAATTCTTGTTTTTGTTTTTTTAATATAGAAATTATATCAATGCTACTACATCCTGCAACCCCCATTAATAGAAGCTCCATTGGACTAACTCCTTTGGGATTTATATCAGATTTATTATCAATATCTATATAATTTCCATTTTGATTTTCAATTTTTGAATGGTAACCAGCTTTGTTGATTAGTTTTATTTTCATTTTAATACTGGAATCAATACTGCATTTAAATCTGGATCTTCCATATCTTTATCCAAAGGAAACATTGGTCTTTTTATTTTCTTGTATCCCAGTCTATATAGATCTTGATCAACTCCACCTGGTGTCAAAGCCATGACCCAATCACCTCTAATTTCATAAAGCTCAGGAACTAAATAACCAATTTTAACCATAAGAATATCTGTATTTTTTGGATCTAGATTAAGATTTGTAAAATCTGAAATATAATGATATGGTTTCCTTTTATTAGTTACAATTACCTTAATACTTCCAACTTGAACAACAACTTCTGCTTCAGCATTTTTATCTCCTAAATGGACTGCTTTTAAAATTCCATTTAAAAGAACAGGTGGTGAAAATCGATCATCAACTTTAGCTCCAACATAACCACTAACTTTATCTCCAATTTTAGTATTTAAAGCATTTAAAATCAAATCAGGTCCAGGGATTGAAGCATAAATTAATTCTGGACCATTTTCAGATTTAAATTCTTTAATCTTTAATAATTTATCTAATGTCCATGTTACATCTCCAGCACCCCCAGCAGTAGGATTATCACCCATATCACTAATGATAAATGGCTTATTATCAATTTTATTTTTTTGATAATTAAAAGCTTGATTTAATGCGCTATCCAAGGTCGTAGTTGGAGCTACAAAATCAAATTCATATCTAGCATCCCAAAAACTTTGAGCTAACTCTTCTGCTCCATTTACCACAGCTTTTTTATTATCACCAACAGTCATTACAACAGCGTGATTTCTAGGTGCGTCTCCCCAAGCATATCCTACCCAAACAGCAGCATCAACAACACCTTTACTATCAGCAATGGGTTTAACCTTTTCATAAAGTGATTTACCAGGTTCAACTCTTGTGCTAGTTTGCTCTCCAGGTAAAAGTATAGGGACTGGAATCCAAGCTTTGTATTTGGGTTTTCCTTTCCCAGATTTTAATCTGTCAACTAAATTATCAAGAGCTCTTTGTTTTGATTCAAGAGCATCAGTATGTGGAGCCTTTCTGTAACATGTAATAATATCTGAATACTTTGCTAATTTTTCTGAAACATTTCCATGAGAATCCATTGAAGTTGAAATCATTGTGTTATTTCCAATCACAGCCCTAATTCTTTCTATAAAATCACCTTCAGGATCATCCATGCCAACTACATTCATTGCTCCATGAATATCAAGAAACAAACCATCTAACGGCAAAGTCTGTTTGGTAAGTTCAATAATTTGTAAAACCATAGATTCGTAAGCTTCTTTAGAAACAACGCCCCCAGGTAGAGCTCGAGCAGTCATTGTTGGAAACCAATCTGCGTTATCAATATAGTTCTGATCAAAAAAAGGATACCTTCCAAAAATTTCACTACTATATTTAATATCAAATTCTTTTTCTGTGGTTATTGCAGGTGAAAATGTACTAGATTCTATTGCGATTCCTGTAATCCCAATTCTTGGTTTCTCATTTGTCTTTTTGCAAGAAAATAAAATTGTAATGGTAATTATTGTTAAAAGTTTATAAAATTTCATAATGATTAATGAATTTATAAAAAATTTAGATTTAGTTTTTTATAAGCTCAGTTTATTTTTTTTTTTGATCAAAAATTTGTAAAATATATAGTAATGGAACCAAATTTATTGATGTCCAGAACATTCTTAATTCTGGGTGGCATGCTGGTAGTCACTACTTTATCAGCGAGATTTAATAAAGCCTATGAAACAACACTTGAGGCAGTATTTACAATAGGAGGAACATTTTTATTTCTTATTATGGTTATGATTTATGCTGATTCATATCCTCTAAACCTTGTTATGGTTGCTATTTTTTCAGGCTTTATTGGCTGGTCATTGGGACCAACTATAGCTTATATTGGAGAAAGATTTAAATTTAGAAAATATCTAAAGTCCAAAGCTGTTTTATCAAAAACAGTTAAAAAAAATCCAAATGCAACTTTTGTGGAAAAAATGTTTGGGGCTGATGATGAAAAGAAATACATCTATTACTATGCATCAGAACCTGCCAAAACTTTTGATAATATGTCTGATGAATTTAAAAAATTAAAAGACGATTTTAATAAAAATGTATTATCTCACGATAAGTACAATCAAGAGTGGCAAAATGTAGTTTTTCAAGCTATGACTGGAACAACATTAGCTGTAATTGTAGCTGGTGCAATTGTAGCATACTTTCCTACAGATTTTAGTTTTCTTGGAATTTTCCTTTGGATTTCATTATTAGCATTGATAGTTGTGGAAGTTTTGAATGCTTTTGTATTTAAATCAGAAAGGAGAAGGATAATATACTCATATTGTGGAGTTGTTATATTTTCATTGTATTTAATTTATGATTTTAATTATTTAGAAAAAGCAATTGCTGCTGGTGATAATTCGTGGGGAACTGCCGTCAGGGTTGCAGTTAATTTGTACTTAGACATAATCAATTTATTTTTGGATTTGCTTGAAATATTAGCAGAATCGAACTAAAACAAATCTTTTTCTAAACCAATTAAGAAAGCATACTCCATTGCAATCTCTTTTAAAGCTTCAAATCTGCCAGAGGCCCCGCTGTGTCCAGTTTCCATGTTTGTATTTAATAGGATTGTGCTGTCGGATTTGTTATAATCTCTCAGTTTAGCAACCCATTTAGCAGGTTCCCAATACTGAACTTGTGAATCATGCAGGCCAGTTGTAACTAAAATATTAGTATGAGCGGTTTCTTTCACATTATCATAAGGTGAGTATGAAAGCATATAATCATAATATTCCTTTTCATTTGGATTACCCCACTCATCATACTCAAGAGTGGTTAATGGGATTGAGTCATCAAGCATTGTCGTCATCACATCAACAAATGGAACTGATGCAATTATTCCATTAAATAATAATGGTTCAAAATTTAAAACTGCACCCATTAAAAGCCCACCTGCAGAACCACCCATTGCATAAATATGTTCTTTAGATGTATATCCCTTATCAATAAGGTACTTGGCACAATAAATAAAATCTAAAAATGTATTTTTTTTATTCAAAAGTTTACCTTCCTCATACCAATCCCGTCCTAAATATTCACTTCCTCTTATATGTGCAATTGCATAGACAAAGCCTCTATCAAGTAAACTAAGTCTGACGGTTGAAAAATAAGGGTCTAAAGTTATGCCATATGATCCATACCCATACAATAATAATGGAGTTTGGTCATTTAATTTTGTTTCACTGTGTCTGATTAATGAAATGGCAATCTTAGTCCCATCGTGGGATTTTGCCCATAATCTTTCCGTGATATAGTTTGCCTCATTAAAATTATCATCTACAACTTCTTGCTTCTTTTTCACATCGAACAATTTAGTTTCCATATCAAAATCAATAACTGATGAAGGTGTATTAAGAGATGAAAAGTTATATCTTAACTTCGTGGATTTAAAGTCAATATTTGTTCCTATTGATAAGCTGTAAGTCTCACCTTCAATTGGTAAATAATAATTCTGACTATTATCCCACTTTCTTACATTCATTTTAACAAGTCCTGAATCTCTCTCAATTACTACTAAAAAGTCATTAAATATTTCAATACCCTCAAGAAGGATTTTTTTTCTATGTTCAATTACATCTTTCCAATTTTTTTGGTTTGTATTTTTTAATGAGGTTCTCATTAATTTAAAATTTTTAGAGTTGTCCTTATTAGTTATTATATAAAAATTGTCTTTGAAATGACTAATGGAATATTCGTGACCTTCGACTCTTTTATTAAAAATTTTAAATTCATCATCAGGCTTATTTGCGTCTAAAAATCTCACTTCACTCGTTAGAGTGCTTCTTGAGTTGATGAATAAAAATTTTTCAGATTTTGATTTTGATACACCTATGCTAAATGATTCATCTTTTTCCTCATAAATAAGTTCATCTTCTTTTGAATCAGTATTTAATTTATGCTTAAAGATTTTATTAACTCTCAGAGTTACATCTTCCTTTTTAGAATAAAAAACTGTTTGATTGTCATTAGCCCAAACTAAACTACCAGTTGTATTTTCAATTTTTTCGTTGTATAATTTTTGGGACTCTAAATCCAAAAAATAAATAGTGTATAATCTTCTCGACAAAGTATCTGCAGAATAAGCTAACTTTTTGTTATCAGGACTAATACTTATTCCACCCAGGTTATAGAATGAATGATTTTTAGCTAATTTATTAACATCAAGTAGAATTTCCTCTTCATTTTCTAAGCTTTTATATTTCCTTGTATAAATTGGATAATCTTTTCCTTTTTGAAACTTTTTTATGTACCAATAATCATTGTAAAAATATGGAACTGAGCTGTCATCTTCCTTGATTCTGGATTTCATTTCATTAAAAAGCTGTTTTTGTAGTTTTTCAGTTGGTTTTAACTTGGCTTTAGTGTAGCTGTTTTCTTGATTCAAGTATTCAATTACTTTTTCATCATCCCTTTGATTTAGCCAATAATAATTGTCAATCCTGGTATCAGAATGTATTGTTAGTTTTTTTGGATTTTTTTCTGCTTTTGGGGGATTTATTTTCATATTACATGAAATGTTTAAAGTTAAAAGAAAGCAAATAAACAATAAACTTTGGATATTGTGTCTGCTCATAATTCTTTTTTTGGTAGGATTCTAGAGAACCAAAGTTTTTTGATGATTTTAAAAAGTAACTCTCTACCAAAAATTTTAATAAAAAAGTTTATAATTTTTGTATCTCGCCCGATAAAATTAGAAACTTTACTTTTTGTGATAGATTTTTTAAAAACAAAATTTGCTACATCATCATTATTACCAAATCCAAAAGGAAAAGGAGGTTGATTTTTAATTCCATCTTCAAGGGCTTTTTTTAGATTTTCTCTTACGACATCTAAATCCTCTTTTTTTTCATCTTCTGTAAAGTTTATTGAATCATGAAATCCTGTTCTAAAAGATCCTGGAGCAACAGTTTTAATATCAATACCAAACAAGCTTAATTCATAATGAAGACATTCAGTTAAACCTTCTACAGCAAACTTTGAAGAATTGTATAAAGATGTGAATGGTAATCCAAACCTTCCTGCTATTGAAGAAATATTAACTATCACACCATCTTTTTGCTTTCTCATTTGAGGAAGAACTCCCTTAATACAATCAATCAATCCAAAGTAATTTACATTAAATTGGTTTCTTATTTCTTCATCGGATGCTTCCTCTAAAAAACCAAAAGCTCCATAACCAGCATTATTTATGAGGATGTCTATTCTCCCATATTTTTCAACCGTGTAGTCAACAACATTCTTAATATCGGACTTAACAGTTACATCAAGTTTTTTTATATCTAAATTTTCAAGCTTTTTTAAACTCGGAGAGCTATCAATATTTCTCATTGTGGCAATAACTTGAAAATTTTCTTTTTGAAATTTTTTTGCAATTAACTCTCCAAATCCTCTTGATGCTCCAGTTATTATAACGACCTTTTTCATTGTGGTTTATAAATGTATTATAATTTAATGTAATCTAACAAATCATTTCATTTGATTGGGTAATAGAAAATAAATTTGTTCATTTGCATAAACTAGCAAAAATGAAAATAATTGAATTAAAAAACTCTGATATTTTTGGTGCAACTTCGAGTTCACTATGTTTGGCTCATTGCGTACTTACTCCCTTACTTTTTTTATCTCCAATATGGTGGTGGTCGAGTTTAAATATCCTTTTTATTTCAGTTTCTTTTATTGCTGTTTATAATTCAGTAAAAAAAACATCTAGAAAAATAATGAAACCTTTACTTTGGATAGGTTTTTCTCTTTTAACCCTTTCAATTGTTAATGAGGAGTTTCATTTTTTACATGTACCAGAGGTTTTAAATTACTCTGCTGCTGCATTTCTTGCAGGTCTTCATATTTACAATCTTAAGTATTGTCAATGTGATGATGAGGAATGTTGTGCTCCTAAAAACTAAAGATTAAAAGAATATTTCCTGTGCGAGCCTATATGTATTAGAGTGAGCTTCCAAAATATCTTTGATATTAACTGAATAACCTCCTCCCATGCTAATTTGAATAGGGATATTATTTTTTTTAGCAAGTTTCAAAACAAATCTATCTCTTTCTCTACACCCATTTATTGTCATTGATAACCTTCCTAGTTTATCATTTTCTAATACATCAACTCCGGCAAGGTAAAACATAAAATCAGGCTCGAATTCGTCAACCACTTTTGGAAGAATTTCATTTAGTTTACTTAAATAAAATTTATCATCTGTGTTGTCAGGAAAGTCAACATCCAAATCACTGATTTCTTTTTTAAATGGATAATTTTTTTTACCATGAAACGAAAGTGTGAATACATTTTTATTTTCATTAAAAATAGAAGCTGTACCATTACCTTGATGAACATCCAAATCAACAATTAATATTTTATTTGCTTTATTATTTTCCAGTAAATAGTTAGCAGCAATTGCTTGATCATTCAACATGCAAAAGGCCTCACCTCTGTCTCGAAATGCATGATGAGTACCACCTGCAATATTCATTGAAATACCATTCTTTATTGAAAAATCAACACATTCTATTGTTCCTTTAGCTATCTTTTTCTCCCTATATACAAGCTCTCTACTCATGGGAAATCCTATTGGCCTTATTTCTTTTTTAGTTAATAAAAGCGATGAGAATCTCTTATAGTAATATTCACAGTGAGTTAATAAGGCTAGATTGTCTTCCAATAGTGATGGTGAAAAAAAATTTTCATGATTGCATGTATTCTCTCTTAAAAGTTGCTCAGGAATAAGGTCATACTTAATCATCGGAAATCTATGATTCTCATCTAAGGGATGTTTATATGATTTATCAAAAGCTACTTTTAGCATGATACAAATATTGAATAAAATTAAAGGAAAAACTATTTCGAAAGGTAATCGGCAGCTGAGGTTGCAATTTGTCTGTAAGGTTTAATATTGACTTTAAAACCAAGTGAATTTGCCCATCCTTTAGCAACAGGAACCAGTTTATTTGAAAAAAATCTTTTATCCTCATTGTAGTCCATATCTATTTCCAAATTAACTTTTGGATGATGCCTTAGTTTTTGGGCAATTTCAAGACTCATTTCAGTTTCTTTCCATAATCTTGTCCATATGTCATTAATTTTTGGGACATTAAATTTTGAATATATATAATGAACACCTGCCTCTTTATACCTGTATGCGATTGCAGTTATATATCTCGTATTATCTGATTCTGAATATGAGTCTGTACCAATGTGAATTTCAACATCAGGATAGTTATTAATAATTTGTAAAGTATAACTTAAAGGATCTAAGATTTGACCTTTAGAATTTCTAAATACCATTTATCTAAATACCTAAATTTTTAATAATTAAAATAAGAGTTTGATAATTTATTTTAGAAAATTATTGACAATAGATGTTAATAAAAGAATGTTTTTAAATTGTTAAAATAATTATTTCTATATTACACTGATAATGAATCTTTTAGTAAATTTTTTACAAAGCGATATTGGCATTGTTTTCTTAATAATTTTTTTTACTAGTCTTATTTTTTTAGGATGTGCAAAAGTCATAAATGAAAAAAATGCTAAATACTTGTTAGCTGGATATAATACAATGACCCAAAAGGAAAGAGAACAATTTGATTTGAAATCATACCTTATTTTCTTTAAGAAATTTTTTATTAATCTTGCATTTTATCCTCTTATACTAGCTATTGTATTCTATTTTTTAGTTGATTTTTCGACTATGATAATTTTATACAGTATTTCAATAACCTTACCTTTTCCATATTTCATTTATAAATCATATAAAAATTTTAAGTTATGATAGTTAATGATATTTATGGTAACCCTTATGAAATCAAGGATATTAAAAGTTTTAAAAATCATATTGTAGAATTCCATACGCTCAATGGACTTCCTGACAACAGTTTACACGAGGAAAATGGTTTTTATTTTAGAGTTGATAATAAGTTATTTAACCAAATTTTTGAAGAATAAAAATTTGAGATAGATGAAAAATAATTATTCAGATAATTTTTTTGAAGTTGGTTCAAAATATGGTTTTTTACCCAAAAATCATCCACTTATAAAGCTCCCTGAAAGATATCTTGGTTTACAAAAATTACTTGATAAAATGCCTGTTAATTTAGAAGATGGATCCAAAGGATATTTAGCTATTCCTAATAAAATAAAAGTTGAGGTTGAAGAGCTCACAAATTATTTTGACATAGTTAAAAATGAAACTGATATTATGGTTATTCAAGCGCTATACAGAGGATATTGTTTTTTAGCTTCTGCATATACCTTAGAACTTTCATATCAACAGTTTGTAAAGACAAAGAAATATGGGAAAGCAAGACAATTTTTACCAATACAAATAGCACAACCTTTTGTTAAGGTAGCAGAAAAGTTAGATGTATATCCTTGGTTAGATTATCATTATGCATATTCTTTAGGAAACTATAAATTTATTGATGAATCAAAAGGTTTTCACTGGTCAAATCTTGATCAGTGTGTGAAATTTTCTGGAACTACTGATGAATCAGGATTTATAATGAATCATGTTGATATTAATCAGCATTCACCAAAGCTGGTTGGTTCAGTCTTACAAGCTTTGAAGGCCATTTCCAATAACAACAATGAAGATCTTAATAAAAATTTAAAACAAAACTTTCATTCAATGGAACTTGTAAATGATAGGAGAAAAGACATGTGGGTAGCATCAAGATGGAAGTATTATAATGATTTTAGGATATTTATCATGGGTATAAAGGGAAATGATGAAATATTTGATGATGGCTTAATTTATGAGGGAGTGTGGGATGAACCTAAGAAATTTAGAGGTCAAACAGGAGCTCAAGATAATATCATTCCTATGGAAGATATTTTTACTGGAGTAACTAATTTCTATCCTGATAATCAATTAACTAAATATCTTTTAGATCTAAGAACTTACAGACCCAAATGCATTCAGAATTTTTTTATTGATTTAAAAAACACAATTGATTCATTAAGCGGAGGATCTATTTTTCATTATCTAAAAAAAGAAAAAAATTCTATTGGTATGTGTTATTTGCTTGCTATTGTTGAGGAAATATATAAGTTCAGAAATGGTCATTGGCAATTCGTTCAAAAATATATTATGGCTAATACAAAGTACACGAAAGCTACTGGTGGAACACCAATTATAAGCTGGATTCCTAATCAAATAAAATCTGTTCTAAACTTTATTGAGATCATACTTAATGAAATTCATTCAATGAACAGAAATTTTAATTTAGAACAAAATAAAATTTATACAGAATCAACAAATACACTACAACATAAAGTAAAACTTCTCGAAAAACAACTCAATATAGTAAGTGATTCTAATTATAATCCTGGCAAAGTTTTTGAATTGAATAAAAAATTCAAATTAGAAGATATAAATATTGAAAAAAAGTAATCTACCCTCTAAAGTTTGTCCTGTTTGTAATAGACCTTTTACGTGGAGAAAAAAGTGGGAAAAAAATTGGGAAAATGTCAAGTATTGCAGTAAAAGATGTAGAGGTAACTAACTCTTTAATTTGGTTTAGAAATGATTTAAGAATTAATGATCATCCAGGAATTAATTCAGCATTATCGATTTCAGGAAAAGTAATAGGATTTTATTGTTTTAATTCATCAATGTTTAAAATGACCAATCTTGGATTTCCAAAGATTGATAAGTTTAGAGCTAAATTTCTGTTAGAAACTATTGAAAATCTTAAAGAAGATTTAAAAAAAATTAATGTTACATTAATTATTAAAATTGGAGATCCAGTTGAGGAATTAACCAAGATTATTTCACAACAAAAAATTAAAAATATTTTCTTCCAAAAAGAGTGGACACAAGAAGAAGTTGATGAAGAGGATCAATTAAAGAGTAAATGCAATGATAAAAATTTTAAGTCATTTTATAGTCAGTTTTTATACGATCCGGATGATCTAGACATTAATAATATCTCTAATGTTTTTACAAATTTTAGAAAGCATTGTGAAAAAAAATTAAAAGTAAAAGACTTAGTTGAATCACCTAAAAAATTATTAGATGATAATTTGTTGAAGGATGATTACTTAATTCCAAGCCTATCAGATTTAGGTCTTGAAGATTTTGAAATGGATTCAAGGAGTGCATTCAAATTCAAAGGAGGCTGTAATGCAGCTAAAGAAAGGTTAGACTTTTATTTGTGGCAATCAAAAAAAATAAATTTTTATAAACAAACTAGAAATGGATTAATTGGCCAAGACTACAGTTCAAAATTTTCATCATGGCTTTCAAATGGATCAATTTCTGCACGTGAAATATTCTGGGAAATAAAGGATTATGAAAAAAATATTTTAAAAAATCAGTCAACATATTGGTTGATTTTTGAATTAATTTGGAGAGATTTTTTTAAATATATATCTATGAAGTATGGAAATAAAATATTTAAAATTGGAGGTATTTTGGAGAAAGATTATCAGTGGAGCACAGATATTAAAATATTTAATAAATGGGTAAATGGATTGACAAATGAACCTTTTGTAAATGCTAATATGTTGGAGCTTAAATATACAGGCTGGATGAGTAATAGAGGAAGACAAAATGTTGCTAGTTATTTAGCTAAGGAATTGAATCTTGATTGGAGATGGGGTGCAAGATATTTTGAATCACAATTAATTGATTATGACGTACATAGTAATTATGGAAATTGGATGTATGTCTCAGGTGTTGGTAATGATCCTCGTGATAGAAAATTCAATATAAAATTTCAGGCAGAAAGATATGATCCAACTAATAAATACCAAAAGATGTGGTTACAAACTAGAATTTTTTAAAATAAACTTTAATTCCAGACACCTCTGTCAAGATTTTCATTTAGATTTTTATAATCGACTTTTGGATATTTAATTTCAATCATCTTTTGAATTTCGACATATTTAATCTTGAGTTTTTCAAGAAATTCAATTCCAAATTTCATGTACTGAGATTGCCATGATAGCATATTTTCAAACTCTCTGTTTCTCAAAATATCAACTTCATAAAAATTAAATTTTGTAAAACCTAAAGAGTTATTTGAGTATTCAAATGTTTTATCAAAGTTTGTCATATTTTTAAGTGAGGTTGATTTACTTAGAAAAGGTATAATGTACGTGTTTATGTACAATCTATTTATTCTATCATTTTCAAGAATTTGTGAAAATGCTTTAGGTAATGATGCAATTTGGGATTTTATTTTTTCATCATTTATAATTGATAGTTTACCGTTATTAATTATTTCATTTAATACTCCTTCCTGAGGAACATGCCTCCATCCTGCCGTGGCAACATGATAAATTAAACTATCTAATTTAAATTCTGAATTCCATCTTCCGTTTGGCCCTGTATATTTTAAAATTTCTCGGTCAGAATTAACAATTCCTCTTTTTTTATCCAAAACTAAATTTAGATTGAGTAGGCTAGATGATACCTCATTGTGAAATGCTAAAAGTGTTTTCTTTTCCTCTAATTTTAATTTTCTATTTTCATTAGCATTGTTAACTTCTAAAGCTATCAAAATACCAATAATGATTAAAAAAATTTCAATAAAGGCATACTTATAATAATCTTTATTAATTTTTCCAAAGCTCCTTATTAATTTTAAAATTCTCATCATTTAAAAATAAGCATTAAAAATATTTAATTTGTACCTTTTGGGGGTATAATGATAGTAATTAAAAAAAATTTTAAGAACAATAAGTTTTTATATTATTTCAAGGGTTTTTTTTCTTTACTAATTCCAAAATTTCTTTTTAAGAATAAACTACAAAGCCTTTTAATTTCAATACCGGACTATAAATTAGATTATATCCTAAAAAGAGTTAATTATTATAATAAGTTAGAAAGCAAAATATCTAGTAATAAATTCTGGCCAAAATTATCTCATTTAAAAATTAAGAAGAAAGGGAAAACCTATTTTTTTGATACTTATTCAATCACAAAATATTTTACACAATCTTTAAAAGCTAATTTTCTATTTGGTGATATTAACTATGTCCCTAAAGAGGTTTCATTTGTTAAATCAAGGCCAATTAATACTAAAAATAAAAACTCAATTATTCTAAAACTTAACAAAGTAAGACACTTTTTATATGTAAATGATATTATTCCAATTGAGAAAAAAAAAGACATTTTGTTTGGAAGAGCTGCTGTTCATCAAAGGCAAAGAATTGATTTTTACGCTAAATATTTTAATAATCCTTACTGTGATTTAGGGCAAATAAATACAGGGACAAAACATGATCAATGGTTTAAAAAAAAGGTATCGATTGACTATCATTTAAAGCATAAATTTATTTTATGTATTGAGGGAAATGATGTAGCGTCTAATTTGAAATGGGTCATGTCCTCAAATTCAGTTGCTGTAATGCCAAAACCAAAGTTTGAATCCTGGTTTATGGAAGCTACATTAATTCCTAATTTTCATTATATAGAAATTAAAGATGATTACTCTGACTTAAACGATAAGTTAGAGTATTACATTAAAAATTTAGATAAGTTAAAAGAAATTTCTTCAAATGCTAATAATTATGTTAATCAGTTTAGAGATGAAAATGATGAAAAAATTATATCTCTTTTGGTAATGGAAAAGTTTTTTAATTTTTCTGGTCAAAAAAAATCATCAATCAATTTCTTTAGCTAAATAAAGAAAAACTGGTAGGTGATCACTATATCCATTAGGATCAAATTTACCATAAATTACATTTGGAGTAGGATAACCTGCCCACCTACCTTTATCCCTGCCATTTAATAACCATTTTTTGTTAAATACCCCTGCTTTAAGAAATCTTAATTTGCTGTTTTCTTCTATTAATGATCCAGAAACAATTAATTGGTCAAGCATATTCCCTTTGCCTTTATATAGATAAGTCCAGTAGTATTTTTCTTCATGAAGAAATTCCATGGGATTATACATCTCATTAAGCTTAGTTGCATTTCTATCAGATTTTGTTTTTAGTGCAACTTTAATGCTTGGATCACCTGGATCATCATTAAAATCGCCCATAGAAATAATTTTAGATTTTGGATTTATAGATAAAATAGAATCAATGATTCTTCTGTTTAATTCACCAGCTTTAAATCTTTGAGCAATACTAGGTTGACCACCTCCTCTACTAGGCCAGTGATTTACAATAAAATTAATTGGTTCTTTTTCCAAAAAACCAAAAACAACAAGTACATCTCTTGAAAAACTTGGTTTACCTTTATATTCAACTTCTAAAGGATAAGCTTTTGCTTTTCTGGGGATAAATTTAGTTGTATCAAAAAGTAGTGCGACATCAATACCTCTCCAATCTTTGGAATCAAAGTGAATAATTCCATAATTAAGATCTTTCATTTTCTCTGTTGAAACTAAGTCAATTAGTACTTGTTTATTTTCAACCTCACAAAGTCCTAAAATAGCGGGATGACTATTTGTTACATCTGAGCCTATAATTGGTAAAACCTTTGCAAGGTTATTAAGTTTTATATTATATTTTTTTTCAGTCCATTTGTCTTCTCCCTCTGGTGTTCTAGCCTCATCCCAACCATTATTTGGGTCATCATTTATATCAAAAAGATTTTCAACATTATAGAACGCAACAGTATTTAGAATATATTTTTTTTCTTGTGCACTAACACTAAGGAAAAAAAACAAAATTAGAATTATACTTTTCACACTAACATTATTAATATTCATAAATTTTATAAATTTTTTTGAAAATTTAGAATTTTTTAAAGTGATAAATTAAAATGTTATCAACCATTTTAATTATTTAACATAGAATTAATCTCAGTAATTTTAAATAAGCTTAATTTCATAAAAAAATATATTATGAAAAAACAAATACTATCAATAATATTTATTCTGTCTTTATCATTTTCATCCTCGCAATTGATTTCTTATGAGGCTATATGGGTTAATGATGGAATGGAAGAAGATTATCTTTCAGTTGAAGAATTATGGTCTGAAGTTAAAAAACAAGCAATAGCTGATGATATCCAAGATTTTTGGGTTGTTTTTAAGGTTGAAAAAGATTCCACAAATGCAGAATCCATGAAAAAACCAGACTATATTGTATTCAATGGTTTTAAAGATGATGAACAAAGGAAAAAGCAAACAAATTGGAAAGAGTTGGCAATGAAGGTATATAAAGGAAAGATGTCCAAAAGAAAGTTTGAAAAAGCTTGGGAAAAAACACCCACTGTAAGGAAAGAAACTAGAAACTTTTTGGTTGAAAGATTAGATAACACTATGTGGAGTGCACCTGAAGAAGGTCAGAGTCTTGACTTTAGATTTAATGGATTCCAAGCCTTAAATGATGATTATGAAAATTATGAAATGAAATTTTTTAAAGATTGGCATGAAAAAAGAACTAATGCTGGTTTACAAGCATGGTGGGAATTTAATAAAGTTATAAATAGAAGCAAAAATGCTAATCAAGAAGTTACACATTTTACACTTGATATCCTTAAGGATGGAGCCTCTGAATATGAACATCCAGATAGCTCATTGTTTACTCATCAAATGTTAGTTAAAAACGGTGTTGCATCAAGAAAAAGAGTTATTGGTGATAAAATGACCATGTTGTATTCTCATTTTCAACAGAACTAATTAAAATCAAATTAAATATGAAAAAATATATATTATCAACATTATTTGTACTCTCTATTTCAATCTCATTTTCTCAACTAATTACTCATACATCGGTGAGAGTTGATGATTCTGAAAGAGAGTCTTATTTAGAATTAGAAGAATTTTGGTCGAAGATTCACGAGCAAGCCATTAAAGATGAATATTCTGATGGATGGATGCTTTGGGAGTTTACATATAAGGACGCTGAGGAAGCTAAAGGAAAACCTGATTTTTTAATTATGAATTTCCATAAAGATTCTGTGCAAAGGCAAAAAGGCTATTCTATTGATATAAAAGAGTATGCAAGAAAAATTCATTCTAACCTCTCTAAGAGAAATTTTGAGAAAAAATGGAATTTGCCACGCGGTGAAAGGAATAATTACCGCTTAATTAGACTTGACAACACAAATTGGATTAGTACATTAGAAAAAGGAAATGAGATTTATTTAAATGTTTTCAAAGCATTAAATGATGATTATGAATCATATGAGATGGAATATTTTAAAAAAATGGCTGAAAAACAGATTGTTAATGGAACAAGGAAATGGTGGGAGTTTAATAAAATTTTGTCATCAAATATTAATACTGAGACATCTTTGGATGGATCTCAAACTCATGTAACTATAGATATGCCTGGTAGAACTCCAACTGAAGAGGAAAGAAAAGATATGTGGGAAAATAGATCATTTATTGACAAAATGATGCAAAAAAATGGTTCAGCCTCTAGAGAGTTTGTTAAACGTTATAATTTAAAGCTGGTAATGTGGCAGTTTTAAAACTCACAATTTTAAAATTAAAAACCCTTCAAATGAAGGGTTTTTTTTATTTTTAAAAAATGCGTTCCGTAATATTTGTTATTCTTTTTAATCTGTCTAATGTAAGTTTTGCTCAAGAATTAAATTATATTTTTAAAAGTGGATCTGAGGGTTATAATTGTTTTAGAATTCCTACAATAATTAAAGCAAAGAATGACGTAATTCTTGCTTTTGCTGAGGGTAGAAAAAAAAGTTGTAGTGACACTGGAGATGTTGACTTAGTATACAAAAAATCATATGATAATGGTAAATCATGGTCTTCTTTAAAAGTAATTTGGGATGATGGTGGTAATACGTGTGGAAATCCATCTCCAGTTATGGATAAAAAATCTGGTAGGATAAGTCTATTAGCTACTTGGAATAGAGGAGAGGACAAAGAATGGCAAATAATAGATCAAAAAAGTATTGATACAAGACATGTTTACTTAATTCATTCGAATGATAACGGCGAAAGCTGGACAAATCCAAAAGAAATAACTAGTGATGTAAAACTTGATAGTTGGACATGGTATGCAACTGGACCTGTTAATGGGATTCAGTTGAAGAAGGGGCCAAATAAGGAGAGATTAATTATACCATGTGATCACATTGAGGCAGATACAAAGCATTACTATTCTCATATAATTTATTCAGATGATGGAGGATTGAACTGGAACCTTGGTGGATCAACAAAGCAACACCAAGTAAATGAGTGTACAATTATCGAGTTTAAAAATGGTGATTTGCTTCTAAATATGAGAAATTATACCGATGACCGATTAAGAAAATTATCAATAAGTAAAGATCAAGGTATTTCATGGGGAGATGTATTTTCAGATGAAAGTTTAATTGAACCAATATGTCAGGCAAGTATGATAAATATTCATAGACCTTTTAAAAAAGAACTTCTAGCATTTTCAAATCCAAATAGTAAAAATGCTAGGGAAAAAATGACAATTCAATTTAGCTTAGATCAAGCTGAAACTTGGTCACAAAAAATATTAATTCACGAAGGACCTTCTGCCTACTCAAATTTAGTTCAACTAAGTAATAATGAAATTGCTTGTTTGTTTGAAGGTGGTATAAAATCAGCTTATGAGGGTATAGCTTTCAAAAAAATTAAGATTAGGGATATAAAATAAAAAACCCACTCCATTGAGTGGGTTTATACTTTTCAGTTCGAAAAAGAATTATTTTCCCTTTACGAATGGAAGACCAGTTTTTGGACTTTCTACTACTTGTTTTCCAGCTGGTAGATCACATGCATTTGATCTAGCATCTTTAGCGAAATAATAAATAGTTTGATTTCTACCACCTTTAAGAGTTACATCTTTTGAATGTAAGTGGTAAGTTTTTCCTTTACTGTTTGTGTGAGTATATCCCATTTTATTTTTTTTTAATTAATGTTAGTTAAAATTTAATTAGCACTAATATACAAAAAAAATACAAATCCTCCTCTGTTGGGATTTTTTCCACCTCTGATAGCAAAAAATCCCTAATTATGACTGACTATAGGCTTTAAGCTATTTTTAATTATTTCTGCCCATAATTTATATCCTTTTTTATTTAAATGAAGCTTATCTTTTATAAAAAACTCCTCAGTTGGAAGACCATTTTCACCAATAAAGAAATCTCGTGTGGATATGTAAAATAAATTTTCCTTAGAATCACAATATCTCTTTATCAAATCATTTGCTAATGATATTTCAGGCCAGGCTATCCATCTACTTCTTGTTGGAGTTGTTTCAATAGCAAAAATTGGAATTTCTTCGTGAATTGACCTAATTTGATTAATTACCAGTTTAAAAAGCCTTTTTACTTCTTTTGGTTTCCTGTCAGGTAAGTTTTTCGAATAAATATCCGATTTACTGTTTCCTTTAATATCATTTGCAACAAATATCAAAATTGCTTTTGGATAATGATTATTTACTAAACGCTTTGTAAAATGTATTATATCTGTATAATGAGCACCACCGTAACCTCTCTTAATGGTTTCATATGGAAACATATCTTTTTCCATTGTACGCCAACCTCTTATACTAGAACTTCCAATAAAAAGTACTGCATTTTCGCTATAATTTTCAGATTTATCTAAATTTTCAAGTTTAATAATTTCTTTTTCCCACTTTGCAGCAGTTGCTTGATATTTTTTTAGAGGCGAGCAAGAAATGAACAATAAAGTAAATAAAAATACTTTTTTCATTAGATTTCAAGTTCAATTATGGTATCTATTTCATCTAATTCATTATCATCAACATTAATAATTAAACCTGACTTTGTTTTTTGATACTTTACTTTTTTATTTGAATGATAATATGAAATCTTTTTTATTTTTGGATTGTAGCCCTCAATGAAATAGGTTTTTCTATTATCTAAAAGATGAATATATATTGTATTACCTTTTTGAGTTGATGCAATTTCGTCAGTTGGGTCTATTGGACCTCTTATTGTTCCATAAATTGTTTCTCCATTAACTTTTATCCAATCACCAATCTCTTTTAAAGATTTAATATGTTCTTTTTGGATTTTTCCGTTGGGCATTGGACCAACATTTAAAAGTAAATTACTATCATATCCAGCAGCTTTAATCAAATATTGCACAAGTTCCTTTTTTGACTTGTGTTTTCTGTCTTTTAAATTAAAACCCCAGGATCCATTAATTGTTTCACATACCTCTAGCGGGAGGTTACCAATATCATCTGCTGATGTTGCAAATGATTTTGTGCTTCTTCCAGGTAAGTCTTTTTCAAACATTTGAAAATCTTCCCCTGGATTTGGAGCCAGATGATGGTTACTACCAATTAGCGCTTGTGGTTGAAGCTTATGAATTAAAGAATAAACCTCTGCAAGTTTGAAATCTGCCATGGGTTCACCAAACCTTTTGCCATCCCATTTAAATTGATCCCACTCACCGTCAAACCATATACCACCAATTTCTCCATAATTTGTTAGTAATTCTGTGAGTTGAGCTTTCATAAAGCTTATATAATTATCCCATTCACCTTGACCTCTCCCAGAAATTCCATTTCCTGTTCTCCCTCTTGGATAGTAATCATCACGATACCAATCTAATTGTGAATAATAGAAAAAAAGTTTCATATCGTGTTTTTTACAAGCATCTGCAAGCATTTTCAATACATCTTTTCCGTAAGGTGTCTTTTTAACAATATTATACTCAGATGCTTTAGAATCAAACATTGAAAACCCATCGTGATGTCTACTTGTTATAGTTATATATTTCATTCCTGCATCTTTAGCCATTAAAACCCATTCTTCAGCGTCAAAATAGACTGGGTTAAAGAATGATGGTAATTTCTCATATTCCTCAATTGAAATATTTTGGTTATTCATAACCCATTCTCCATCACCTAGGACACTGTAAACGCCCCAATGAATGAAAAGCCCAAATCTTGCATCTTTGAACCAAGCCCTGGCTTCAAGATTTTCATCACTAGGAATATATCCTTCTTGACAATGAGTATTTTGAAAAAATAAAATAATAATTAGAGCAATTAATAGTTTTTTCATTTTATATAAGTTTTTTTAAGTCTTTCCAAGTTATAATTTTTATGTTATTTTCTTTTAAATGACTTTTAAATTCATCACTATTGAATATATCAAAATCTAATTGTCTCCATCGATAATCAAAATTAGGATGGTCAACTGTAATTTTCCTTAACTCCTCTTCATCTTTTCCCAGATGTATGATAATTTGACTAAGACCAGGTTTAAGGTTTTCAATAACATCAAAATAATAATCTTTTATTTCATTAATTTCAGTTCCCTCAGGCAGCATATGAAACTGATCAATTATGATTGCATGTTTGGGTTTTTCAAAGTTTCTATCAAAATGTACACTTGCTTGTATGGGAACAAAAGCTAATAATTCATTTTCTTTAGCTAGATCAAGATACAGCCTAAAAATATCAGGGTCAAAAAATAAAGCACCTTCATGACTATCTATATGTGATGGATTAAAGCCCATTGAAATACCTAAATCTATTTGTGCTTGAAGTTCTTTTCTAATTTCATTCAATTTTCCATTTTTCGTAAACTTTCTTTTATTCCAATACAAATGGTTTTTTGAATTAAGAATAGAGCTTATGTCATTATTTTTTAAAACCCCTCCCCACTTATGATATTTCCATTCACTTGTTACAGTCAAATGAATTCCCATATCAAAATTTGGATTATTAATACTAAAATTTGCGACCTCATCAATTTCTCTTGTAGTCAACATCACAGCAGCAGAAGATATAGATTCATTTTTAAATGATTCAAATGTGGCTGAATTTACAGATTCACATAGACCAACATCATCAGCATGAATAATAAGTAGTTTATCAGTGGGTTCATAACCAAGAACTTTTGAAATTTTATCAAAGTCATTACTGTTTTGTTTATTTAAGATGAACTTAACTGCCAAATTGATATCATAGATTGGTAATTGATTTTGATGAAAATATGAGATAATTGTTATAATTATCGCAGTCTTCATAATCATTAATATTGAAAGAGTTTTCTTAATCAATAGTTTGTTATTTATTGTTTCTAAAGTAAAAAAAGAATTCTACTTTTAATATAATTAGATGATTTATCTAATTTTGATATATGAAGAACTTTTTCATTTATTTATTTATTTGTGCTTTTTTCATATCATGTACAAATGATAAAAAGCCAAATATAATTTGGATAACAATTGAAGATCAATCCCAGTATTTACTCCCTTTTAATGGAAATACTGATGTAAGCCTTCCAAACCTAGAAAAAATTGCTGATGAAAGTATAGTTTTTAATAATATGTATGCGACTTATCCTGTTTGCGCTCCAGCTAGGAGCTCAATAATAACAGGTATGTATCCAAATTCAATTGGAACTCATAATATGCGAGCAATACATTTTGACAACTATTACAACAATGATTTTAAAATTGGAAAAAGAGCTGAACATGAAAAAGTTTTAGAAGTTCCTTATTATTCTTCTAATTTGGCTGAATCTATAAAGACATTTCCTCAAATTTTAAAAGAAAACGGTTATTTCACATACAATGATAGCAAAGGGGACTATAACTATCTGGTAAATTTAGATTCTACGTGGTCTGAGTATAATAGTAAAAATAAAATTTCAAAGTCTCAAAGTCCAATTTTTGCTATATATAACTATAATGTCACACATGAATCTGGAATGTGGAAAAGAGATAAAGAGGAGTTAAAAGTTAATCCTAATGATTTAAAAATAATTCCACCTATTTTTCCTGACGATTCAATTGTTAGACATTCATTAGCTGTAAATTATTCAAATCTAATTGAAATGGATAGGCAGGTTGGAAAGTTAATTGATCATTTAAAACAAGAGGATATTTATAATGATTCCTATATATTTTTTTATAGTGACCATGGAGGTCCATTCCCTAGACATAAAAGAGCAATTTATGAAACTGGAACAAAAGTTCCATTTTTTGTGAAATTACCAAAAGGAACAAAAGAAAAGGTTGACACCAATCAGTTTTTAAGTTTTGTAGATTTTGCACCCACTGTTTTATCAATTGCAGGTATAAATATTCCAAGCTTTCAACAAGGAAAACCCTTCCTTGGTAAATATAAAGATGAGTCAAAAAGAGAATATTTGTTCACATCAAGTGATCGATTTGATGAGCATCCTGATAGAATTAGGGCAGTGAGAGGTGAAAAGTACAAGTATATAAGAAATTATTTTCCAGAAAATTCACATGCCTTAAATGTTGCATACAGAAGGCAAATGGTACTCATGAGACACTTAAATAGTTTACATTTAAATGGAGAGCTATCAAAAGAGCATGATTTATGGTTTAGAGTCCCAAAGCTTAAAGAAGAATTATATGATTTAGAGAATGACCCCTTTGAACTAAATAATCTCTCAGACAATGCAGATTATAAAGCAGAGCTTAATAAACTAAGCAACGTTCTAGATGACTGGCTTGATGATATTGATGATTTAGGAAGAATTCCTGAAAAAAAATTATTTAAAATGATTTCAGGTGACTAGTAAAAAAAATCAATTTTGGCTAATAATTTTAATGGTTTTAGTGCCAATTATTGGATTACTATTAAATATTTACGCTTTATTTCTTTTTTTACCACTTGGTTTTTTTCTCAAAAACAAAAAAAATTGATTTATCTTTAGCGCAGATTATACTTAATTTTAGGTCTAATTATTGTATATAGTTCATTGTGAGAATACTTTTAATCATTATACTTTTTTTTGTTTTTAATAATACTAAAGCGCAAGAAGGTGTTCCTATTTACTTTGATTATTTGACTGAAAACTATTATTTAGTCCATCCATCAATGGCTGGTGTAAATCTTGTCGGCGGTAAAATAAGAACAACTGTTAGAAAACAATGGTTTGATCAGGTTGAGGCTCCAAATTTACAAACACTTACAGCAGATTTAAGGTTATCCGAAAGATCAGGACTGGGCTTAACACTTTTTAATGATCAAAATGGATACCATTCGCAAAAAGGAGCATATATTACATATGCCCATCATATAAATTTTAATGATGATATAGTATTGAGTAAAAGACCATATCCATCAAAATATGACGAGATTGATCAATTATCATTTGGAATTAGTATAGGTGGAATTCAAAATTCGTTAGACCAAACAACTTTTGACATGGTTGATTACGATCCATTAATTTCAGGTTTAATGGAGAATACTAGCTATTTTAATATTGATGTTGGAATGTCATATGTTAATTCCAAGTATTATGCTCATTTGACTGTCAAAAACCTATTATTTGCACCTGATGAGTGGTATGGAGAGACCACCGATATTTTTAAAAGTGATACTAGAAATTACAAGAGATTTGTTGCTTCATTAGGATATGTTTTTTACACTGATACTCTATGGTCATTTGAACCTTCAACACTATTTCAATATTCTGATTTAACCTCTGAAAAATCAATTGATTTTAATTTTAAAGCATATTATAAATTGAATTCAGGAAGAATTTGGGCAGGACTTTCATTTAGAAACAGCCTAGAAGGGGCTGAATATATTAGAAAATTTGATGACATTAGTGGATCAGAAGGAACTCTAATGGAGCAAAACTTACAATTGATAACACCCCTATTTGGCATTGATTACAAAGACTTCGTTTTTTCATATAATTACTCTTATCAATTTGGAGATGTAAATTTTGGATCTGGTGGATTTCATCAAATTACAATTGGATTTAATTTTCTCAGAGGCTCT
>CACJYD010000003.1 GCA_902597545.1 uncultured Bacteroidota bacterium | reverse complement strand
TGGATTAGTAATTAAATTTTCATTTGATTTTTTTCTTTTTCTTCTTCTCCTTCTTTCAGGCTTAGTTGTTGAATATAGTTCATTATAATCAACTAATTCTATCATAGCCATATCAGCATTATCACCAAGTCTATTTCCAAGCTTAATAATGCGAGTGTATCCTCCAGGTCTGTCTCCAATTTTTACTGAAATTTCTCTAAAAAGTTCAGTAACAGCATTTTTATCTCTTAGATACTTGAAAGCAATTCTTCTGTTGTGAGTTGAATCGTTTTTAGATTTTGTGATGATTGGCTCAATGAATAATTTAAGAGCTTTAGCTTTTGCTAATGTTGTATTAATAGATTTATGTTCAATCAGTGAACATGCCATATTAGCCAACATATACTTTCTATGTGCTGTTTTTCTACCTAAATGAGGAAATTTTTTACCGTGTCTCATTGTAACTATTCCTTATCCAATTTATATTTTGATAAATCCATTCCAAAACTCAAACCTTTTACCAATACAAGTTCTTCAAGCTCGGTAAGAGATTTCTTTCCAAAATTTCTAAATTTCATCAAATCTGTTTTATTAAATGAAACTAGATCACCTAATGTATCAACCTCAGCAGCTTTTAAACAATTTAATGCTCTTACCGAAAGATCCATATCAATTAACCTAGTTTTTAAAAGTTGTCTCATGTGTAATGATTCCTCATCATAAGTTTCTGTTTGAGCAATTTCATCAGCTTCCAAAGTGATTCTTTCATCAGAAAATAACATAAAATGATGAATTAAAACTTTTGCACCCTCAGTTAAAGCATTCTTAGGGTCAATTGAACCATCAGTTGTTATTTCAAAAACTAATTTTTCATAGTCGGTTTTTTGCTCAACTCTGAAATCTTCAATCGTATATTTTACATTTTTGATCGGGGTAAAAACGGAGTCCATAAAAATGGTACCAAGTGGAGCACCAATTTTTTTATTTTCCTCAGCTGAAACGTAACCACGACCTTTCTCGATATTTAACTCAAAATTTAACTTAACATTCTTTTCCATGTTACAAATAACAACATCTGGATTTAAAATTTGAAATCCTGAAATGAATTTTTGTAAATCACCTGCTTTGAGCTGATTTTGCATGTTAGTTGACACAGAAACAGTTTCATTATCAACAGAATCAATTTGTCTTTTTAATCTGATCTGCTTTAAATTTAAGATGATTTCAGTTACATCTTCAACTATTCCAGGCAATGAAGTAAACTCATGATCTACATCATCAATCTTGATCGATGTAAATGCAAACCCCTCAAGAGAAGATAATAAAACTCTTCTTAATGCATTACCAATGGTTAAACCATATCCAGGCTCTAAGGGTCTAAATTCAAATTTACCCTCAAAATCTGTTGAGTCAATCATTATTACTTTATCTGGTTTTTGAAATGTGAATGTTGCCATAATTATTTGTTATTATTTCGAATATAGTTCTACTATTAATTGTTCTTTGATATTTTCTGGTATTTGATCGCGAGTTGGTAAAATATTAAAAACTCCCTCAAGATCTTTATTATCCCATGAGATCCATTCATATACTGAGTCATTTGAGGATAATGATTCTTCAATAACAGAAAGTGATTTAGATTTTTCTCTAACTCCTACTTTTTCTCCTATTTTTATTATTCTTGATGGAATATTACATACCTCACCATTTACAATAATATGCTCATGACTCACTAATTGTCTAGCAGCACTTCTTGTTGGAGCAATTCCCATTCTGTAAACAAGATTATCTAACCTTGATTCACATAATTGCAGTAATACCTCACCAGTAATACCTTTACTTTTATTTGCTTTTTCAAACAAATTTCTAAACTGTCTTTCAAGAATTCCGTATAAGTACTTAGCTTTTTGTTTTTCCATTAACTGAATAGCATATTCGGATTTCTTTTGTCTTCTTTTATTTAAACCATGTTGCCCAGGTGGATAATTTTTTTTATCAAATGATTTATCCGGGCCAAATAATGGCTCACCAAATTTTCTAGATATTTTTGTTTTAGGTCCTGTATATCTTGCCATATTATATTTATGTTTTAAACTCTTCTCCTTTTTGGTGGACGACACCCATTGTGAGGTATAGGAGTAACATCAAAAATTTCAGTAACTTCAATACCTGCATTATGAATACTTCTAATTGCTGATTCTCTTCCATTGCCTGGTCCTTTTACATATACCTTTACTTTTCTCATCCCAGACTCATGAGCTACTTTAACTGCATCTTCAGCTGCAAGCTGAGCTGCATAAGGTGTATTCTTCTTCGAACCTCTAAATCCCATTTTTCCAGCCGAAGACCAAGAAACAACCTCACCCTTATTGTTAGTGAATGAAATAATTATATTATTGAAAGTAGCATTTATGTGGACTTCTCCAAATGATTCAACAATAACTTTTCTTTTTTTACTTGTAACTTTTGCCATAATATTTTATTTAGTTACTTTCTTTTTGTTAGCAACAGTTTTTCTTTTCCCCTTTCTAGTTCTTGAATTGTTTTTTGTTCTTTGACCTCTCAAGGGTAATCCTAATCTATGTCTTATGCCTCTAAAGGATCCTATATCCATTAACCTTTTAATATTGATCTGATTTTCAGCTCTTAGCTCGCCCTCTATAACAAGCTGTGAAACAGCAGACCTGACATTAGCAGTATCATCATCTGACCACTCAGAAACTTTTTTATCTTCACTTACCTTAGCACTTTCTAAAATCATTTTTGCTCTACTTTTACCAATACCGTATATATAAGTAAGTGATACAACACCTCTTTTATTTTTTGGGATATCTATACCTGAAATTCTTGCCATAATTAACCTTGTCTTTGTTTAAATCTTGGATTTTTTTTATTTATTACATAAAGTCTTCCCTTTCTTCTGACAATTTTACATTCTGGACTCCTTTTTTTTACTGATGCTCTTACTTTCATAATTAATATCTAAATGTTATTCTTGCTTTTGTTAGATCATATGGACTCATCTCTAGCTTTACTTTATCACCAGGAAGTAATTTAATGTAATACATTCTCATTTTTCCGGAAATATGAGCGGTTACCACATGTCCATTGCTTAGTTCAACTCTGAACATAGCATTTGAAAGTGCTTCGACTATTACTCCATCTTGTTCTATTGCTTCTTGCTTTGCCATATTTATGCTACTCTTCTTGTTTTTCCAGTTTTCATAAGTCCATCATAATGTCTATTTAACAAATAAGCATTAATTTGTTGAATTGTATCTATAGCTACTCCAACCATAATTAATAGAGAAGTACCTCCATAAAATAATGCCCAACCTTGCTGAATATTCATTAGTGCAACAATTATAGCTGGTAATACAGATATTGCAGCTAAAAATAATGATCCTGGAAAAGTAATTAATGACATTATTTTATCTAAGAAATCGGCAGTTTCACCACCAGGTTTAATACCTGGTATAAATCCACCACTTCTTTTTAAATCGTCAGCCATTTTGTTAGTTGGAACAGTAATGGCTGTATAAAAATAAGTAAATAGGATTATCAATAATCCAAATAGTATGTTGTATGAAAGTCCGAACATATTAGAAAATGCAGTATTCATCCATTGTCCAAAAGATCCGCCAATCATTTGACCTAAATAAGCAGGGGCAAACATGATAGCTTGAGCAAATATTATTGGCATTACTCCAGATGCATTAAGTCTTAAAGGAATGTATTGTCTTTTCGAATAGACCCCGCTTGGTCCGGAACCTGCGACTGATCTTCTTGCATACTGAACTGGTATTTGTCTAACAGCTAAAACCAATAAAATACATAAAGCAATAACAATTATCCAAATTACAAATTCGATTGCTACCATAATCAAACCTCCAGATCCTGAAAGTTGTGAAATTACTTCTTGTGTAAACGATAAAGGAAGTGAGGCAATAATACCTACAGTAATTAGTAATGAAATACCATTTCCTATTCCTCTATCAGTAATTTTTTCTCCGAGCCACATTGCAAAAATACAGCCAGTAACAAGTATAATTACAGAAGGAATGATAAAAAATGGGCCCTTACCAAGAATAAAAGCTGAATCAGGAACACCTAAAGCACCTAAACCATAAAGGTATGCAGGAGCCTGAACTACACAAATCGCAATAGTTAACCACCTGGTAATTTGAGTAATCTTTTTTCTACCACTTTCACCTTCTTTTTGAAGTTTTTGCAAATAAGGTAATGCTACACCCATAAGTTGTACTACAATTGAAGCTGAAATATAAGGCATGATTCCAAGAGCAACTACAGAGGCATTCGCAAAAGCTCCACCTGTAAAAGCATTTAGTAAACCAAGTAAACCACCTCCACCGGCAATTTGCGCATCAGCAATGATGTTATAATCAACACCAGGCAAAACCACTTGAGCAGCGAGTCTGTAAATAATTAGAAAAAATAGAGTTATAAAAATTCTATTTTTCAGCTCATCAATGGCCCAAATATTTTTTAATGTTTCTATTAGCTTTAACATTTATACTTTTTTAATTTCACCGCCTGCTTTTTCAATTGCTTTTACTGCTGTTTTTGAAAACCCATGCGCCTCTACTGTAATTGGAGATTTAATTTCTCCATCACCTAAAATTTTTACAAGGTCATTTTTACCTACAAAACCATTTTCAATCAATGTTTTAATATCAATTGTCTTTTTCTTTATCTTTTTATTGTCAACTAACAACTGTAAAGAATTCAAATTAACTGGTTTATATTCGACTCTGTTAATATTTTTGAAACCAAACTTTGGGATTCTTCTTTGCAATGGCATTTGACCACCTTCAAATCCAAGTTTTCTCGAATATCCAGATCGTGACTGAGCTCCTTTATGGCCTCTCGTTGCAGTACCACCTTTTCCAGAACCTTGGCCTCTACCTATTCTTTTCTTTTTGCTTTTCACTGACCCTTTATTTGGGCTTAAGTTTGACAAATCCATTTTATTCAACAACTTTAATTAGATGTTTAACTTTTTCTATCATTCCCTCAATTGATGGGGTTTTTTTATGCTCAACAACATGCCCAATTCCTTTCAGACCAAGTGCATCTAAAGTACTCTTTTGATTTTTAGGTCTCCTTATCTTGCTTCTAACTTGCTTAATTTTAATTGTGCTCATATTATTAACCATTAAATACTTTATCAAGCGATATTCCTCTTTCCTCAGCAACTTTATTTGCATCTCTTAATTTAAAAAGTGCATCAAATGTTGCTTTAACAACATTATGAGGATTAGATGATCCTTGTGATTTCGATAGTACATCTTGTACTCCTACTGATTCTAAAACAGCTCTAACTGCTCCCCCAGCTATTACTCCCGTACCCTGAGATGCTGGCTGAATATAAACTCTAGCTCCACCATGCTTACCTTTTTGTTCATGAGGAATTGTAGAATTAAAAAGCGGTATTCGCACAAGATTCTTTTTCGCATCTTCGACTGCTTTCGAAATAGCAATTGATACTTCCTTTGCTTTACCTAAACCATGACCAACTACACCTTCTTCATTTCCTACAACAACAATTGCAGAAAAGCCAAATGCTCGTCCACCTTTGGTAACTTTAGTTACTCTTTGGATACTTACTAAACGATCCTTTAGATCTAATCCTCCAGGTTTAACAAATGACATATTCTTTTTTTTCATAATATTAAAAATTTAATCCAGCTTCTCTAGCACCATCTGCAAGTGACTTTACCCTTCCGTGATACAGGTATCCATTCCTGTCGAACGAAACTTCTTTAATACCAGCTTTAACAGCTTTTTTTCCAATTGAATCACCAACAATTTTTGAAACCTCAATTTTATTCGTTGTTTTAAGTTTAAGATCTTTATCCTTTGATGACGCTGCTACTATTGTTTTTGAGTTAGAGTCATCAACTATTTGAGCATATATTTCTTTGTTACTTCTGTATACTGTTAACCTAGGCCTCACAGATGTTCCAAAGACAACTTTTCTTATTCTTTTTTTAATCTTGTTTCTTTTTATTGCTGTTTTCTTGCTCATATCTTTTATTATGCTGATTTACCAGCTTTTCTTCTAATTTGTTCTCCAACATATCTTACACCTTTTCCTTTATAGGGTTCAGGCTTCCTGAATGATCTAATTTTAGCAGCAACCATACCAACCAACTGTTTGTCAAAGGAAGTTAGCTTAATAACTGGGTTAGCTCCCTTTTCACTAATTGTTTCAACCTTGACTTCATTGGGAAGTTGCAACACAATGTTATGTGAAAATCCTAATGAAATCTCAAGTTTTTGACCCGAATTGCTTGCTCTATATCCAACACCAACTAACTCAAGTTCAATTGTAAATCCTTCAGAAACTCCTTTGACCATATTAGCAAAAAGAGATCTGTATAAACCATGTTTAGATTTATGTTCATTATTGTTTTTATTTCTAGTTACAACAATCTGATTATCTTTTTGTTCAACAACAACACAGTCATATGACTGATTCATTGTTCCAAGTTTGCCAGAAACAACAACCTCTCCAGGGTTAATTTGTACATTAACACCATCAGGGATCAAAATTGGATTATTACCTACTCTAGACATACTTTTAATTAATAAACATTACAAATAATTTCACCACCAAGGTTTTCACTTTTAGCTTTTTTACCTGTCATCAACCCCTTAGATGTTGATACAATATTAATACCTAAACCATTCAAAACTCTAGGAATACCTTGACTACTAGAATACTTTCTAAGACCTGGTTTACTAACTCTTTGTAATTTTTTAATCACTGGATCATTAGTTATTTTATCATACTTGAGAGCAATTTTTATTTTACCTTGTAAATTATCCTCAATAACTTTATAGTTTAAAATAAAACCTTGATCTAATAGAATTTTGGTAATTTCTACTTTCAAATTTGAACTAGGTATTTCAACAGTTTTTAAACCTGCTTGATTTGCATTTCTAATTCTAGTTAAATAATCTGCTACTGGATCTGTATTCATTTTAATAATATTTTACCAACTTGCTTTTCTAACACCTGGAATTAAACCTTTATTTGCCATTTCTCTAAACATTACTCTAGAGATACCAAATTGTCTCATATAACCTTTAGGTCTACCAGTAATTTTACAACGATTATGAGCGCGAACAGGTGATGAATTTTTTGGAAGTTTTTGTAACCCAATATAATCACCAGCTTCTTTTAATGCTTTTCTTTTTTCAGCGTATTTAGCGCACATTTTTGCTCTTTTAACTTCACGAGCTTTCATTGATTCTTTTGCCATATTTTAATTCTTTTTAAATGGTAATCCTAATTCCTTTAATAAACTTTTTGCCAAGCTATCATCATTTGTTGATGTTACAAACGTAATATCCATACCTGAAATATTGTTTATTTTATCAATATCAATCTCAGGAAAAATAATCTGTTCCGTTATCCCTAATGTGTAATTACCTCTACCATCAAAACCAGAGTTTTTAACACCTTGAAACTCTCTTACCCTAGGAAGGGCAGCGGTAATTAATCTATCTAAAAACTCATACATTATGTTGCCTCTTAAGGTAACCTTAGCACCAATCGGCATTCCTTTTCTTAATTTGAAAGATGCGACATCTTTTTTGGACTTAGTTGCAATAGCTTTCTGACCTGATATCGAAGTTAATTCTTCAACTGCATGTTCAATTAATTTTTTATCTGCAACAGCAGATCCAACACCTTTACTAATTACTATTTTTTGAAGCTTTGGTACCTCCATAATATTAGATAAACTGTGAGCTTCCATTATAGCCTTAGTTGCACTTTCCTTGTAATCTTTCTTTAATCTAGGTATATAAGACATAACTATATTAATTCTTTGGTTTTAGTTGCTACTCTAACTTTTTTTCCTTCTTCAATTTTATATCCAATTCGTGTTGCATCACCTTCTTTAGTAACATGAGAAATATTTGAAATATGAATCGGAGACTCTTTTTCAACAATACCTCCTTTAGGGTTATTTGCATTTGGCTTATTATGTTTTTTAACCATATTTATACCTTCAACCAAGGCTTTATTTTTTGATTTAAAAATCTTAATAATCTTACCGGATGATCCTTTTTGATCTCCAGCTATAACTTTAACATTATCTCCAACTTTATATTTCATATTTATAAAACTTCAGGCGCTAATGACACAATTTTCATAAAATTTTTATCCCTAAGTTCTCTAGCCACTGGTCCAAAAACACGTGTACCTCTCATTTCGCCAGCAGCATCTAATAAAACACATGCGTTATCATCAAATCTGATATATGAACCATCTTTTCTCCTAACTTCTTTTTGAGCCCTTACAACAACTGCAGTAGAAACCTGACCTTTTTTGACAGTTCCATTTGGTGTAGCTTGTTTGATTGTAACAACAATTTTATCACCGAGTGATGCATATCTTCTTTTAGTACCACCTAGCACTCTAATTGTAAGAACCTCTTTGGCACCTGTGTTGTCTGCAACTAATAATCTACTTTCCTGTTGTAACATATTTATTTAGCTTTTTCAATTATTTCTACCAATCTCCATCTTTTACTTTTGCTTATTGGCTTTGTTTCCATAATCTTAACAACATCTCCTTCACCACACTCATTATTCTCATCATGAACTTGATACTTCTTTGTTTTCAAAACAAATTTACCATACATAGGATGCTTTACTTTTCCAACCTCTGAAACAACTATAGATTTTTGCATCTTATTGCTAGTAACAACCCCTATTCTTTCTTTTCTTAAGTTTCTTTGTTCCATCATTATTTAGTATTTCTTTTTACAAATTCAGTTTTTAATCTTGCTATTGTTCTTCTCAAATTTCTAATTTGAAGAGGATTCTCAATAGGTGAAACAACATGAGTTAATTTAAGATCGTGTAAATTCTTTTGAAAAGCATCCATCTTATCTTTTAATTCATCATCAGATAATATTAAAATCTCTTTTTGTTTCATATTTATACTAATTCATAATCGTTAGCAATGACAAACTTCGTTTTTACAGGGAGTTTCTGTGCAGCAAGCCTTAAAGCTTCTTTAGCAACGTCTATACTGACTCCTGCAACCTCAAACATAATTCTTCCAGGCTTGACAACAGCAACAAAATATTCTGGCGCACCTTTACCTTTACCCATTCTTACCTCCAATGGCTTTTTTGTAATTGGTTTGTCAGGGAAAATCTTGATCCACAATTGCCCCTCTCTTTTCATATACCTTGTAGCTGCAATTCTCGCAGCTTCAATTTGTCTTGACGTAATAAACTTAGATTCCATTGATTTAATTCCAAACATACCATTGGATAATCTATGCCCTCTTTGTGACAGACCTTTCATTCGGCCTTTTTGCATTTTTCTATATTTCTGTCTTTTAGGTGATAACATATTTATCTTCTTCTTTGTTTATTATTTTTCTTTTTATTTGAAACAAGGCTTAAACCAACTAAAGGCGATAATTCTCTTTTACCATAAACTTCACCTTTCATAATCCAAACTTTTACACCAAGTCTTCCGTAAGTAGTGTGAGCTTCTACTAAAGCATAATCAATATCTGCTCTAAATGTTGACAATGGAATTCTTCCTTCCTTATATGATTCACTCCTGGCCATCTCTGCACCGTTAAGCCTTCCCGAAATTTGAACTTTAATTCCTTCCGCATTCATTCTCATCGTTGCAGCAATAGCCATTTTAATTGCTCTTCTGTAAGAAATTCTATTTTCAATTTGACGAGCTATTGAAGATGCTACTAATTGAGCTTCCAACTCAGGTCTTTTTATTTCAACAATATTTAATTGAACATCTTTACCAGAAATTTTCTTCAATTCTTCTTTTAGTTTATCAACTTCTTGACCGGCTTTTCCAATAATTATTCCAGGCCTAGCGGTTGTTATAGTAATAGTGACTAGTTTTAATGTTCTTTCAATAATAACTCTTGACACACTAGCTTTAGCAAGTCGGGTAAAAATATATTTTCTTATTTTATCATCTTCAGCAATCATATTACCAAAGCTTTTACCTCCATACCAGTTTGATTCCCATCCTCTGATAATTCCAAGTCTATTTCCTATTGGATTCGTTTTTTGTCCCATAATTATTCTTGAGTTTGGTTTAAATTATCTAAAACTAATGTTACATGATTAGATCTTTTTCTAATTCTATGTGCTCTTCCTTGTGGGGCTGGTCTTAATCTTTTTAGCATTCCAGCTCCATCAACCTTTATTTCTTTTATGTAAAGATTTTCTTTTTCAATATCAGAGTCAGGATTTTTTTGCTGCCAGTTGTTTATAGCAGACAAAAGAAGTTTTTCAAGTCTCAATGATGGCTGTTTTTGACTAAACTTCAAAATCGATAAAGCTTTTTCAACTTTCTTACCTCTCACTTGATCAGCTACTAAACGCATCTTCCTAGGGGAAGTAGGGCAATTATTAAGCTTAGCAAAAACTTTGTTTTTATTAAGTTCTTTTAATTCTGTTGCTTTATTTCTTTTTCTTGAACCCATATTTATTTACCTTTTTTTCCTCCAGCATGACCCCTGAACGATCTAGTAGGGGAAAACTCTCCAAGTTTATGACCAACCATATTTTCAGTTATGTAAACTGGAACAAATTGTCTACCATTATAAACAGCGATGGTTTGACCCACAAAATCAGGAATAATCATTGATGCTCTTGACCATGTTTTTATAACATTTTTTTTATTAGAATCAAGATTAGCTTGAACTTTTTTAAGCAAGCTTTTATGAACAAATGGTCCCTTTTTAAGTGATCTAGGCATAATTATTTTCTTTTTTCAATAATGAATTTATTACTAAACTTCTTCTTATTTCTAGTTCTGTAACCTTTTGCAGGTATACCCTTTTTTGATCTTGGGTGCCCACCAGAAGCACGTCCTTCACCACCACCCATTGGATGGTCGACAGGGTTCATGACTACCGCTCTGGTTCTTGGTCTTCTACCTAACCATCTTGTTCTACCTGCCTTTCCAGAAACAACCAATTGATGATCAGAATTAGAAACTACTCCAATGACAGCATTACAGTTTACTAAAATTAATCTAGTTTCACCAGAGGGTAATTTGATGGTAGCAAATTTACCATCTCTAGCCATTAGCTGAGCAAATGATCCAGCACTTCTAGCTAAAACGGCACCCTTTCCTGGGGACATTTCGATACAACAAATTGTAGTACCAAGAGGAATAGATGATAAAGGCATACAATTACCTACTTGAGGTGAAACCTTATCACCTGAAACAACTGTTTGCCCAACTTTAAGACCTTTTGGTGCTATGATATATCTTTTTTCACCATCATCAAATTTAGTAAGAGCAATAAATGCAGATCGATTTGGATCATACTCTATACTTAAAACTTCAGCATTTTCATCTTTTCTATCTCTTTTAAAATCAATTAGTCTATACTTCTTCTTATGACCACCACCACGATATTTCATCGTCATTTTACCTTGACTATTTCTACCACCAGTTTTCTTGTAAGGGACAAGTAATGATTTTTCAGGGCTATCCGTTGTGATAGCGTCGAAACCATTTACAGTTCTTCCTCTTTGTCCTGGAGTAATTGGTTTTAATGATTTAATAGGCATAATGATTTATTTATAAGTTATTATAGAAGTCAATTGAATCACCTTCACTGAGTTGTACTATTGCTTTTTTAACAATCTTCGACTTAGTTTTCTGAATACCCTTCTTGGTGTATTTAGTACTTCTTTCAGGACCATATATTTGAGTCCTTACCTTTTCAACAGTTACATTATATTTTTCTTGAACTGCTTTCTTAATTTGAATCTTATTTACACCCTTAGTAACTTCAAAAGTGTAGCGATTTCTTAATTCACTATCATTTGTAGCCTTTTCAGTTATAATAGGTTTTAATATAATTTCCATCAATTCTATTCTAAATTAGATTCAATTTTCTCAATCGCATTCTCCTCGATAACTAAATGCTGAGCATTCATTATTTTGTAAGTAGAAATTTCAGAATCAGAAACTACCTCTGATTTTTTTAAATTTCTGGCCGACAAATATACATTTTTATTAAGTCCATCAACAACGATTAATGTCTTTTTTGTATCAAGTCCAACAGCTGATATAAATTCAGCGAAAGACTTTGTTTTTGGTTTTTTGAAATCAATAGTTTCAACAACAGAAATTGACTTGGCTTTAAGTTTTAATGAAAGTGCTGACTTTCTTGCCAATCTCTTAACATTTTTGTTTAATTTAAATCCGTAATCTCTGGTTCTAGGTCCAAAAATAGTTCCACCTCCTCTAAATAATGGGTTTTTAATACTACCTGCCCTGGCTGTACCTGTACCTTTTTGTTTTTTTATTTTTCTGGTACTACCTTTAATTTCAGATCTTTCCTTAGTTTTTGCATTACCTTGTCTTTGGTTAGCGAGAAACTGTTTTACGTCAAGATACACAGCATGATCATTTGGATCTATACCAAAAACGTTCTTTGAAAGTTCAACCTCCCTACCAGTAGTTTTTCCTTTTATGTTTAATACGGGTACTTTCATTACTTTCTAATAATTACAAATGAGTTTTTATGACCGGGAACTGCACCTTTCAAAACCAAAAGATTTTTTTCTGGAACAACCTTTAAAACCTTAAGATTTTGAACTGTAACTTTACTATTACCAGTTTGACCCGCCATTCTCATTCCTTTAAAAACCCTTGCAGGATATGAAGCAGCTCCAATTGATCCAGGTGCTCTTAATCTATTGTGTTGACCATGAGTTGATTGTCCTACTCCAGCAAATCCGTGTCTTTTAACAACTCCCTGAAAACCTTTACCTTTGGATATCCCTGAAACATCAACAAACTCTCCCTCGACAAAATGACTCACATTAATTGTATCACCAATTTTTAATTCCTCTTCAAAACCTTTAAATTCTACTAACTTGGTTTTAGGATCAGTATTAGCTTTCCTAGCATGACCCTTTTCAGATTTGTTTAATCTTGTTTCTTTTTTATCATTAAATCCTAGCTGTACAGAGCTGTATCCATCCTTCTCATCATTTTTAAGCTGAGTAACAATACATGGCCCAGCCTCAATTACAGTACATGCTAAATTTTTCCCACCTTCATCATAAAGGCTAGTCATTCCAATTTTTTTTCCAATTAGTCCAGACATAATTTATACTTTAATTTCAACCTCAACTCCACTCGGTAATTCTAGTTTCATAAGAGCATCGATTGTTTTTGATGATGAGCTGTAAATATCTAATAATCTTTTATAGGACGATAATTGAAACTGCTCACGAGATTTTTTATTTACGTGAGGAGACTTCAAGACGGTAAAAATTTTCTTCTTTGTAGGAAGCGGTATTGGTCCAGTTACAATTGCACCAGTCGTCTTTACAGTCTTTACAATCTTTTCAGCTGATTTATCAACCAGATTAAAGTCATAAGATTTTAGTTTTATTCTAATTTTCTGACTCATAACTATTCTTGATTATTTCCTTTAATTGATGCAATAACTTCATCAGAAATATTTCTTGGTGTTTCTGAATAATGAGAAAACTCCATTGTTGAGGTAGCTCTACCTGAACTTAATGTTCTTAACGATGTTACATAACCAAACATCTCAGATAATGGAACAATAGCTTTTACAACTTTGGATCCAGCTCTGTCGTCCATGTTATTTACTTGCCCTCTTCTTCTGTTTAGATCACCCACAATATCACCCATATTTTCTTCAGGAGTTAGAACTTCTAACTTCATTATAGGTTCCATTATTACAGATTTAGCCAATCTTGCTGCTTCCTTAAATCCTAATTTAGCAGCTAACTCGAATGAAAGAGAGTCAGAATCTACAGGGTGAAAGGAACCATCATTTAATGAAACCTTCATTGAGTCTATTTCAAACCCTGCTAAAGGACCATTTTTCATAGCATCTTTAAATCCTTTTTCAACAGATGGAATATATTCCTTTGGAATATTACCTCCCTTAATATTATTTACAAACTCTAATCCAACTTTATCGTCATCGCCAGGTTCCATTTTAAACACTATATCAGCAAATTTACCTCGACCACCAGTTTGTTTTTTGTAAACTTCTCTGTGATCAGCTGTTGCAGTGATAGCTTCTTTATATTCAACTTGAGGCTGACCTTGGTTAACTTCAACTTTAAACTCTCTCTTTAATCTATCAACAATTATGTCAAGATGAAGTTCTCCCATACCTGAAATGATTGTTTGTCCAGAGGCCTCATCGGTTCTAACTTGGAAAGTTGGATCTTCTTCAGCTAATTTACCTAATGCTAAACCTAATTTATCTACGTCAGCTTTAGTTTTAGGTTCAACCGCAATACCAATTACAGGATCAGGAAAAATCATGCTTTCAAGAATAATAGGATGTTTTTCTGAACTGAGAGTATCACCAGTCTTAATATCTTTAAATCCTACTGCAGCTCCAATATCTCCAGCTTCAATAAAATCAATCGCATTTTGTTTATCTGCATGCATCTGATAGATTCTAGAAATTCTCTCTTTATTTTCTGATCTATTATTAAAAATGTATGACCCAGCATCTAACCTCCCAGAATAGACTCTAAAAAATGCTAATCTACCAACATAAGGATCAGTAGCAATTTTAAAGGCAAGAGCAGAAAACGGTTCGCTAACAGATGGTTTTCTTGAAATTTCACTTTCATCATCAGGATCAGTACCAACAATTGCCTCTTTATCCTCTGGAGATGGCAAATATCTACAAACGCAATCTAAAAGAAATTGAACTCCTTTATTTTTAAAAGCAGAACCACAAACCATTGGAATTATACTCATGTCCTGAGCTGCTTTTCTCAAAGCTTCGTGAATTTCATCCTCTGTAATAGAATCAGGATTATCAAAAAACTTTTCTAGCAGGTTATCATCATATTCAGCGACGGCTTCAATTAAATTGGCTCTATATTTTTCAACTTCATCTTTCATATCATCTGGAATTTCAACAACATCAAATGTTGAGCCTTTATTTTCTTCATGCCAAATAATTCCACGATTAGTAACTAAATCTACAACACCCTTAAAATCTTCTTCATTCCCAATAGGTAAAACGATAGGAACAGCATTGGATTTTAGCATATCTTTTATTTGATTACAAACCTTTAAAAAATCAGAGCCTTGCCTGTCCATTTTATTTACAAAACCCATCCTTGGAACTTTGTAATTATCAGCTAATCTCCAATTTGTCTCTGACTGAGGTTCTACACCATCTACGGCACTAAATAAAAAAACAAGACCATCAAGTACTCTCAATGATCTATTTACCTCAACCGTAAAATCAACGTGACCTGGTGTATCAATAATGTTAAAATGATAGGGCTTAGATGATTCTATCTTTTTACCTTGATCAGTTGGAAAATTCCATGTGCATGTGGTTGCGGCAGAAGTAATTGTTATTCCTCTTTCTTGTTCTTGTTCCATCCAATCCATGGTTGCAGCACCATCATGAACTTCTCCAATTTTATGACTTACTCCAGTGTAGTATAATATTCTTTCAGTTGTAGTTGTTTTACCTGCATCAATGTGCGCAGCAATTCCAATGTTTCTAGTATATTTTAAATCTCTTGCCATTTTTAGAATCTAAAGTGTGAAAAAGCCTTATTAGCTTCTGCCATTTTATGAGTGTCCGTTTTTTTCTTAACTGCAGCTCCTTCTTCCTTCTCTGCTGCTAAAATTTCAGCTGCTAATTTTTGGGACATTGATTTTTCATTTCTCTTTCTAGAAAAACTAATGAGCCATTTCATAGCTAGTGAAATTTTTCTATCTGGTCTTATTTGCATTGGAATTTGAAAAGTAGCACCACCAACTCTTCTACTTCTTACCTCAACATGTGGCATGACATTAGAAAGACCATCTTTCCATATCTCAAGTGAAGATTTTTCAGAATCCTGCTTTTTGGACTCAATTATGTCAAGTGCATCATAAAATATTTTGAAGGCAATGGACTTTTTTCCATCCCACATTAGCATATTTACAAATCTGGTAACTAATTGATCGTTAAATTTTGGGTCTGGGAGTAAGGGGCGTTTCTTTGCTTTTCTTTTTCTCATTTTTTTAAATTGAGCGGTTCATCAAATTTGAACATCATTTCTTTGCCTTTGCCTTCTTTGCTCCGTATTTAGATCTTCTTTGCAACCTTCCTTCAACACCTGCAGTATCTAGAGCACCTCTGACAATATGGTAACGGACACCTGGTAGATCTTTAACCCTACCTCCTCTTACTAAAACAATTGAATGTTCCTGTAGATTATGTCCCTCACCAGGGATGTAAGCATTTACTTCTATACCATTAGTTAATCTTACTCTTGCAACTTTTCTCATTGCGGAATTAGGCTTTTTAGGTGTTGTAGTGTAAACTCTTGTACATACGCCTCTTTTCTGAGGACAACCCACAAGAGAAGCAGATTTGCTTTTCTTTACAACTTTCTTTCTACCTTTTCTAACTAATTGTGATATAGTTGGCATAATTATATTTTTCCTTCTTTAAAGGGCTGCAAATGTATAATAATTTTATAACTATTCAAATCAATAGAAAAAAATATTTTAAAAATGTAATTCCACCATTACTAATCATACATATATATAATGTATAGCTTAATAGAGCTTATTTTGAGGAATTCTCAGCGCTAGAATACAAAAACTGCAGTAATCTCAATAATGTTTATCTTTTTTTACACCTCTGTTAAAAATTGAGTTTTTTATTTTTTTTCTTTGGTTATTAACAAATTATTAACATATTTGTGGGTTCAAATAAATAAATATTATGAAAAAACTATTTTTTAAAGCAATGTTTATGTCATTATTAATGGCATTTCAATTAAGCTTTGCTCAAAAAACAGTTTCTGGTACAGTTACTGATGATAATGCTGTTCCCCTTCCGGGAGCAACTGTTGTCGTTGAGGGTACTACTACAGGTGTGACAACTGACTTTGATGGTAATTATTCCATCTCTGCCTCTGAAGGAGATATTCTTGTTGTTAGCTTTGTAGGGTATGCATCTGCATCTGCTACTGTTGGAGCATCATCAACTTTAAATTTTAGCTTATCACCATCTAGTGCATTAGAGGAGGTTGTAGTAACCGCTCTTGGTATTTCTAGGGATAAAAAGTCTCTTGGTTTTGCCCAACAGACTGTCTCTGGTGATGTGATTGCTGAAAGTAAGCAAGTTGACCTTAATGTCGCATTGACAGGTAAGGTTGCCGGTGTTCAAATGATTGGCGGATCAAGTTCAACTTTTGACAATGGTTTCTTAAGATTAAGAGGTGAATCAGACGTTTTATATGTTGTAGATGGTGTAAAAGTTTACGCTATGTCTGACATTAACGTCGATAACGTCGCTAATATTTCAGTACTTAAAGGTGCTGCTGCAACTGCACTATATGGTGCTGACGCTAAAAGTGGTGTAATCGTCATAACTTCTAAGAAAGCTAAGGCAGGTGAAAACAACTTCACTGTTAATCATTCAACATCTATAAGCTCAGTTTCAATGCTTCCTAAGTATCAAAACGAGTATGGTGGTGGATATTATCAAGATTGGGATACTTTCACTTACAACCCTGCAACAGATCCTGCATCTTGGGCTGCGTTTAATGGACATAAAATTCCTTATTATGGTGCTGATGAATCATGGGGACCTCCAATGGATGGAACTATGGTTAGACACTGGGACAGTTGGATACCTAACCACCCAGAATTTGGTACTTTAAGAGCATGGAATCCAAATCCTGACAACGTAAAAGACTTCTTTAACAATGGTATTGAAAACAGCACTACTCTTGCATTCAATAGTGGTTCTGATACTGCTACTGTTAGAGGATCTATGAGATTAATCGACGAACAGTTACCGTTCCCTAACACAGATAGGAACCAAATTGATGTTAACGTTACTGGAGATGTTAAGATTGCAGATAAATTAACTGCATTTACTTCATTAAACTATCAGTACAGAAAAACATTGAACTTCCCTACAAATGGTTATGGTGGTTTAGGTGCAAACTTTAGCCAATGGTGGCAACGTCAATTGGATATGGATAGATTAGCAAATAATTATGCATTTGAAGGTAAATACTATACTTGGAATAGAATTTCTGCGAGAAATGCCACTCCTAAGTATTGGGATGCACCTCAATTTGATTTTTATGTTGATCAAAATAACCAAAGAAAAAATACATTATTTGGAAACTTTGGACTTAACTATGAAATAAATGATAACATTTCTGCAACTGTAGAAGCAAGAAGAAGATTTAATTCGTATGAGTCTAACGGAAGAACTGGTTGGGGCGGTATAGACCAAGCTTCATTCAATGAGTCAACATCCAGATATGTTCAAAATGAGTTAGCTGCAACTCTACAATACGATGAAAGATTCGATGATTTCGATGTTTCTGCTATTGTTGGTTATCAGGCTACTCAAAACAGAAATCAATCAATTTCAGCCTCTACTGTAGGTGGGTTATCAATTCCTGATTTTTACAGTATTGCTACTTCGGTTGATAGACCAAATTACTCTTCTAGTTTGTCAAAATCAAAAGTTTTATCTACATATGCTAGTGTTTCTGTTGGATACAACAGTATAGCTTATTTAGATGGATCTTACAGATTTGACTGGGGTTCAACTGCAAACCCTGATGATAACAGAATTGAGACTTGGGGTCTTTCAGGTAGTTTAATTCTTAGTGAGTTAATAAACAGTCAAGATATAACTTTTGCCAAATTAAGAGCTGGTTATTCTGAGGCTCCTGTATTCCCAGGTACGTATGCTACCACTCAGGTTTACAGTGTAGGTACTGCATATGGATCTTTCCCAAGATTTGCTGTACCAAACACACAATCAAACCCTAACCTGTTAGGTGGTACTAGAAGTGAGTTTGAAGTTGGTGCTGAATTTAGTTTTCTTGATAACAAAATAGGCATTGACGTTACATACTTTGATAGAAAAGACAAAGATCAACCAATTTCAATTCCTGTAACTGGTTCTACTGGTTATACTGGTTTAGCTATTAATTCAGGTGAATCATCTGCTGAAGGTTGGGAGGTTACATTAAACCTTAACCCTGTTTCAACAGCTGATTTCAACTGGGATCTTTCATTCAATTTTGCTACTTTAAATAAGTATACTGATAAGTTAGCAGATGGAATTGATGTAAGAGTACTTGATAGCTGGGCTTCATGGTATAGCTTACAATTACAAGAGAGAGTTGGTGAAGAATGGGGTATGTGGGTAGGTAGAAAAAAAGCTAGAGATGCCAACGGTACTCAAATTTTAACTTCTACTGGTAGAGCTACTTATGAAAGTCAGCAAATTCTTGGTAATTTATTACCTGACTTTACTGGTGGTTTAACTACTTCATTAAGTTATAAAAATTGGGATTTAGGTCTTGGATTTGATTTCCAAAAAGGTGGTACGTTCTACTCTACAACAAATATGTTTACTTATTACTCAGGTATCCACGAAGATACTGTAGGTCTTAATGCTAAAGGTAATCCTTTAAGAGATCCAGTATCTGCAGGTGGTGGTGTTAACGTAGTAGGTGTAACTGCTAGTGGAGAACCAGTTGATACATATTTATCAGCTAGTTACTACTTCTACCAGCATTTCTTCGGAAATCACGAGAACTGGTTATATGATGCTTCTTATGTTAAGCTAAGAACAGCAAGGTTAGGGTATAATTTCTCTAAAGACTTGCTTGATGGTACACCATTTGACAACGTTAATGTTGCATTGGTAGGTAACAACTTATTGTTATTGTATTCTAATATTCCTCATGGTGGTCTTGACCCAAGTGAGATCGAAGGATCTGGTTCAATTGCTACTGGATATAGAAACGTTGAAGGTGGTCAGTTACCTCCATCAAGAACGATAGGTCTTAACGTAAGTCTAACATTTTAATATATAATTTTTATAAAATGAAAAATTTAATTAATAAAATTGGAGTTTTAACGGTTGTTTTCTCTTTATTCCTTGTTTCTTGTGAAACTGTAGATTTTGGAGATGAAAATGTTAACCCTAACTCTCCAACATCTAAAAAAACGGACGCATTACTAACAAATGCTATGACATGGATGCCTAACATTGTTAGTCCTGTGACTCCTAACTATTATGTTCAAACTGTATCAGATGTTACATATACATCTTATTCAAGATACGATACTGAACAATGGTCATGGAATGGTTATTATACTGGCCCACTCAAAGATTTACAAGAAATTCTTGATTTAAATGAGAAATTTCCTGGTGAAGTAACTGGTGGTGGTAGTAATGGTAACCAAAAAGCTGCTGCTCATATTATGATGGCATATTATTATCTAAATATTACTGATAGATGGGGTTATGCACCTTATTCAGAAGCTTTACAAGGCTCTGCTAATACTGCACCAAAATTTGATTCAGTTCAAGATATTTATAATTCTTTACTAGCAAATCTTGATGCTGCTATGGGAATGATGGATAACGGTGGATTAAATGGTGATATCCTTTTTGGAGGTAATATGAACGGATGGAAAATAATGGCTAACACTATTAAAATGAGAATAGCTTTAAGAATGGCTGATGTCGATGCTTCAACTGCTGCTTCTGTATTTAATTCTGCTTATAACAGTGGAGTTATTGGTCAAGGTGGTGACTTACACTACCCTTACCTTACTAGTGATGCTTTTGATAATCCATGGCAAGATAGATTTCAAACTAGATACGATTTTGTTGTTAGTAAATTATTTATTGATCACTTAAAATCATCAGGAGACCCAAGACTTCCTTATATGGCTGATGGTACTGCAATTTCTAACGGAACTGAGTACGTTGGTCTTGAATACGGACTTGAAAACCCTGGAGTATTAGAGACTCTTTTATCTGGCATTGATGGTAGAATCATCTATGATGGTACTCAACAAGGTGGATGGATTGCTACATACTCTGAAGTATGTTTCGCAATGGCTGAAGCTAACCAAAGAGGATGGACTACTGTTGGAGATACATTAACTTGGTTAAAGTTAGGTATTCAAGCATCTTGCGAAAGATGGGGTGTTCCTTCTGCATCTGCGGCTTCATTTGCTGCTTCTGCAACTCTTGGATCAAATCCTATGGAAACAATTGCTATGGCAAAATGGACAGACATGTTCTTACAAGGATATGAGGCTTGGACAGAATGGAGAAGACTTGACTTCCCAGTCCTTTCACCTCCTGCTGCTGCAATTACAGGCACAGGAGTACCTGTTAGAAATGGTTATGGAGGTTTAGTTCCAACGCAAAACAAAGCAAGCTACGATGCTGCTGTTGCTGCACAAGGACCTGACAACCAGGATACAAAATTATGGTGGGACACTAAGTAATTAGTCAACACTTAAATTTTAAAAAAGCGTCCCAATGGGGCGCTTTTTTTTTAAATTAGCATTCACAAACACATAATAAATGAAAAAAATTATATTCTTTATCTTTTTTATAAACATTATCAATTCCCAAAATTTTACTGAACTAACTGAACAAAATTTATTTAGAGGTGGTAATGTTTTTTTAATTGATAAAATGAATAGCTATGATTTAGATATTGATGGTACACCTTATCTAAATCCTGATTTTGATAAAGGTCAAATCAAATTTGAAAATGGCAATACTTACAGTGGAGAAATTAGAATTGACCTTGTGGCGCAAAATTTTCAAATCAAAGGAAAAAATGGAAAAATTACTCCAATTGAGGTAAACGATAAAGTTAAAATTGAGATTAATGGTAACCAATATAAACTTCATGCTATTAATAGTACGGAATATGGTGAAATTGGTATACTTAGAGAATGTATTGAGCTAGAAAATATAAGTTTACACTATTTTCCTAGGAAAAAACTTCAAAAACCAATTGAAGCTGGGATAAGTGCACCTACATCTGGTTATGGAAAAACAGATAATCCAGAATGGAAAGATGATGGGTTTTACTTTTTTCAAATAAATGGTAAGTATTTAAGAGTTCCAACTAAGTATAAAAAACTTTTAGAACTAAATATTTTTGATGAAGAAAAATTAAAAACTTTTAGGAAGAAAAATAAATTAGACTTAAAAAAGGAAGATAAACTGATTGAATTAGTTAAATATTTTAATGATAATTAATGAATTCTGAGAAGGATTTCTTGATTTATGGTAAAAGAGCTGTTTATGAGGCGATAGAAAATAATGTTGAAATTGATAAAGTCTTTCTTCAAAAAAAGAATTCCTATTTAGATAATATTAAATCAAAAATTCACAAAAAAAATATTCAAATCTCTTTTGTTCCCGTTGAAAAACTAAATCGATTAACTAAAAATAACCATCAGGGAGTAGTTGCAATAATATCCCCAATATCTACATTAAGTATTGACGACTTAGAAGCTAAATTAAAAACTAAAAAGTCTTTTTTAATTTTAATTCTGGATGGAATAACAGATACAAAAAACTTTGGAGCGATTGTTAGGAGTGCTGAGTGTTTTGATGTTAATATGATTATTATTTCAAAATCAGGAAGCTCCTCGATAAATGGTGAAACTATTAAATCCTCCTCAGGAGCTATTTTCAATGTGCCAATTTGCAAAGTAAATCATATCAAGGATGCTATTTTTCTTTTAAAAGAAAATGAAATTGATATAATTGGAACTAGTGATAAAGGATCTTTATCATTATACAAACATCAATTTAGTTTAAAAACAGCTTTAATAATTGGTTCAGAGGGTAAAGGAGTTAGTAAATCAGTTTTAAGTCTTTGTAATGAAGTTGTTGGTATAGAAATGAAAGGTAACATTTCTTCGCTAAATGCTTCAGTTGCTACAGGAATTTTTCTATCCGAATTAAGACGACAATTAAACTAAAGTATTTTTTTTAAAGTTTTTAATTTATTTATTATCAAGCATTTATCATGTGGTTTCTCACCAAAATTAGCGTAGTGAATTGCATGCATTCCAATTGAAAGTGCACCCATTATATCAGCTTCAAAACTATCACCAATCATCAATGAATCATCAGCCTCAGATTTGGAGTTGTCTAATGCATATTTAAATATAATTGGATTAGGTTTTTTTACACCAACAGATTCAGAATCAAAAACCTGATTAAAATAACTACTTATTCCTGCATTATTCAATTTATTTGCTTGTACATTTTTAAAACCATTAGTTAGAATATATAATTTGTATTTTGGTTTTAGATATTCTAATAAATCAAGTGCACCATCAATTAAGTAATTGAATTTTGGTAATGTTTCAATATAATCATCTGATAATTGATTTATTAATTTAGATGGAATACTTACTTTTAATTTACTAAATGCCTCGTTTAACCTGTTATATCTTAAATATTCCTTTGATATGGATTCATTTCTGTATAATTTCCAATAGTGAAGATTTATTGGTATATAAATATCTAAAAAACGGTCTAAATCAACATTTACGTTATGATTTTTAAACAGTAGTTTAAATGTACAGGCAGAATTTCTCTCAAAGTCCCATAATGTATGATCTAAATCAAAAAAAATATTTTTAACGTTCATTATTCATATATTTTTTTATTTCATCAAGATCTAATAAACCAAAATTACCAGAACTCATTAATAATAAACAAGCATTATCATATTTCAAAGATGTTAAATAATTAAAAAGATCAATATTACTTTTAATTATAATTAAATTTTTAATGTTAAAAGCAGATGAAATTACTTCATCATTAATAGATTCTGAGTTGTGAATTTTTTTATTGTTATTATCAAGAAAAATAATTGGTAAATCACAATTATCCAGACACCCTGAGTATTGTTGAATAAATTTTGGATCTAAACTACTAAATGTATGAAGTTCAAATACAGCTATTAAAAACTTATTTGAAAAAGTTTCCCTAACCGCATTTACACTAGCTTTTAATTTACTTGGCGAATGAGCAAAATCTCTAATTAAAAGATTATTGAAACCTTTAAAAATAATTTCCAACCTCTTACTTGCTCCTTTAAAAGTTGAGATGGAATTATAAAAATCATCATCTAAAACACCTAGTAATGAACATATTTTTTTTGCTGCTTCAATATTAGAAAGGTTATGTTCACCAAACACTTGTAATGGGATATTTCCTTCGCTTGTGTTAATAAAAACATTATTATTAGAAACTGAATGCTCAGGAAGGTTATATTCAATTTTTCTTATGTAGCTATTATTATCTTTGACAATATCAGATAATAATGAATCTAACTCGTTAAAAACAAGAACACCCCCGTCAACAATAGAATCGATAAACAAATCAAACTGTTTTGCGTAAAATTCAGGATTATCAAATACATTTATATGATCCCATGAGATACCAGATATAAGGGCAATATTTGCTTTGTATTTATGAAACTTCGGCGTGGGATCAACTGGGGAAGACAAATATTCATCCCCTTCAATTAAAATAAACTCATTTTGCGTAGAAAGTGAAACAGCATTATCAAAACCTTCGAGTTGAGCACCTAAAACATAATCAATTAAAAAATTATTATCATTTAGAACATGAAGGATCATTGATGTAATTGTAGTTTTCCCATGACTACCGCCGATTACAATTCTAGTTTTATTTTTGGAAAAATTATAAATAAATTCTGGATAGGAAACGATATTAAGATTTAAATCTTTAGCTCTAAGTAACTCAGGGTTATTTTTCTTAGCATGCATACCAAGAATTACAAAATCTAAATCATTTGAAATTTTTTCAGGAAACCAACCAAAGTTATTTGGTAATATTTTATTTTTCTTTAATCTAGTTAAAGACGGGTCATAGATCTTATCATCACTACCAGTTACTTGATAACCAGAATTGGCTAAAGATATTGCTAGGCTGTGCATTACACTCCCTCCAATAGAGATAAAATGTACTTTATTGCTCAATTAATTAGTATTTATTATAAAATTCTTGTGCTTTTTTACCTTCATCAACAGAGATAGAATAAATATTTTTTATAATTGATAGTGCTTTTTTTTCACCACCTCCAAAAAATCTAGGAACTCTTAAATATATTTCTAGTAATGCACGATTTAAGGCTAAATTTTTGTTGTCTAATTCATAAGCTCTTTCAAATAATTTGACCATTTCACGAACATTCTTAGCTTGCTTAAATCTAGGCATTTGTTCTACCTCTAAACCAAAAGCTGATGCATATTTAAAATTAAAATCAAAACTGTTTGGATCAATTTGTACAAGTTCCTTGTAAAGCTTAGCTGCCTCAGTATAATTTGAGGCTTTAAATAAGGAGTCACCTAATTTTTGAAGTTCATTAATATGTTGAATATCAATATCTTTGTTTTGTGCATTTAAAAAGATACAAAACAAGAAGAAAACTAATTTAATTTTTGCCATAAAATATCCTTAAGTTCCTGAATTCCCTGCATTGATACAGATGAAATAAAATGAATTTTGAAATCTTTAATTGATGACATAACATCTTTTTTAAATTTACTAAAACTTTTAGGCTCAACTATATCGCATTTTGAAATAACTAAAACCTTTTCCTTGTCATTCAACTCTGGATTGTAATTGTTAAGTTCCTGATTAAGAATCTTAAAGGTTTTAAAAAAATTTTTAGATTCAGCTGATATCAAAACACATAGTATTGAGTTTCTTTCAATATGTCTTAAAAAATGATGACCAAGTCCCTTTCCTTCTGATGCTCCCTCAATAATTCCTGGAATATCAGATATCACGAATGTATTAAAGTCCCTATGATTTACAATGCCTAAGTTTGGTTTCAGGGTAGTGAATTCATAGTCTGCAATCTTGGGTTTAGCATCAGTTAATACACTTAAAAGCGTTGATTTTCCGGAATTTGGCAATCCTACTAAGCCAACATCTGCTAATACTTTTAATTCAACAATAAATTTTTTTTCAATTCCTTTTATTCCAGGTTGAGCATACTTTGGAGTTTGATTAGTAGATGATTTAAAGTTCCAATTGCCAAGACCACCTTTGCCACCTTGAACTACAATTTTTTTATCACCATCATCGATGGATTCAAAAATAATTTCGTTTGTTTCACTATCCTTAACTACAGTTCCAACAGGAACTTTAATCACTTGATCCATACCATTTGAGCCTGAGCTCCTCGATTTACCACCATCTCCTCCATTTTCAGCTTTGAAGTGTTTTTTAAATTTAAAATGATAAAGTGTCCACAAGTTCTTGTCAGAGATAAAAATAATATGACCTCCTCTGCCGCCATTTCCTCCGTCTGGACCTCCCTTTGCAACAAATTTTTCTCTTCTAAGATGGGTAGAACCTTTTCCACCATCTCCTGACTTGACATTAATTTTAACGTAATCAACAAAATTATCCTCAGTCATTACCTTTCGAATCTATAACATCAACTAATCTATTATTGACATCTGTCAAACTTCCTACTCCATCAATTGAGTAAAACTTTTTTTGATTTTCATAAAATATGATTAAAGGTTTGGTTTTATTGTCATATTCTTCTAATCTTTTATTAATCTTTTCCTTACTTTGATCATCAGATCTTCCACTTGTTTTTCCTCTTTCTAGTAGCCTATTAATTAAATTCTTATTTGGAACATCCAAAGCAATAACTAAATCAATTTTAAGATTTAATTTAACAAGAAGATTATCTAGGGATTCTGCTTGTAAAATAGTTCTTGGAAAGCCATCTAGAATAAAACCATTACATGGCATAAAACTTAGAATTTCAGATTCCAGCATTGCTATTGTAATTTTGTCAGGAACCAATTCACCCTTACTCATATATTGTTTTGCTATATTTCCTAGCTCAGTTCCTTCAGACGTATTTTTTCGAAAAACATCCCCAGTCGAGATATGTGTAAGCCCATATTTATCTTTAATCATTGCAGCCTGCGTTCCTTTTCCAGATCCAGGTTTACCGAAAATTATAACATTAAGCATAATGAAAATTTAACACAAATATACCTTTTAGAATCTAAAAGTTAAATTATATAACTCATTATAATTTAACGTATTTTTGCGTTGATGAATTCAAATTTAATTCAAAAAACTTTAGGTATCATTGGTGGAGGTCAATTAGGAAAAATGCTATTAAGTGAATGTAATAAGATGAATGTAAAAACTCATGTTTTAGACCCTAATGAAGATTCTCCATGTAAAAAAATCACAAACAAGTTTTATTGTGGTGATTTTAAAGATTTTGATACAGTTTTAAATTTTGGGAATGAATGTGATTTGATAACTTTTGAAATTGAACACATTAATGTTGATGCTCTTGAAAAATTAGAAAAATTAGGTAAAAAAGTGTATCCTAGTTCTGAAACATTGAAAATTATCCAAGACAAAAACAAACAGAAATGTTTTTTCAAGGAACACAATATTCCAAGTGCCGACTTTAAATATTTTAACAATCTTGATGATTTACATGAATCAATCAAAAATGATGATATAAATTTTCCATGTGTTTGGAAAAAAACAAAATTTGGTTATGATGGATTTGGTGTAAAAATTTTAAGATCTGTTGATGATATAATTGATCTACCAAAAACTGAAATGATAATTGAGGATTTAGTACCGTTTGAAAAAGAACTAAGTGTAATAGTTTCTAGAAATCAAAGTGGCGAAATTAAATGTTATGAAACTGTTGAAATGGAATTTAATAGCGATTCGAATCAAGTTGAATTTGTTATTAGCCCTGCTAAAATATCAGGAAAATTAAATGATATGGCAAAAAAACTTGCCATTAAGCTGTCTAAATCACTTAAATGTGTTGGTCTATTAGCTGTTGAAATGTTTCAATGTGGTGATAAAATTCTAATTAATGAAGTTGCTCCTAGGCCTCACAACAGTGGACATCTTACTATTGAGGCATGTAAAACTTCCCAATTTCAACAACATATCAGATCTATTTTTGATTTAAAATTGGGTAATACAGTACATGATGGACATGCAATAATGTTAAATTTAGTAGGAGATAATAATTATTCAGGTAAAGTTTTATATGAAAATTTAGATGCTGTTTTTGAGATTAAAAATGCCAATTTACATATTTATGGCAAACAGGAAACAAGGCCTAATAGAAAAATGGGTCATATAACAATTATTTGTGATAACTTTGAAGAAGGATACAATAATGCAAAGTTGTTGAAAAGTAAAATAAAAGTCAAATCAACATAAATATGTCAAAAGTTGGAATCATAATGGGCAGTAAATCAGATTATCCTGTAATGAAAGATGCTGTTGAAATTCTTGAGTTTTTTGAAATTGATTATGAAATCGATATAGTTTCTGCACACAGAACCCCTGAAAAAATGATGGATTACAGTAAAAATGCCCACAAAAATGGAATTAGCGTAATTATTGCAGGTGCAGGTGGTGCCGCACATTTACCGGGCATGGTTGCTTCGAACTCCCCACTTCCAGTCATAGGAGTTCCTATTAAATCCAGAAACTCTATTGATGGATGGGATTCAATTTTATCAATTTTGCAAATGCCAGGCGGAGTCCCTGTTGCAACTGTTGCCTTGGATGGTGCAAAAAATGGAGCAATATTGGCAGTTGAGATTTTAGGATCAAGTAATTCTAAAATACAAGAAAAGGTTATTGCTTACAAAAAAGATCTTGAAAACAAGATAAAATCCTCATCATTAGACAATTAAAAATAAGATTCTTTAATAATTTTAAATTGTCAATAAACAAGTTAAAAACTTTAATAAAAGTGCATGGTTTTTGACATAGAATTTACACTATAATATATATTTTTGAAACTTAAAATATGAGAAAATTTTCTGACAGACATATAGGCATTTCATCAACAGATGAAAAAGCTATGCTAGATTTTTTAGGACTTAAAAGTTTAAATCATTTAATTGAACAAACTATTCCAAAAGAAATCATAAATAATGCAGAATTAAAGCTTGACAAGGCAATTTCAGAAGCTCAATATTCAAGTCACATATATGAGCTGTCTCAAAAAAATAAATATTTTAAAAATTATATAGGCAAGGGATATAATGAATCAATACTCCCCCCTGTCATTCAAAGAAATATTTTAGAAAATCCCGGTTGGTACACTGCATACACTCCATATCAAGCAGAAGTCGCACAAGGTAGATTAGAAGCTCTATTAAATTATCAAACTGTAATATGTGATTTAACAGGTATGGAGATATCTAATGCATCATTGCTCGATGAGGCAACCTCTGCAGCTGAGGCCATGACAATGCTACATGGTTGTCGCACAAGAGATCAAATAAAAAATGAAGTAAATAAATTTGTTGTCAGTAATGATGTTTTTGATCAAACTTTAGCTGTTTTAGAAACTAGAGCAGAACCATTAGGTATCGAAATTGTTTTATCAAACACTGATTCTATAGAGATTGATGAGAAAGTTTTTGGCTGTTTGGTTCAATACACAGGAAAAACAGGTAAAATAAATGATTTAGAAACCCTTTCAAAAAAAATTGAAAAATCAAATTGTAAATTAATAGTGGCGGCTGATTTAATGTCTCTTACTGTTCTTAAGGAACCCAGTGCATTTAACTCAGATGTTGTAATTGGTACATCTCAAAGATTTGGAATTCCTCTTGGATATGGTGGACCACATGCAGGCTATTTTGCAACAAAAAAGGAATATAAAAGATTTATTCCAGGAAGAATTATTGGAGTGTCAAAAGATAGAAATGGAAACCGTGCATTGAGGATGGCGCTGCAAACTAGAGAACAACATATCAAGAGAGAGAGAGCAACTTCAAACATCTGTACAGCTCAAGTTTTACTTGCAGTCATGGCTGGGATGTATGCTGTTTATCATGGTAAAAGTGGACTTATTGAAATTGCAAATAAGATTAACAGATTAGCAAGAATTTTAGATGATCGTTTAAAATCATTGAATATTGAACAAATAAATAAAATTTATTTTGACACTATTCATATAAAATTTCCTACCAATAAATTAAAAAAGCTTTCAGAGACTAAAAAAATTAATTTTAATTATATAAATGAGAATGAGCTATCTATTTCAATTAATGAGGCAACTGAGATAAATGATATTGAAAAAATTTGTGAAATATTTGAATTCATTCTGAGTAAAAAATCAAACATCGAAGAAATCGAATCAATTAATCCGTCTATTCCGACTTTATATACTAGAAAAAAAAGTTTCTTAGACGAAAAAGTTTTTAATTCTTTTCAATCTGAAACATCTATGATGAGATACATTAAAAGCCTTGAAAGAAAAGATCTTTCTCTTAATCACTCTATGATTGCTCTTGGTTCGTGTACAATGAAATTAAATGCCGCAGCGGAGATGTTACCATTAAGCTCGTCAAGATGGAATAATATCCATCCCTTTGCGCCCTCAGACCAGGTAGAAGGGTATACTTTTATGTTAGAAAAATTAAAAAACCAGTTAAATGAAATTACTGGATTTAGCGGAACGTCTTTGCAACCTAATTCAGGAGCTCAAGGTGAATATGCAGGTCTCATGGTTATTCGTTCATATTTTAAAAGTTTAAATCAAACAAACAGAAATATTTGTATAATTCCATCATCAGCTCACGGAACTAATCCTGCATCAGCTGTAATGGCCGGAATGAAAGTAGTTGTTGTGGGTACTGATAAATATGGAAACATAGATGAAGATGACTTGAAAACAAAAGCACAAGAACATAGTGATAACCTAGCTGCACTTATGATAACTTACCCGTCAACCCATGGTGTTTTTGAATCATCAATTAAAAGAATCACGAAAACGATTCATGATTATGGAGGTCAGGTATATATGGATGGAGCTAATATGAATGCCCAAGTTGGTTTAACTAATCCTTTTTTAATTGGAGCTGATGTTTGTCATCTAAACTTACATAAAACCTTTTCAATTCCACATGGTGGAGGTGGACCTGGTGTAGGACCCATTTGTGTTGCAAAACACTTAGTAGATTTTTTACCTCAAACCAACAGGTCAATTGAAAAAAAACATGGTGTCAAAGCTATTTCTGCTGCTCCTTGGGGATCAGCAATGGCATGTCTGATATCATATGGATACATATGTATGATGGGAGGCAAAGGTTTAAAGAAAGCTACTGAAATAGCAATCTTGAATGCAAATTACATTAAAAAAAGAATTGAAAAAGACTACAAAATTCTCTATCAAGGAGAAAATGGTAGGTCTGCTCACGAATTAATCATCGATTGCAGGGATTATAAAGAAGATTTTGGAATTGATGTGATGGATATAGCAAAAAGATTAATTGACTATGGATTTCATGCACCAACAGTTTCGTTTCCTGTGCCTGGTACAATGATGATTGAGCCTACTGAAAGTGAAAGTCTTGAAGAAATAGATAGGTTTTGTGATGCCTTAATTTCAATAAAGAGCGAAATCATAACATGTAGTAAAGATGATGAATATAATGTTCTAAAAAACTCACCACATACTTTAGAAACATTAACTAGTGACCACTGGGATTTAAATTATTCTAGAGAGCAAGCTGCATTCCCAATTCCATATCTAAAAAATAATAAATTTTGGCCATCAGTAACAAGAATTGATGAAGCTTTTGGAGACAGAAATCTTATTTGCACTTGTGCTCCCATAGAAGATTACATCGAGTCCTAATTAATTCCTATTTTTGATTAAAATTTATATATGCCAATCCATATTTCAGGTACTGGTTCATTTATACCAAAAAATAAAGTTGATAACAATTCATTCAGTGATAAAGTTTTTTTTGACAAAGATGGAAATGGATATCCAAATTCCAATGTTGAAATAATTGAAAAATTTCAAAAAATTACTGGAATAAAAGAAAGAAGATACGCTGACAAGGAGCATAAAACATCTGATTTAGCAACATTCGCTGCTAAAAATGCAATCATGGATGCTGGAATTGATAAAGAAACGTTAGACTATATTATAGTCGCTCACAACTTTGGTGAAATTGAGTATGGAACTAATCAATACATAGCTCTTCCCTCCGTTGCAACAATGGTCAAACATAAACTAGAAATTTCAAATGTGAATTGTGTTGCTTATGATTTAATTTTTGGTTGTCCAGGATGGTTAGAGGGTGTAATTCAAGCTAGTGCTTTTATAAAATCCAAAATGGCCAAAAGATGTTTGGTTATTGGGGCAGACACCTTATCTCGAACAATTGATGAGTCAGATCGTGATTCAATGATTTTTGCAGATGGAGCAGGAGCAACGATAGTTGAAGAAAACTCTGAATCTGGTGGAATATTATCTCATAAAACAATAACTAAAGCAGGAAAAGAGGCCTTATATTTATTTTGCGAAACCTCCTATGATCCCACAAATAAAAAATCAAATAAACATATTAAAATGAATGGGAGAAAAGTTTATGAATTTGCTATTTCAAACATTCCCGGCGCTTTAAAGTCATGCTTGGAAAATAGTGGTAAAAATATTGACGATGTAAAAAAAATATTTCTTCATCAAGCTAATGAAAAGTTAGATGAAGCAGTTCTTAAATATTTTTATAAACAATACAATAAAGAAATTCCAAAGAACATAATGCCAATAAGCGTAGATATATATGGAAACTCCTCGGTCGCAACAATTCCAACATTATATGATATTGTTTTAAAAACTAACTTCAAAGGACATAATTTGAAAAAAGGCGATGTTATTTTATTTGCTAGCGTTGGAGCAGGAATGAATATCAATGCATTAACCTATCAATTATAAAATGAATTTTTTACATGATATAGGAAAGTATTTTTTAATGATAAAAATTTCTTTCACAAAAACATGCAAGAAAGAAATTTTATACAAACAAATATTCAAAGAAATAAATGACTTAGTCCTTGACTCTATTCAAATTGTTTCAATACTATCATTTTTTATTGGAGGTGTTGTATCCATCCAAATGGCCTTAAATCTAGAGAATCCTTTGCTTTCAAAAACCTTGATAGGATTTGCTACACGACAATCAGTTATTTTAGAATTTGCTCCAACATTTATCTCAATAATTATGGCTGGTAAGGTTGGATCATACATAACTTCAAGTATTGGAACGATGAGAGTAACAGAGCAAATTGATGCCCTTGAAGTTATGGGTATTAATTCATTGAATTATTTAGTTTTCCCTAAAATAATTGCAATGCTACTCTATCCTTTTGTTATTACAATTTCAATGTTTCTTGGAATTATTGGAGGATTATTAGCAATGACATTAACGGGTGTGCCAAGTGAAGCCTATATACAAGGTATTCAAATGGACTTTGACTCATACCATATTACTTACTCTTATATAAAAACATTAGTTTTTGCTTTTGTATTAGCTACTGTACCTTCTTTTCATGGATATTACATGAAAGGCGGTGCGCTAGATGTTGGAAAAGCTAGTACAAAATCGTTCTACTGGACCTCAATAATTATTATAATTTTGAATTACATTGTAACACAGCTCTTACTTTCATAATGATTCAAGTAAAAAATATATATAAATCATTTGATCAATCAGAGGTACTTAAAGAAATTAATACTTCATTTAATAGAGGAAAAACAAATCTTATTATAGGACAAAGTGGTTCCGGTAAAACAGTACTATTAAAATGTCTACTCGGCCTATATGATATTAACTCAGGGGAAATATTATATGATGGCATTAGCTCAAAAAGCATGAACCATGATGATAAGCTGGAAATAAGTAGAAAAATGGGAATGGTTTTTCAAGGAAGTGCTTTATTTGATTCAATGAATGTACTTGAGAATGTAAGGTTTCCACTTGATATGCTTACAACAATTCAGGAGGATGAAAAAAATGAAAAAGCCATGAAAGTTATTGAAAGAGTTAATTTAAAGGATGCAATTAAAAAATTACCATCTGAGTTATCCGGAGGAATGCAAAAAAGAGTTGCAATTGCTAGGGCGATTGTAATGAATCCAAAATATCTTTTTTGTGATGAGCCTAATTCAGGACTGGATCCAAAAACAGCAATAGTTATAGATCAACTCATCCAAGAAATAACTAAAGAGTATAATATAACAACAATAATTAATTCACATGATATGAATTCAGTAATTGAAATTGGTGAAAATATTATTTTTCTAAAAGAAGGATATAAAATATGGCAGGGTACGAATAAAGAAATTTTAAATTCTGGAAATGATGAGGTAGAGGATTTTGTTTATTCTTCTGAATTATTAAAAAAACTCAAAAAATAAGCTTATTCAGAGTTGCTTCTAATTTCAAAAACATCACTTTCAAGCTGAAACTTCAACCAACTTCTTACATTTTCGTTCAGTTTTAGTTTCTCTTGATTTTCTAATTCATCATTCCATCTCAAATTGAAAACTAGTACGGTATCTATTTGATTAAAATCAGTTTTAATTGTTTCAAAAACCTCAAACTGATTCAAATCAGGATATATAATTTTGATTTCTTTTGCTAATGACTCAAAAATTAATTTTTCCTTACTTAAACTTTCAAGGGCATTGAGCTTTTGATTCAGTTTATTTATTTCATTATTTTTTGAGATTAATTCCATTGAATCTCTCTTCCTTAATTCATTTACGAATTTGTTGGAGTTAGGTAAACTAATATCATTCTGTATAAATTCCAGCTTAGCATTTTTTAGTTCATTGTATTTTTGAAGTTTCTTATTTAAAAAATTAATAGTTTCCTGACTTAATGGTTTTTGACCATATGTATTTATAACTATCGATGAAACATTATCACTGTTGTATTTAAACTGAGCAGTATTTTTTAAAAATTCATAATTAGGAATGCCAATTAATTCATTTTCTAAAAACTCCTTTGCTTGAGAATCAAATTGACTTTCATTTAAAACACCATTAAAAGTAACTACTGAAGGAATAAGAATCACAAGAGACACAATAATAACAAGTCTATTTATAAAATTCCTTCTCCTTGAATTAGCATAATTAATCAATGGAAATCTCAAAACTTTTAAAACTAAATATGAAGCTAGTATTATATACATACTATTGATAGTAAATAAGTAAAATGCACTTAAGGCTGACTTGAAATCTTGCTCAGCAACATAGAAACCTGTTGTACATAAAGGAGGCATTAAAGCTGTTGCAATAGCTACCCCAAAAATTGCTGAACTAATATTTTCTTTTTTTGTTTTAGCTATTATCAAAGCTAAGCCACCAAAAAAGGCAATTAAAACATCTCTTATGTCAGGTTTTGTTCTCAAAAACAATTCGGAGGTTTCCTCACTTAATGGAAAAACTAAAAAAAAGATGTATGCAGTGAGAACACTCAAAACAACCATAACTAAAAAATTTAAGAAAGAATTTTTTAGAGTCAGTATATCATTAGTAGCTATGGAGAAACCAAGTCCAAGAATTGGACCTAACAGAGGAGAAATTAACATAGCACCAATAACAACCGGTGTCGAGTCTGCATTTAAACCTACAGATGCAATTAGTATTGAACAAATAAGTATCCAAGCAGTAGTACCCTTCATGGATATATCTGCTTTAATTGAATTTACAGTAGAGTTTTTATCAACATCATTATGGAAGCTTAAAATACTTTTTAAAAAAATTACAATTCCGCTTAATAAACCTTCTGCATTTTTTTTAATGTTTGGTTGTTCAGAATTTTCGTTAAAATCAAATTTTGTTTCCAATATTTATTTAATTTCTTTTAAACCAGTTAAGTCAGATGAACTCCTAATTTTATCACCCAAACCATCAATAATTTGAATATTATTTTCTTTACAAACTTTTGATTCTGGGATTTCATAGTTTTTTCTATCTCCTCCATTGGCAAAAACATCTGGATTTACTTTTTTTAATGATTTACAAACAGTTTTATCTTCATCAATTGATAGAAAGACTTCATCCACAGCTTTAATATTCTTAACAATTAAAACCCTGTCTTTCTCATCCATAAAATATTTTCCTTTTTTTAGAGCGCATTGGTTATTGTTATTTACTATTACAACTAACCAATCACCCAACTTTTTGGCATTATTAATATATTCAATGTGCCCCACATGAATCGGATCAAAATACCCACTTATAGCAATTTTTTTCATAAAACTTGAACCTTAGCATGTGGAAGAAATAAATATTTTCTTCTGTCTTCCATGTCTATACAAAGATACCTTTTTCTTCTTTTTTTAATTTTTTGATAAATTTTATTGTTTTCATATTTAAATCTTAAACCATCTTTAATTTCATCTAAATATGTAAAATCTGAGTTGGAGTCATATTTATTTAATTCCTTCACAAGGTCAGTGTCATACGAAAATGATGACTTTGGATTAACCATATGATTTTTTAATAATAATAAGAGATCAATTGGAAAAACTTTATTATTTAAAATTGGTTCAGCTAAGTTTTTGAATTCATTTTTCCAGTAATATCCGTGAGGTTTCTCTTTAATATTTTTCTTTGAAACATTGAAATGTGCTATCTCATGAATCAATATCATTAAAAATCTGTACTTATTATTAGTATCATTTATAGTAATTGTGTAATTACTATTTCTTTCTCGAAAATCTCCGTGCTTAGTTTTTCTAGGTTTTACAACTTTGATATTTAATTTCTTATATTCAGTTATAGCTTTAACATAATCTACAACCATCTCAGGTACCTTTTCTATAAAATCATTCATGGATTAGATGATGAAACTGGAATAACTTTTCCATTAAATACTTTTGATGAATTATTTGCAAAATCAAAAATAAATGAAGCCATTTCATTTGGATCAACTTGAGCTTTATATCCTGGAAAAGCTTTATTTAGCATAGGAGTATTAACTGATCCTAATGAAAGTGAATTAAATTTTGGGCCTGACTCTTTAAATTCTTCAGCCAAAACCTCAGTGAGAATATTTAATGCTCCTTTACTTGAGGAGTATGCGGTTAAACCAGGGAATTTAGAACTTCCAGAAATTCCACCTATACTGCTAATATTTACAACATGAGAATCTTTTTTAAAAAATGGTAGTAAAGATTGAATTAATGAAATAACACCAAAAACATTCACATCATAAATATCATACAAATCATCTTTACTTAAATCTTTGAATGACTTATTAATAAGTTTCCCAGCATTATTAATTAAAATATCAATCTTTTTGTATTTATTTTTAACCAAATTGATAAGGTTAACCAAACTCTCTTTCTTTGATATATCAAAATTTATATGCTCAACCCCAACAAGTCCTTTTGCAGGCAGATCAGATCTTGATAATGAAATCACTTTATATCCACTTTTAGAATATATTTTTACTAACTCAAGTCCTATTCCTGAGCTTGTTCCTGTTATTATAATATTTTTCATTAAACTAGTATAGTTACAGGATTTTCAATGAATCCTTTCAAAGTCTCTAAAAACAAAGAACCTGTTACACCATCTACCGATCTATGATCGCAAGCCAATGTTAACTTCATTGTATTACTAACAACAATTTTATCGTTAATAACAACAGGTTTCTTATTAATAGCTCCTACTGATAAAATTGCAGAATTAGGATGATTAATTATTGAAGTAAATTCTTGAATTCCAAACATTCCTAAATTTGAAACAGTAAACGTGCTTCCCTCAATCTCATCTGGTCTCAATTTTTTTGATTTTGCTCTCACAGCATAATCCCTTACCTTACTATTGATTGAATGTAAAGTCTCCTGGTCTGCAAATTTAATTACTGGAACAACAAGGCCATCTTCAACTCCTACTGCAACACCAATATGAACATGATGGTTAAGTCTAATTGAATCTTCCAACCATTGTGAGTTAACTTGAGGATGTCTCTTCAATGCTGCTGCACATGCTTTTATGACTATATCATTAAATGAAATTTTGGTATCAGGAATGGAATTATATTGTTCTCGAAATGCGATAGCATTGTCCATATTGAACTCAACAGATAGATAGTAATGAGGAGCAGAAAACTTAGATTGACTTAATCTTTTTGCAATCGCATTTCTCATTGAAGTATTTTTAACATCCTCATAGGACTCCTCCCCTTTAATAAGATTTTTTACAGTGGGCGCAGTTTGAATTTTCTTACTCGTTTCTTCAATTATAATTTGTTTTTCTTCTACAACATTTGATTTAACATTGTCTAGATCACTTTTTATAATTCTTCCATTATCACCTGATCCCTGAACAGTAGATAAATCAATATTCTTTTCAGCTGCAATCTTCTTTGCTAGGGGTGACGCAATTATTCTTGCATCTGAAGCGTTAACTTCAATTTGAGCTTCTAAATTATTTGAAACTTCAATTGAATCATTTTCATGTACATTAGAGTCAGTTGTAGGATTTTTATCACTTTTCAGCGTACTATTATCATTATTTTCATAATCACCCAACAATTGTTTCACATCGACATCGCCCTCTGAAATTATAGCAATTAAATCATCAACTTTTACAGTTTCACCTTCACTAACACCTATGTGAACAAGTTTTCCAGAGTAAAATGATTCAAATTCCATTGTAGCTTTATCGGTTTCAATTTCAGCTAATATATCCCCCTCAGAAATATCATCACCAACATTTTTTAACCATGATGAAATTGTACCCTCCTCCATAGTGTCACTTAACCTAGGCATCTTTATATATTCAACATGAACATCGTCACTGATTGCTAAAGTTTCATTCTGTATATCATTCTCTGAATCAGATAAAGCAGATTCTTCTGTTTCTTTATTTGAAATTACTTCCTCATTTATTTGTTCTTGTTTATTTATTTGATCAACCAAATCTAATTGGGAATTTGAAGTTTCTTCAATAACATTAGAATCGGTTGAAATTAATGAAGAAATATCCTCACCTTCTTCACCAATTATACAGAGAAGAGAGTCAACATTGGCAGCAACTCCTTCATCGATAGCAATGTGTAAAAGTGTCCCATCATAAAATGATTCAAACTCCATAGTTGCCTTATCAGTTTCAATTTCTGCTAAAATATCTCCCTCAGATACTTTATCACCAACTTTTTTTAACCATTGTGCAACCACGCCTTCTTCCATGGTATCACTGAGTCTTGGCATTTTTATTACTTCAGCCATTTATTCTGGTTTATGTTTTAGAAATGGATAATCTTGTTGTTCATACACGGAATCGTACATAACATTTTTTTCAGGATATGGTGATTCATCAGCAAACTTTTCACACTCATTAACTTTTTGTTTAACTCTTGCATCTATTGTTAGAATTTCATCTGGAGATGCATAATTGTTTTGAATAATAATTTCCTTTACCTGCGTTATTGGATCAATTTTTCTATACTCCTCAACCTCCTCTTTAGTTCTATACTTTTGGGCATCAGACATGGAGTGACCTCTGTATCTATATGTTTTCATCTCTAGAAGAGTTGGACCTTTATTTGATCTCGCTCTTTCAATAGCTTCATCTAGTGCTTCAGCAACTTTAACTGGATTCATTCCATCAACTGGACCACAAGGCATCTCATATCCAAGTCCAAGTTTCCAAATATCAGTATGATTGGATGTTCTTTTTACTGATGTTCCCATTGCATAGCCATTATTTTCAACAACAAATACTACTGGAAGACTCCATAACATTGCTAGATTGAGAGTTTCATGAAAAGATCCCTGTCTAACCGCCCCGTCTCCCATAAAACAAAGAGTTACAGCACCTCTATCATAGTATTTATCTCCAAAAGCCATTCCAGCTCCCAACGGAATTTGTCCTCCGACTATCCCGTGACCACCATGAAATCGATGTTCTTTAGAAAAAATATGCATAGATCCACCTAATCCCATTGATGTCCCGGTTGCTTTTCCATACAGCTCTGCCATGACTTTTTTTGGATCAACTCCCATACCAATAGGCATCACATGATTCCTGTATGCAGTTATCATTCTGTCTTTATCCATATTCATAACATGAAGAGCCCCTGCGAGTACAGCTTCTTGACCGTTATATAAGTGCAGAAATCCCCGAACCTTTTGCTGAATGTATACTGCTGCTAATTTATCTTCAAACTTTCTCCAAAAAAGCATGTCTTCATACCAGTTTAAATAAGTTTCTTTTGTTATGGGATTCATAATTCTCTGCAAAGATAACTGAAATTTTTAAGACAATTGTATCTAAAAACAGTAAGAATTGATGAGTTTTTAAATCAGTTATTAAAAGTTAAATCCTAAAGATAATCTTAGTGTATTTTCAAGAGGACTGATAACATCTGATGTAGAAATCAAATATGATAAATCAATATTTAAATTCCTGTCTGTATTAAACCCTGTTCCGATTGTGATAAACTTTCGGGATCCTTTTAGCTCATGTTCACTAAAATAGCCTGACCTCAAGAAAAATGATTTATTAAACGAATACTCTAAACCCAGGCTGTATGTTAATTCTTTCAATTCCTCAGAGAATCCATCAGGCGCATCATTAAATGAATTAAATATTCCTTGTAAAAAACCAACATCAGGCTGTCTGTAAGCTACTAAATCACCGTCAACATTAAATACCTCTTCACTGGGTGAGGGAACTAATAATTTATTTAATTCAACTGATATTGTAAAGCTATTATTACTATCAAAAATAAATTCAAAGCCAGTTCCAAAACGTAGATTTGTAGGTAAAAAACTTTCAGTACCATTATTTAGTTTGGAATATTTCATCTTAGGTCCAATATTAGAGATATTAAAGCCTGCTCTTAAAATTCCATCGTAGTTCCTGTAAGAAGTAATATCGGATTCAAAAAACCCAGAAATATCAACAGCAACCGAACTAGCAGCCTCAGTCTCAGAGTCTAGTGTCTGTAATTTTACATCAGAAAGCAAGAACCTTCCACCAACAGAAAGAGCAAAATTTTCATTGAGTTTTAATGAGTATGCTGCATCAATTGTAAATTCATTTGGATTTTCAATTATTGGAATATCAAGTGGATTTTGTAAAATATCAATATCTCCCAAACTAAAATATTTTAAACTTGCGCTCCACGCAGATCTCTCATTTATTTTATTATAGTAAGAAATATTTGCCAAAAATATATCATTAACAAGCTTGCTTAAATATGGTGTGTAACTGAACGCAATCCCTGAGCTAGATTCAGAAAAAACATATTTTGATGGATTCCAGTGTTGAGAAAAATTGTCCATGGATGTTGCTACACCTTGTTCACCAATACCAGCTGCTCTAGCATCTGATGCTATCATTAAAAAAGGGACAGCTGTAGTAATGACTCTTCTCTCTTGAGTAAAAGATGAAAAAATTGAAAATAAAATAAATATGATAGAATAATTTAATCGAACCATAATTCTGCGTAATATTAATAAATATAATTATAATGGAAATTAATTATTCATAATTTTAGGCATATTTATTGTTACTATTTATTTGTGTTTGTAATAAATAATAGATTGGTAATTTTATTTGTTATTTGTAAAAGAATAACTAATCTTCATATATTTACAATCGATTTATGAAAAAAACCATTCTATATCTTCTAATATTTTCCATTACCTTTTTAATCTCCTGTAATAGGAATAGTTATAAATCAGGTAAAAACGTATCTCAGGCAACTGGGTGGAAGATTAATTCCGCAGACGGCGGTTTTAAGCTAAACAGTAAATACAAAGGTCAAATTAATGCACCGGGTATGATTTTTATCCAAGGTGGAACATTTGTTAAAGGAAATACTAAGGATAATGTAATGCATGACTGGAATAATACACCAACTCAACAATACGTTAGATCCTTTTTTATGGATGAAACTGAAGTTACAAATGCGATGTATATTGAATACTTGTTTTGGCTTAAGAATATGTATGGGAATGATGAACAGCTGCAAGACATTTACAATGCTGCACTACCTGATACTCTAGTCTGGAGAAATCCACTAGGTTTCAATGAAGATATGGTTAATAATTATTTAAGACATCCTGCTTTCCAAAATCATCCTGTTGTAGGAGTAAGCTGGAAACAAGCAACTAATTATGCCAAATGGAGAACACAAAGAGTTAATGTTAGAATTTTGGCTGAAAAAGGATTTTTACAAAGAGATTCCGTTTTAAACCCAAACTCAAAACTTAACTTCAATACTAGTAGATATCTTTTAGATCCAGAGAATTCATTAGGTGACAATATTGATGAATTGATTGGTGAAAAGGCTAAGGTCGAAGGAGAAGAAGCTTATGATTTTGCTGGGATTGAAGATGGCATTCTTTTACCTGCATACAGACTTCCAACTGAAACAGAATGGGAATATGCTGCTCTGGGTATGGATGAACTTAGAAATGCTAATTTATATAGAGGAAAAAAGAAATTTCCATGGGAAGGTGAATACACGAGATCACAAAGAAAGAAAACACTAGGCGATCAGCTAGCAAATTATAAACTTGGTAAAGGTGACTACGGAGGAATTGCAGGCTGGTCCGAGACTGGATCTGGTATTACGACCTCAGTAAGATCGTACCCAGCTAATAGTTTTGGATTATATGGAATGGGTGGAAATGTTGCGGAATGGGTTGCTGATGTTTACAGACCGATAATTGATGAGGAGGCAAATGACTTTAATTATTTCAGAGGTAATTTATATACAAAACCCGTCATAGATGAAAATGGAAGAGTTACTGCAGTTAACTCTGAAAACTTAGCTAATCAGATTGAAAGACTTCCAAACGGAAGAATCAATTTCAAAAGTTTACCTGGAGAATTAGTTCAAGAAAGCCTGGATGCAGATGATCTTATAAGAACAAATTACTCAAAATCAGATAATCGTGATTTTAATGATGGTGACTCTGAATCATCAAGGTTCTTCTTCATGGGTCAAGATCAAGATAAAGATATGTATAGTTCTCCCTCTGATAATCAATCTGATCCCAGCGAATTTAGATCTTCCTTAATTAGTAATGACTCTAGAGTATACAAAGGTGGTTCATGGCTAGACAGATCATATTATTTAGATCCAGCACAAAGAAGATTTTTTCCAGAATATATGACTACAAACTACATAGGCTTCAGATGTGCAATGTCTTACCTTGGTGAATCAAGAAATGCCACTAAACCTAAAAAAAGATAAAAATATTCTAGTTTTATTTTTAACTAATCTCTTTATATTTAAATAGTGGATATCAAAGACTTACATAATAAGTTTTTAGAATGTAGTTCAATTGTAGACATTGATTCTAGATCTATCAGAGACGGATCAATGTTTTTCGCAATCAAAGGAGATAATTTTGACGGTAATGAATTCGTTGAAGAAGCACTAAATAAAGGTGCTAAATATGCAATTGTTGATTCAGATTCTGTAAATATTGATAATAGTAAAATTTTAAGAGTAAAAGATTCATTAGGAACTTTACAAAAACTTGCAACTTTTCACAGAACAAAAACAAACTCCATTGTAATTGCGTTGACTGGAAGTAATGGGAAAACAACAACTAAAGAGTTAATCGACTGTGTTTTGAGTTCAAATTTTAAAACAATTTCAACAAAAGGGAATTACAACAATCATATTGGTGTTCCACTCAGCTTATTACAAATTGAAGATGACACAGAGTATTCTGTAATTGAGCTCGGTGCAAATAATTTCGGTGAAATTGATTTTTTGACTAAAATAACACTGCCTGACTATGGATATATCACAAATTTTGGTAAGGCCCATTTAGAAGGATTTATTGATATTGAAGGTGTTATAAAAGCTAAAACAGAATTATATAACTGGATTATTGAAAATAATAAAACTCTGATATTAAATTTTGATGACAAACAACAAAAAAAATTTCGAAATCATAAAAATATTTCATTTACATCTGAGGATGATGGAGATTATAAGTTTGAATTAATTTCTGGTAAGAAAATCTCAATAAAAAATAGAGATACTAAATATGATTCTAATATTTACGGTGATTACAATTATTCAAATATTTGTGCTGCGATTACTATTGGTCTTCACTTTGGGATAGATTCAATTAAAATTCAAGATGCCCTAAATTCATATGAGTTACAAAATAATAGATCCCAAGTATTAAAGATGAATGGAAAAGAAATAATCTTAGATGCATACAACGCAAATCCAACCAGTGTTAGCAATGCGATTGAGTCATTTTCAAGAATCAAAAATTCAAAAGCTGTAATTCTCGGTGACATGTTTGAACTAGGCAATAACTCACTTGATGAACATAAAAAAATTATTACATTATTGTCAAGTAAAAATATTGATAGCTGCTATTTTATTGGGGAAGATTTTTTTAAAGTGAAATCTACAAATGAATCATTCTATTTCTACAGAACGAAGGAAGAATTTTATAATAGTTCTGATGATATTTTAGAATCATATGTTCTAATAAAAGGCTCGAGAGGAATGAAAATGGAGGAAATAATCGAAAATAAAATAAAATGAAAAAATATATAACATATTTGATAGCTCTATTAGTTATTTGTAGTTGTGAGTCCAATATTAAACTATGGATTCCTTATGATGAAATACAAGAGATTGAGAAAAATAGTAATTCAAAAATTAAGAAGCTTCAATACAAAAGAATTCAATCCATTAGCACTGATAAAAACGAACTAATTAAAGGATATGAAAATGAAATTAATTTATTTTTAGAAAGAAAATATAATCAACTTGAACCCCTTATAATCGAAAAATCTATTCCTGAAATTCAACAACAAATCATAGATGGTAAATTTAGTTATTACGATCTATCTCTATTTTACATCTCAAGAATATATTTAATAGAATTTAACAAAGAAACCTTTTTGAATTCTGTTATCTCATTAAATAAAAATGTTTTAAATGATGCAATGGAAAAAGACAAATTGGGTAATGACGACATTTACTCAATTTTTGGTATCCCTGTATTACTTAAAGATAATATAGGTTTTGAATCGCTACCAACAACTGCCGGAGCTTACAGTCTAAAGGATAATTATACAGAAGATGCATTTATAACAAAAAAACTAAAAAGTGAAGGAGCAATAATTCTTGGAAAAACAAACCTGAGTGAATGGGCAAATTATTTTTGTTCAGGCTGTCCAAATGGCTACACATCACTTGGTGGTCAAACCTTAAATCCTTATGGAAGAAAAATTATTGATACCGGTGGTTCAAGCTCTGGAAGTGGAGTAGCTACAGCTTCAAATTTATCTTCAGTTTCACTCGGCTCAGAAACATCTGGATCAATACTTTCACCATCTTCAGCTAACTCATTGGTTGGTATGAAACCAACAATTGGTAATGTTAGTAGGTCAGGGATTATACCAATTTCCTCTACTTTGGATACCGCGGGCCCAATGACAAGAGGTGTTATTGATAATATAATTGTATACAATGCAATTAATGGGTATGATTCGGAAGACATTTACTCAAAGGAAAGTCTTGATATTGATATTGAAAAGGTTTTGAATTTTGATAGTTCAAAAGTTCGACTTGGCTACTATAAAAACTTTTATGAAAATGATTCATTGTATAAAAAAGCGGTAGACCATATTAAAGAAAACAATATAACTGCAATTGAAATAAAGTCTCCTAGAGTTAATCTATCAAATTTTGTTAAAATTCTAGATGAAGACATGAGAAAAGATTTAAAAAGTTATTTATCTATTTATGGAAATGAAAAATTAGAAGTTTCTGATATCTCATCCATAATTGAATTTAACGATAAAGACTCTGTTGTGAGAGCTCCTTATGGACAAGGAATTTTCAGAAAAATTATTAATGATACCATGAATAAAGAGGAATTTGATAAATTAAAAATTAGATTAATGAATGAGGGAAACAAATTTTTCGATATTCCAATGGATAAATATAACCTTGATGCAGTTATATCATTAAACAACTACCACGCCGGTTATGCTGCTGTTGCCCATAATCCATGCTTAACAATACCTATAGGGATTAGAAAATCAAATGAACCAGCGGGGATTACTTTTATTGGTAAATCATTCAATGAACAACTGCTTTACGAGATAGGATTATACTTTGAAGAAGGTTATGAAGGAAGAGTTCCTCCAGAAAATTCGAATTAATTTATTTTACAAGGTCAACTACTAATTCAACTTCGTCTAAAATTAATCTATCACCAAGATTTTCAAAAAAGTTTCCAGATCTGTAAGTAACATTGTACTTTGTTCTATCAAATGTCAGATTAGCAACGTAATGATCATTTTTAGGTTTTATTGTAAAATCAATAGGATTTGTAATTCCTTTTATGGTTAGTTGGCCACTAACAAGATACTGACCATCTTTCAGTTTTGATTTTGAACTAAATTCTAGGGTAGCTTCTTTGTGAGTTGATACTCCAAAAAAATCATCGTCTCTCAAATGATTTTCTAATCTTTCTTTGCCCCTTCCCTGAATATCATCAACTGTCATAGAGTTCATATCTACAATAAACTTTCCTTTAATTAAATCTTCACCATCAAAAACTAGACTAGCTTCAGTAAAATATAATGAGCCCCAGTGTGAGGCATTAGTAATTTTCTTGCCAGTCCATTTAATTTTACTTTTCTCTAAATCTAGATTAAGCTGTGAAAATGAAAATTGTATGAATAAAACAAATAGAGTAAATAATAATTTTTTCATATATAGACTATAACTAAAATTATGCCAAATTAATTGTTGTATATGTAATCTAGAGTCAAGCCTATCATGGACCTAATTCCAGTGGATATTGCTGAATCATCGACATAAAAGTCTGGCGTGTGATGTGGAGCAACTGTAGATAAATCAACATCTGGTTTTTGACCACCAATAAAAAAATAAGTCCCTGGAACTTTTTCTTGAAAATATGAAAAGTCCTCAGCACCAGTAATTGCTTTCATTAAATGAACATTTTTTTTACCATTAACTCTTTCTAAAGTCGGTAAAATTTCCTCATACAGATAAGGATCATTAAATGTTATAGGATATGAAACTAAATATGTGATTTTAGATTCAATATTGTTTGATTTTGCTACATTATGAACTATTTCTTCAAGTCTTTTTAACACGGTAGCTTTCATGCCATTATCAAGAGTTCTGATTGTTCCAAGCATATATAAATCTTCAGGAATTATATTACTTCTGACTCCCCCATGTATACTTCCAATAGTTACAACGGCTCCTGCTTCAGTTAAGGGTAAACTTCTACTGACTATTGTTTGTAGTGAATTAACAATTTGAGCTGCTGTTACAATTGGGTCTTTTCCAGTCCATGGAGTCGATCCATGAGTTTGAACACCTTTCAAATCTATTCTAAATTCGTTAACTGCTGCCATTATGCCCTCTGGTCTAAGATATACTTGTCCTGCATAAAGTCCTGACCAGACATGTAAACCAAAAATAGCATCAACATCAGGATTTTTTAGTACACCCTCCTTCACCATTAGCTCAGCTCCACCTTCCTCACCCGGTGGAGCACCTTCCTCAGCAGGTTGAAAAATGAACTTAACTTGTCCAGGAATTTCATCTTTTATTTCATATAAAATTTTAGCTGCAGCTAATAGTATAGCTGTATGCATATCATGTCCACATGCATGCATGACTGGCACTTCCTCTCCATTGTAAACACCTTTCATTTTTGAAGCCCATGGGATATCAGCTCGTTCTTTTACGGGTAAAGCATCAATATCTGCTCTAAGTCCAACAACGGGTCCAGGTTTTCCGGGGTTAAGAATAGCTACCACCCCTGTTTTTGCAATTCCGGTCATTGGTTCATAGCCAATTTTCTTAAGTTCCTCTGCAATTCTTGCTGCAGTTTTAAATTCTCTGTTGCTTAACTCTGCATTTTGATGAAACCAATGTCTTAATTCAATGGTTTCATCAAGATTTTCATTTATTAAATCTTCAATTTTCTGATCAAATGTTTGACTGTAAGACAAAAATGTGATCAAAAATAAAATACATGTTATACCATAATTTTTCATAATAAATTATTTACCAATTAATGTAATGAATATTTTTCTTCCAGAGGCATGATTTCGATGTTCACACAAATAAATTCCTTGCCATATTCCAAATTGAGGCTCTCCGTGTTTAATTGGAAATGAAACAGATGATCCTAAAATACTACTTTTTATATGTGATGTCATGTCATCAGAACCTTCTGAAGTATGTGTAAAATAATTTTCATTTTCTGAAACCATTTTGTTAAAATGAGTTTCAAAATCAAATCTAACACTGGGGTCAGCATTTTCATTGATAGTCAAACTCGCCGAAGTATGTTTTATAAAAACATTGACAATCCCGGTAGAATCGGGAAGATGAGTAATTACATCATCAGTAATTAAATGGAATCCTCTTTTTTTTGGTTCCAGAACTATCTCTTTTTGAAATATCATACTAAACAAATATAAATTAATTAACATTCAATCTTTTTTTTGGTATTAAATTTGCACTTCTCTTAAAGTAATATGAATAGGAAGTTAATATCAATTTTATCTGGTTTTGCAGTACTTATCATTACCTACTTATTGTCAACACTAATAATGAGTAAAGATCAGGAGACCTACAATAAAAATACCAACATAGTACATTCAGTTAGAACCATTAAAACATCCAATACTTCAAATGCAATTTCTGTAAAGGTGAACGGAACAATGTCAGCAAAATATAAAGTTGATTTGTTTAGTCAAGTTCAGGGAATTGTTATTAATTCAAAAAAAGATTTCAAAGTTGGTCAGCAGTATAAAAAAAATGAAGTGTTAATAAATATTAATTCCCAAGAATTTTTAGCTACTGTTAAGCAAAGTAGAAGTCGATTGCAAAATATGATTGCTTCTGTTTTGCCTGATATAAAACTAGATTTTCCGGAAAATTATGCCAATTGGGAATTATACTTTAAAAATTTTAGTGTCAATTCAAACACAAAAAAAATGCCTGAACCTAAATCTGACAAAGAAAAATTTTATCTGATTGGTAAGGGGCTACAGGCATTATATTACAGTGTCAAAAATCTCGAAGAAAGACTTAAGAAGTTTACATTAATTGCTCCTTTCGAGGGTACATTAATTGAATCATACACAACAGAAGGATCGTTAGTATCTCCAGGTCAAAAAATTGGAACGTTTATCAACTCAAATCTTTTTGAGCTAGAAGTAGCTGTTCCATCAAAATATGGCAATAAATTAACAGAGGGAAAACAAGTCTCGTTCAAATCTGATGACAATACAGATCACATAGGAAAGATAATTAGAATAAATAATTCAATTGATGACGACTCACAATCAATAAGGTTATTCATTGAGTTTGAATCTTCAAAATTGAAAGATGGAATGTACTCTGAAGTAAGTATTCCCCTCGGAAATATTGACGAAAGTTTTTCTTTATCAAGATCGTTATTGATCAATGATTCTTACGTTTACTACATAAAATCTGATATGACCATTGGGATTCAAAATGTTGAGCCTGTTTTTTATGATGATGAAACTGTGATTGTAAAAGGCTTAAAAAATGAAATGTTAATTCTTAAAAATTATATTCCTGGGGTATATGATGGTATGAAAGTAAAAATTGTTGATTAGTGAGAAAAATAATCAGATACTTTGTAACCTACCCAAAAGCAGTAAATATTTTAATACTGTTTTTTGTTGTTTTTGGAATTGCAGGAATTATTTCATTAAAATCATCATTTTTTCCCCTTATTGATTCCAAATTTATTTCAATAAATGCAACATATCCAGGAGCATCACCTGAAGAAATTGAAGAAGGTGTTATTCTTAAAATTGAAGAAAATCTAAAAGGTATTCCTGGGGTGATTAGAGTGACATCAACATCGAGAGAAAATACAGGTAGTATTATTATTGAAACAGATGATAATTATGATATCGATGCAATGTTATTTGAAATTAAAAATGCTGTTGATAAAGTACCATCTTTTCCAATTTCATTAGAGCCTGTAGTTGTTACAAAAATTGAGGAGCAACAACCGACTGTAATATTCTCACTGAGTGGGGCAGATATTGATTTAAAGTCACTGAAAAATATGGCTAAAAATGTTGAAGATGACCTCAGGGGAATTGACGGTATTTCACAAGTTACACTTTCTGGATTTCCAAATGAAGAAATAGAGATTTCAATAAATGAAAATAATCTATTAGCCTACAACCTGAGTTTTCAAGAAATTGTAAATGCTGTTAGCAATTCAAATATTTTAGTCAGTGGAGGGAATATCAAAACGAACAAGGAAGAGTTTTTAATCAGAGCAAACAATAAAAATTATTATGCTAATGGTCTTCAGAATTTAGTTTTAAAAAAAGATTTCAAAGGTAAAATCGTTAGGTTAGGTGATGTAGCCAAGATAAGCGATCAGTTTTCTGAAACACCTATTTCAACCTTTGTAGATTATAACTCAGCTGTTGTAATATCAACATCAAGTACCAACAGTGAGGATTTATTGGATTCTGCTAAAATTATCAATTCTTATATTGATGAGTTTAATGCCTCAAACCAAAGGTTTAAATTAACCGTTTTAAAGGACTATTCTATTGCATTAAAACAGAGAACAAATCTTCTTTTAGAAAATGGTGGAATTGGTATTTTTTTAGTTTTAATTTTTTTATCATTATTTCTAAATATAAGACTAGCATTTTGGGTTGCGTTTAGCATACCAATTTCATTTTTAGGAATGTTAATCTTTGCAGGTGAATTCGATATTACTATTAATTTGATGTCTTTGTTTGGAATGATTGTGGTCATTGGTATTTTGGTTGATGATGGTATTGTGATAGCTGAAAATATATATCGACATTACGAACAAGGAAAATCACCAGCTGATGCAGCAATTGATGGAACTATTGAAGTAATGCCCGCAATAGTTTCAGCAATAATGACTACAATAATTGCATTTTCAGCATTAATTGTTCTTGATGGTGATGTTGGAGATTTCTTTGGAGAGGTTGCCCTTATAGTTATTTTAACACTCACAGTTTCCCTTGTAGAGGCTCTTATAATACTGCCTGCTCACCTATCTAAGTCAAAGGCTTTGCAAAATGTTAAATCAAAATCAAAATCAAATAAGTTTAATTTTTTTGATTACATGAAAAAACTCAATGCTAAAGGTTTTGAGATTATGGATTGGTTAAGAGATAAAATATACAGTCCTACATTGAAATTTGCCCTTCAAAATCGATTTGCTAGCCTATCAGGATTTGTAGCTGCATTATACCTTACTGTTAGCTCAGTTATTGGAGGAATCATACCAGTTGATTTTTTCCCTGTTGTTGATAGTGATATTTTAACTGTTGATTTAAAGATGCCAATGGGTACTAATGAAAAAATTACAGATTCTATTATTAGCATGGTTGAGAAAAAAGCAATTGAAGCTGGAAAAGAGTTAGAAGATAAATACATGCAAAATGATGATAGAAATTTAATAGAATATATTAATAAAAATCTTGGGTTCTCCGCTGATAATATGTCAATGATCAAAGGTTTTGGTGATGTTGGAGGGTCATCAACCGCATCTTTAGAAATATATATTTTAGATAGTGAGGAACGACCAAGCTCTGTAAATGCATCGATGCTAGCAAGCCTAATAAGAGAAAAAACTGGAGAAATAATTGGAGCCGAAAGATTCACCCTAAATGATGCTGCAAATTTTGGTGGAAGCCCCGTGTCAATTTCACTAATAAGTGAAACAAATAATCTTAATGAATTAAAAAATGCAAAAGACGAATTAGTAAATCAATTAAAGAGCAACCCATTATTAACAGACGTCTCAAATAATGATCCCGAAGGCATTAAGGAAATTCAAGTAAAACTAAAAGAAAATGCTTATTTATCTGGATTAGACTTTTCAAAGGTTATGTACCAAATCAGATCTGCTTTTTTTGGCATAGAAGCACAAAGATTTCAAAGAGGTGATGACGAGATAAAAGTTTGGGTGAGATATGATAAAAATACAAGGTCATATGTAAATAATATGGAACAAATGAAAATTCTTACTCCATCAGGGTCCAGAGTTCCTCTTAATGAAATTGCAACATATGAAGTCAAAAGAGGTGATGTTTCAATAAACCACTTAGATGGAAAAAGAGAGATTCAAATCAATGCTAATCTAATTGATCCTAATCTTAGTGCAGCCGATATTGTCTTTAATCTTCAAAATAATGTTATTCCTGAAATCCAAAAACAATATCCATCAATTTCAGCTTCTTTCGAAGGACAATACAGAGAAGCAAATAAAACAATACAATCTGCATACACAGTATTTCCATTAGCATTATTTCTAATTTTTGCAACTATTGGATTTACTTTTAGAACTTACAGCCAACCATTTTTACTGCTGCTTTTAATACCATTTAGTTTAACAACTGTTGCATGGGGTCATCTTTTACATGGATTTCCTGTGAATGTAATTTCAATACTTGGTATTATAGCCTTAATAGGTATTTTAGTTAATGACGGCTTGGTATTAATTTCAAAATTTAACTCAAATTTAAAAGAAGGTATGTCGTTTGACGACGCAATCTTTAAAGCTGGACTGGCCAGGTTTAGAGCAATCTTTCTCACATCTATTACTACAATGGCTGGTTTAGCACCAATAATTTTAGAAAAAAGTTTTCAAGCACAGCTTTTAAAACCAATGGCTATTTCAATTGCATATGGAATTGCTTATGCCACTTTCCTAACATTAATTCTTCTACCAATATTAATATCTATAACCAATTCATTTAAAGTAAAAGGGATTTGGATTTTTTCTGGAAAAATTGTTGACAAAAGAGATGTTGAGTCACCAGTGGTGGAATTAAATAGAAAAAAATGAAGAAATTATTTCAAATATCTATTATATCATTAATTCTGATATCTAATTACGTGGGAGGACAGCAGAAACTCAGTCTTAATGATGCTGTGAAAATAACTTTAGAAAATAATCTTGATATTAAAATTGTAGAAAACCAAGATGAAATATTTAAAAATAATGCTAGCTTTTTAAATAGTGGTTATCTACCTACAATATCTTCAAATGCTGGAATAAATAAAAGTGAACAAAATATTGAAATTGAAACTCCGAACAATTTGTCTGGAAAGCTTGATAATATGAAAAGTGAAAATAGTTATTCAAATATTTCTTTAAACTACATTTTACTTGATAACTCAGGTAGAAATTTTAATTATAAAAAATCAAAAGAATTATCAAACAGGTCCAAACTTGAAGTTAAAGAAGTTATAGAAAATACTCTCTTACAATTATTTACGGTTTATTATGAAGTCTGCCGACTTTTTGAAGAGAGGGAAATTATTAAATCCTCACTTGAAATATCAAAAACAAGGCTTGAAAGAAAAAATACAGAATTTGAATTTGGCCAATCCACTAAATTAGAAGTTTTAAATGCCGAGGTTGACGTCAATACAGATAGCATAAAATTATTAAGCTCAATAAAAAATTTATCGAATGCCAAGAGAGACTTAAACCTGATTATGAATGTAGAGTTAAATTCTAATTATGACTTAGATAGAAATGTAATTTATAATTCAAAAGATAAAATCTCAGAATTTTATAAAAATGCAGCTGAAAATAATACCAGGCTCAAAATTTATGATAAATCTGTTGAGATCTCCAACTATGAACTTAAATCAATCAAATCAACTTACCTACCGACCATTGGTCTTGTTGGATCTTATGATTGGAATGAAAGCATTAATGATAATCCATATGCATTCTTTAATAAAAATATATATGATGGAATTTCTGGTGGCATAAATTTATCATGGAATATTTTTAACTCTGGTAAGAGAATAACTGCTAATAAAAATGCAAAAATTAAACTCGAAAATTCAAAAATTGAAAAAGAAAAAGTATTCTTAATATTTCAAAAAGAACTCAACAATGCCTACGAGACATATCTAAATAATTTATTTATTCTTGAGGTGCAAGAGAAAAGTCTGCTAACCAGTGAGAATAACTTTTTGAGAAATTTAGAAAAGTATAATATCGGTATCGTTTCATCAATTGAATTTAGGAGAGCGCAAATTAATTTACTAAACGCAAAACTTTCTCGAAATACTGCAATGTATGATGGGAAATTATCCGAACTATACTTTCTTAAAGTTGCTGGTGCTATAATTGGTAGCTCTTTTTAATCTAATCAGAATTTAAATTTCTTAAATATGTTCCCAATGAATCTTTAAATTCAATTCCATCCTGCATTCTATTTTTTGATAATTTTTTGAATGAAGATAATCCCCAAAGCAATACCTCCTTTATGAAATAATGATCAGCTCGATCAATATTTTTACAATACTTTTTAATCAAATTATCAAGTGGCTTCATTGCATTAATAGCATTCCTATATTCAGAGTCTGTGAAATCATCACCAATAAATAGTTCATTATTATTTTCTATAAACCAGCTTAAAATCCCATCATACGGCGTTACTTCATTGGGTTTTTCAAGTTTAATGATTTCAGGAAAATATTTTAAAAAAATTGTTTTAACTCCTTCATTGATTAAATTGAATGATATTTGATCAGCTCCTTGTTCTTCACCCTCATAGACAAGCTCTATTTTACCATTAATTGCAGGAATAATTCCACTGAAGTCTGAAAGTCTTATCGAACTTTCTTTTTCACCATTAATAAGCATTCTTCTTTTGGCAGTACTAACCAAATTTTCAAAAGCAGTAATACTCATTCTTGCACTAACACCACTTTTAAAATCTACAAATTCACTTTTTCTAGCAGCAAAATTTATTTCCTCAATTAAATCACTTGCCAATTCAGGAATATATATGTTGGAAGATTTGACATCTGATTCTTGGCTAGTAATTTTTTTGGCGATACTTAAGGTGTGAGGATAATGAGTTATAATTTGAGAACCAATCCTGTCTTTCAGTGGAGTAACTATACTTCCACGATTTGTATAGTCTTCAGGGTTAGCGGTAAATATAAATTGTAAGTCGAGGGGGATTCTCAACTTAAATCCTCTAATCTGAATCTCTTTTTCCTCTAAAATTGAAAATAAACTAACCTGTATTCTTGCCTGTAAATCTGGTAATTCATTTATTACAAAAATACATCTGTTTGCTCTTGGAATCATTCCAAAATGAATCACTCTTTCATCAGCATAGGAAAGCTTAAGACTTGCAGCCTTAATTGGATCAACATCTCCAATTAAATCTGATACTGTAACATCTGGGGTTGCAAGTTTTTCATAAAACCTATCGCTTTTGTGCATCCATTCAATTTGCGTGTTATCACCATTTTCAGCTATAATATTTTTCCCATACGATGAAATGGGATTAAGTGGATCATCATTAATTTCAGATCCCTTAATAACCGGAATCCACTCATCGAGTAAATTTACCATCATTCTAGCTAAACGGGTTTTAGCTTGACCTCTCAGACCTAAGAAATTGATATTATGCTTGGATAAAATAGCTCTTTCTAAATCAGGAATTACTGTATTTTCATAACCATAAATATTTGGAAATGTTGGTTTTCCAGACTTGATTAGTTCAGATAGATTTTTACTTAACTCATCTTTAATGGATAACGTACTGTAAGCTGACGCCTTAAGCTCTTTTAAGTTATTAATTGTAGGTTTCTTTTTCATATTTTTCTTTTTCTATTACTCTCGTAGTCTTCAAAAATCATTTCTCCTAAATTATCAAGACCAGTGTAGAATGCTTTGCCTCCATTTGCCTTCGCAAATTCTCTTACAAAATGTTGTAAGTAAGCATCTCTCGCTATCATAAAAGTAGTAATTGGTATTTTTAATTTTTTTGCTTGTCTAGCCATGGTATAGCACTTATTTGTAATTTTTGAGTCTAAACCAGAGCTGTTTTTATAATAACTACCATCACTCAATTTTAAACAACTAGGCTTACCATCAGTAATCATCAATATTTGCTTATTATTATTTTTTTTCTTCTTAAGAATATCCATAGCTAATTGCAAGCCAGCAACTGTATTAGTATGGTAGGGGCCAACCTTAAGGTAAGGCAGCTGTTTCAGAGGAATGATCTTGGCGTCATTTCCAAAGACTAATATATCAAGTGTATCTTTTGGATATCTTGTAATTATTAATTCTGCTAAGGCCATAGCAACTTTTTTTGCAGGTGTAATTCTGTCCTCACCATATAATATCATACTATGACTTATATCAATCATCAGGACTGTACTCATTTGTGAATTATGAGTTGAATTTTTTACTACAATATCATCTGATATTAAATCTAACTCATCAGATCCAGTTCTTGTGTACATATTCTTCAAGCTTTCACTAACAATAATATTGTCAACTCGGTCTCCATATTGGTAATTTTTAAAATCATTACTATCATCATCATCAAAACCTGAATATTTTGATTTGTGATTTCCAGATCTTGACTTTTTTATTTGTCCAAAAATCTTTTTAAGTGCGAACTTTCTCAGGGCCTTCTCCATCTTTGCTGAAATCTTATTAAAGGTTTTATCTCCATCAGAACTTATCTCGGTTTGTATATATCCCTTATTTAATAAATCCTCGATAAAATCTTCTATTGTATAATTTTCATCTGTTAAAACATACTCTTGATCTAATTGTCTTAACCAATCAATAGCCTCATCAAAATCTCCAGATGTGTAGGTAATGAGTTCTTTAAAAATTTCAAATAATTTTTCAAAGGGTGAAATATTTTCTTTTTTAAAGACACTAAATGACCATCCTTTAATCGGTATGGAATCGAAAATTTTCATCAAAATGTATTTTACAAATTAAATGCCAAAGTTGACTAAAAAAATACAAGAATTGTCTTGTTTAATTGTGGGTGATACTGGATTCGAACCAGTGACCCCTACCCTGTCAAGGTAGTGCTCTGAACCAACTGAGCTAATCACCCAAAGGACAACGAAATTAAAAAATTAAATTAATTCAGCTATCATACACCTAACACTTCCGCCACCACATTTTTGTATTACAGGAATTGGAATAGTGATAATTTTAGATTCTCTTGATAAAATATTTTTTTGTTCTTTATTTAAAGATAAATAAGCGCTTTTACTTATTACAATAATTTTATTTTTTTTATCACCTAATTGAATTATGTTTCCAGCAAATGACTCTATTTGATGTAGGCTAATCTCAACTATATTTTTACCACTCATTTCTAAATATCTTTTTACTAGTTTTCTCTCTTTCAAGTCTTTTATTGATTCATAACAAATTAATGCAAAATCATCTCCTATACTCATCATAACATTTGTGTGATAAATAACTCCACCATTAGAATCAAATGATGAAAAAATTATTGGTTTATATCCTACATCTTTACAAAAAATATTAAATAATTTTTCATTTGATCTTTTAGAGATTGAACAGTAAGCTAATTTATTTTTTCTATCCAAAATCACACTACCAGTCCCCTCCAAAAACAAACCTTTATTTTCATATTCTGAATAATCCTTGAGTAAACTGTATTTAAATCCTGAGTCATTTAATTCATGAATGAATTGATTATTCTTTTCTAATCTTCTTGACTTAGCAAACATAGAATGAATCACGTATTGATTTTTATGAAAAGAGATCCAATTGTTAGGAAATATATCATCAGATAATTTTTTTTCTTTTTCATTTTCCATGACAATAACATTAATTCCATTTTCTTTTAAAATAGAGCACATATTTGAGAATTCATCAAGAGCATAGGATTGAATTTGATCTGAACTCAAATTATCTTCTATCTTTTGAAAAAAATTATCTTCTGCAGTATCTACATTATAACCAAAAGATGATGGCTTTATCATTAATATATTTTTAGTTATTTGGCTCATTTATTGTATAATTATTTTAAATTTTAAAATCCTATGCTAAAAAATGTTTCATATAATAATCCAAAACAAGAAGATGAAATTAACAATTTTGTTGGAAAGCCCTTTAGCTTAATCGAAAGATTAAAAATGAAAGGAATTGGATCAGGGAAACTATTGATTGTGAGTGCCAGCAAAGAAATTGAAAATTTACTAATTCTTGATCAGAACATTAATCAATGTAACATTGAAAGAAGACCAAAAGGTATACTAATTTATTTTAGAGTGCTACTTGAAACCTATGCACTTATTATCCCATATTACAAACTCGTAATTTTTAAAGTTGACAGTGACGTCTATACAGTACATATTGATCATAGAAAAGTTAAAATCAAAGTTAAAAGCAATAAAGACCATGAGTTCTTTCGAAACATTTTAAATGAGAAAGCGAACTTAAAGATTTAAAAATTTATTATTTTTATTAAAAATATCAAGATGAAGAATTCAATTTCAAAATATTTGCCACTCTTATTTATTTTCCTTTTTACAGCTTGTGAATTTGAAGATATAATGTCAGACGATGAGCTTATCGATGCAATTATAAACGCTGAAGAAAAAGTCCAGATTCTTGAATCTGATCTTCCAATAGATGCAAAAAACATCATCAGTAGTGATATACCTGATGATTTTTTTGACAAGGGAAGTTTAGCTAGTCAATTAGGATATCAAATCAATATGAGGTCATTTGATTTTTTCTTCTTAGGAGTTAAAAGTGATGACATTTTCTTTGATTTAAGTGGAAGAGAACTTTTTAGGACTGAAGGCTACAACAAGAGTGATGATAAAAAAGATGATGATGGGAAAGACGATGATGGGAAAGATGATAAAAGTGATAAAGATGGAAAAAAGGATGGAAAAAAAGATAGAAAGAAAAATTGCTTTTACCTTGAATACCCAGTATCACTAGAATTACCTGACGGCTCTATAATCAAGGTTAATGATAAAAAAGAAGCAATGGAGTCTCTGAAAAAATGGTATAACCAAAACCCCGATGTAAAAGAAAAAGCTAATCTTGTTTTCCCAGTTTCTATCTATTGGGTTGAAAAGAAAGAAAAAACAAAATATGACGTTGAAAGTGAAATTGAAATGAAAGAACTTTTTGCTAAGTGTAAAGGCTCAAAGGACAAAGAAAAGAAAGACTAAATATTTCATTAATCTTAATGAAAAATAAGGTATCATTTCGATACCTTATTTTTTTTTTGTAATTGCAAAAACTATGTATAAAACCATTGATAGACAAATAAAAATAAACCCAATTGGCAATAAATAGAATGGTTCATTTAAATAACCATTTTCATCAACTTCTGATCCAATAAGATAAAACAATCCGAAGCAAATAATTCCTGTAATTAACAGACCAGTCGCTACTTTGTATTTAGTTGCCATATATTATTAAACTTTCTACTTTCATTAACCTGCTTTCTTCTTTCAATCCAACCGTTATGATTATATTCAGGTAAATCAGGAATTGAATCCAATGAAGTTTTAAGTAAAGAATATATTTCATTGTCAGTTTCTGATAATTTATTCACATCTATTGGATTTTTTTCATATAAATCTTCCGAAAAGTTAAAAAAGTTGCCATTTTTATAAAGTTTATATTCCTTGTTTTGAGCATATACACCCCTGCCCATCGATGTGTCTCCCCATATTGGATCATAATACGTTATTAGAACATCTCTTTCATTGTAATTATTATTAGTCATTAGTGGCAGAATGCTTTTACCATAAGACTGTTGATAGTCAAGATTTAGAATATCCTCAAAAGTTGCATAAAAGTCTGTGAAATCAATCATTGCATCAGAATTAAAGCCTTGTTTGATTTGACTTTTCCAATTAACAATCATTGGTACGTTTGAAGCGTATTTAATTGTTGATCCTTTTGCGCCACGAACCTCAACCCCTCTATTGAGAGTTACAACTTTTGTATCTGTTCCATTATCACCTATGAAAATTAATATTGTGTTATCTAATTTATTTTTATCAAGTGTATTTGAAATCCTACCAACAATTTTGTCCATGTAAGTTAACATATCAGAGAAATAGATTGGTTTATTCCCTTTGTTTCTTTTTTCTAAATCGTTCCAATCATCAGAATCTGGTGTTGGCAGAAAAGGGTCATGAACTAAAGCCATGGGATAATAAATAAAAAAAGGATCATCTTTATTTTTATCAATAAAATCAACTATGAAATCTGTAAATATATCTGGCCCATAATCATCTATTCCTTTATTAAGTTTTTGACCATTTTGAACAATATTTGGATTAGCAAATCTATCTCCTCTTTCTCTCAACCACCATAAACAATATTCATCAAAACCAAACTTATATGGCCTATCTAAATCCTGATTATTATCTAAATCAAACTGAACACCATTTAACTGCCATTTACCAGCTAGTGCAGTTTTGTAACCATTTTCTTGAAATAAATTTCCAAATGTTTTTTCATCAGGATTTAAATATGTGAAAAATTCATAGTTAACATAATTAGGTTTACCAGTCATAATTTTTACCCGAGTAGGTGTACAAAGTGGTTGTGAGTATGCATTATTAAAATTGATTCCATTTAAAGCTAGAGAATCAAGTACTGGGGTTTTATATTCATCCGCTCCATTAATTCCGATTGCTTCATAACCAAGATCATCTGCCATAATTAGTATAACGTTAGGTTTACCATAAGTTATGTTTGATTCTTCACAAGAATTAAATAAAAATATAAATGAGATAAATATTAGAGTTCTGGTGTAAAATTTCATAATTTTAAAAGTAGAAAAATGATACATTTTAGCAAAGAAAATATAGATAATCTTGATAAAATTTATAGGTTGAACTTGATCAATAGTTGTACTGGTTATAAGTCAGCTAATCTTTTAGGAACAGTAGATTCTGATGGGAATACGAATGTTGCTGTTTTTAGTTCAATAACACACTTAGGGAGTAATCCTGCAATGATTGGATTTGTTTTAAGACCCAGAACTGTTCCAAGAAATACCTATAATAACCTATACAAGATGAAATTTTTTACTGTCAACCACATAAATGTTGATGATATAAATGATGCTCATCACACTTCTGCAAAATATCCTAAAGAAATTTCTGAATTTGATAAAACCAATCTAGAACCTGAATTTTTAGATGGATTTTTAGCCCCTTTTGTAAAAAGTTCAAAAATTAAGCTTGCTTGTAAATACTTAAATGAGTATAGTATTAAAGAAAATGATACTATTTTGGTTGTCGCCTCGATTGAGGGTTTATATGTTGAAAAAGAAATTTTACAGAAAGATGGATGGTTGAGACTTGATCATGCAAAAACTGTTGCAATAAATGGTTTAGATGGATATGCAGAGACCAAATTGATTGAGAGATTTGAATATGCACGACCTAAAAAATGAGTGAGATAGTAAACAAAAAAATTGAAGAGTATATTGAGAAAAATTCATCAAAAGAATCAAAAATTTTAAAGGATTTAAATAAAGAAACAAATCTTAAAATTTTAAATCCAAGAATGTTAAGTGGCCATCTGCAAGGTAGATTTTTGTCGATTATAAGTAGGTTAGTAAAGCCAAAAAAAATACTTGAAATAGGGACCTACACTGGATACTCTGCTATTTGTTTGTCAGAAGGTCTAGTCAAAAATGGTATTATTCATACAATTGATATTAATGAAGAGCTTAGTACAATCCAAAGTAAATATTTTAAAAAAACTCATAATTCAAATTCAATAATTCAACATGTTGGTGATGCAAAGGAAGTCATCAAAAAAATTGATGAAATTTTTGACATAATATTTATAGATGCTGATAAAGAAAATTATATACAATATTATAATCTATGTGTAGACAAATTAAAGTCTGGCGGAATTATAATTGCTGATAACGTCCTATGGTATGGGAAAGTTGTGGCCCCTAATTCGTATGATGATGAACTTACCCAATATTTAATTGATTTTAATGAAATGGTAAAAAATGATGATAGAGTTGAAAATATTATTCTGCCGCTTCGAGACGGATTAAATATTATTATAAAGAATTAAAGATCTCTCTTTATAGATCCTGTTAAATCATCAATATCATCTTTTACTTTATCAATTTCTTTAGAAATAGAATCTGTATCAATTCCTTTTTTCTCAGCGCTTTTCTTTATTTCAGTTTTTATTTCTTGAGTAGCATCCTTTACTTTCTTAATACCCTTTGCCATTCCTTTGGCTATGTCAGGAATTTTATCTGCTCCAAAAATCATTAGAATGATAAAAAAAATAAATACTATTTCAGCCCCGCTGATAAATAAAAATATCATCCTTGAATTCTTGATTTAAATTTATCAAAATCTGTATTTTCCTCTTTTTTAGGCCATGAATTATTTCTAGTATCTACGTCGGCTGTTTCCTCGTCAGGATCTAAAATAATCTCTGATATTTTTTTATCAGATGTAATAACTTTTCTAACCTCTTTATCATTCTTTCTCCATACTTGGGCAGGATACTTCTTACGGATTACCTCACCATCCTCAAACTTAATATCAACAATTATTGGCATCACTAATCCACCTGGTTTTTCAAATACAATTTCATAAAAATATTTTGGAATTTGTAAATCATTAATTTCTTCACTAGAGTAGTTTTCGTTTAAATAGTTATTTAATAATTTAGAATTTTCTAAAGGATCTTTATCTCTGTTATTTTCCAAATCATTTTCAAAATTTTCAAAGAAAATTAGCGGTCTAAGTCTATTTCTTACCAAGCCTCTTTCTTTCATGATTTCTTTCATCTCTTCACCTGGATTAGGAGACACAAAATATTGGTTTAATTCTTTTATAGAAATATCTACAAAATCAGTGGTGTAAAACCATCCTCTCCAAAACCAATCTAAATCTACAGCTGAAGCATCTTCCATGGTTCTAAAGAAATCCTCAGGCGTTGGATGTTTAAACATCCATCTTTGAGAATATGTTTTAAAAGCATAGTCAAACAACTCCTTCCCCATTATTGTTTCTCTCAAAATATTTAGAGCTGTTGCTGGCTTTCCATAAGCATTTGGACCTAGGCTGTAAACATTTTCAGGGTTAGACATTATAGGAGCAAGATAATTTTGATCAACACTCATATAATCAGTTATCATATTTGCTGGTCCTCTGTCAGAGGGAAAATTCTTATTTGGATATATTGCATCTGGATATTTTTCACCAAATTCTTGCTCTGCTAGGTATTGTACAAAGGTAGTTAGACCCTCATCCATCCAAGCCCATTGTCTTTCATCACTATTTACGATCATAGGGAAAAAATTATGGCCTATTTCATGAATAATAACTCCAATCATTCCAAATTTAACATCATCAGAATATGAGCCATCGATATTTGGTCTACCAAAATTAAAACATATCATCGGGTATTCCATTCCAATGTTATGAGCATGAACAGAAACGGCTTTATGATATGGATAATCAAAAGTATATTTTGAAAATGATTTTAGTGCCTCAACAACAGTAATTGTTGAATATTCCTCCCAAAGAGGATTGCCCTCTCTAGGATATATCGAAACAGCCATTACATCTTCATTTCCAATTTTTACTGCCATCATATCAAGTATATATTTTCTAGACGTGGCAAAAGCAAAATCTCTAACGTTTTTAGCTGAAAACTTCCATGTTTTTTTCTGATTAGAAAAGGTTTTTTCAGCTTCAATTGCTTCATCCTGTGATACAATTATTACTGGCTTATCGTATGATTTTTTTGCTTGATTATATCTTTTCATCATCTCCTTACTATATACATCCTTTCTGTTAGTTAATTCACCCGTAGCTTCTAAAATATGATCAGATGGTACTGTGATATTAACCTCGTAATCTCCAAATGGTAAAGCAAACTCACCATCACCCCAAAACTGATAATTTTGCCAACCTTCTACCTCATTGTAAACACACATTCTTGGGAAGAATTGAGCGATTATATATGCTCTATTTTCATCATTTGGAAAAGTTTCATAACCTGATCTTCCATCTTGCTTTACATGATCATTAATGTTATACCACCACTTAATTTTAAACTGAAAACTTTGTCCAGTTGAAATTGGGTTTGGCAAATCAATCCTCATCATAGTTTGGTTAATTATATATCTTAAAGGCTTATTATCAATATCCTTTACATACTCAATGTTAAAACCACCGTCAAAAGGATCTGAGAGAAATTCTTTATCAAATGAATCCGGGATATATGCAACTGAAACTCCTTCAGAATTAATATCTAAACTTGGTGAATCTTTTTTCCTAACATTTTGATCCAACTGAACCCACAAATAACTTAATATTTCAGGTGAATTATTTGTATAAGTTATTGTTTCATCTCCATATAATTTTTTGTTTTTATCATCTAACTCAACATTTATCTTGTAATCAGCTCTTTGTTGATAGTATGCTGGTCCCGGGGCACCTGAGGCTGTCCTAAACATGTTTGGGCTTGCAAACTCGTCATAAAGTTGTCTGAATTTATTTGTATTTGTGTGACCTTGTTGTTTATTATCTTGGGAGAAAATATTAATTGGAAAAACAAAACTTATAACTAAAATTGCAAAGAGGATTTTTTTCATAATAAATAAAATTGGAAGGTAAATTTAATAAATATATGCTTAAGGCAATGAGATGGAACTCTGAAAATTCTTAGATGTGTGTATGTAGCTTTTTTTATAATTATTAAATCTAAACAGAATTATATTTTTTTGATTCCTAAATGATTGAAACAAGATTTTATTTTCAACAATTAAACTTTTAATATTTTTAGCATTGAATACTTCTATATAATAAATAACCAAGTCATTTTTTCTTTCATACCCGAGGAAATCTAATTCTAGTTCAGTTTCATTACTGTAAATTTTAAAATTATTAATTAAATATTCTATAATTAGAGAATTTGTTTGCTCATAATCATTATAATTTAGCTCGTTCATTTCAAATCCTAAATCTTTTTCTAAATCATCATGAAATATCTTTAAACTTATTTGATATGTTCCTGACTTTTCACTGTAATCGATAAGCGTAGAGCTCACATAGTACTTGTGAGAAAAAACAAATATTAATATTGTAATTAATTTAATTATTAATTGATTCATGAAATTTTTGGAAATTTGTTAATACAAGAACATGATTAGAATTTCTAAAATCTCTCTCCACATCATAATTTTCCATTGATCCAATTACAAACTCATACACATCATTAATTTCTAAATTATAATTATTTATAAAAAAGTCAACACCATAAAATTGAATAATATCTACCACAGTACCAGATCTTGATTCTAATACTCTAGCTTTTCTAAGGGTATCATAATATCCGCTCAGTTGTTTGTATATTCCATCAATATCTAAAGGCATAATGGGAAGTAGGATTACATTAACAAGTATACTTGCTGAATTTTTATATGCTATTTTTTCTTTCCGATTACCCTTAAATCCAGGGATTCCTGCGTCATCAAAATTAAAAACTTCTTTCTCCTCAACTTGTCTCATATCAGCAAATAAGTCACCAGATAAATTAAATGGAGAAACAGTCACACCTTCTAATTCATTCACTATTGGTTCCAGATAAACCCTAATCGAGTCAGCTTCATAAACTGATTTTTCAATAATTATCATTTGGGTTTTAATTTGAACAGAAGTAAAAAAAATTGAATCATTTTCCCTTACTCCCACTTTAAAAAAACCATCACTATCAGTAATTGTTTTGCCGCCTGACGAACTATTAATTACGTGTATGCCACTAACATTAATTGTATCATTAAGAACTTCGCCAACAATTGTCTTAAAATTTCTTTCTTGGCTAAAAAGAAAATTAGATATAAATAAAAATAATAATATGTAACTAGCTTTTTGCAATTGACTTAACAAACTTTTTACTTTGTTTAACAAGAAAATCAATCAATTCAAACTCATTGTCTTTTTGAAGTAAAATTCTGTCAGGAAAATTATCGTCACAGTAAAGCAAAAACTCATTTATTTTATCATTTGGAATCATTAAATTTTGAGTAAAAAATAAATCATCATAAAGTTCTCTTAATAGGTCACTTGGATTATATTTAAATGATTTCTCATTTTTATTTGAATCATTTTTTAAAGAGTTAGAGATAAGTCTATATAAATTAACAAAATTTAAACCATCCTTAAGTTTACCTTGCTCATTAATTACGTTTGTTACTCTAGTAGATTTATCAAAAGTATAATCAAATCTTTTAAATTCTTCTTCTTTAAGATCCAAAAATTTTTCTTTATTTTCTGGGGTTACAATAACTTGGTCAAGTTCCGTAACTTTTTCATTTACGTCAATTACAATTCTATTTTTTTGTAGAATCTCTTTAGTAATACTTAGCTCCCTAATTTGATATTGAACAGATGAAAAAATTAACTTATCATTTAGTTTAACCTCAATTTCGAATTCACCCTCATCATTTGTTGTCGTGGCCATCTGTGATGTATTATTAACAACATTTGCAGAAGTGACATTAACATTTTTATACAAAACTTTTCCTCTTATCCAGGTTCTGTAATCATTTTGTGAAAATGATAAATCAAATGAAAATAAAATAAAAAGTGTCAAAAAAACTCTCATATTAATCCAAGGATTTAATCCTTATATTTTTAAATTTTATTGGATGACTTTCAGATTGCAGTGAAATATATCCCTCACTCAACTTTTGATCTTTTTTATGAATCATATTTTCAGGAAGCCTACCATCATCACCATATCTCAAATTCATATATGTTAAAACAGTTTTTCCATTTATAAGATGATGAGCTATTGAATCGGAGTAAACAATAATTTCTGCCTCTACCCAATCATCATTATCATAAGTATCAGAATTAGATCTTGTACAATGTTTTTTTACTTTTTCAGAATTCATATCCACATCGGTTCCAGGTGTGCAAAGATTTCCTGTAGGCCTAGCTCCAGTTCCAAGCCCACCTAAAAACTGTGTTTCTATACTTACAGGAAATGGCTGATCAATTAGCATAGTTTCTGGGTGTTGACTGTGAAACATAACACCACTATTTTTAGTTGCCCAACCTTCACCTCCATTAGCTTGTTCTCCAAAAAACTTGTATTCTAACTTGAGATGATAATTTTTAAATTTTTTCTTAGTATAATATAAATGACCATATCTAAAATCAAAATTTTCATAGTTCTCATAAGAGACTTGAATTTCTCCATCTTTAACTTTAAAAGTATTTCCAAAATTTTCACCACTTGGATAGCCCTTAATTTTAACAGTCCAATCATCAAGATTGTTCCCATTAAAAATGTATTCCCATTCATCATCATTAGATAAACTTTTGAATCCTATTGAAATAAAAAAAATCGCTAGAGCTAGATAAAAAAAATTTAAAGATTTTCTCATAATTATATTTTATATGAGCGGGAGACCGGGTTCGAACCGGCGACATTCAGCTTGGAAGGCTGACGCTCTACCAACTGAGCTACTCCCGCAAAGAAAATTTTATTTATTTTAACAAATAAATTTCTATCATTGAATTTAACTATAAAATTGATTAAATCAAACGAGCTTTTATTTTTAAGAAGCAAAATTCTTAGAAATAACCTAGATCCAAATAAATGTAGATTTATGGGAGATGATTTTATTGACTCTTATCACTTTGGAGCCTATAATTCAAATAGTCTTGTTGGTGGAGTAACTATAATAAATAATAAATGTGAGAAAATGAAAATTGAAAATTGTTACCAAATGAGGGGACTATGTGTTGATGACTCATTTCAAAATAGAGGAATTGGAAAAAAACTTGTTAAAAAAGTTGAGGAAAAGTTAAAAAAATTAAAAATTGATAATGTTTGGATGAATGCTAGAGAATCTGCTATTCAATTTTATTTAAATTTAAATTATACAAACACAAATATTAAGTATTCTATTGGACAAATTGGTCTTCATTTTCTTATGTATAAAAAACTATGATAGATTATAAATTAGTATGTTTGATATTCTTAGCTTTTGGATTTAATACAGTGAAATCTCAAAATATTAATTATAAAACGTTGTTAGGAATTGAGCATTCCAATTTAGTAGGTGATTCATTACAACTAGAGAAAAATACATTCATTGCATTTGAAAAAATGAAAAAATCAGCTTTAAATGATGGAATAAAAATAAAAGTTGTTTCAGGATTTCGTGATTTTAAAAGACAAAAAGAAATATGGAATAATAAATTTTTAAAATTTACCAAAGAGAATAACTTTAGTGGGATTGATGCTATAAATGAAATTATTCGTTTTTCCACTATTCCAGGGACCTCAAGACACCACTGGGGAACTGAAATTGATGTAATAGATGAAAAATATAAAAATGAAAAAAATCCATTGATGTCAGATAAATATGAAAAAGATGGAATTTTTTCAAAATTAAAAAAGTGGATGGATGAAAATTCAGAAAAATTTGGTTTTTACCTAGTTTACACTAACAATCCAAACAGAGGAGGTTTTGAATATGAGCCTTGGCATTATACTTATCTGCCAATTTCAAAAAAATATCTTAATGAATTTTTAAAAATTGATATAATTGAAATAATATCAAAAATTGATATTGAGGGTAAAGATTTATTTACTAAAAATTTTATTGAAGATTATTTCAATAATAATATTCTACAAATTAATCCTGATTTGAAATAATATTTAATAACTAAATTTGCAGATATAGAATAGTTTGAAAAAGCAAAAGAAATTAATCCTCTTAATTCTAGATGGCTGGGGTATTTCAGATGATAAAAAAACATCTGCTATAGCTAATGCTAATACTCCTTATTATGATTACTTGATTGAAAATTATCCTAATGCTAAACTAATAACACATGGTGAAAGTGTAGGCCTTCCTAAAAATCAAATGGGAAATAGTGAAGTTGGCCATATTAATATAGGTGCTGGAAGAGTTGTATTTCAGGAGCTAGCAAAAATTAATAATGATATAAATAATGGGACTTTTAAAGAAAATCAAAAATTGAATGAAGAGATTGATCGGGCTATTTTAGATAATAAAAATATTCACCTAATTGGATTAACTTCTTGTGGCGGTGTTCACTCTCATATATCACATCTATATGAGATCATCAATGTTTTAGAGGAAAAAAATGCAAAAAATTCTTTCATCCATGCATTCACAGATGGAAGAGATGTTGATCCAAAATCAGGTATTAAAAATATTCAAGAAGTTCTAAATTTTATAAAAGATAAAAATATTGAATTAGCGTCAGTTTGTGGAAGATACTACTCAATGGACAGAGATAAAAGATGGAGTCGTATAAAAAGGGCTTACGATCTTTTGGTTCATGGTATCGGTAAAAATTCAATATCAGCACTAAATTCAATTCGAGAAAGTTATAATAAAGGTATTACTGATGAATTTATAGAGCCAATAGTAATTATGAACGGAGATAAACCGATGGCTCAAATCAAAGATGGAGATCTTGTTATCTTTTTTAATTTCAGAACTGATAGGGGAAGACAACTAACCGAAGTTTTGACTCAATATGATTTAGATGATTTTGATTTAAAAAAAATGAATTTAAATTTTCTGACAATGACAAAATATAATGATGAATATCATGGTATTTCAACAATTTATGAAAATGAAAATTTAAAAGATACACTTGGAGAAGTTTTAGCAAGTAATAATATTAAGCAAATAAGAATTGCTGAGACTGAAAAATATCCACATGTTACATTCTTTTTTAATGGTGGCTCTGAAGAAGAATTTAGAAATGAAAAAAGAATTCTGTGTCAATCTCCAAAAGTTGCAACATATGATTTAAAGCCTGAAATGAGTGCTAATAATATTACAAAAGCAATAATTCCAGAGATTAATAATATTAATACTGACTTTATCTGCTTGAATTTTGCAAATCCTGATATGGTTGGTCATACAGGTAATTTTAGTGCAGCTGTAAAAGCTTGTGAAACTGTAGATAAATGTACTAAAGCAGTTGTTACAGAAGCAATTAAAAATAAATATTCAGTAATGATAATTGCAGATCATGGCAACAGTGATATGATGATAAATGAAGACGGCAGTCCCAATACTGCTCATACAATAAATCCTGTACCAATTATTGTTATTGATGAAAATGTAGCTAAAGTAAAAGATGGGATACTTGCAGACATAGCTCCAACAATTTTAAAAATTATGAATATAAATAAACCGTCATTGATGACAGGAGATTGTTTAGTATGAAAAAAATAATTTTAATAATTCTGATATTTTTTACTTCATGTAAAAATCCTAACACTAAAAATAAAGATCATTCAGAATCTGATAAGGATATTGAATATGTTGACTTAATTGGAGATTTTAAAAGAAAAGATTTGACAAAAAGCCCTTACGACTCATGGTATATTGAAAACTATGATAACTATGAACTTGATGTTGAAACGGCAAAAAAAATTAAAAAATTAATAAATCGTAAAATATCAATCAAAGTTATAATGGGAACATGGTGCAGTGACAGCAGAGATAATGTACCAGGTTTTTTTAAATTAATGGATTACCTAAAATTCAGTGATAGACGAGTCGAATTGATTGGACTCGATGTTGACAAAAAAAATCCAAATGAAGATGAATTAAAATATGATATAATCAATATCCCAACTTTTATTTTTTACAGAAATGGAGAAGAAATTAATAGGATTGTAGAATTAACAATTGAATCAATTGAAAAAGATATTTTAAAAATTCTTGATGGTTCCGGATATGAAAATGCATATTATGGATTCTAAAAAGATAATTCTAAAATCCATTCATGAAATTAAGCTCATGCATGAAAGTGCACAACTAGTTTCTAAAACCTTAGGCTTAATTGCAAAAGAGATTAAGCCTGGAGTCACCACACTTTTTCTAGATAAACTAGCTGAGGAATTTATTAGAGATAATGGAGGAAAACCTGGGTTTTTAGGAATGTATGATTTCCCAAATACATTATGTGTCAGTCCAAATTACGAGGTTGTACATGGTATCCCAAATAACAAACCTCTTTGTGATGGTGATATTATTTCAATTGATTGTGGTGTGCTAAAAAATGGTTTTTATGGAGATCATGCATATACTTTTAAAATTGGTCAGGTAAGTGATAAAGTTGAAAAGCTTCTAGATACAGCACTTGAGTCTCTCTACATTGGAATTCAAGAATTTAAATTGGGAAATCGAGTTGGAGATATCAGTCACGCAATCCAAGCACATAATGAATCAAATGGTTATGGTGTCGTGAGAGAATTAGTTGGTCACGGACTAGGTAAAGATTTACACGAAGCTCCTGAAATTCCAAACTATGGTAAAAAGGGTAATGGAAAAAAATTTCAAAATGGGATGGTTATAGCTATCGAACCAATGATAAATATGGGAACAGAAAAAGTTGTTTTTTTAAAAGATGGATGGACAGTTGAAACTGCTGACAAACTTCCTAGTGTTCACTTTGAACATGATGTCGCTTTAATAGATGGCAAGCCTAGACTCCTATCAACTTTCGATTTTATATATGAATCTTTAGGTATAAAGTCAGAGGAAGAAAATGAATTTAAGTGGAATGAAGCAAGTAGTTAAATTCTTACTAAATAATTTTCCAAGAGGTTTTCTTATAAGATTAAGTATTGCACTCAGACCATTATTTAATTTTTTCCTGTCAGGTAAAAAATTTATTGATCCAATAAATGAAAGGTCTTACTCCAAGTTTTTTCCATACGGTTATAATAGTCCTAGAAAAAATGCTCTTTCACTAGGTACACTTTCATTAGAGAGACATAGATTATTATGGTTATACTTAAAAAATGAAACCTCTTTTTTTCAAGAAAATAATAAAATACTTCATGTTGCTCCTGAGCAATGCTACTATAATTTTTTTAAAAAACATTTCAAAAATTATATCACCGTTGATCTTGACTCTCCTCTAGCAGAATACAAATCTGATGTTTGTGATATGCCATTTGAAAGTAATTCATTTGATTTTATATTATGCAACCATGTTCTGGAACATGTTTACGATGATGAATTGGCAATTATTGAATTAAGAAGAGTTTTGAAAAAAAATGGTATGGCAATTTTACAAGTTCCCTTGAACTTAAATTTGAAAAAGACAATTGATGGAAGGGACATAAATGATATTAAAAAAAGGAATGAATTATTTGGTCAATATGATCACTTGAGAATTTATGGAGCTGATTTTTTTGATAAAATTAAAAGTCATGGATTGAAGGTAAATAGAATACGTTACTGTGATAATCTATCTAAAGATGAAATTAAAAAATATGGTTTAATCGAAGATGAAATTATTCCAGTATGTATCAAGGTTGAATAACTAATTTTTTAAACCCATCAGACATATATTCAGATAAATTATTATCAGAATCAAAATAAATTATATAAGCTTCTATTTCATCATTATTTTCAGTCAAGCTTTTTGAATAATCTAAACTCCCAACCATCATTGCTGTTGCATATGCATCAGCTGTAAAACAAGATTCAGAAATTACAGAAGCACTTAAAATATTGGTTTGTTGAGATTGACCATTAATTGGATTCAAAGTATGAACATATTTTTTACCACTTTTCGGGTCAACTCTATAATTTCTATAATTTCCAGATGAGGCAATTGAAATATTATTCAATTGAATTTTTTTAGTTATTACATCCCCATTTTTATTTTTTTCAGGATTTTCAATTCCAATTTTCCAAAAACTATCCTTAAAATGATTCTTTCCTTTAGATCGTAATTCTCCACCAATATTAATGATATAATCATTCACTCCATTTTTGTCAAGCATTTCTGCAATTATATCAACTGCATAACCTTTAGCTATAGCATTAAAATCTAGCTTAGTTAATAAATTTTGTTTTAATACTTTATTATTAACAATTGAAACTTTATTAAATCCGACTGATTTTAAAATAAGTAAAATTTGATTTTGATCAATATCATTTATCTCTTTATTTGGACCAAAGCCGTAATATTCAAGTAATTCTCCGATTGTTGGGTCAAAAAGTCCAGCAGTTTTTTGAAATATCACTTTGGATTTATTAAATACATCAATAAATAATTCATCAACAAGAACATCTTCATTTTTATTTACTCTAGAAATTATTGAGCTATTAATGTAAGTAGATAATGAATTATTAAATATTGAAAAAATTGAATCTAGATCGGATTGTTTGATTAAGTCTTCAGCATGACTAAAAAACTTAACATTGTAGTATGTCCCAAAGATAGATCCCTGAAATTCTTCATATGGCTTTTGATAATTACAAGAAATTATTAATAAAGAAGCTAGTGTTACTAAACAGTATTTTTTAAAAAAATAATACTTATTCCCCAAAATCATCGAATCTAATATTCTCAGGTGGTACACCAAAGTCTAATGCCATTTTATCTACTGCCTTATTCATTAGAGGTGGTCCACAGTAATAAACTTCAATATCCTCAGGAGATTCATGATGATTTAAATAATTATCTATGACAGCTTGATGAATAAAACCAACAAAACCGTCTCCTTCTCCATCGAGACCATCTTTAACTTTCCAATTATCTTCTTCCAGTGGTTCAGAAAGTGCTATATAAAACTTAAAATTTGGAAAATCTTTTTCTAGAGATCTAAAATGATCAACATAGAATAATTCTCTTTTTGATCTTCCTCCATACCAGAAATTTACTTTTCTGCCAGACTTAATAGTTCTAAATAAATGATATAAGTGAGATCTCATTGGTGCCATACCTGCTCCTCCTCCTATATACAACATTTCAGCATCGGACTCGTTAATAAAAAAGTCACCATAAGGACCAGAAATTGTTACTGTATCACCCGGTTTTTTTGAGAAAACATAAGTAGAGGCAATTCCAGGATTAACATCCATCCAAGCATTTTTATTTCTATCCCAAGGTGGAGTTGCTATTCTAACATTCAACATTATTTCTTTACCCTCTGCTGGGTAAGAAGCCATTGAGTAAGCCCTTTCTACATCTTCGTCATTTTTCATTTTTAAATCCCACAGACCAAATTTATCCCATTCCAACTTAAACTTGTTTGCATCATCTGGATGTTCTTTTGGGTGAGAAGTTATATCTATGTCTTTGTAATCTACCTCACATTTAGGTATTTCAATCTGAATATATCCTCCAGCTTTATATTTCATTTCTTCAGGAATCTCGACAACAAATTCTTTAATGAATGATGCAACATTATAATTTCTAACAACTTTAGCTTCATACTTTTTAATTCCAAAAACCTCCTCAGGGACATGGATTTTCATATCCTCTTTGACCTTAACTTGACAACCTAACCTCCAACCATCTTTAATTTCTTTCCTTGAGAAATGAGGAACTTCTGTTGGTAAAATTTCTCCTCCTCCGTCATTGACAATACACTTACATTGAATACAAGTTCCACCTCCTCCACATGCAGATGGTAAAAAAACTTTATTATCTCCCAAAGTAGATAGAAGCGTGCTGCCAGAATCAACCTCAATTTCTTTCTCTTCGTTGATTAAAATTTTCACAGGACCTGAGGGCAGAAGCTTAGCTTTTACACCAAGCAACATAGCTACTAAAACAAAAATTATCATTATAAAAATGATAGCACTAATTAATATATATGTATAAACACTCATAGTTATAATTTAATTCCCATAAAACTCATAAATCCAATTGCCATCAAACCAGTAATGATAAAGGTTATTCCTAAACCTCTTAGCGGTGCTGGAATATTTGAGTATGCAATTTTTTCTCTTATGGCAGCAATACCAACAATAGCTAAAAACCAACCAACACCAGATCCAAAACCATAAACAGCAGCCTCACTAACACCTGAAAAATCTTTTATCTGCATGAAAAGAGACCCTCCTAAAATTGCACAATTTACAGCAATCAATGGAAGGAAAATTCCTAATGAACCATATAAAGCAGGTGAAAATTTCTCAACAATCATTTCAACCAACTGTACCATGGAAGCAATAACAGCAATAAACATTATTAAGCTTAAAAAACTAAGGTCAAGCTCAGCATACTCTGGACCAATCCAAGCTAAAGCACCATCAGAAAGTAAATATTCAAAAATTAAATAATTTAAAGGTACTGTTATGGTTAAAACAAAAATTACCGCAAATCCCATTCCTACACCATTTTTTAAAGTTTTTGAGATAGCTAAGTATGAACACATTCCTAAGAAATATGCGAAAACCATATTTTCAATGAAAATACTTTTTACAAAAAGATTTAAATATTGTTCTAACATATTAATTTTCTTCTATTAAAGTCCTATTTCTCGATCTCTGAATCCAAATAATTAAACCAACAGTAATAAGAGCCATTGGAGATAACAACATAAATCCATTATTTACATAGCCATATTCCTCATAGATAAAATCTGGAATAACTTGAATACCCCAGAGAGTTCCAGCACCAAAGAGTTCTCTGAAAAAAGCTACAATAATTAATATAATACCATAGCCAATTGCATTACCAATTCCATCTAAAAACGATTTCCAAACTCCATTACCCAAAGCAAATGCTTCTAACCTACCCATAACAATACAATTCGTAACAATTAAACCAATAAATATTGATAATTCTTTACTAACATCATAGGCATAGGCTTTTAAGAATTGATCAACAAGAGCAACCAATGAAGAGATTACAACAAGAAAAACAATAATTCTTATTCTATTTGGAATTAAGTTTCTAAGGACAGAAATAATTACATTACTACATGCCATAACAAAAATTACTGACATAGTCATTACAACAGCTGGTTTTAGTTGTACTGTTATTGCCAAAGCTGAGCAGATTCCAAGCACCTGAACTGTAATAGGATTGTTATCGTCTAAAGGATCAGTTAAAAGTTTTCTATTTTTCTTTGATAAGATTGGTTCATCGCTCCTACCGATAAATAAAAAAGATGGTTTTTTTGTATTTTTCTTATCCATAATTTACAGCTGAGCAATATTTAATTTTTCCAGGTAAGGTAAATAATTGTTTAATCTCTCTTTTATCATATTTGTTACACCGTCACCAGTAATAGTAGATCCAGAAATTGCATCTACTTCATGATCATTTTTATCTTGATTTTTTGGATCATTATTTCCTTTTAAAACAGTAATTCCAACTAATTCTCCATTTTCATTGAATACTTTTTCATCTACAAAACTTTCTTTAAACCAATCCTTAGTAATTTCAGCTCCAAGACCAGCTGTTTCTCCCTTATGATCAAATGAAACACCATTAATGGTGTTGAAATCACTTTTTAAAGATATATAACCCCATATTGCATCCCAAAGTCCAACGCCTCTTAATTCTATTATATAATATTTTTCAGATTCTACTTCAGCTACATACAAAGGAAAATGCTGATTTTTATAATCCTTCTTAAGTTCTTTTGCTAAATTAATTTCAGAAAATGGGTTAAGAGATTCATTTACTGACCCATCAATTTTTAGTGCTAATTCTTCTTTAATGTATTTAGAATATAAACCTTCAGCCTCTTCTCTAGAAACATTAATTCCTATTGTTGAAAGTATATTTTGCATCTTTTCGTTTTTTACATTTTCTTTTTGCATTGGCTTAAGTGTTTGGGAAGTAAAAGCCAAAATAGATGCTATGCCAATAACCATTACACCTACGAAAAGAAAAGTATATATATTAGAATTTTTATCCATCAAGCCATTTTTAATTTTGAGTTAAGTCTTTTCTCTCTTCTTTTAATACTAGCATCAATAACATAATGATCAATGGTTGGAGCAAACACATTCATTAAAAGTATTGCAAGCATAACACCTTCTGGATATGCAGGATTAAAAACTCTAATTAAAATACAGAAAACCCCAACTAAAACTCCATATATCCATTTACCTTTTAGCGTTTGAGCTGCTGATACAGGATCAGTGGCCATAAAAACTACACCAAAAGCAAATCCACCAACAATTATATGATTGTACCAATCAAAACTCATCAATTCATTAGCACCCCACAGATTAAATAACATGCCAGTTAAAGCTGCCCCAATAACAGATCCAACCATTATTCTCCAACTTCCTACGCCTGTGTAAATCAATATAAATGCTCCAATTAATACCATCAATGTAGATGTCTCAGCAATAGACCCAGGTATTGAGCCAATAAACATATCCATCATACTAAACTGATCAGTTGATCCACCTGCAGCAAGCATTCCTAGAATAGTTTCTCCAGAAACACCATCAACATTAGATGCCTCAGAGACCCATACCTGATTTCCAGACATATATGTAGGGTATGCAAAAAATGCAAAAGCTCTCGCTGTTAAAGCAGGATTCAAAATATTCATTCCTGTTCCACCAAAAGCTTCCTTTCCAATTAAAACCGCAAAAGCTACGGAAATGGCTACCATCCATAACGGAATATCTACAGGCATTATCATAGGAATTAAAAGACCTGTAACCAAATAACCCTCATTTACTTGATGACCTCTAAAAACGGCAAAAGCAAATTCAATGCCGAGACCTACAATATATGAAACAGCAATCATTGGAAGAATTTTATAAGATCCATGAATTACTGCATCTAAGACTGTAAATTCTTCACCTGTTTGATATAAATACTGATAACCAGTATTATAAATTCCATAAAATAAAGCAGGAAGAAGAGCAATAATTACTGTGATCATAACTCTTTTTAAATCAATTCCATCCCTTATGTGTGCACCTGTTTTTGATGTATGATTTGGCACAAATAAAAAAGTTTCAAAAGCATTGAAGGCGGGATATAACTTTTCAAGTTTTTGACCTTTATCAAAAGGTGCCTTCATTTTATCAACTATTCCTCTTAAATTCATATTATAAAGTTTCTTTAATTAAATAATCTAAACCATTTCTAACAATTGTTTGCGCTTCGATTTTTGATGATGATGCATAATCAATCAAAGCAAAGTCTTCAGGTGCGACTTCATATATTCCTAATCTTTCCATTTTTTCAATATCTCCAATCATACACTCTTTGACTAATTGCATTGGATAAATATCCATAGGAAACACTTTTTCCATTTCACCAGTGACAACAAATGCCCTTTCCTCACCGTTTAAATTAGTATCATACTCTTTTGGCTCTGATGAATTGAGCCAACCAAATGATGATCTATATATACTCGGGACCGAATTATTAATAAAAGGTATCCAGCCAAACAACTTGTAATTATTTCCCTCTTTTAAGACCGAAATGTTATTATTATAAAAGCCTACGTAACTATCTGGTTCAACTGTTTTTCCAGTTAAAACATCACCATTAATAATTCTACATTGAATTCCATTTTTAAAATCAATTAGATTTAATATTGATTGTAGTTTTGCTCCAATAACAGTCCTAAAATATTTTGGGTTATTTATTGGAGGACCAGAAACTGCAAGAGTTCTAGTCGGAATAAACTCGCCCTCTAAAAATAAATTGCCTATAATGCAAACATCTTCAGGTCTTATTATCCATACAGATTCACCAATGTTAATTGGATCAATATGATGAATCTGAACACCAACATTTCCTGATGGATGAGGTCCAGAAAAAATATTTTTATTAAAATCATCTAATTCTTTATTTAAAAATTCTTGATTTCTATTGACTCCAATATTTAGATTTCCAGGCGTGATTTTTTCTAGTATCTTAAGTCCATATTTGAATGACTCAATTTGGTCTTTAAGAATAAATTCAAAATCTACAGAGAGAGGAGCAGAATCAAAACATGAAATAAAAATAGATTTAGGATTTTGAAGAGGATCGGCTATGATATCAAATGGTCTTTGTTTAATGAAAGGCCAACATCCTGATTCTAATAAAATATCAATTATATTTTCTCTTTTAATTTTTTCTAATGCTGGAATTTTATGCTTAATTGCAGAATCATTTTTGTCAGTTGAGATTGTAATTTCTAATATTTTTCTTCGTTCACCTCTAACTATTTTTTCAATCTTTCCATGCGATGGTGAGACAAATTTGATATTTTCATTTGACTTGGAATAAAAGATAGGTTGACCTCTTTTCACAGTATCACCCTCTTTTACTAAAAGCTTAGGCATAATGAGATGGAAGTCGTCTAAAATTAGTGCGAGTTTGTTTGGTAAAGGAACTTTTTTTAATTCTTTATCTGCAACACCTTTGATATTTATGGATAAACCATTTTTGATTACAATGCCCTTTGACATAAATCCAATAAAATTCGTTGTAAATATACAACGAAGTAAAATATTTATTACTAATATTATGTAGTTTTTTTATGGTAAAATCCAATCTATTTATTAACTACTCGTTTTTAATAATTTTTTTATTAAATAATTGCTTTTCACAAGAGAAAATTGTAAAAAGTATAAGTATTTCTGGAGCCCCATCAAACGATAATAAAATTGTTTTTTTTAATAACGAAATTATGAATGTAAATTTTGATGAGCTAAGTGCAAAACCTTACAATTTTTATTACTCTATTGAACATTATGATTATAACTGGGAACTGTCAAATATTTTTAAAAATGAGTACATTACTGGTTTTGATGATATACGTATCTCTAACTATAAAAATTCATTTAATACTTTACAGAAATTTATTAATTACTCATTTAATATACCAAATAAAAATTTCAAAATAAACTCATCTGGTAATTATAAATTAATTGTTAAGGACAATATAAATAATATTGTTTTTGAAAGAAAGTTTGTTTTTATTAATAATTACAAGCTAGGAAATATTGAGATTTCAAGAGCAAAAGAAATTAACTTAATTAATGAATTTCATAATCTAAAAATTTCCTTCAGCTGTGCAAATTGTATATATGACGTAAATTCCCAATATAAACTTGTTATTCTAAAAAATAAAAATTTTAATGATTTAAAAATATTTGAGAAACCAACTCTAAAAACATCAAATAAATTAATTTTTGATAATATATTATTTAATGCTGGGGATGAGTACCATAGTTTTGACACAAAAAATATTTTAAGTACTAGCAATGAAATCAAAAGAGTTGAAAATGGTCCTTTATACTCAACAGTTTTATATGATGATATTCAAAAAAATAATTACTCATATAATCCTGATAAAAATGGGGTTTTTAAAATTAATAATAACGGCATCAATAAAAATACTGAGTCTGATTACACTAAAGTAAAATTTTCATTTTTATCCAGTGAAGATATTATTGGAGATTTTTACGTGATTGGAGGTTTCAATAATTATGAATTGAGCGAAAAATTTAAACTTTTAGAAACATCCAAAAATACTTATGTAACTGAACTATTGTTAAAACAAGGTTTTTATAATTACAAGTATGTTGTAAAAAATAATAACTTAATAAGTGATATATCAAATTTTTGGCAAACAGAGAATGAGTATACTGCTTTTTTATATGAAAAAAAACCCTCTGATAGATTCTACAAAATAATTGGATATGCTAATAAAAATTCATTAAAAATCGTAAATTAGAAAGTGATAAATTAAAAAAAATGATTAGCAAAATAACCGATTTAAAGAATTTAAAAGGAATAAGAATTTCTACATCATCTTACTTTATCAAAAAAATACATTTGAAAAAAAATATTAATTATCTGCATAAAAGTGTTATTACTATATCAAATAAAAGCAAAAACTCAATTCAAATATTATCTAGACATAAAAAGGTGCTTGAAATTTATGGCGAAAAAAGATTAAACTCAATTATAAAAGAAAAACCTATTATAAAGCCTGGAAAAAAAATTACTTTAAATTTAGATTATTCAATCAAGTCAAAATTAGCCACTATCGTTGGTTATTTTTCGATTATTAGCTTAAATAATTCCGCCAAATTTAAAGCGTACATACCAAAGATAAAACTTACACATCCTGAAATTTTAAATTAATGAACAAAGTAAAAATTTACGAAGCTGAAAACGAACCAGTGTTGGGTTATAAAAAAGGTTCAAAAGAAAGGTTAAATGTTGAAAAAACCTACAATGAAATGTTCAATTCTAAAGTTGATATTCCACTGTACATCGGAAGTGATGAAATATTAACTAATGATAGAAAAAATATACTTCCACCTCACGACCACAAGAACATAGTTGGAACTTATTCCCAGGCAAACGAAAATCATGTAAATGATGCAATTAAAAATCTACTTGACAATAAAAAGTCTTGGTCTGAAACACCTTGGGAAAAAAGATGTGAAATATTTTTAAAAGCAGCTGATCTCATTTCTAAAGATTATAGAGCTAAAATTACAGCTGGAACTATGATTGGTCAATCAAAAAATATATTTCAAGCTGAAATTGATGCAGCATGTGAATTTGTGGATTTTTTAAAATTTAATGTTTCATATCTAACTGAAATTTACAATGAACAACCGATTGATGGTCCAGGTAAATCAAATCATCTTGAATATAGACCACTTGAGGGGTTTGTTTATTCAGTTACTCCATTTAATTTTACTGCAATTGGTGGTAATTTGTGTGCAAGTGCTGCCTTAATGGGTAATGTTGTTTTATGGAAACCAAGCGATAATCAAGTACTTACTGCAAAAATAACCATGGATATTTTTAAAGAAGCAGGTCTTCCTGATGGAGTAATTAATATGGTTACTGGAGACCCTGAAATGATAACTGATATTGCTCTTAAACATCCTGAATTTTCTGGACTACATTTCACTGGATCAACATCTGTTTTTAGGGATTTATGGAAAAAAATTGGAAATAATATCAATCTGTACAGAGATTATCCAAGAATAGTTGGAGAAACTGGTGGTAAAGATTTTATTTTTTGTCACCCAAGTGCAAATATTGATGCAACATCCACAGCTATAATTAGAGGTGCATTTGAATACCAAGGTCAAAAGTGTTCTGCAGCATCAAGAATATATATCCCAAATTCGATTTCTAAAAATCTAATTAACAAGGTTATTGATGAAACAAAAACCATTAAAATGGGCTCGCCTATTGATTTTAATAATTTCATGACAGCAGTAATACACAAAGGTGCATTTGAAAGAATATCAAGCTATATAGATTATGCAAAATCAAGTGATGATTGTGAGATTCTATGTGGAGGTAATTATGATGATACAGTAGGATATTTTGTTGAACCTACAATTATACTAACTACGAACCACCAATTTAAAACAATGAAAGAAGAAATATTTGGACCTGTAGTTACACTATATGTATATGATGATGAAAATTGGGAAGAGATGCTTGACATTGTTGATAAAACATCTGATTATGCTTTAACAGGTGCATTTATATCTCAAGATGAGGAAAGTATTAAACTTGCACTTAATAAATTGAAATACAGCGCAGGTAATTTTTATGTGAATGATAAACCATCGGGAGCTGTTGTAGGTCAACAACCTTTTGGTGGATGTAGGGCTTCTGGTACAGATGATAAAGCAGGTTCAAAGCTTAATTTATTGAGATGGGTTAGTCCTAGGTTAGTGAGCAGAACTCATAATCCTCCAACTAGCTATCCATATGACTATATGGATTAGGTATGTAGAGTATTTTTTTTGTTTCGAAAAATTGTTCTGAAAAAAAAGTTTTTAATTCAACTATTTTAAACTTATCAATATTTTTCAATTCAGAGTTTAAATTACCCCCTTTTAGACAAATTATTCCATTTTTAATTTTATTTTCTCCTTTGTAATTTATTTTTCCTTTACATAATTTAATTAAGTTATCGGCAGATGATACAGCCCGATTAACAATAAAATCATAATTATGATTTGAATCAATAATATCAATACTTTGAGCAGAAGCATTATTAATACCAAGTTCGCTGATGATTTTATTTAAAACATTAATTTTTTTATTCTTTCTATCAATTAATTTAAATTTTGAGTCAGGAAAAACAATTGATAATGGGATACCTGGTAATCCACCCCCAGTTCCAAGGTCTAATATCTTTGTATCTTTTTTAAATTCAATAAATTTTAAAATGCTTAAGGAATGTAATAAGTGATTAACTTCAAAGTTTTCAACATCTTTTCTGGATATTAAATTTATTTTATTGTTCCACTCCTTTATTAATTTTTCAAACAGAATCAATTTTTCAAGTTGAAGTTCTGTAATTTGTGGAAAATATTTTTTTAACAGTTCCATTTAATCAGATTTTACTAATGTAATTTAAATATCTTTGAAAATAATACTTCTAATCTATGAAAGAATATTTGACCGATAAAATTAACAACCTACCTGCCTCTGCAACATTAACTATGGCAGCTAAAGCTAGAGAGTTAAAGAAGAATGGAATTGATATAATTGGGTTAAGTTTGGGGGAACCTGATTTTAATACCCCCGATTTTATAAAAAATTCAGCAATTGATGCGATTAATCAAAATTATAATTCATACACACCTGTCGATGGATATTTAGAGCTTAAAGAAGCTATTTGTAAAAAATTTCATAGGGATAACAAAATAATTTATAATCCAAATCAAATTGTTGTCTCAACCGGTGCAAAACAATCAATTGCTAATGTAGTTCAGGCATTGATAAAACCAGGTGAGGAAGTTATATTATTAGCTCCATTTTGGGTAAGTTACTCAGCTATTGTTTTAATGGCTGATGGTATTCCAAAAATTTTAAAAAGTGATATCTCAAATGATTTTAAAGTAAGTGCAAAACAAATTGATGATGCAATTTCTGAAAAAACAAAAATGATAATTATTAATTCTCCAAATAATCCAAGTGGAAGTATTTATAATGAGAAGGAATTATATGAAATTGCTAGTGTAATAAAAAAATATCCCAACGTATTTGTTCTTTCCGATGAAATATATGAGCACATTAATTATGGAACCAAGCACGTAAGTTTTGCTAGCATTGAAGGAATGTATGATAGAACGGTAACGGTTAATGGAATCGCTAAAGCATTTGCGATGACTGGATGGAGAATTGGATATTTGGGAGCACCTATATGGATTGCAAAGGCATGCACAAAATTACAAGGTCAAGTAACAAGTGGGGCTAACTGTATTGCTCAAAGAGCGACAATTGACGCAATTACTGAGTCACCTGAAAAAATTAACTATATGGTTAAAGAGTTTGAACAAAGAAGGAATCTAATAATTAAACTATTAAGTGAAATAAAAGGTTTCCAGTTAAATAATCCGGATGGTGCATTTTATATTTTTCCTGATATATCATATTATTTTGGAAAAACAATTAGTGATGTTACAATCAAAAATGCTTCTGATTTTGCAATGCTTATTTTAGAAAAAGCTCATGTAGCTACTGTTACAGGTGATGCATTTGGATCTCCGAAAAATATCAGAATTAGTTATGCAGCTTCAAATGAAAATATAATAAAAGCAGTTAATAGAATTAAAGATTTATTACACTAAATATTTTTCCAGAAATATGGTGTGAATATTATTAAAAATGTAAATAGCTCTAACCTGCCAACTAACATTAAAAATGCACACCAAATTTTTGAAAATCCAGTTATACTCTCAAAATTAAAAGCTGGACCAATTGACCCTAAGGCAGGACCAACATTGCCAAGTGAGGCAGCTGATCCTCCTATTGATGATATAAAATCTAAGCCTTGAGTACTTAAAACACCTGCACCTACAATAAATAATATCAGATATAACATGAAAAATGCTAAAATATTTACTACGACTTCTTTTTTTACAACTGAATGATTATATCTAAGTGGTAAAATTGCGTTTGGATGTAATGATCTTTTGAACTCAAGAAAACCATTTTTAATAAGAATAAGATGTCTTGAAATCTTGATTCCACCAGAGGTTGATCCTGATGAAGCACCGATAAACATTAGCCCAAAAAACAACATTGTCAAGAATGGTGTCCAAGCAGCAAAATCACCTGTTACAAAGCCAGTTGTAGTGATAATTGCAACTACTTGAAAAAGAGCATGTCTAAAACTTGCCTCTAACTTACCAAGAACTTGAGGATGATTAAAATTAGTTGAATCTAAATCTACATTATAGTTTAGAATAATTGTAGTAATTAAAACAAAAGATGCAATTAGGCCTAAAAACCAGATGAATTCAGTATTGTAAAATAACTTTTTAAATTTTCCAATCAATGAAAGATAAATTAATAGAAAATTTGTTCCAGCAAGAATCATAAAAAAAATGATTATGTATTGTATTTGAGGCATTGAATTCCAAAATGATAAACTGTCATTTTTTGTGGAAAAACCACCAGTTGCTATATTACTCATAGAATGGTTAATTGCATCAAAAAAACTCATTCCTGCAATATTTAATAAAAGAGTCTCTAAAAGGGTTAAGCCAAAGTAAATAAACCACAATCTTTTTGCCGTGTTGCTAATTCTAGGATGAATTTTATCACCACTAATTCCACTGCCAGGAGCTTCAGCTGAAAATAATTGCATACCTCCTATTCCAAGCATTGGTAATATTGCAATTGCTAAGACTATTATCCCCATTCCACCGAGCCAATGGGTCATGCTCCTCCAAAAAATAATACTTTCAGGTAGTGCTTCAATATCACTTATTATACTTGAACCTGTTGTAGTGTAACCTGACATTGTTTCAAAAATCAAATCAGGCACATTATCAATTGTATTAGTAAATATGTATGGTAACATTCCTGAAAAAACCATTGTTAACCAACCAATAACCACAACTAAATAGCCATCGCGGCGATTTATTATCTTTTTTGGATTTTTCGAAAAAAACATTATCGAAAAACCTAGAGCGAAGCATATAAAGCCTGATTTTAGTATACTAGAAAAAAAACCGTCACTGAAATAATAGCTTACAAAAGATGTTAAAAAAATTGCAGTTGAATTAAATAAAAGCAATAAACCAATGATGTAGGAAATAAGTCTAAAGTTAAGCTGTGACATAATTAGAGGAATAATTTTTCTACTTTGCTAATTGCATTGTAAAGAGCACAGACTAATATTCTATCACCTTTTTTTATTACAAAATCACCAAGAGCAATTTTACCAACACCATCTCTTATTACACCCCCAATTATTGCTGACCGTGGAAAATCTAAATCTCTAATTTTTTTTCCCTTGACCTTTGAATCTTTATTAACAAGAAATTCAAGAACTTCAGCATTCATATTATTCAATTTGTTTAATTCTAAAATATTTCCTTTTCTAATAAATCTAAAAATTTCATTTGCAGCTAACAATTTTTTATTGATTAATGTATCTACACCAATAGATTCAGAGAGTTCGAAGTAATCGGTATTATCAACAATAGCAATTGTTCTACCTATATTTTTAGATTTAGCCATTAAACATGACATAATATTCTTTTGAGAATCGCCTGTCGTAGCAATAAAGGCATCCATATCTTCTAAGTTTTCTTCGCTGAGTAAATCAACTCTAGTACCATCAATATTTAATACTAAAACATTACTCAAGGAATTTGCAATATTCTCTGCCTTGTTTGCATCTATTTCAACTAATTTAACCTTATATCCTTCACTACTAAGTTCTTTAGCAACTTTATAACCAACTCTTCCACCTCCTAAAATCATAATTTTTTCTATTTCATCTCTTTCTGTGCCCATCAAATTGTACAATTCATCGATACCATCACTACATGTTATAAAATAGACATGATCATCTTTTTTAAACGTGGTGTCCCCTCTTGGAATTATAGCTGAATGACTTCCACTTCTTTCAATTGTTATAGGCATAAATTTTATACCAGGAAAAACTGAAGCTGCTTCTTTCACAGTTTTTCCAATAAAAGGAGCATCATTCTGAATTTTTGCAGCCATCATATTTAAAGCTCCATCCTCAAAATCATGACTATTTGTAAAACCTGAATTGTTAATCAATAATTTAACTTCATTAACTGCAAGATTTTCAGGCGAAATAATTTCATCGATTCCAATAGAAGAAAAATCAAACTTGCTTCCATTCTCAATGAACTCAGTATTTGTAAGCCTAGCGATAGTTCTTTTAGCGCCTAATTTTTTAGCTAGTATACATGTAAAAAAATTAATTGATTCACTTGCAGTAACTCCAATTACCAAATCAGCATTTGAGACATTTGCATTCTTCAAAGACGATGGTGATGTAGAATCACCATTAACAACTTTTATATCTAGGTAATTTTCACCATCCTTTAAATTTACCTCATTGTTATCAATCAATGTGATATCATGAGATTCATAAGATAATAACTTCGATAAGTGTAGTCCAACCTCACCAGCTCCTGCAATAACAATTTTCATTATTGAAAGATTAATTCACAAGCAAATATACTTGATTTTAGAAATTTACTAGGAATTTTAACTTATTAATGAATTGTTTATTAGCTTTGATTTTGTGTTAAAAAAATTAATTTTTCTCTTACTTGTATCATGTAATTTGATTTTTTCACAGTTTAAAAATCTTCAAAATTTTGATGAACGAGACTTGAGATTCGGATACTATATTGGCTTAAATCAATATGATAACAAAGTTGAGTACAAAAATAATACTCAATATCCAATCTCGATTGATAGGGCTGAAGGCATAAACGTAGGATTAATAGGAGAGCTCAAATTAAATAAAAATCTTTTCTTAAGTCTAGAACCGGGGTTACATGCAAATAAAAAAAATATAATTTTTAATGAAAGGAAAGACTTTACAAATTATGGTGATACTCTCTGGGTTGTAAAATCTAATAACATCCATATACCCTTGCTTTTAAAGTATAGCTCAAAAAGATTGGACAATTTTAGACCTTATTTAAAAGCTGGAATTGCTACCTCTATTAACCTAAATGAAATTGAGGGGACATTATCTAATCATGGATTAGAAAACTTTGAATTTGAAAAATTTAACTTTTATTATGAATTAGCATTTGGTGTTGATTTTTATTTAAGGTATTTTAAATTCTCACCATCAGTTAGGGGGGTTTTCTCTTTGAAAAATGAAATTCCAGAAAACACACCTGATAATCCATGGACTAGAAATATAGATAAATTTTTTACCAGAGCTATTTTTATAAATTTTAGTTTTTATTAAATTCTAATTTTACTTAGTACAATACCCAAAGAGACAGAAAGATTCAGACTTTCGGTTTTTACAGCTTCACTATGCTTAGGAATTTTTATTTCAAATTCAATTTTTTTTAAAATACCTTCGGAGATGCCATTTGATTCAGATCCAAATACGAATATGCCATCATCAATTATCTCATTTTTCAATTTCTTGCCATTTAAAACTGCTCCGTAAATTGGAATATCTTTGGAATTTAAAAATTCTAAAATATCCATGTAAAAAACATTCACTCTCGACAGCGAACCCATAGATGATTGAATTACTTTAGGGTTGAAGCAATCGACGGAATTATTTGAGCAAATAATTTGATCAATGCCAAACCAATCACATGTTCTAATAATTGTTCCTAAATTCCCAGGATCATTGATACCATCAAGAACAATATAAAGTCTTTCATTTTTGATTGATTTATCTATTAAATTGAAAACCGCTAAATCACCATTAGGACTTTTTAAATTACTTATTGACTCTAAATTTTTTTCAGATAATTTTTGATTAGGGTAATTGTGAAATTTTAGTGGATCAGTTGAGTAAACTTTATCCAATTTATAATCAGAGTCAATAAATTCCCTAATAATTTTTTCTCCCTCCACAATAATCTTTTTTGATTTTATTCTATTTTTTTTTAAACTCAATCCCTTTAGGAATTTTATTTGATTTTTGGTAACCATTTATTTAACTGTATTTTTGATATAATAATCTGATGAGAATTTATAAAGTAAAAATAGTATTATTTACTTTGATAACAACTTTATTGTCTGGTTGTTCAATTTCAAAAAATTTAACTAGTAATGAAAAAATTTTAAAAAAAAACAATCTATACATCAATGATGTTTTAACACCAAAAGATTCACTTAATAATCTATTTTTACAGAAAAAAAACTCAACTTTTATTGGTATACCTGTTGGCGCATTACTATACTCAACAGCCAAAAATAATACTGATAGTATTTTTAATAATTGGTTATCCAAAAAGAATAAAGCTAAAAGTTTAAACAAAGTTTTTTCACAAAAACAAGTAAATCAACTAAAGGGATATTATAAAAACTTTAATGATTGGAAAAGAAATAATGGTGAAGAAATTCAAATCATTGATTCTTTAAAAACTGCTGAGACAGTAAAAAATTTAAATTCTTATTTTCAAAATATAGGCTATTTAAATAATAAGGTTGATTTTAAAATAAAAACAAATGAGCTAAACGTAAATTATGCAGATGTTGATTATTTAGTAACAACTGGGCCACAATATTACATCGGAGAAGTAAACACCTTCATTGATTCGAATGCTTTAGATTCTATTTACAATAAAAACATTGATAAATCATTTCTTGTAAAAAATGAATTATTTAAGACTAAAAATTTTCAACTTGAAAGGGAAAGATTATTTAAGTTATTTAAAAATTCTGGCATTTATGATTTTCAAATAAATTCTGTTTTTTTCGACGTTGAAATTGATTCTAGTAATAATATTTTCTCACTTCCTATTAAAATTATTATTGAGGGGAAAGATTATAAAGTTCATAAAATTAAAAAGGTTTCAGTTACTAGTTATGACGAAAAAAAATTAGATTTTAATAAGGACTTTATAAATAATCAGATAAAATTTAAAGAAAACTCAGCTTTTAATGACTCCTTGAGAACAGTAACAATTCAAAATTTTAATCAACTAGATCTATTTAATTTCCCTTCAATTAGTTACAATTATTTTAATGGTAGTGATGAATTGTTAGAGGCAAATATTATTTTAAATTCAAAGAAGAAATATAATTTGGGTTTTGGATTTGATGTAAAACAATCAAATATTGAGGATATTGGAATTTCATTTGAAAGCAGGTTAAAAAATAGAAACATTTTTAAAAATGGAGAGAATCTAGAGTTATCCGCTACCGGATCCATTGGAAAATCAGGAAATGTGACCATATCTCAAATAAACTATGATCTGATTTTAAAATTCCCAAAATTTATTTTTTTAGGTGAAAAAGTTAATAACTCTACTAATCTCTTAAATCCTAGATCCTATGTAAATTTTGGTTCCTCGAATCAAAGAAATATTGGTTTGGATAGAAATAGTTTAAAATTTGACTTTAACTACTCGTGGAATAAAAACGATAATTTTTTTAATTTTTCAATTTCTCAAGTTGAGCTAATTAAAAATAAAAACATTCAAAATTATTTTAATATTTACTCAAATTCATATGAGACAGTTAATGAAATAGCTAAACAATATACAACTGATGCAAAGTATTTTAGTGATGGTAACTTACAAATTCCAAATGGAATTGATTTATTCTTAAATGATTTTCCAACAATTTTTTCATCAGTTTTGAATTCAGACGACCTCAAGACTATCAATTACATATCAAATAGGAAAAATAGATTAACAACAAATAATCTAATTATTGGATCATCATTTTCAATATCAAATAATTACGATAATAGGTATGATAAGTCTAATTTTAATCAATGGAGAATAAACTTTCAAAGTGCAGGTTTAATAACAAACTTATTTACTGGAAATTCAAATAAAAATGATGAAGGAAAAAAAATAATTTCCGATTTACCTTTCTCTCAGTTCTTGAAATCTGAGATTAGTTACATAAAACACTGGGATTTAGGAGAGAGTTCAACATTTGCTACAAGATATTTTGTTGGTTTTGCACTTCCATATGGCAATTCTGATAATATTCCATTTTCTGAGTCTTTTTTTGCTGGCGGTTCCAATGATAACAGAGCATGGGAGGTCTACAGGTTAGGTCCAGGAAGTAGCGGAGCAACAGATGAATTCAATGAAGGAAACTTTAAAATAGCAATGAACTTTGAATATAGATTTAAAATGTTTGGAAGATTTAATGGGGCGTTATTTTCTGATATAGGAAATATTTGGAACCTACTGGACGATACTGAGGATGAAAATAGAAAATTTAATGGTTTTGAAGACCTAAGCGAATTAGCTATCGGGTCTGGTTTTGGTTTAAGATATGATTCTGGCTTATTTGTATTTAGATTAGATATGGGGTTAAAAACTTACAATCCTGCTCAAGAAAAAAACAGAAGATGGCTGAAAGATTTTAACCTTAAAAAAGCTGTTTTTAATATTGGTCTCAATTATCCTTTCTAAGTAAATATATTCTTATTAGTTTTGTTAATCAATAGTACACATGGTATTAACTGGAAGTGAGGTTCAAGATTTATTTAAACATGCTAAAGCAAATAAATTCGCAATTCCAGCTGTAAATGTAATTGGATCCAATTCAATCAATGCTACTCTTGAGACTGCATCTAAATTAAATTCACCTGTTATTATTCAGTTTTCAAATGGTGGAGCAATTTTTAATGCTGGTAAAAGTTTAGACAATAGTTATCAATCAGCGGCAATAAAAGGTGCAATTTCTGGTGCTAAACATGTTCATGAATTAAGTCAATTATATGGGGCCACTGTAATTCTTCATACAGACCATGCTGCTAGAAAATTATTACCATGGATTGATGGATTAATTAATGAAAGCGAAAAGAATTTTAAATTAACTGGAAAACCAATTTTCAGTTCACATATGATTGATTTATCTGAGGAAAATATTGAAGATAACATTGATACCTGTTGTGAATATTTAAAAAGAATGTCTGCAATAGATATGACACTAGAAATTGAACTTGGTGTAACAGGTGGAGAGGAAGATGGAGTTGATAACACTGGAATTGATGAATCAAAATTATACACTCAACCTGAAGAAGTTTTATACGCATACAATAAACTTTCAGAGATTAGTGATAAATTCACAGTTGCTGCAGCATTTGGCAATGTTCATGGTGTTTACAAACCTGGTAATGTTAAATTGAAACCAGTTATTTTAAAAAACTCACAAGATCTTATTTCAAAAGAATACAACTTAGGTGTAAATCCAATTGATTTTGTTTTTCATGGAGGTTCGGGATCTTCTGTTTCTGAGATTCGTGAAGCCATTGACTATGGTGCAATAAAAATGAATATTGATACAGACATGCAATACGCATTTATGGAGGGAACTCGTGAATATTTCAACGAGAAAACTGATTATCTAAAAAATCAGATTGGTAATCCCGATGGCCCAGATAGCCCTAATAAAAAATATTATGATCCTAGAGTTTGGCTTAGAAAAGCTGAGGAAAATTTTGTCAAAAGATTGACAAAATGCTTTGAAGATTTAAACAATATAAATACTCTTTAAATTTAATTTGTTAATTTATTTAAATGGCTTGGTTTAAAAGAACAAAGAAAGGAATTCAAACAACCACTAAAGATAAGAAAGATACACCTGAAGGACTATGGCACAAAACACCATCTGGGAAAATTGTTGATAATGATGAATTAATCAAAAACAATTATGTTTCTCCTGAAGACAATTTTCATCTCAGAATTGGATCTAGAGAATATTTTAAAATTTTATTTGATGAAAATGATTATGAGGTTTTATTTGGTAATCTAGTAAGTGCAGATCCATTAAAATTTTCTGATAATAAATCTTATCCACAAAGAGTGAAGGAGGCTAACAAAAAGACGGGGCTGAATGATGCTATTCAAGTTGCTTATGGAAAATCATTTGGGAAAAACATAACTATTGCTTCAATGGATTTTACCTATATAGGAGGTTCAATGGGCTCTGTTGTTGGAGAGAAAATTTCTAGAGCAATTGATCATGCTATAAAATTTAAGTCTCCTCTTTTGATTATTTCAAAATCAGGCGGTGCAAGGATGATGGAAGGAGCAATTTCTTTAATGCAAATGGCAAAAACTTCTGCTAAATTAACTCAACTTTCCAAAAACAAATTACCATATATTTCATTGTGTACTGATCCAACAACTGGGGGAACCACTGCTTCGTTTGCCATGCTCGGAGACATAATTATTTCAGAACCAGGAGCTTTAATTGGTTTTGCAGGCCCAAGAGTTGTGAAAGATACCACAGGACAAGATCTTCCTGATGGATTCCAAAGATCAGAGTTTCTATTAGAGAATGGTTTTGTTGACTTTATAAGTCATAGAAATGATCTCAAAAAGAAAATTAATATGTATCTAGATTTAATCCTTAATAAGCCTCTTAGATCATACAACTAAATCTTTAAAAAATTATACTATATTTGCCGACAAATTATTGATAAATGTATTTAACAAAAAGTATTAAAGAAGGATTATTCAAGGAACATGGTAAATCTGAGAAAGATAGCGGCTCAGCTGAAGGTCAAATAGCTCTTTTTACAACAAGAATAAACCATCTTACAAATCATCTGAAAAAGAATAGAAAAGATTTTAATACTGAAAGATCATTAGTCAAAATGGTAGGTAAAAGAAAAAATCTTTTAAACTATTTAAAAACCAAGGATATTGAAAGATACAGATCAATCATAAAGAAGTTATCTATAAGAAAATAGTTTTCATTGGTTGCTACTCACACAACACATTAAATTAATGAAAACATATGAATACAAAAGTTTATAAAAAAGAAATTAATCTTCCTGATGGTAGAGTTATTTCTATAGAAACAGGAAAATTAGCAAAACAGGCTGATGGCTCAGCAGTAATTCAAATGGGTAACGCTATGTTACTTGCAACAGTCGTGTCATCAAGAACAGCAAGCCCAGTTGATTTTTTACCATTGACAGTTGATTACCGTGAAAAATTTGCATCATCTGGAAAATTTCCTGGAGGTTTTTTTAAAAGAGAAGCTAGACCGTCGAATGATGAAATACTTACAATGAGGCTTGTTGATAGAGTTTTAAGACCTCTTTTTCCTAAAGATTATCATTATGAAACACAAGTCATGATTCAGCTTATGTCTCATGATGAAGATGTTATGCCAGATTCACTTGCTGGCTTAGCAGCATCAACTGTTATACAACTTTCCGATATCCCATTTGAGTATCCGATCTCAGAAGTTAGAGTTGCAAGAATAGATGGAGAATTCATAATCAATCCTAGTAGAGCCCAGCTTAAAGAATCAGATATAGATATAATGGTAGGAGCTAGTTATGATTCAGTCTCTATGGTTGAAGGTGAATTTAATGAAATTTCAGAAGAAGAAATGACTGATGCAATAAAGTTTGGTCACGAAGCTATTAAAGTACAAATTGATGCTCAAAAAGAATTAGTAAAAGAAGTGGGAACTGACAATATTAGAGAATATGACCATGGTATTGAAAATGAAGATTTGTTAAGTAAAATTCACAAAGATTGTTATGATAAATGTTATGGTGTGGCTAAACAAGGCTTAGGCAAAAAAGAGAGGTCCGAACAATTTTCAAAAATAAGAGAAAAATTACTTGAGTCTTTTTCTGATGAAGAATTAGAGGAAAATGAAAGTTTGATTAAGAGTTATTTTTCCAAAGTAGAAAAAGAAGCAGTAAGAGAATTGGTTTTAAGTGAAGGAGTCAGACTTGACGGCAGAAAAACAACTGACATTAGACCTATATGGTGTGAAGTAGCATATTTACCATCTACTCATGGATCTGCAATTTTTACGAGAGGCGAAACTCAAGCATTAGCTACAGTTACTCTTGGAACATCCAGAGATGCTAATATTATAGATTCTCCTACAAATCAGGGTGAAGAAAATTTTTATTTACATTATAACTTCCCTCCATTCTCAACTGGTGAAGCTAGGCCTCTTAGAGGAACGTCAAGAAGAGAAATTGGTCATGGAAATTTAGCTCAAAGAGCACTAGGAAAAGTGTTTCCAGATGATTGTCCATATACAGTCAGAGTTGTTTCAGAAGTTCTCGAGTCAAATGGGTCATCATCAATGGCAACAGTATGTTCTGGTACGATGGCTCTAATGGATGCAGGTATAAATATATCCAACCCTGTTTCTGGTATTGCCATGGGTTTAATATCTGATGGAGAAAGATATTCAATTCTTTCAGACATATTAGGTGATGAGGATCATTTGGGTGACATGGATTTTAAGGTTACTGGAACCGAAAATGGAATTACTGCATGTCAAATGGATATTAAAATTAAAGGCCTGTCTTATGAAATACTAGAAAAAGCCCTAGAACAAGCAAGAGTTGGAAGGATTGAAATTTTAAATGAAATGAACAAAACAATTGATAAACCATCCAGTTCAGTTAAACCTCATGCACCAAAAATGGTAAAAATGATTATTGATGGTGATTATATTGGTTCTGTAATTGGTCCTGGCGGTAAAGTAATTCAGGAGATGCAAAAAGAAACAGGCACAACAATTGTTATTGAAGAAGAAAATGAAAAAGGTGTAGTTGAGATTATGGGAACAGATCAGCAAATGATAGATTCTGTTATTCAAAAAATAGAGGATATTACATTTAGCCCTGTTGTTGGTGAAACTTATAATGTTAAAGTTGTTAAAATTTTAGATTTTGGAGCAGTTGTCGAGTTTAGACCAGGAAAAGAGGTTCTTTTACATATTTCTGAAATAGCATGGGAAAGAGTTGAGAAAGTTGAAGATTACTTGAGATTAGGTGATTTTGTTGATGTAAAATATGTAGGGTTTGATCCAAAAACCAAAAAACAAAAAGTCTCAAGGCGTCTACTATTGGAAAGACCTCCAAAAAAAGATAAATAAATTGAAACCTTTTCAGTTTTTTATCGTATAAGTTAGTAAAGGAACTAGATGAGACAATTAAAGATTACAAAACAAGTTACTAACAGGGAAACCGCCTCTTTAGATAAGTATTTACAAGAGATAGGAAAAGTTGACCTAATTACAGCTGAAGAGGAAGTAGATTTAGCGCAAAGAATCAAAGCTGGAGATGAAATTGCACTAGAAAAATTAACCAAGGCAAATCTTAGGTTTGTAGTTTCTGTTGCAAAACAGTACCAAAATCAAGGCTTAACCCTTCCGGATTTAATAAATGAGGGCAATCTGGGCTTAATTAAAGCTGCCAAAAGATTTGATGAAACAAGAGGTTTTAAGTTTATCTCTTATGCTGTATGGTGGATAAGACAATCCATTCTACAAGCTCTTGCTGAGCAATCTAGAATTGTTAGATTACCTCTAAACAAAATTGGATCAATAAATAAGATCAACAAGATGTATGCTTTTTTAGAGCAAGCAAATGAAAGAGTTCCGTCTGCTGAAGAAATTGCTAAAGAGCTTGATATGACTGTTTCAGATGTTAAAGAATCGATGAAAAATTCTGGTAGACATGTCTCAATGGATGCTCCTCTCGTTGAGGGAGAGGACTCTAACCTTTATGATGTTTTAAAAAGTGGTGAATCACCTAATCCAGATAAAAAATTGCTACATGAATCACTTAAAACTGAAATTGAAAGGGCTTTGGAAACGCTAACACCAAGAGAAGCTGATGTTGTTAGATTATACTTTGGGCTGCATGAACAACACGCTATGACACTTGAAGAAATTGGTGAAACTTTTGATTTAACAAGAGAGAGAGTTAGACAGATAAAGGAGAAAGCGATAAGAAGACTAAAACATACTTCTCGAAGTAAAATCTTAAAAACATATTTAGGATAATTAATGAAAATTATTGCTCCATCAATGCTCTCTTGTAACTTTGGAAAGTTAGAGGAAGAGATTGAAATGGTAAATAAAAGTGAAGCTGGTTGGTTTCATCTTGATGTTATGGATGGTGTTTTTGTGCCTAATATTACATTTGGAACTCCAATTCTTGAAGTTTTTAAGAAATGTGCAACCAAGCACTTGGATGCACACCTAATGATAGTAAATCCAGAAAATTATATTGAAAAGTTTGCATCACTTGGTGCCAATACAATAACAGTTCATTACGAGGCATGCGATAATCTTAAAAATACCATAAATCAGATAAAAAAACTTAATGTCAAAGCCGGAGTAGCTATTAATCCTGATACGGATGTATCAGTACTGTATTCTTTAATAAATGAAATTGATTTGATATGTTTAATGAGTGTATTTCCTGGATTCTCAGGACAAAAATTTATTCCTGATACATTTGAGAGACTAGAAAAGTTAAAAAAAATTATAACAGATAAAAACTCTCAGGCATTGATCCAAATTGATGGTGGTGTTAGTACTGATAATGCAAAAAAATTAGTTTCATTAGGTGCTGATATCCTAGTTGCAGGAAGTTTTGTATTCAAATCTGAAGATGCATCTAACACAATTAAAAAATTAAACTCAGTAATTAATTAATTTTTCTTTAGTTTTTTTTAAATTGAATTAATGACCAATTCAATAAATATTATTGGATTAATGAGCGGCACATCAGTTGATGGACTTGACATCTGTTACGTCTCCTTTGATAATAATGACCCATCGAAATATGAGATTATTGATTGTGAGACTATAGATTATGATGACAACTTAAAAACAAAGCTTAAAAATGTTATCGAAATGGACAATGATCAAATCAAGCAAATTGATAAAGAGTTTGGTGAGTTTATTGGATTAAATGTTTTAAAATTTATAAAGAAAAATACATTATATAAAGCTGATTTGATTTCGTCTCATGGACATACAGTTTTTCATGAACCAAAGTTTAACAAAACTTTACAAATTGGAAATGGGGAAATAATTAATAAGATCACCAAAATTAAAACTGTAAATAATTTCAGAGAACAAGATATACAACTTGGCGGCCAAGGCGCTCCACTAGTTCCAATTGGTGATAAATTACTTTTTGATAATTATAAATATTGTTTAAATCTTGGTGGTTTCACAAATATTTCTGTAAAAGATTCAAGAACAATTTATGCATATGATATCTGCCCTCTGAATACAGTATTAAATCATTATGCTAATAAACTTGGTTACAATTGTGATCTTGATGGTAAATTATCAGAAAAAGGAGTAATAAATATTGATCTACTTAATGAATTAAATGATTTGGAATATTATAAAAAATCATATCCAAAATCTTTAGGACTTGAATTTGTTATTGAAAATATTTTTCCAATAACTGAAAAATACAAAATTAAAGAAGTTGATATTCTTGCTACATATATTGAACATGCAAGTTTTCAAATTAAAAGAAACATTGATAACGGGTCTAAAGTTTTACTTACTGGGGGAGGGACGTTTAATGATAACTTAATAAAAACTCTTAATCATGATTCAAAAATAAATTTTATTGTTCCAGATAAAACTATAATTAATTATAAAGAATCTTTAATTTTTGCTCTTTTAGGTTATTTAAAGATTAATGGTAAAGTAAATTGTCTAAGAAGTGTTACTGGTGCTTCTAATGATCATTCAAGCGGTGATATTTATGGTTAAAGCTTTTGAATCTTTAAATTTTTCCACTTAACCTTGATTCCTCCACCATCATGGATTTGTAAAGCAACGCCACCTACTCCTTCCCCTATTATTGAATCTTTAATTTTAATCATTTCTAAATCATTAATCCAGGTTGTAACCTCATCTCCTAACACTTTTATTTTCATCTTGTTCCACTCTCCCATTTTTACAACTGAATCATTAGACTTATCAGGCTTGATTAACCATCCACGACCATAAGATTCATATATTCCACCTGAATGCAAACCAGGTGGTGCAACTTCAACTTGCCAACCCTTTACTTTGGTACCATCAACAGTTGATCTAAAGAATACGCCACTATTGCCATTATTTTCCTGTTTAAAGTTTAATTCAAGAATAAAGTCATCATAATATTCATCAGTACCTAAATAACCGTACTGCTCGTCAGGACCGCTTTCGCAAACAAGCTCATTATTCTCAACATACCATTTCTCAGTTCCATAAATGATCCAACCATCTAGATTTTCACCATTAAATAGCGAAATAGTTTCTAATTTTTGATTCTTATTGCAAGAAAATAAAAAAACTATCAAAGGGAATAATAAATAATATTTTTTCATACTAAGCTGTTTTAATTTTTTCTTAAATTAATGAAAATTTAAATGAAAAATATTTTTAATACAATACTATTTTTTTTTTCATTTCTAGCAATCGCTCAGGATGTAGGTTTTTCTAATGTTTTAGATGCCGTTTACCCTGATGTTAATAAAACTAAATTTCCAAAATCATACACTGTTAATACAGCGAAAAACACCACTGTCGATGTTAATCTAATAGTTTATTCTAATCTAAATTCAATTGTTGAAGTTAATTACCAAAGTCCAACAATCAATAAAGTTGATCTAAGTGAAGTTCTTGCAGTACCTGTTGAACAAAATACTGGATTAGATAGTAGGACAGAACAATTTAAAGGATTAATAAATCCTCATGTGATAAGGCGAGCACCTTTTGAAATCTTTGAGGTCATTAAACCATTAAATTCTAAAAGTATTATTACCAAAACAAACTATAGTTTGATTAATATTAAGATTCCAATTGATAAAGATTTAGTAGTGAAAAATCACAAATTAGATTTTAAAATATTAATTAACAGCATACAATATAATTTAAAACTTAAAATAAATATTTACGATACTTTAATACCTAACCTTGATTCAAGTAATTTCTTTTACACTAACTGGTTTAATTTATCTAAAATGGAAGAATATCATAATCTTAAAAGGTGGAGTTCTAAATGGTATATAATGTTGGACAAATACGCTAAAATGATGGCATCTGGCAGGCAGAATTGTGTTAAAATACCAGGAGAATTAATTAATCTAAAAGATGGAGAGATTTTTTTAGATGAAGAAAAAATGATCTCATTTATTAATGTATTTCTTAAATATGGTTTTAAATTTTTTGAGTCCCCGCATCTATTAGGTAGAGGTAAGAATGATGACTGGGGAAGTCCTGAACTTATTACAAAACTCAGAAACGTTGGCTATTATACTGATGAAGGTAAAAATGAAATAGAAATTATCACTAAAAAAATTAAAAAATTTACTCAAAAATATAATTTAACAAAGCAATGGTTACAACATATTGCCGATGAGCCTACGTCTGTTAATGCTAAATGCTATTCCGATGTCTCAATGCAAATCAAAACAATCTATCCTGAAATTAAGATAATGGAAGCAACAAATACTAGAGAAAGCTTAGGTAATGCAATTGATATTTGGTGTCCAATAATTAATGATTTTCAAGAAAATGAAGATTTTTTTAGATCAAGAGAAAAGTTGGGTGAAAAAGTACTTGTTTATACATGTTTGGTACCTGGCGGAAAATGGCTAAACAGGACATTAGATATGGAAAAAATTAGACAAGTTTATTTTGGTTGGGGTGGTTCAAAGTATAATACTATGGGCTATTTACATTGGGGTTTAAACCAATATAAAGCTGACCCTTTTACTCAAAGTGTTATAAAACATCCATCTCCAATTGCAGGTCCAAATAATTTCCTTCCTGCAGGAGATACTCATGTTATATACCCTGGTGAAGAGGGCCCTTTATCATCTCTGAGGTTTGAAGCTCACAGAATTGGATGTGAAGATTATGAGTTATTAGAAATGTTAAAAAAAATTGATTTTGTTTTTCATAAAAAGATAATTGATAAAATTTTCACAAACTATACAACATATTCAACTAGTCTAAAAAAATATAAACGAATAAAAAAACGAATATTAAAAACCGTTAGCCTATGAAAAATTCAAAATACATAATCATATTTTTTATTTTCTCTAATATGATTTTTTCTCAGGGAGTTAAAACATTTTTCAAGAGTCCTGAGGGTAAATTTTTTATATCTTCTGATTTACATATTCATACAGTATTTTCTGATGGATTAGTTTGGCCAACTATAAGAGTTGATGAAGCGATTCGTGATAGCATAGATTTAATATCACTAACTGAACACATTGAATACCAATCTCATATAGTTGATATACCCCATCCCAATAGAAACAGATCATTTCAGATAGCTTCTGGATATGTTCAAAAACAACCCTTAGCTGTTGTTCATGGAACAGAAATTACTAAGGGCATGCCACCAGGTCATTATAATGCAATTTTTGTAAATGACGTTAATAAATTTTTTAATTCAGACAAAAAACCTAAAGAATTCATGGATGCAATAAAAGAAGCTAATAACCAAGATGCGTTTGTTTTTTGGAATCATCCTCACTGGGAAGCACAAAGAAGTGATGGTATAGCAAGACTTGACCCAATTCACAAAGAAATAATTAATAAGAAATATTTACATGGAATTGAAGTTGTAAATATGTTTACTTTTTCTGAGGAAGCGATGCAGATTGCATTAGAAAATAACCTTACTATTATTGGCACAAGTGATGTTCATGTCCTTATCGATTGGGATTTTAAAAATGAAAGAGAAAGTTATCATAGGCCTTTAACTTTTATAATAGCTGAGAATAGAACAATAAAAGCAACTAGTGATGCTTTATTTCAAGGTAAAACTTTTGTTTGGTTCCATGACTTGATTATTGGAAAAGAAGAAAATCTGTATGATGTAGCTAGTGAGAATTTAAGTGTGATTAGTGAGGGTTATAATAGTGGTGGAATGTTTAGTGCTGAAAAACTATTGAAAGTAAAATTAATAAATCATTCCGTAGCACCTATTCAACTAAAATATTTGGGTGAATTTACCTTTCACAGTGATTTTAATTTTATAGAGCTAGCTCCTAAATCTGAAAAAGAGGTCTATATTAAAACTAAAAATATTTTGACAACGTTAGATCTTCCTTTTGAAATTTTGAACTACGTAATAGCTCCAAAAACAAACTTAAAAATCAATAAAAAAATAAATATAGAATGAAAAATATATTTTTTGTAATTGCAATATTTTATGCAATAAACCTCAATTCTCAAACTGATTTAAACTATTATTTTGGTAATACAAATAATTTTAATGAATCTATACCAAAACCAAGTGAAGTAATAGGTCATGAAGTAGGTGAATGGCATGTAACACATGACAAACTAGTTCAGTACATGTATGCATTAGCTAATGCATCAAAGAGAATAACAATTAAAGAGACAGGTAAAACTTATGAAAACAGACCACTATTGATTTTAAAGGTCTCATCTGAAGAAAATATTAAAAATTTAGACTTAATTAGAAATAATCATTTAAAAATATCAAATGGTGCTAAAAAATCCGACTTTGAAAATATGCCTGCAATTGTTTACCAAGGTTACTCAGTACATGGAAATGAAGCAAGCGCAGCTAATGCTGCTTTGTTGGGCTTATATTATTTGGCTGCATCAAATGATACTGAAACGTTAAAAATTCTGAACAACACTGTTATTTTATTTGATCCATGCTTAAATCCTGATGGATTACAAAGATTTGCTACATGGGTTAATTCTAATAAAAATTTAGTACCAAATCCTGATAATAGTGACAGAGAGTTTAGCGAAGTTTGGCCTGGCGGAAGGACAAATCATTATTGGTTTGATTTAAACCGTGACTGGTTACCGGTTCAACTTCCAGAATCTCAGGCTAGAATAAAAACATTTACAGAATGGCTACCAAATATAGTTACTGACCACCATGAAATGGGTACAAATTCTACATTCTTTTTTCAACCTGGTGTTCCCTCTAGAGTAAACCCATTAATACCTAATTTAAATCAAGAGTTAACTGAAAAAATCGCAAAATATCATGCTGATTATTTAGACAAAATTGGAAGCTTATACTACAGTAAAGAAGATTATGATGATTTCTATTTTGGTAAGGGATCAACATACCCTGATGTAAATGGTGGCATTGGAATATTATTTGAGCAAGGTAGCTCTAGAGGCCACATACAAAATAGTCAAAATGGTATTCTTACTTTTCCTTTTGCAATAAGAAATCAATTAACTACAACACTATCAACACTAAAAGCTGCTAGCTCACTGAAAAATGAGCTTCTTGCATATATGAATGCCTTTTACGTTAACAACTTTAATGAAAGTACGAAGTTAAAATATAAGGGAATTGGTTTTGGAAATAATCATGACAAAACCAGTAGTTATCAGCTAGCAAAAATTCTTAAGGCTCACAAAATTGATATTTTTGAAACTGATGGTGAAAAATTTAAATATTATGTACCCATTAATCAGAAAAAATCAAAATTGATAAAAGCAATGTTTGATACACAAACAAAGTTTGAGGATAGTCTGTTTTATGATGTTTCTGCATGGACTTTCCCATTAGCATTTAATTTGAATTATGATTTTCTTAAAGAAAGTTTAGAAGGGAATAAAATATTTGAAAAACCAGAGGGAAAAGTAAGTGGTTTTTCAAACTATGGATATTTAATCAAACCTCATGATTATAATATTCCAGCATTTATCAATTATTTGCAACAAAAAAAAATAAGATTAAAATCAAGCAGTAAATCATTCAAAATAAAAAATAATTATTTTGATTATGGAAGTATCCTTATTCCTGTGGAAGGTCAATCTCAAAAACCTGAGAAACTTTTTAATCTTTTGACTAATATTTCTAATAAAACTGGAATTGATGTTTACGCATTATCAAGTGGATATGAGGATAATATAGGTGTTGGTTCCAATTCTTTTACAACTATTGTAAAACCAAAGGTTGGATTGATAGTTGGAAATGGTGTTAGAGCATATGATGCAGGAGAAATTTGGCATCTTTTTGATACAAGATATAAGATCCCAATAACTAAAATTGATATAAAAAATTTGAATAGAGCAAACCTATTGGAATACTCTCATATTATTCTACCAAGTTATTCCGGAAAAAATATTGACATTAAAAAAATTGAAAACTATTTAAAAAATGGAGGTAATTTAATTGCATACAGAAGTTCAATTAATTGGCTTAAGGAAAATAAAATTATCAATATTGATTTTCTTAAAAATGATAAATATGCTTCTAATGTTTCCTTCAAAGACAGAGGAAAATTTACTGGATCACAAGTTATTGGAGGTACAATTTTCAATACAGAAATTGATAAAAGCCATCCTATTAATTTTGGTATTATAAATGATAATCTACCAACTTTTAAAAACAATACTATTTTTATGAAACCTGAGAAAAATAGTTTCAATAATCCTATTCAATACTCAAAAAATGCACTACTCAGTGGGTATATTTCTGATGATAATTTTGAATTATTAATTAATAGCGTACCATTCAAAATAAAAAGATATTTATCTGGAAAAATTTTCTTATTTGCTGATAATACTAACTTTAGAGCTTTCTGGTATGGGACAAATAGATTATTGATGAATGCTGTTTATTTATCAAATAAAATGTGATATTGAATTTTTTAAAACCTTACACTAAAGAATTTTCATATAACCTAAAACTAGCATATCCAGTCATTATTGGTATGATAGGTCATACACTAGTGGGATTTGTAGATAATGCTATGGTTGGTCAATTGGGAACATCTGAGTTAGCTGCAATATCACTAGGAAATAGTTTTGTGTTTCTAGCAATGTCTTTTGGTATTGGATTCTCAACTGCAATCACACCTTTAATTGCAGAAAGTGACGCGTTAAAAGACAATAATAAAACAAAATCCATTTTGTCAAATGGTATAATTATTTGCTCGATTTTAGGGTTGATTTTAACTGTTTTAGTTTTAATTTCAAAACCAATAATATATTATATGGGTCAGCCTGAAATAGTGGTTACTTTAGCATACCCTTATATTTCCTTAGTAGCAATATCCTTGTTTCCATTAATTATTTTTCAATCATTTAAACAATTTTCTGATGGATTATCTTTTACAAAAATTGCAATGATTTCTACTGTAATTGCTAATATCATTAATGTTGTCTTAAACTATATTTTAATATATGGGAAATTTGGTTTCCCCAGATTAGAGTTAGTTGGTGCAGGTATTGGGACATTAATATCAAGATTTATTATGGTTATAATTATAATATACCTTATTAAATCTAATCCAAAAATAAATCAATACATTGATAAGCTATTTAACCTAAAATATTCTTCAAAAATTATAAATAAAATTGTGAATCTTGGTTATCCATCAGCATTACAAATGATGTTTGAAGTTGGATTTTTTATCTCAGGAATATGGGTTTGTGGAATTATAGGAGTTAACCATCAAGCTGCAAATCAAATTGCACTTAATTTATCTTCATTAACATTTATGGTTGCATTAGGCCTAAGTGTTGCTGCTACAATAAGAATTGGAAATCAAAAAGGACTTAGTGATTACATAAACCTTAAGCGCATAGCAATATCAATATTCTTAATTACAATTCTAATTGAAATTATATTTGCTATAGTATTTATTATTTTCTCTGACTTATTACCCTGGCTTTATTTAGATAATAACGAAAGTTTTGATGTTTTAGAAACTGTTAGTATTGCTTCTAAATTATTAATAATAGTAGCTTTATTTCAAATCTTTGATGGAATACAAATTGTTGCTCAAGGTGCCTTACGTGGTATTCAAGATGTAAAGATACCTTCGGTTATTTGTTTTTTATCATACGTGGTTTTTGGTGTCCCAATTATGATTTACCTTGGATTATATACAGATCTTAAAGCCACGGGTGTATGGATTGGTTTTTTAATAGGTCTGTTAATAGCATCTATTTTACTTTCAATAAGATTTTTCAATAAATGTAGCTTGGAAATAAAAAAATAGTGACCAAGGAAGGATTCGAACCCTCAACCCTCAGAGCCGAAATCTGATGTTCTATCCAGTTGAACTACTTGGCCATTAATGTATTATGAAAGATTTTTCCGGACTATTTGTGAAATTGTTTTTCCATCAGCCTTACCTGAAAGTTCTTTTGTTGCCAAACCCATAACTTTACCCATATCTTTCATTCCTGAGGCATTTATTTTGCTTATAATTTCACTTACAATTTTTTCTATTTCAATCTCCGTCAACTGTTCAGGTAAAAACTGTTTAATTATATCAGCCTGATCAGTTTCAATTTTAGCTAACTCAGGTCTATTTTGAGATAAATAAATATCTGCACTTTCTTTTCTTTGCTTAACTAATTTGCTAAGGATTTGAATTTCATCATTTTTAGAAAGATCCCCAGAGCCACCCTTTTTTGTATTGAAAATAAGAATAGAGGATTTTATAGCTCTTAAAGATTCTAGTGAAACAGAATCCTTATTTTTCATTGCTTCTTTTATTTTATTATCAATATTTTCAGAAAGTGTCATAAATTAATCTACATTATCGTGTAAGAATGAATTTTTAGAGTTTATATCTAAATTACCATCATTATCTTCATCTAGTGAAGATAAGGTAGCTGAACTATCAAAGCTCTCATCTAAATCAATACCAGCTCTTTTGTAGGCAGGTTCGTTTTCCATATCCTCTACTTTTCTTTGCTTTACAAATTTATAATTAAATTCTTTTAATTTAATTTTTCTCTCTTCGGTTCTTTTTGCCAAACCATCAACAATAGGGCTATTCAAAGGGTTGATTTCTTTATTGGAATTCAATTTTTCATCTTTCATGCTATCATCAGCAACAACTTTGGAATTTTTTTCATCAACGACTGTGTATGGAATAATTTGGACAGGATCAATAACTTCAATTTCATTTATATCTTCTTCTAAAATATGGACAACCCTATCATTTTCAATCTTTTTGGAATGTGGAAAATCAAACTTTAATTCATTACTTATTTTTACAAATTCTGGTTCATTAACCTCAATATCATTTAAAATTCTGCTATCAATTAAATCTATTTTTTCATCAACAAGTTCATTGATATTTGAAACTGATTCAAATTCAATATCTATATTCTTAATTTCATCGTTGGTTTTAACAAAATCATCACCTTGAATTTCATCAATATTAAAATCTATATTTTTAAAATCAATCTCATCAGATGAAAATTCAAATTGGTCAGTAGGTTCCTCGTCTTTAAAATTCTCTACAATTTCAGTTTCATCATCCAAATTATAAATAGTTTTTTTTGGTTCAATATGCAAGATTTCATCTTGTTGTTTCATATCGAATCCAGTAGCAATAACAGTTACGGTTATTTCTTCACCCAAATTTGGATCATCACCGATACCCATAATAATATTTGCATTATTTCCAGCTTTTTCCTGAATGTAATCATTAATAATACCTATTTCATCAATTGTAACTTCACTAGATCCCGATACAATTAACAGCAAAACATTTTGTGCTCCATCAATTCTATTGTCATTTAGTAACGGCGAATCCAATGCATTTGAAACTGCATTTAATGCTCTTTTTTCACCTGATGAACTATATGATCCCATAATAGCATTTCCACTTTTTGAAAGAACTGTCTTTGCATCCTTTAGATCAATATTTTGAGTGTAGTGATGCGTTATAACTTCAGCAATTCCTTTAGCTGCTGTAGCTAATACTTCATCTGCCTTAGAAAACCCTTCTTTTACTCCTAAGTTTCCATATATATCTCTTAACTTATTATTATTTACAACTATTAAGGAATCAACATTTTTTCTCAATTTTTCTAAACCTTTATTTGCATGACTCATTCTAATTTTACCCTCAAATACAAAAGGCATTGTTACAATACCAACAGTGAGAATATCCATTTCCATAGCCAATTTTGAAATAATTGGAGCTGCGCCAGTTCCAGTTCCACCTCCCATACCAGCAGTAATAAATACCATTTTAGTGTTTTTTTCTAATAATCCCCGCATTTCATTTAAACTTTCAATTGCAGCCTTTTCACCAACGACAGGATCAGCACCCGCACCCAGTCCCTCAGTCTCTTTAATTCCTAATTGAACCTTATTAGGAACAGGACTATTTTCAAGTGCTTGAGAATCTGTATTGCAAACTACATAATCCACACCCTTTATGCCTTTATTGTACATATAATTAATTGCATTGCTACCACCTCCACCAATTCCAATAACTTTAATGACATTACTTTGGTTCTTAGGAAGTATAAATTCTATATTATCAAACTGATTTTCTTTATTCATAATTGTATTATTCTGCGTTTTCTAAAAAGGTTTTTATTTTTTCTGTAAATTTTTCAAATATTGACTTTGATGGATCAGTACTTGTTCCATTTGAACTAACTTCAGTTTCATTTTCATAATTTTTCTCAATTTCATCGTTTTCAAGATTTGATTCCAATGGTTTACTTTTTCTTTTTTCCATGGAATTCATAACAAGTCCCACTGCAGTTGCAAAAGTTGGATTTGAAATTTCTATTGAGTTATTTCCAGCCAAATGTTCATTTGGCAAACCAATCCTTGTATCCATTCCTGTAACATACTCAACAAGCTGTTTTAAATGCTTTAATTGACTCCCTCCACCTGTTAAAACAACTCCAGCAATCAATTTTTTCTTTTGATCTTCATGTCCATAGTTTTTTATTTCCATGTAGACTTGCTCAATTATTTCAACAACTCTTGCATGAATTATTTTTGAAAGATTCTTTAAAGAAATTTCCTTTGGATCTCTTCCTCTAAGGCCTGGAATTGAAACAATTTCATTGTCTTTATTCTCACCCGGCCATGCAGATCCAAATTTAATTTTTAATAACTCCGCTTGCTTTTCAATTATTGAACAACCTTCTTTGATATCATCGGTAATAATATTACCACCAAAAGGTATTACAGACGTGTGTCTTATTATACCATCTTTAAAAATTGCTAGGTCTGTCGTGCCTCCCCCAATATCAATTAGTGCTACGCCAGCTTCTTTTTCTTCTCTACTCAAAACAGCGTCAGCTGATGCTAGAGGTTCCAGTGTAATTCCATCAAAATCAATTCCTGAGCTTTTTACACATCGAGCAATATTCTTTATGGAGCTAACCTGACCCACAACCACATGAAAATTTGCTTCCAATCTTCCCCCAAACATTCCAACGGGTTCCTTAATTTCACTTTGACCATCTATTTTAAACTCTTGTGGAAGAACATGTATAATTTCCTCTCCAGGCATCATTACCAACTTGTAAACTTGATTAATGACCTTTTCAATGTCTTGTATATCGATAACCTCATCCGAGTTCTCTCTTGTTATATAATCGCTATGTTGTAGACTTCTTATATGCTGACCTGCTATACCAACAATAACTTTATCAATTTTTTCATTAGAATTATTTTCAGCTTCATTAATAGCAGATTGTATAGATTGAATCGTTTGACTAATATTATTCACAACACCTCTATGAACCCCTAAACTTTTTGATTTTCCAACTCCAATAATCTTTAACTTATCATATTCATTTATTACACCTATCATGGCAACAATTTTTGTAGTTCCGATGTCAAGTCCAATGTATAATTCTTTTTTTTCCATTTTATTTTTTTTGTACAATTACCTGGTTAGTAAATTTTAAATTTATTTTTTTTGCTTCTTTAATAGAATTTGACTCAGATTTTGCAGCGTAAAAAAGTTTGTAGTTTGTTAACTTAGACTCAATGTTATTTAACAAACCAAATTCTATTACATAATCGAACAGTTTTGGCTTGATATAAATTTCAAGAGAATCTGAAAAAACATAATTAAAATGATTTTTGAAAAAATCATCACTCATTATTGTATTTCCGAGACTAGCAATTTTTTTATTATTTAGTGAATCTAAATTTCCAAAAAATGCTATTACTTTTGGTGAGTTTATTTTTGACTTTGAGATAATTATACCTTCATTATCTAAATAAAAATTTTCATTTTTAATTTCTACAACAGGATTTCTTTCGCTTATTTGAATTACAACAGGCGAGTTAATTCCATAAAATGCATTAGACATTTTTAAATAATCAATATTTTTCAATTCATTTTCAATTTTATTTAAGTCAATATCTAGAGTTAACATAGAATCTTTAATTACATTTTTTTTCTTTAAAAAATTAAAAACAGAGTCTTTAGTGATTAAAGTGAGAGAATCATTAACTATGCTATTCACATTAATATAAACTGATCTATTACCATGTTTGTAGTTTGAAAAAATCATTGATGACAATAATAAAATTGAAAAAACTGATATTGTTAAAATTTTCATTTTCATAGGTTTTCAGCTAATGTCTTTTTAATTAATTCTACCTGGTCACCAATATCTCCTGCCCCCATTGTTACAATTAATTCTGAATTATCAGATTTTAGTAATTCCGGAATTTCAGATTTTTTTATTATAGATTTGTTTTCATTCTCAATTATATCATAAATTGATTTTGAGCTAATGCCATCAATTGGATCCTCTCGAGCGGGATATATATCCAACAATACTATTTTATCAAACTTCTCTAAAGCTTTGGCAAAATCAATTAAAAAATCTTTTGTTCTGGAAAATAAGTGAGGTTGAAAAATTACTAGGTTTTTTAAATCAGGATATAATTTACTAATTGAATTATATACAGATAAGATTTCACTTGGATGGTGAGCATAATCATCAATAAAAACCTTGGGTTTAATAAGTTCAAGTGAGAATCTTCTTTTTATTCCTGGAAATGATTTTAAAGCTTTTAATATAGTATCAATATTAATATTTAAATTTAATGCTATTATAAATGCAACCAATGCGTTCAGTGCATTATGAGTTCCCAACATATTAAAAATAATATCCTTGTAAATTTTTTCATTTATTTTAATATCAAAAGTTAATTTTCCTGAGACATTATTAATATTGATTACTTGAGCATCAGAATCGGAATTCAATCCAAAGGAAAACCCATTAAAATCCAAATTGGAATCATGAAATAATATTCCGTCTTTTTTAAGATTATCTGAAAATTTTTTAAATGATTTTTTCAAATCATTAAAATCAGAATATATGTCATAATGATCACCATCAATATTCATAATTGATGCTACATTAGGATGTAGTTTTAAAAATGTTTTATCATATTCATCAGCTTCAACAACGAAAATTTCATCACCATTTAATATAATATTAGTTTCATAATCCTTCAAAACACCTCCCACAAAAGATGTAAAATTTAATCCAGCACTATACATGATATGAGCTAAAATTGATGTGGTAGTAGTCTTACCATGGGTTCCTGCTATTGCAATACAGAATTTGGAATTAACAATTTCAGCCAATAAATCAGACCTTTTAATAACGTTATAATTATTTTTTTTGAAATAATTTAAAATACAGTTCTCATTACTTATTGCTGGAGTATAAACTACTAAGGTGTTAGAATTATTGACTAAGTCAAAGTCAATGATATCTGTATCGTCTTTATGTGAAATATCAATACCTAATTTTATTAATCTTTTTATTATTAATGAATTATCTCTATCATATCCTGAAACATTCTTTCCGAGTGAATGAATATACTCAGCAACAGATGACATTCCTATACCTCCTATGCCAATAAAATAATATTTATTATAATTTAAATAACTCATTTTATATACTGTTTAATTTCATCCACAATAATTTTTGATGCATTTGGTTTTGATAAAGATGCGATCTTTTCAGAAAGAGATTTTTTATAAACATCACTAATAAAAATCTTGTTAATAATTGATTTGAGTTTGTATTCTATTTCATCCTCTTCAACATACTCAGCTGCACCGACATCATAAAGTTTTCTTGCATTTTTAGATTGATGATTTTCTGCTACGTTTGGTGAAGGAATAAAAATGACTGGTTTTCCAACAAAACATAACTCTGATATTATACTTGCACCAGCTCTTGAAATAATTAAATCTGCAGATGAAAATGCTTTATTCATATCATTAATAAATGGTAAAATTTTTAAAAACTTATTTTCAAAATTTTTGTAGTTATCATAATATCTAGTTCCACATTGCAGAATTATTTGGAGATTATTTTTTTTAAAAAAATCAAGATTTTCGATAATAAAATCATTAAGTATTTTTGCACCAAGACTACCTCCAAGTACAAGAATGGTTTTACAACCAATATCTAGTTTAATTTGATTTAAAAATTCTTTTTTGTTCTTACCATTAAAATTTTTAATTGATTTTCTAATTGGATTTCCTGAAAAAATTACCTCTGAATTTTTAAAGTACTTTTCCATTCCATCATAGGCAACAAATATTTTTTTTGCATATTTTGAAAGAATTCGGTTAGTTAATCCAGGATAAGAATTTTGTTCCTGGATAAAAACAGGTATTCTTAGTAAAGCTGCAATGTACATTACCGGTCCACTAGCATATCCTCCAGTTCCAACAACTATTTTAGGTTTATATTTTAGTATAATTATTAGTGAATGAATTAAACTATAAATTAATTTAAAAGGCAATGTTAAATTTGAAATAAAATTTAGTTTTCTTTGATATCCAGAGATATAAAGGCCAATTATTTTATAGCCATTTTCCGGTACTTTTTTCATCTCCATTTTATTTTTTGCACCAACAAACAGAATATTGCAATCCTGAACCTTTTTCTTTAACTGATCTGCAATACTAATTGCAGGATAAATATGCCCTCCTGTTCCTCCACCTGATATAATTAAATTTTTATTCATTAACATTTTCGCTTAAATCTAATTCCATAATATTTGTATTATTTCTACTAACACTCAACAAAACTCCAAATGCAAAAAAAGTTGTCCATATTGATGTTCCTCCGGTACTTATGAGAGGTAATGGTTGACCAGTAACTGGAAATAATTGAACCGCTACACCCATATTAATTAATGCTTGAAATACAATTGGCAATCCGACTGCAAGGGCTAGCAACTTGCCAAAATAATTGTTTGATTTTTGTGATACAATTACAATCCTGAATAATAATATTACATAAAGTAACAATATTATTAAAGCAACAAATAAACCATATTCCTCAGTTACTATAGAAAAGATAAAATCAGATGTGCTTTGTGGTAAAATATACTTCATTGAACTCTTTCCAGCTCCAACTCCGAAAATTGATCCGCTTGCAATCGCAGCCTTAGCTCTATTGATTTGATAATTTGAATCATTATCCAAGCTTGGATTTATAAAGTTTTCAATTCTATTCGACCAGGTATCAATTCTGTTTGGGACTAAATCTGGATAGGTTTTGGATAATCCTAGGAAAGATCCGCTAAGAATAATTCCTGAAAATATTATTAATATAATTTTCTTAATTGGATATTGACCAATAAAAATTAAGATTAATGCCAGACTAAAAATCATAAACGATGTTGAAAAATTTGATGGCAAAACTAACATCACAACTAAAAGAATTGGTAACCATAGTCTCAAAACAGAATTATTAAAATTTATTTTTTTTTCATGAACTTTTGACAGATAATTTGAAATATAAATCAAAAGAAAAATTGATGCGAGTGAGGATGGTTGAAATGAAATATTTATAATTGGAATACTTATCCATCTACTTGCATTTGCACCATCAATTTCATTACCTTGTAAGGCAGTAATTAACAGTAAAAAAATTGCAAGGGGGAGGATTATTAATGACAAGCCTCTTAAATATTTATAGTCTAAAAGATGGGTAGCATACATAATCAATATACCGATGAAAATTATAGCAACATGTTTAAATACACTTGAAAAAATTAAATTAACACCAAAGTTTGAGCTAGCGCTGTACACTGGTAAGAATGAAAAAATAGATAATGATAGCACTACTATCCATATAACTTTGTCGCCTTTTAAACTATTAATTATACTCATAATTTTCTTACTTCCTCTTTGAATTTATTTCCCCTTTCCTCATAGCTATCAAACAAATCAAAACTGGAGCAGGCAGGTGATAACAATACAACATCACCAGGTTTTGAAACTTTGTATGCACTATTAACAGCGTCGCTCATATTATCAGTACTGATTATAAGTTCAGTACACTTTGAAAAGACATCTATTAAATTTTTGTTCTGGTTTCCTAAGCATATTATTGCTTTAACCTTCCTTTTTACCAAAGGAATTAAATCATCATAATTATTTCCCTTATCGATACCACCAACAACCCATATAATTGGTTCATCAAATGAATTAAGAGCATAGTAAACTGAATTTACATTAGTTGCCTTTGAGTCATTGATATACTTTACCTTATGGATTGTTAAAAAATGTTCAAGACGGTGGGGAATACTTTTAAAGGTTTTTAAACTTTCTTTTATTTTTTTATTAGAAATTTTCAAAATTTGAGCAACACTAATTGCAGCCATTGAATTTTGAATGTTATGAATTCCTTTTATCTGAATTTTATCTGTACTTAACATAAATTTTTCTTTATTTATTGATGAGATGATATTATTTTTATTTGTGTAGATGGAGTGTTTAAGTCCCCTATTTTGTTTTGTTGAAAATGAAATTGATTTTGATTTTATTTGAACTTTAGAAAATATTTTTTTCGTCACGTTGCAATCCTTATTGTAGACGAAAAAATCATTTGGTTTTTGATTTTTGACTATACTATATTTCGATAGTGTATATAAATCAAAATCCTCATCATATCTGTCTAAATGATCAGGTGAAATATTAGTTATTACTGAAATATTTGGTTTAAAAGTTATTGAGTGATCGAGTTGAAAACTACTAACTTCTAAAACATAATAATCATATGAATAATCACAAACCGATGAAGCAAAACTTACACCTATATTACCTGCTAGACCTACATTTAAACCTGCATTTTTTAAGATATGGTATATTAAGGTAGCTGTTGTTGTTTTTCCATTAGAGCCTGTCACTGCTATAATAAATGCATCCGTAAATCTACTTGCAAACTCAATTTCAGAGATAAATTTTTTACCATCAATTTCAGGATAAGATTTTTTTAATTTACTAAAAGAAATCCCTGGACTAATAATTATTTCATCAGACTCAATTAACTTTTTTGGATCATGTCCATTTTCTTCAAAATCAATATGTTCATTTCGTAATGTTTTCTTAGTATCCTCATCTATTATGTTGCCTTCAGACAAGAAAACATCAATATCCATTTTCTTAGCTAGCATCACAGAACCTATACCACTAATACCAGATCCTAAAACCGTTATTTCTTTCTTCTTAATCATCTAATTTTTAATGTTATTAGCGAAAGAATCGCAAGCATTATTGATATAATCCAAAATCTTGCAACAATTTTACTTTCACTGTATCCTTTTTTTTGAAAATGATGATGAATAGGAGTCATTAAAAAAACTCTTTTACCAACACCAAATTTTTTCTTTGTGTATTTGAAGTATCCAACCTGAATAATAACAGAAAGAGTTTCGATTAAAAATACACCACAAAGTATTGGAAGTAAAAGTTCTTTTCTAACAAGAATTGCAATTACTGCAATTATTCCACCAATAGTTAGGCTACCAGTATCTCCCATAAAAACCTGTGCGGGATATGTGTTATACCAAAGAAAACCTATTAATCCACCGAGTAAGGCAGAAACAAATACAACAATTTCTCCGATTCCAGGTAAATACATAATATTTAAATAATCTGAGAAGATTATATTACCAGAAATCCATGAAAAAATACCTAAGGTAAATACGATTATGGAGGATGATCCTGCAGCTAATCCATCAAGTCCATCTGTTAAATTTGTTCCATTTGAAAGTGCTACAATTATAAATGTTACAACGATTACATAAAATATCCAATTAAAATTATCAGATTTCATTTTAAAAACATTTACATAATCAAGCTCGTTGTTTTTAAAAAATGGAACAGTAGTATTTAATGATTTAATATTTTTCTCACCTACAGTTATTTCTGAGCTGGAATTGTTATCAACATTACGTGTAGTTATTTCAGGATGAAAATAAACCATTAGACCAATAAATAATCCTAAAATAACTTGAGCTAAAATTTTTATTGAACCTCTTAATCCCTTTTTATTTTTTTTAAAAACCTTTATATAATCATCAATAAATCCAAATATGGTTAGCCAAATAGTTGTTATTATTAATACTAAAATGTAAATGTTTTTAAAATCAGAAAATAAAAAGATTGGAATTAAGGTTGATAAAACAATTATGATTCCACCCATTGTTGGGGTGCCTTTTTTATCATTCTCACCAGGTAGATTTAATTCTCTAATGTTTTCATCAATCTGTTTTGATTTTAAAAATTCTATTATTTTTTTTCCAAAAATCATAGAAATTACCAGTGCTAAAATAAATGTTAATGCAGATCTAAAAGATAAGTACTGAAACAGACTAGCTCCAGTTAATTGATAAGTTTTTTCAAAGTATTCAAATAAATAATAAAACATTATACTGCCATCTTTAGGGTTTGGGTTAAAATTTCTTTATCGTTAAATCTTATTTTTTTTGATTTAATTATCTGATATTTTTCATGTCCCTTTCCAGCAACAAGAAGAATATCGTTAGGTTTAGCAACTTTGGAGGCTTTAACTATTGCCTCTTTTCTATCTACAATATTTAAAATCTTACTTTTATCCGCATCATCAACTCCTGCGATCATATCCTCTATAATTGATTTGGGATCTTCATCTCTCGGATTGTCTGATGTAAAAATTACTTTTTGACTAAGCCTTGAAGCTATACTTCCCATTTTTAATCTCTTGGCCCTGTCTCTACCTCCACCACATCCAACTACTGTAATTATTGAATTTTCATTTTGCTTTATTTTAACTATTGTTTCCAATACATTTAATAATGCATCTGGTGTATGAGCATAATCAATAATTCCAATGATTTTATTTTTAATTATTACATCAAATCTTCCTTCAGGGTTTTTTAATAAACTCATACTAATTAAAATTTTATCAGTGTTAATTTTCAAAATTTTAGATGCTGAAAAAACAGTTAATAAATTATATGCATTAAACTTCCCTATGAGTTTAGTATTTACTTCAATACCTTCAATTTTCAAAATAAGCCCCTCAAAACTATTCTCTACAACTTTCAATTTGAAGTCTGCATTTTTGGAAATAGAATAAGTATAAACTTTTGATTTAGTATTTTGAATAATATATTTTGAGTTTTTATCATCAGAGTTAATCAAAGAATGGGCATTATTATCCAAATCATCAAAAAATTTCTTTTTAACATTTAAATAATTTTTAAAGTTTTTGTGATAATTCAAGTGATCATGAGTGATATTTGTAAATATTGCTAATTCATACTTTAAACCCGAAATTCTTCTCTGATCTATAGAATGTGATGATACTTCCATAAAACAATATTTAATATCTGTTTTAATCATTTCATTTAAATAATAATTCAAATCATATGAGTCAGGAGTTGTTAAATTTGTATCATATTCTTTTGAACCAACAATTATTTTATTAGTGGAGATAAGGCCACACTTTAATCCATTTAAATTGAACATTTGGTGCATAAGACTTGTACAAGATGTTTTACCATTTGTACCAGTAACACCAATTAGTTTTAACTTGTGACTAGGATTATCAAAATAATTTGAACAAATTCTAGAATATGTTTCTTTTGAAGATTTAGTAATTATATATGTTATGTTTTCTAATCTGTTAAGTGGATAAACTTCACAAATGACACAAACAGCTCCTTCTTTAATTGCATCATCAATAAAATCATGACCATCAAAATTTGAACCTTTAATTGCTATATATATATCACCAGATTTAATTTTTTTTGAGTTATTCGATACATTATTTACAGCTATTTGATTTGATCCGAAGATTTCCAAATCATCAATATTTTGAATTAATTCTGTGAGCTTTATCATGAATCTAATTTATTTTTAGGATTAGACTTGTTCTGTTTTTGGGAAATTTTAATCTTCTCAATTATTTGTTCGTAATTATGTTTCTCAATAATTGGGAATCTTGATGAAATTTTTTCAGCAATTCTTTTAAATACAGGAGCTGCTACATCTGAGCCATAATATCCTATATCTTTATTTGGACTATTAACAACTACTATGCATGAATACTTAGGTTGATTGGCAGGAAAATATCCTACAAAACTTGATATGTAATTAATTTCATCTGTTCCATAACCAATTTGAGCTGTCCCAGTTTTTCCTGCAATTTTAATATGCTCGGATTTAATATTTTTAGCTGTTCCATTTTTATGATGAATAACATCCAGCAACATTTTCTGAACAATTGACAATGTCTTTTTAGAACATATTGAAGGATTTATTATTTCTTTTTTGAATTCATAAAAATTTGTTGATCCTAGTTTACTTGTGCTTTCTAAAAATGTTGGTTTTACCATTTCTCCATTATTTGCAATACCGTTGTAAAATGATAAAATTTGTAATGGTGTTAACAAAATTCCGTATCCGTAGGACATCCACGGTAACGACAATCCATTCCAATCATTTTCCGAAGGATGAGGAATTTTAGGATTTGGTTCACCTTTTATTCCTAAATCAATTGGGTTATTGACACCCATATTATATAATCTATTAACAAATTTTTCAGATTTTCCCTCATAGGCATCTGTAATTATCTTCACCATACCTGTATTCGAGGACAATCTGAAAATATCCATTGCATTTATTTTCCCATATCCACCCTTCCTAGAATCTCTAACTTTGAAACCATAAAAATCTAACTCACCATTTTCAGTATCTATCATTTGTAAAGTATCTATAACCTGATCTTCAAGTGCAGCTATCATAGTCATAAGCTTAAAAGTTGATCCTGGTTCTGTAGCTTCACCTATAGCATAATTCAGTTTTTCATAATATTTTCCATCATCAGTTCTACCAAAATTTGATATTGCCCTTATTTTTCCAGTTTCCACCTCCATTAATACAGCAGTTGAGTGATCTGCCTCATATTTTTGAGTTTGTTCAAGTAAATAGTCATGAACAATATCTTGCATGCTTGTATTTAAAGTTGTTCTTACATCTAATCCATCAATCGGTTCTTTGTTTACATTGTTTTCCAAGACTTTCCATTGACCATTTGATATTTTTCTTTTAATCATTTGACCATTTTTTCCTCTCAAATATGGGCCAAATGCGTGCTCTAATCCTACTCCTCTATAATTTCCCTTTTCATCAATTCGCTCATAGCCAATGGTTCTCTCAGCAATTTTTCCTAGTGGATAATCTCTTTTAATTTTCCTTTCAATGATTAATCCTCCTCTGATTGAACCATATCTTAGAATTGGAAAAGTTTTAAGTTTTTGAACTAAATCCTGAGAAATATTTTTTGCTATTGGTAAAAATCTATTACCATTTTCTCTGGCATCAATTATATAATCATACCAGAATTTTTCTTCACGATCCAAATGATTTGATAAGCTTATTGAAAGATTTTTAATCTCAGAATCAAATGTAGTTTTTGATACTGTTTTGGAATCAAAGTAAATATCATACTTAGTTGTAGAAGTTGCTAATAAACTACCATCTTCAGAGAAAATATTTCCTCTAACTGAGTTAACAGTGAAGCTTTTGAGAGTTTTATCCTCAGCTATTTTTCTGTATTTTTCACCCTCGACAAACTGTAAATAGAATAATTTATAACCAATGCCAATACCAAAAATCAATAGTATTGATGAAATCAAATACAACCTCCATAAAAAACTATTATTTTTATTTTCCATTACTTATCAAAATTTTAGTTGGAGGGTTTAATGAAGGTCTAATTTCTTTGTCTGAAAGCTGAACCCTTATTGTTGATTCCATCCTTGAATTCATCAAATCTTTCCTCGTTTTTAGGTAAGTGCTTTCAACAATATTTAAATCATTATTTAATTTATTGATTTCAAATATTTTTCTATCAACACTGTGTGATGAGTATATCATGATTAGTGCAAGACAAAAAATAAATAAAATGAATCGTACAGTTTTGGCATTAGTTTTTTCAAGAATAAACTTTCCAGCAACTATATCAATTATTTTTTTTCTCATATTAGTTTTGCTACTCTAAGTTTTGCACTTCTCGATCTTGAATTATTTTTTAACTCAAAATCATTAGCGGTTTTAAATTTTTCAGTTCGAAATATTTTTATTTGATTTCCAAAATCATCTTTCATCGGTTCTTCATTAAAACAACCATTTTTAAAGAATCTTTTAACTAATCTATCCTCAATGGAATGGTAAGTTATAATTGAGGCTATTCCATTTTTTTTGAGTACTTGTGGAATTTGATTTAATAATTTTTTTAAACAATCAATTTCACTATTAACCTCTATTCTTATAGATTGATAAATTCTTGCTAAAATTTTATTTTCATAACCCTTTGGTAGAATTGTCTTCAAAATATTATTGAATTGATTTGGGTTAGTAATTTGTTCTTTAGCTCTTTTATCACAAATTAAATCCGCAATAGCTCTTGAGTTTTTCAAATCACCATTATAAAAAAATATATCTGCTAGTTGCTTTTTTGAATAAGTATTCAATATTTCAACTGCATCTTTGTCTTGATTTTTATTCATCCTCATATCAAGATTATAATCTGAATCAAATGAAAAACCTCTTTTTTTATTATCAAATTGATATGATGAAACACCAAGATCAGCAATTATTCCATCGACTTTTCCAATTTTCAAAAAATTTAAATTTTGCATCAGATATATAAAATTTTGTCTCAAAAATGTGAACCTAGAATCATCAACTATATTTCTCTCCGCATCTTCATCATTATCAAAAGCAATTAGTTTTCCTAACTCTCCTAACCTTTTTAGTATTTCTCTAGAATGTCCACCCCCTCCAAAAGTTAAGTCGACATATACACCATTTTTTTTAATTTCTAAACTATCAATCAACTCTTGTAATAGGACTGGCTTATGATAAATTTGAGTCATCATTTCCCATTACTTCCTCAGTTAATTTTGCAAAATCAATCTTTGGATTATTGATATTCTTTTCATACAAGTCTTTGTCCCATATTTCAATAATATTTATTGATGATGATAAAACAACTTGCTTATTTAGTTTAGATATAGTTATTAGATCTTTAGGAATTAATATTCTACCATTAGAATCCATATCAATTGATCTAACACCAGCTGTATACATGCGAATAAAATCATTATTCTTTTTAACAAATCGATTCAACTTATTAACCTTGTCCATTACTGATTTCCACTCCTCATGAGGGAATAGTTCAAGACAGTTTTGAAAGACAGATCGCTTCAAAATAAAGGTCTTTGTCATAACTCCATCAAGTTGTTTTTTTAGCTGAGATGGAATCATAATTCTACCCTTATTATCAACTGTACATTCATATGTTCCAATAAGGTTGATCATATTCGATTAGCGTTAATCTCAAATATATTGAAATTTTACCACATTTTACCACATTTTACCACATTGTTAATAATTTCTGTCAAATGAAATCAATAAAATTATAACTGATTGTTTTTCAGTACTTTATAAGATAAATTAATATTTTGAATTCAATATATTTAATTCATTTTCATCAAAATGAAATGCATATATTTGCTTGAAAAGTTTTTATAACTAAGAAAAATAATGAAATCAATTAGTGAAAATGGTTATAATTATCTCTCTGTGGGATCAGGACAACCTATACTAATTTTACATGGCTTAATGGGCGGATTAAGCAATTTTGATGGTGTTTTTAAGTATTTTCCAAAACAAGGCTATCAAGTTATTGCTCCAGAACTACCTATTTATAATTCAAGTCTATTAAATACTAACGTAAAGTTTTTTGCCAAGTTTGTCTATAAATTTATCAAGTTTAAAAATTTAAAAGATGTTATTATTTTGGGAAATTCTCTTGGAGGTCATGTAGGTTTAATTTTTTCAAAATTATATCCTAAACTGATCAAGGGCCTAGTTTTAACTGGAAGTTCTGGTTTGTATGAAAATTCAATGGGAGATTCATATCCAAAAAGAGAGGATTACAATTATATTAAAGAAAGAACCGAAGCAGTTTTTTTTGACCCAAAAACAGCAACAAAAAAAATAGTTGATGAAGTTTATGAAACTGTTAATGACAGAAAAAAATTGATTAAAATTTTAGCAATGGCAAAAAGTGCTATTAGACACAATATGTCAAATGACCTACCTAATATTTTAGCCGAAACTGCAATAATTTGGGGAGAAAATGATTCTGTAACTCCACCTGAAGTTGCTAATGAGTTCAAAAAACTGCTTCCTAACTCTCAACTTTTCTGGATAGAAGATTGTGGTCATGCCCCAATGATGGAATATCCTGAAAAATTTAATTCAATCATGAATAGCTGGCTTAAAGAAAAAAAACTATAAGGTGAAAATTAAAAATGCTTCTTTTGAAAAAAGCAGTTCTGAAATTTCTAACTGTCCAAATTCAGCGCTTTTTGAAATCGCATTTATTGGAAGATCCAATGTTGGAAAATCTAGCTTACTAAATATGCTTCTTAATAAAAAGAGTATTGCTAAAGTTTCTAAAATACCTGGGAAAACAAAACTAATTAATTATTTTTTGGTGAATAATGATATGTATTTCGTTGACTTACCAGGATATGGTTATGCAAAGCTTTCAAAGAAAAGTATTCTTACAATGAATAAAATAATAGAAAATTATATCACAAATAGAGCTCAGTTAAAACATATTTTCCTACTTATTGATATTAGACATCAACTTCAAAATTCTGACTTCGAATTCATCAAGTTTTTAAAAAAAACAAAAAAAAAATTTACAATAATTTTTACAAAAAGTGATAAAATAAAAAAATCAATTATTCAGAAACATTGTAATGAATACATTAACTCAATAAATAAATTTTATAATAAAAATTATTTTACCAGCTCTTCAAAAACAAAAAATGGCAGGGAAGAAATTTTGGAATATATTGAGGGATTAAATTCTTAAAGTATTATTTCTTTAATTCTAATTTTTCAGCAAAATACTCACAAAACTGATTAAAAGCATCATTCATTTTTTCATTATTAGTTGCCTTAAAGTATGACTCTGACATGCTAACCAAGGTTTGGTGAAAAAAAACATTCATTTGATCGATTGGCATATCTTTAGTCCATAGATCGATTTTCATTGTTTCTTGGTTTTTATCATCCCATGATGAAAAAAGCAAAGCTTTTGTAGATTGATTTTTAACTCCTCCGTCCTTAGCGGACCAACTCATCTTCTCAGGGATTTTATTATCATCAAGACATATGGTAATTACAATATCAGTTTTTTTCATTTCTTATTTAAGGTTTGTAGTTTGATTCTAAATATAATTCATAGTTATCATAGGCTAATATCTCAATTAGATTTTTAGTTGATTTTTTTGAAAAAGATTCTACAATTTGGAAACCAAGCCATCTTCCAACCATTGGAGGTGATTGATAATCTATACTCAATCCAAATTTTGAAAATGGTGCATTAGCCAAAAATCTATAGTCAAGTGATGATTTAGTTGAAAATAATAAATCATTTTCGATAAAATATTTCCAAACCTCTTTTTCATTTTCATTAATCCAACTGGATTTAATTTTATCATAGCCTAATAACTCACTAGCGTTATTATCTGAAAGCTTGTTCATTAAAAAAAGTAATTTTCCATGATAAATAATCTTTGAAATAAATTTTCTATCAGTTGGGAACTCAATAAATCTTGATGAAATTAATTCATTAATATCATTTGAAATAAAATCTGGATTCATTTGATCTGAAATATGTTTTGGAATATTACCATAGAGCAATTCATCATCCAAATAGCAGTCTAACGAGAGTAAAATAATACTGTCTGAATCAATTAAATTGTATTTGTAATCAACTCCATTGTTAAGTGTAATTATCTTGGGAATATCAAAGTTTGGAAAATAGCCTTTGGCTTTAGAAAATATTTTTTTAAAATCTTTCTCTAACAGTGATGTATCTTCAAAAATATTAACTGTCTTATTGTAAATATAATTTCGAGTAGAATCTCTCTTTATTTCAATCCAATTTGAAACATCAAACTCATTAGAAAAAAGAAAAGGATACTCATTAATTAAATTTGAAATAGAGTCCTCCGAAATTTCGAAAAATTTTTTCTCAAACCTATCGATTTGTATATCAAAATCTGAATCAAATTTCTGGGTGGTATTTGAAATACACGATAAAAAAGAAATACAAATAATTGATATAAAGATTTTACTTTGAACACTAAATGAGTTAATTTGGCATTGAATTTGACTAGTACTAAATTTTAAATTAATCATATCAATATGAATAATCCAAAGTTAATCAAACACATTGTTAATTGGCTTAATTCTTACTCAAAAAATTCAAAAACTAATGGTTTTGTAATTGGTGTCTCAGGTGGAATTGATTCAGCAGTTACTTCAACACTGTGTGCAAAAACAGGACTCCCAACTCTTTGTTTAGAGATGCCTATCCATCAGTCAAGCAAGGAACTAGAAAGATCTAAAAAACACATTCAATGGCTTAAATCTAAGTATAGTAATGTAGAAAGTAAATACTTAGACTTGGCTAAATCATTTGATGAAATTAAAACTAGTATTTCTATTACGAATAAAAAAAATAATGAACTTGCTTTAGCAAATTCTAGATCAAGATTAAGAATGCTTACACTTTATTATTATGCTTCAGTAAATAATTTTTTAGTGGCTGGGACTGGAAATAAAGTTGAAGATTTTGGCGTTGGATTTTATACAAAATATGGAGATGGCGGAGTTGACTTATCACCGATTGCTGATTTAATGAAGAGTGAGGTTAGAAGTATAGCTAAAGAGATGGGTATTAATAACGATATAATTATTGCTGAACCAACAGACGGTCTATGGGATGACACTCGAACGGATGAAAATCAAATTGGAGCAAGCTATAACGAGCTAGAGTGGGCAATGAATGAGTTGGATAACGGCAAATCAGAATCAGATTTCTCTGGTAGAGAAAAAGAAGTTTTTAATATTTTAAAGAACTTTAATACTGCGAATAAACATAAAATGGTTCCAATCCCTATTTGCGAAATCCCAGAAAATTTGAAAAACTAAATTACCCTATTAAGTTTTTTTGACAATAAAGATTTTAATTGATAATAGTTAACAATTTCCTCCAAAGTATCTTTATTAAAATTCTCATCTGTACTATCATTTAACTTACTCAGATCTTGTACTTTCTTGTTTATTAATAATGTTCGTAGAGTCAAAATGGTTTCAGTAACTAATTGAGATATTGAACGGTCTTTTCCTTTAACTATCACATTTTTTGATCTCCAATTATGTAATTGATAAATCTCATCTTCAATTAAAATTGAAGTAACAAGCTCAGATAAATTCTGCGTTAAAGAATTAATAAAAACCTTAGGATCAAAATTCTGTTTTTTCTGAAATTCATTTATTAATTTATTATACAGGATTTTAAAATCATCGTTAGCAAATTCAATTTCATCTGATTGTAGATCCAAAAAAATCTTTTCATGCACAAAAGATTCCACCTTTTCCGGTTTATAAACTATATCACCATTATAATCTTTAAGCATTTTAATTTCATCAAAAGTAATTTTACTATTCCCATATAAAATTAAAATCTCAATAATTTTCTTCTCCAATTTAAAAATTTGAGTTGTTTTTTCAGGTTCAACTTTTTGAGTTTGTTGCTGGGTTACATTTTTATTAACATTAGATATTTGAGTTAACTGAGCAAGTGCATTAAATAATGTGTTCTCACTAATTTCAAGCATTTCTGAACATTGTTTGATGTATATTTCTTGTTTAATCTTGTCAGGAATTTTTGCAATACTTGATATTATATCATTTATGACCTGAGCTTTTTCAGTTGCTGAATTTCTTTTGGATTCACTAAGTTTTTTTGTTTTAAATTCAATAAAATCAATTGCATTATCATTTAAATATTTCTTTATCTCTTGCGTTTCTTTTTTTAAAGCAAAACTATCTGGATCTTCATTTTCAGGAAACAAACAAATATTAACATTCATATCCTCAGATAATATCATATCAATAGATCGGATTGTTGCATTGACTCCTGCATTATCAGAGTCAAAAAGCATAGTAATATTCTTGGTTAATCTTCTGATTATATTTATTTGTCCGTTAGTTAGAGCTGTTCCTGAGGATGAAACTACATTTTTGATACCCTTTTGGTGAAAGCGAATGACATCAGTATATCCTTCAACTATATAGCAATTATCATTTTTAACTATCTCATTTTTAGAATTATGTAATCCGTATAAAATTTTGCTCTTATTATATATGATCGAGTCAGGACTATTGATGTATTTTGCAGATTTGGATGAACTTTTTATTACTCTGGCTCCAAATCCAACGGTTCTTCCAGAGATAGTTTTGATAGGAAAAATGATTCTAGATCTATAAATATCATTTTGATTTTTAGCTGAAATTAACCCAAGACTTACTAAGTCATCAATATCATATCCTTTCTCAACTGAGAATTCTTTTAAAGAATCTCTTTTTTCTGTTAAGCATCCTATTTCAAAATCTTCTATTGTATTTTTATCAAATCCTCTTTCCAAGAGATAATTATATGCAATATTTTTTCCAAAATCTGTTTTGTTTAATTGTTCTTTAAAAAACTTTTTTGCAAACTCACATATCAGTATAAACTTCTCTTTTTGATCAATTTTTTCTTTCTGTTCAGATGTTATAGCTGTTTCCTCAACTTCAATATTATATTTTTTTGCAAGAAATTTAATAGCTTGAGGATAGGATAATTGTTCATGTTCCATCAAAAAAGCAACAACATTTCCTCCTTTCCCACTACTAAAATCTTTCCATATTTGTTTTGCAGGAGAAATCATAAAACTTGGTGTCTTTTCATTAGTAAATGGACTAAGACCCTTAAAATTTGAACCAGATTTTTTTAATTGTATAAACTCACCGATCACTTCCTCTACTCTGGAAATTTCAAAAACTTTTTCTATGGTGTTCTTGGATATCAAACTAATAATTTCTCTCTATTACGTAATTAACCATCTTTTTTAATGAGTCTTTATAAGGACTATTTTTAAAAGTCTCTAAATCATCAAGGGAAAGCTTGTGATACTTATTCATAATCTGAATAGCATAATCAAGACCGCCTCTTTCTTTAACTAAACTAATAATTTGATCGATTAAAGCTCTACTTTTTTTATTCTTTTTTAGTGATTTAATTAGCCATCTTTTTTCTGACTTATTAATATTATTTAAAGTGTATATTAATGGGAGAGTAATTTTCTTTTGTTTAATATCAATTCCTCTGGGTTTACCTATTGTTTTTTTTCCATAGTCAAATAAGTCATCTTTAATTTGAAAAGCAATTCCAATATGCATTCCAATTTTTGTAATTCTTTTGATTTCAGATGATGAGCTATTTACAGAAACAGCAGCAATTTTACAACATGAACTTATTAGAGATGCTGTTTTCTTTTTTATAATTTCAAAGTACGTTTCTTCATCAATATCTAATTTTTTAGCTTTTTCAATTTGTAACAATTCGCCTTCACTCATCTGTTTGACAGATTCAGAAATAACATCTAGAATATCATAGTCTTTATTATCTATACATAATAACATGCCTTTAGATAGTAAAAAATCTCCAACCAAAACAGCAATTTTATTTTTCCATATTGCATTGATTGAAAAAAATCCTCTTCTTTTATTACTCTCATCAACTACATCATCGTGTATAAGTGTAGCTGTATGTATCAATTCAATCACAGATGCACCCCTGTAAACCTTTTCATTAACCTTTCCGGAGCTCAATAACTTGGAACATAAAAAGATCAACATTGGTCTCATTTGCTTTCCCTTTCTTTTGATAATGTAGTGGGTAATTCTATTAAGCAATGGTACATCTGACAACATCAATTTCGAAAATTTATTCTCGAAAATTTCCATTTCGTCTGAAATTGGCTCTCTTATTTCGTATACTTTACTCACTTACTTAAATTAATATTTATTTGCCAATTGTCCGCATGCAGCATCAATATCTTTACCTCTTGATCTTCTTACAGAGACAGGAATTCTATTTTCTTTTAAGGTAGTTACATAGTTATTTATCCATTTATTATCTGCATTCCGAAATATAGAGTTATCTGTATCATTATATTCAATAATATTTACTTTTGATGGAATTCTTTTACATATACTTACTAGAGCATTGATATGTTCAAAATCATCATTAATTTCTTTCCATATTAAATATTCGAAAGTAATTTTTCTTTTAATTTTTTTATACCAATATTCTAAGCTATCAACTAGCTCTTTAATTGGGAATGATTTTGAGAATGGCATCACATTATTTCTTGTTTTTTCTAATGCTGTGTGTAGTGATATAGCTAGATTAAATTTAACATTGTCGTCAGCCATCTTTCTTATCATTTTAGAAATTCCAGACGTTGATAATGTTATTTTTTTATATGAAATTCCAATTCCAAAATCACTAGTAATCTGATCTATTGATTCAATTACATTTTTATAATTCAATAAAGGTTCCCCCATACCCATAAACACGATATTAGTTATAGGAGCTGAAAAATGATTGATTGATTCTTTGTTCAAGAGCATAATTTGATCAAAAATTTCATATGACTCCAAGTTTCTCATTTTCTTAATCTTTGATGTTGCGCAAAAATTACAATCTAAACTACATCCAACCTGACTTGAGATACATGCAGTGATACGCTTATTTGATGGTATCAATACAGCCTCAACAATAAGATTATCAAAAAGCTGAATTGCAAACTTTATTGTTCCGTCAGAACTTTTTTTACTTGTCTTTACTTTTGATTTATTTAATTTAAAATTTTCAATAAGAAAATGTATTAAATCACTTGGCAAATTTGACATTTGATTAAATGATTGAACATTAATTTTTCGAGCCCAGTTCTGAATTTGTTTTGATCTATATGTTGGAAATTTATACTTTTTGAGCAATTGCTCTAAATTTTCAGACGTAATAAGCCTTATATCTTTTAAGGACATTTTATAGAATTAGCATTGCATCTCCATAAGAGTAAAATCTATATTTCTCCTTAATAGCAACCTCATAGGCTTCCATCATGAAATCATGGCCACAAAAAGCTGATACCATCATCAACAATGTAGATTTTGGCATATGGAAATTAGTTATTAATGAATCTGCAATACTGAATTTATAAGGTGGGAAAATAAACTTGTGAGTCCATCCTCTGTACGGATTTAGAGTTCCCATTGACGACACAGAAGTTTCTAAACCTCTCATAACTGTAGTGCCTACTGCACACACTTTATTCTTATTCTTTTTAGTATTGTTAACTAAATTTACTACTTCGCCATCAATTATTAATTCTTCAGAATCCATTTTGTGTTTGGATAGATCTTCCACTTCAACTGGACTAAAAGTACCTAAACCAACATGTAACGTGATTTCTCCTAAGTTGACACCCTTTATTTGTAGTTTTTTTAGTAAATGTTTGGAAAAGTGTAGTCCAGCAGTTGGTGCTGCTACAGCTCCTTCATTTTTTGCATAAATAGTTTGATATCTTTCTTTATCAAAATCTTCCTCAGATCTTTTTATGTATTTTGGCAACGGAGTTTGACCAAGCTCTATTAATTTTTCTCTGAATTCGTCATAAGAACCATCATATAAAAATCTTAGTGTTCTACCTCTTGATGTTGTATTATCAATAACCTCAGCAACTAGACTATCATCTTCACCAAAATATAACTTATTACCTATTCTTATTTTTCTTGCAGGGTCAACTAATACATCCCAAAGTCTTTGATCTCTATTTAATTCTCTTAGTAAGAAAACCTCAATTTTGGCACCAGTTTTTTCTTTGTTACCCATCAATCTGGCTGGAAAGACTTTAGTATTATTTAGAATAAATGAATCACCATCATTAAAATAATCGATGACATCTTTAAATAATTTGTGTTCAATTTTATTTGAGTCTCTGTGTAATACCATTAATCTAGACTCATCTCTCTGATCAGAGGGATATTCAGCAAGTAATTCTTTAGGTAAATCGTAAGTAAAATTTGATAATTTCATAATTTAAAAAATGCAAATATACATTTGTGAAATATGGGTTGTCAAGTAAAAATCCAATTAATTACAAAAATCAACTGAAAACCCCACATCTTTTAGTTTTTTCCAAAATTCTGGAAATGACTTTGAAACTACGCTAGGTTCAATAATCTCCAATGATTTTAAAATGGACAATGGTGCAAATGCAAGAGCCATTCTATGATCATTGTATGTCTCAATAGTACAATGCTTAATATTTAGTTTTTTTAATTTAAAAATTTCAATTGAATCATTAGTTATTTTACATTTAGCACCCAGTTTAGTTAATTCATTGTAAAGAGCTTCTAGTCTGTTAGTTTCCTTAACTTTTAATGTAGATAAGCCTGTTAATTTAGTAGGGATATTGAGACCAAAAGATGTTACAATAATTGTCTGTGCTAAATCTGGATTATCATTTAAATCAATCTCAATTTTTTTTGGAAGATTTTTAGTTTCATCCTTAATAATAATTAGTCTATTTCCTTCAAATACAGTTTTGATACCATAAGTTTCATAGTATTTACAAACATTTACATCACCTTGAAAACTTTCCTTTCTAAAATTTGAGATTGACAACTTTAAATTTTTAGCCAATGCCACCATTGAAAAAAAGTACGATACAGATGACCAATCTGATTCAACGTCATATATTATATCATTAATTTTTTTTAATGGTTTGACATTAATTAAATTTTTTTCAAATGTTGCATCAACACCAATTTTATTTAATATTGAAATGGTCATATCAATGTATGGCTTTGATGTTATATCATCCTGTAGAATAATTCTTAAACCATTATCTAAAGAGGGCGCAATTAATGTTAAGGCACTTACAAACTGACTACTAATATGAGATTTTAAAACAACTTCATGATGCAAATTTTTTGAACCAATAATTTCTAGTGGTGGAAATCCTCTTTTATTCAAATAATTTACTTTAAAACCAAGAGAATTTAGGGCATCAACCAACAGCCCTATTGGACGTTGATGCATTCTCTCTGAGCCTGAAATAATAAATTTTTTATTTTCCAAAGTTGCTAGGTATGCAGTTAAAAACCTCATAGATGTACCTGCATGACCAACATCTATATTTTCATTCAAATTTTGTAAGCTGTGATTTAAGACAGATGTATCATCTGATGATGATAAATTATTAATTTTTATATTGTTGAATATTGATTTAAGAATCAAAATTCTATTTGATTCACTCTTTGATCCAGAGATGTCCAATTCATAGTATGACTTTAGATTTGAACCATCAATGCTGACCTTTTTCATTTTAATTTTTTGTTAGATAAATGTCTAGTTTTATCTCTTTGGGATTTTTTCTTTAATTTTTTTTCAAAAGACTTTTCTAGATCTATTCCAGTTTGGTTAGCTAAACATAAAAGAACAAATAATACATCTGCTAACTCTTCACCCAAATCGTTTAGTTCTTCATTTTCTTTAATTGACTGCTCACCATAAGTCCTTGAAATTATTCTGGCAACCTCCCCTACCTCTTCGGTTAATTGAGCCATATTTGTTAATTCGTCGAAATATCTAACGCCATATTCTTTTATCCAATTATCAACTTTTTTCTGTAAAGTATTTAAATCCATATAATTATTTATTTTTTGTATCAATAATGATGGTTACCGGCCCATCATTCTCCAACTCTACTTTCATATCCGCACCAAATTTACCAGTTTTTGGCTTTAGATTATATTTATTTTCAATTTCTAAAATGAAAGACTTATAAATTTTTTCTGCGATATCACCATTTGCAGCATCGATATAAGAAGGTCTGTTGCCTTTTTTTGTTTGGGCATGTAATGTAAATTGACTAACTATCATCAATTCCCCTGAAACATCAATCAAAGACTTATTCATTATTTTTTTATCATCATTAAATATTCTAAGATTTACAATTTTTTTTGCTAACCACTGAATATCATTATCATCATCATAATGAGTTATTCCAAGTAAAACTACAAGCCCTCTTTTAATCTGACTGTAAGTTTTATTTTCAATACTTAAGTTTGAATATGTTACTCTTTGTATAACTGCTTTCATTAAATGATATTTAACTATTTTGTATTTCTTCTAAAAGTTGTATGTAATTATCATATCTAGATCTTGATATTGAACCATTTTCAACCAAGTTCTTTACATTACACCCTGGTTCATTGTGATGCAAACAATTATTAAACTTACATTGTTCAACACTAATGAACTCTTTGAAAAAATCTTTAAGTTCAAAGTTAGATACATCAAATAAACCAAATCCTTTTATGCCGGGTGTATCAATTATTCTTGATCCAAATTCGAGATCATGCATTTCTGAAAATGTTGTAGTATGCTGACCCGATAGATTGGATTTTGAAATTGGTAATGTTTTAATATTAAATTTTGAATCAAGTCTGTTGATTAATGTAGATTTTCCAACACCACTGTGGCCTGAAAAAACACATGACTTACCTTTCATGATAAGTTTCAATTTATCTATATTAATTCCTTTTTTTCCAGAGATTTTTAGACAATCATAACCAGCAGATTTATATGTAGCTAAAAAAGTTTTTAAAGTATTCTCTTCTTTATCACTTATATCGTCAACCTTATTGAAAAGTAAAACTGTATCAATATTATATGAGAAAGTTGATGCTAAGAATCTATCTATAAACATTGTAGATGTCTCTGGGTTTTTAACAGTAATTATTAAGAAACATATATCAATATTAGATGCAATTATGTGAAATTGCTTAGAAAGTTTTACTGATTTTCTAATCAAGTAATTTTTTCTTTCTAAAATAAATTCTATTTGAGGTGTGTTTTTATTATTATTTAACTTGACAACATCTCCTACACAGACAGGATTTGTAGATTTTATATTTTTTTCTCTGAATTTTCCTAAAAGTCTGCAGTCTATAAATTTTCCATTTTCAAGTTTAACTTTATACCAACTTCCAGTGGATTTATAGATAGTTCCAATCATTAATCTTTAATTATTTTTTCCTGATGATTAATAGACTCTTGATGAATGGCTTTAAAAATTTTTAAAACGAATTCTTCACTTAAACCTCTTTCTTTACCCTCTAATATCATTTTTCCTAAAATTTCATTCCATCTCTTGGATTGTAAAATTGCTACATTTTCTTTTTTCTTTAATTTTCCAATATCATCAGAAATTTTCATTCTTTTTCCAAGAATATCTAGGATGTCATTATCAGCCGAATCTATTTTTGTTCTTAATTTTTCTAAGTTTTTTATATAATCTTCCTGATTAACACTCAATTTTCTAATTTTTAATTCCTTCATAAGCTGAATTAATTTTTTTGGTGTTATTTGCTGAGCTGAATCACTCCAAGCATTATCGGGATCAATGTGAGATTCTATCATTAAACCATCAAAATTTAAGTCTAACGCTTTTTGAGATACATCATGTATTAAATCTCTTCTTCCACATATATGTGAGGGGTCGCAAATTAGAGGGAGATCTGGAAATTTATTTTGTAACTCAATTGGTATTTGCCATTCAGGATTATTTCTATATTTTGATTTGCTATAACTCGAAAAACCTCGATGAATAACTCCAAGTTTTTTAATGTTTGATGAGTATAATCTTTCTATTCCTCCGTACCATAAAGATAAATCAGGGTTTACAGGATTTTTTAAAAGAACTATTTTATCAGTTCCCTCAAGTGCATCCGCAATTTCTTGAACAATAAATGGGCTTACCGTAGATCTAGCTCCAATCCAAAGAACATCAACATCATTTTCTATTGCCAATTTAACATGATTTGCATTTGCAACTTCTGTTGTTATCATGAGGCCAGTTTCTTCTTTAACTTTTTTTAGCCATTTCAAACCAATTGCACCAACACCCTCAAACATTCCAGGTCTTGTTCTTGGCTTCCAAATCCCAGCCCTAAAAATTGATACATCCGTATCTTTAAGTTCATGAGCTATCATTAATACTTGTTCTTCTGTTTCAGCGCTACAAGGCCCTGCAATAACTAAAGGATGACTCAAATTAAAATCATCTAACCATGTTCTAAGTTTCTTATTATTTTTCATTATTATTTTTAATTCCTCCTAAAATTTTCTTGATCCTATTGATATTATTTAAATCGATTAAAATTGAATTTTTATTATCATTTTCAATTTTTGATTTTAAATCGTTTATGTTTTTAATATAGTTATCAAGAGCTTTAACTAAATTAGTTTTATTTTGTAAAAAAATCGGTGCCCACATGTTAGGTGAACTTTTTGCAAGTCTCACCGTTGATTCAAAACCACTACCAGCCATATCAAAAATATTCTTTTCATTTTTTTCTTTTTCAATTACCGTCTTAGCCAACATGAATGATGTTACATGAGATAAATGTGAAACGTATGAAATATGTTCATCATGAGATTTAGAATCCATATATATGATTTTCATTCGAAAATCACTAAAAATTTTCATTGCCTTTTCAAGAAAATATTTTTCCGTTTTTTCAATTTCACAAAGAATATTAGTTACCCCAAAATAGAGACCTGAAACTGATGCATTTGGACCACTATTTTCGGTACCTGCAATAGGATGTGTTGCTAAAAACTGTTTTCTATTTTTGTGATCTGAAACTGACTTACAAATTTGATTTTTTGTGGAACCAACATCAATTACAAGGGTTTTATTTCCAATTTTATTTAATACGTCAGGTAATATTTTTACTGTTTCATCAACAGGTACTGAAATTAATACAACATCCATAACAGAAATATTATTATCATCTAACTTACCATCAATCAATTTTAATTTCATAGACATTTGATAATTACTTTCAGAGGAATCTAATCCAAAAATTTTAGATTTTTTATAGATATTTTTTATATCCATGGAAAAAGATCCACCCATTAAACCAAGTCCAATTATTCCAACTTTCATCTATAACCTATTTAGAGCTTCAATTAATTTTTTTTCTTCTTGACAAAGTGATATTCTTACATAACCTTCTCCAGCAGTGCCAAAAATAGATCCTGGTGTTATAAAAATATTTTTGTTATATAATAATTCATCTGTAAAATCTTTAGATTTCGTTGCTGAATTATTGATCTTTGCCCATAGAAATAAGCCTAAACCATTTTTATAATATTTTAAATTGAGTTTATTACAAATTTCAATCACTATATCTTTTCTTTTTTTATAAATGCTATTTAAATCTGAATACCATTTTTTATTTTGATTTAACGCCTCGATAGCACCTTGTTGCACAGGAAAAAACATTCCAGAATCCATATTAGATTTTATTTTTAAAATACTTTGAATATTATTTTTTGACCCAACTACCATTCCTAGTCTCCAACCTGCCATATTGTGTGATTTACTGAGTGAGTTTAACTCAAGGCAATTTTCACAATTTTCATTATTGTAAAGAAGACTTGTTGGGTTTTCATTTAATATAAAACTATATGGGTTATCATTTACTAAAAGAATACCATTCTGTATACATAAATCAATTAAATTTTGAAAAAAGTTCAAACTACATCCAGCACCAGTGGGCATATTTGGATAATTAATCCACATAATCTTTACTTTAGATAAATCAAGTTTTGTCAGTTCATTAATATCCGGAAGCCAAGATTTTGATTCTTTTAAGCTATAATAAATAGGCTTTGCTCCAACAATTTTAGTAACTGCAGAATAGGTTGGATATCCAGGATTTGGAATTAAAACTTCGTCTCCCTCATCTAAAAATGCTAAAGAAATGTGCATAATTCCTTCTTTGGAACCGATTAATGGTAAAATTTGGTTATTAGAATCCAACTTTACTTTGTAATTATTCTGATAAAAATCTTTGATTGCAATCCGAAAAGGCTCAATTCCTTTGTAACCTTGGTACTTATGCGCAACAGGTGAATCTAAAGATTTTTTAAGTTTCTCAACTACAGATCTTGGAGGCATTATATCTGGACTTCCGATACCTAAATTAATAATTGGTTTACCAGCTGAAATCAAAGAATTAATTTCTTTTAATTTTCTTGAAAAATAATATTCCTGAATATGTTCTAATCTTTTTGCAGTCTTCATTTTGATTTAAAATTTAAATAAACACCAAATTCTTTAACTAATTCAGAAGATTTTGTAACCTCATCGATTGCTTTTTTATAATTATTATAATCTTTAAATGTTAAGTCAACAAAGAAAGAATATTTCCAAGGAGTTTCAATAATTGGTATCGACTGAATCTTTGTTAAATTTTGATTATGGTTAGCCAATATATTTAAGATTTGAGCTAAACTCCCATTTTCATGACTAAGAATAAATTTAAGGGAAGCTTTATTTAAATCTAATTTATCTCCCTTATTACTTTTTTTAGATATGATTACAAACCTTGTCTCATTATCTGTTATAGTTTGAATATTTTTTTCTATTATTTCAAGACCATAAAGTTCAGATGCTTGAAAGCTTGCAATAGCAGCAGTATCAATGATTTTATTTTCAATGATTCTTTTGGCAACATCTGCTGTGTCTCTATCCTCCACAATGGTTTTTTTTGAATTTTTTATAAAATCTTTGCATTGTAATAAAGCCATGGGGTGAGAAGAAATAAATTTTACATCATTTAACTTAACACCTGGGTAAACCATCAGATTATGGTTAATATTTATATAATGTTCGCCAATGATAGATAAACCATATTTGTCGATTAATGAATAGTTGGGTATGATGGACCCTGCTATAGAATTTTCAATTGCCATCACTCCAAAATCACTTTTATCCTCAATCAATGACTCAATTAAAGCATCAAATGACATACATTCATCAATTTCTATATCATCACTAAAGAACTCAATAGCTACTTGATGATGATATGATCCTTTAATCCCTTGTATTGCAACTTTCATAACAAAAAAAAAGTCCTGAAATTCAGGACTTTTATATTAATTCTTTTTAACAATTATTAACAAAAAATCCTGCTATTACTTAAGTAGTAAAAGAAAAAATAGATTTGATTGTAATAATTTTTATTAAACATTTCGCTAAAAATAAGATAGTATTTTATTTCTACAAAATATAATCTATGAAAATACCTATCTGAGCCTACCACCACCTCTGTTTCCACGCGGTCTAGGGTTTGGTGTAGATGCTTTATCACTCTCTTTATTATCCTTACCCCCAAAAAGAGTCAAATCATATTTAAGTTTAAATAAAATATATCTGGGTTGAATTACATACATTCTAGTTTGAGAGAAAAATTGATTAAATGAATCTCTATTTATTGATTGGTCATTCAATAAATTTGTAACTCCGACTCCAAACTCCCATTTAGAACCGTCCTTATTGTATGTTAAATCAGCATCCATAAATCTAAATTTATTCAAAGTCTGATCCTGATTTCTGTAATGGTTATAACTGTATTCAGTAGTAAATACAAATCCTTTTCCAAAATATGCATCTATTCTAGCAAATGGAGACTCAGTTATAAACTGGTTTTCAATGCCTCCATTATTATAATCGTTAATATTATACTTATATCCTATCTCAAAATTTGGTTTATCTCTAAAATTAGTTTCAATACTTGCAGAATAATTTTGATTCAGGCTTTTTGAATTTCTTATTTGATTATTTACCTCGTTTGTAAAATCACTGTAATTAAATCGAGTTGAAAAATTTAACTTAAAATTTTTAAATCTTTTATCTATCCTTCCGCTCAAAGAATAAGTTTCTCTTGGAAAATTAGAGTTTGTTGAGGTTCTAATAGCATCAATTCCGTTAATATTAGCTCTCGACTGAATTGAATTACTTCTTTTAGAATAATTCGCATTGGCAAAAATATTAGTAAAAGTAAATTGATTTATACTTCTATAATTTAAATTATAATTATTGACAACCGCAGCCTCAAGTTCCCTGTTACCTTGAAATATGCTATTATAATTATTAAAAACAAAACCCTCTGCAAGGTTATTTATGTCTGTAAATTGTGTATTTTTTCTGTAAGTAAGTCTTAAACTCTCAGACTTTTTAAACTGTAAATTTATTCTAAGGTTTGGTCTTACATCACTTATATTTCTCTCGAATGATGTCCCTAACTGAGTATTTTTTGTTTTGTAATAATGTAGGGTTAAACCTGGATCAATGGTAAAAATTCCAGTTCTTAATCTATAGTTTAAAGCAATATATGCATCACTAAAGTCAAAATTTACATCGTTATTAAATGTTGGGTCATTAAAATTTAAAAGTGATCCATTATCCAATATTTGAAAAAAACTTGAATCAAAATCCTGTTTAACATCTGTTACACCTAAACTTAGGTTTATATTTGACGTATCATTTAATAAATAATAATAATCCAGCTTTGCCTCAAGTTTTGCAGTCTGTACTAACCTCTCTTGAGTCACATCATATTTGTTAACAGATGAACTAAAAGGGATTAATCTAGTGAAAGGGTTTCTATCTCTTATTGCCCTACTAAAAGGATTTTCTTCTTGATCTAAATGCTGAGCCTCAAACGAAAAAATATGATCATCTGCCAAAGTAAAGTATAGTTTAAACTCTTGATTTAATGATTGCGGTTTTTGAGATCTTGTAATATCAAGTGTTTCTTGCGTTCTGTTATCTTGTCTTCCATACATTGATGTAAGGTCATTATTTTCATATTGATCGGATTTATTCAACAAAATATTATATTCTAATTGCAAAATTTCACTAGGTTCATATTCAAGACTAAACTTATAAAGCTCTAATTCATTCTCCTGTAATGAGAATTCACTTGTGTTTTCAAGAGCATTAGTACCAATATAAGTTCTATCAATTTGTTCCTCTAACTCATTAGTGGTTGATGAATGGACTGTAAAACCAGATATTTCAAGACCTTTATCATTACTTACTGAAAAGTTTGTAGCTGTGAGTTTTGAATCAATATATTTCGCTCGATTATTATTTAAACTTCCTAAACCAGCCAAGTCAGAACCAATATTAATTGATGTGCCTGTTCTTGAATTTAGGTTACCAAATCCACCTGAGAATCGGTAAAAATCTCTTCGAGAGAGAGGAGGCTGACCAATATCGTTTGAATTAGCAATAACACTAAAGTTAAATTTTGGAGCATAATAAAAAACCTTGGGTGCAACAAGATGAATGTCGTCAGGTCCAGTACCAGCTAGAATTTCACCAAACCAAAACTTATCCCTGCCTTCCCTAAGCCTAATATTGATAGCAAAATTATCTTCATTATTTTGAACACCACTCAGCTGTCCGACTTCAGTAAAATTTCGTAAAACTTCAATTTTTCCAACTGCTTTGGCAGGTAAATTCTGTGCAGCTAATTTAGTATCCCCATCGAAAAAATCTTTTCCTTCAATCTGAATTTTCCTAACTTCTTGACCTTCAACTTCAATTCTACCATCCTCATTAACTTCAACACCTGGCAAATTTTTTAAAACGTCTGCTAATTTTTTTTCTGTTCCAGTATTAAAAGCATCAGCACTGTAAACAATAGTATCTCCTCTTATTTCAACAGGCATTTCATAAACAATTTCAACAGCATCAAGTGCCTCAGATTGTTCCTCTAAGACAAAATTTCTTACTAAATCATCTTTCAAATTAATATTAAATTCTATTGGCTTAAATCCAATGAATGTGATTTTAATATTAAATTCAGTATCATTTCTAAGATTAATTGTGAAATAACCATTATCATTTGAAATACCAAAACCATCAAGAACGCTTGTTTCATTGTTGACAGCAATTACATTAGCTCCCATTATTGGATAGCCTGAACTGTCTTTAATTGTTCCGCTAAAACTAGACTGAGATAGAATGTATAGTGGAAAAAGTAAAAAGAAAATTATTTTTTTCATAGGCTACCTATTTAGTCTAGCAGAACCTCCACGTGCTCTAGATTTATTCCACATTTCCCTTGCCTCTATTCTTTTTGCGTCCTGTAAAACTAAAAAATCAGATGTAGCTATTACCTTACCTTTTTTTGGTCTTTTAATTTTTGTTTTTTCAGTTGGATTCATTACAATTTTGGTGCATAAAACAGTTGTTTTATCGTCACTAATCTCAAGAATTAAACCAGGAAGACCTCCATACCAAGATGGTCCTGTAGCGATTGGAATTTCTGGTGTAAACCAAGCAACTACATTTACTTTTCTCATTTTTTTCTTTTTATTGTTGAGATTTTGTTCCCAATTACCAAAACTAAATGTAGACTCTTCAACTTCCTTTTCATAAGTGGCTTTGTAACAAGTGTATTTTCCAATCTTTTTTGATTCACCTGTCATTTTCCATTTTTGATCACTTAATGAGTCCGTTAGGAGAAAGAATCTACCCATAAATTCAGTTTCATTTACTGATATTTTATCGTTAATATTTTTATAAAGCTTACCTATGTTATCACCAACATATTGAGCCATCCAATTAAATCCACTTCTACCATCATCTATGTCAAGTTTTTTTTGTTCAGTATAAATTGATTCAGTGGAATTAAATTCTAAAACATAATCTTTCTCAGTATTTTGTTTTAACATTTTTTCCATGTATCCTCTGTATTGAGCAGTTCTAGGGTTGTCAAGGAAAGACTTATCAACTCCTATCTTAGACATATAGTATGCTTTTCCTTGAAATTGTTGAGAAAAAGACAAACTACAGACCAGAATTAGAGGAAGAAAAATGTATCTCATAGTTTTTTAGTTAGTTGTGTAAAATATGTGCAAAAACTAAGCCACAATTTTTTTTTAAAAAAAACATGTGGTTATTTAAAAGTTTTCAAATATATTTTTAATTTTAAAAACTTATCTGATGCACGTAGCTATAGCTGGAAATATAGGAGCTGGTAAAACAACACTTACTGAGATGCTGTCAAAGCATTATGGATGGGAACCTCATTATGAAGATGTTCTTAAAAATCCTTATTTAGATGATTTCTATGAAAGAATGGAAAGATGGTCATTCAATCTTCAAATTTATTTTTTGAATAGTCGCTTCAATCAAATGATTGAATGCTCACAAAACAAAAAAGATACAATTCAAGACAGAACTATATATGAAGATGCGTTTATTTTTGCTCCTAACCTTAAGTCTATGGGTTTAATGACAAATCGAGACTTTAATAATTATGAATCCATTTTTAAAACATTAAAATCTTTTGTTAAGGATCCAGACTTATTAATTTATTTAAGAAGTAATATTCCGAATTTAGTTGATCAAATTCACAAAAGAGGAAGAGAGTATGAAAACTCGATAAGCATTGAATACCTAAGCAGGCTAAATGAAAGATATGAAGCTTGGATTCAGAGCTACGATAAAAGCAATTTGCTAATAATTGATGTTGATGACATTGATTTTGTTGAAAACAAAGATGATTTCAAATCAATTTTAAGTAAAATAGACTCTAAGATTAAAAAACTAGGCTAGCTACTTAATTACTGATTTTTTAATTCATTCATTTTTAGCAATAACTCTGCTTTAGACCCATAACATTTCTCAGTATTTTCAGTAACAACACCGTTAACCTCAGAAATGGTTACGATTGTTAATGAGCTCTCTTCTGGATTGTCTTCGTTAACATCCAAAACTATATTTTTTTCAACATTTTCATAATCACTAGATACATAATCTACAGATCCATGATTTCCAAGAATTGGTGCAATTACAAGCCCAACGAGACATGTTAATTTAATCAATATGTTCATTGATGGCCCAGATGTATCTTTAAATGGATCTCCAACCGTATCGCCAGTAACAGCAGCCTTATGAGCATCAGATCCTTTCTTTTCTATCTTTCCGTTAATTTCAACTCCAGCTTCAAATGATTTTTTTGCATTATCCCAAGCGCCACCAGCATTGTTTTGAAAAATAGCCCATAAGACACCAGAGACGGCAACACCTGCCATATAACTTCCAAGGGCCTCAGCTCCCATTGTAAAACCAATTAATACTGGAGTAACAATTGTTATAATACCAGGAAGAAGCATTTCTTTTAAAGCAGCATTAGTTGATATCTCAACACACTTCTCATAATCTGGTTTTGCTTTACCTTCAAGAATACCAGGTATTTCTTTAAACTGTCTCCTAACTTCCTGTACCATTTTCATGGCAGCTTTTCCAACTGATTCCATAGCAAGTGCTGAGAAAATCACGGGAATCATCCCTCCTATAAATAACGCAGCGAGTACATCAGCTTTGAAAATATTGATACCATCTATTCCAGTGAATGTTACATAAGCAGCAAAAAGTGCAAGAGCTGTTAGTGCAGCTGATGCTATAGCAAAACCTTTTCCAGTAGCAGCGGTAGTATTTCCAACAGAGTCTAAAATATCCGTTCTTTCTCTTACTTCTTTTGGTAATTCACTCATTTCTGCGACACCTCCAGCATTATCAGAAATAGGGCCAAAAGCATCAATTGCCAATTGCATGGCTGTTGTAGCCATCATTGCAGATGCAGAAATAGCTACACCATAAAAACCTCCAAGTTCATAGGCACCCCAAATAGCTAGTGCAAACAAAATTACTGAAGAGAAAGTTGATTTCATACCTGTGGCTAAACCAGCTATAATATTTGTTGCTGCACCAGTTGAGGAGTTTTGAACAATATTCAATACAGGTTTTTTTCCAAGTGCAGTATAATATTCAGTAAAAGCAGAGATTAAATAACCAACAGCTAAACCAACAATAGTTGAATAAAAAATATTTTGACTTGGAATATCTCTAGTACCTTCTCCAAAAAATTTCATGCCTGTTATAGTGTCTGGCAATAAATAATCTATTAAAAACCAACAAGAAATAAGTGTAATTATGATTGAAATTATATTTCCTGTATTTAATGAGGCTTGAACTTGTGCTTCCTTGGCTTCATTACTTTTTACTTTAATAAATAGTGTTCCAATTATAGATGCAATAATTCCAATTCCAGCAATAAATAATGGTAATAAAATGGGACCAATTCCACCAAATGGATCTTCGAATTGTGAAGATGCATAATCACTCATATCTTTTATAATATAATTACCAAGAACCATAGAGGCTAAAACAGTAGCTACATAACTACCAAATAGATCTGCTCCCATACCAGCAACATCACCAACATTATCCCCGACGTTATCTGCAATAGTCGCAGGGTTTCTAGGATCGTCTTCAGGTATACCAGCTTCAACTTTACCAACTAAGTCTGCTCCAACATCAGCGGCCTTAGTGTAAATACCTCCTCCAACTCTTGCAAAAAGAGCTATTGATTCAGCACCTAGTGAGAATCCTGCAAGAGCTTCTAAAACAATTGTCATGTTGGTATAAAAATCCCCTCCATCATTCATAAATTGGTTGATGAAGAACATAAAAAATAAACTTAGTCCTAAAACAGCTAAACCTGCGACACCAAGCCCCATTACAGTCCCACCCCCAAATGCAACGTCAAGAGCTTTTGGTAGACTTGTTCTTGCAGCTTGAGTTGTTCTGCTATTAGCATCAGTTGCTATTCTCATACCTATATTTCCAGCTAAACCAGAAAAAATTGCACCTACAACAAAAGCAGGTATAATAAGCCAACTAGTCGTTTCTACTACAAGTGAAATTCCGAATAGTGCAGCAGAAGCAACAATTACAAATATCAATAGTAGTCTATACTCAGCATTTAAAAATGCTAGAGCTCCTTTTTTAATAGCTGAACTAATAGAAACCATTTTTTCATTTCCTGGGTCTTGTTTTTTTACCCATTTAGCTTTTATATACATGTAAATAAGTCCTAGAATAGATAAAATTATAGGTATAAAAATTGGATCGAAGTTCATAATCTTAAAATTTAGGGGTCAAAAATATAAATTTATTATTATAATGTACTTTTATTTATAAAGTACTTTGTTTACTGCTTTTACCACATCATTGTAATTAGGTAGCCATTCTTTCAACAAAACTGGAGAATATGGTGTTGGAGTATCTGCCGTATTAATTTTTATTATTGGGGCATCCAGATAATCCATTGCTTTGTTTTGTACCTGGTAAGCTATTTCAGTTGATATATTTCCAAAAGGCCAAGATTCCTCAAGAATAACCAACCTATTGGTTTTTTTGACAGAACTAATTATTGTATCGATATCAAGAGGACGTATCGTTCTAAGATCAATAATTTCTATATCAATATTGTCCTCCTTGAGCTTTTCATCTGCTTTGAAAACTTCCTTTAAAATTTTGCCAAAGGAAACAACAGTTACATCATTTCCTTCTTTTTTAATTTCAGCCTCACCAATTGGAATCAAGTATTCTTCCTCTGGTACTTGTCCTTTATCACCATACATTTGTTCAGACTCCATAAAAATAACTGGGTCATCATCACGAATTGCAGATTTTAATAAGCCTTTTGCATCATATGGATTTGATGGGACAATGACTTTCAAACCTGGGCAATTTGCATACCAGCTCTCAAAGGCTTGAGAATGAGTTGCAGCGAGTTGACCAGCTGAAGCAGTTGGTCCTCTAAATACTATTGGACAAGGAAATTGACCTCCGGACATTTGCCTAATTTTAGCAGCATTATTTATAATTTGGTCAATACCAACTAAAGCAAAGTTAAAAGTCATAAATTCAATTATTGGCCTGTTTCCTGTCATCGTAGAACCAACGCCAATTCCAGCAAATCCTAATTCTGAGATAGGAGTATCGATGACTCTTTTTTCACCAAACTCATCTAACATGCCCTTTGATGCTTTGTAAGCTCCATTATACTCAGCAACTTCTTCTCCCATCAGATAAATTGATTCATCTAATCTCATCTCTTCAGACATTGCTTCACAAACAGCTTCTCTAAATTGAATTTCTCTCATTTTGTAACGCAAAAATATGAATATTTAATTAGATTTAAAATTAAAAAAATACTATGCGCGCATAATAAATTGTACTATATTTGTATTGAATGAAAATTTTAGTTTGTATAAGTTGTGTTCCAGATACAACTTCCAAAATTAACTTTACTAATAATGACACAGATTTTGACACTAATGGTGTGCAATTCGTCATCAACCCAAATGATGAATTTGGATTGACAAGAGCAATGTGGTTTAAAGAAAAAAACAATGCATCAATTGACGTAATAAATGTTGGAGAACAATCCAATGAAACCGTTTTAAGAAAAGCTCTTGCAATTGGTGCAGATAGAGCAATTCGTATTGATTCAAAAGCAATTGATAGTTATCAAGTTGCAAAAAATATATCAAATTTTATTAAGGAAAAATCATATGATTTAATAATTGCTGGAAGAGAATCAATAGATTATAACGGATCTATGGTACCAGGAATGATTTCCGAAATTTTAAATATAAATTTTATAACAAATTGTGTTAGCTTGGAAATTAATGGCTCTAATGCTACTGCCAAAAGAGAAATGGAAGGAGGAATCGAAACATTAACTTGTGAACTTCCTTTGATCATAGGTGGCCAAAAGGGTCTTGTTGAAGAAAGTGATTTAAAGATACCTAACATGAGAGGAATTATGCAAGCAAGGCAAAAACCTCTAGATGTTATCGAATCAGATGAATCTAAATTTAAAACAGAAACCCACAAATTTTATAAGCCTGAAGATAAAAAGGAAATTAAAATGGTTGATCCTGATAATTTAGATAAACTCATCGATCTACTACATAATGAAGCTAAAGTGATTTAAAAAATGTCGATAATCGCATATATAGAATCTAGTAACAAAGAACCTAAAAAAAGTGCTTATGAAGTTATTTCATATGCAAAAAATATTTCTGATCAATTATCAACTGAATTAATTGTCGTTGCAATTAATGTTGACAACACAAATGAAATAAGCAAGTATGGTCCAGACAAAATTGTTGTTGTAAATAATCAATCCATTAAAAATTTTAATCCAAAAATTTATGCTGAAATTATCTATCAGATCTGTATAAAAAACTCAACAAATCATATTATTCTTGGTGGTGGTGCAGATAGTAAGTTTTTAGCGCCAATATTGTCAATAAAACTAAATGCTGGTTATGTATCCAATGTAGTTGAAGCACCATCCAATTATGAGCCATTTACTGTCAAAAGAACATCTTTCTCCAATAAATCATTTTGTGATGTATCAATTTCATCAAAAAATAAAATTATTAGTATTTCTAGTAATTCATTTGAAAAAAAGATAACACCCTCAAATCCAGAAATAATTGAATTTGATGCTGAAATTCCTGATTCAAATATCATACAAGCTTCTGTTGATTTATCAAAAGGTAATATTAGTATTGCAGATGCTGATATTGTAGTATCTGCGGGAAGAGGAATGAAAGGTCCTGAAAACTGGCATCTAATTGAAAACTTAGCCAATACACTTAATGCTGCAACTGCATGTTCCAAACCAGTATCAGATTTAGGTTGGAGACCCCACAGTGAACATGTTGGTCAAACTGGTAAACCTGTAGCTACAAATTTATATATAGCGATAGGTATATCTGGTGCAATTCAACATTTAGCAGGGGTTAGCTCATCAAAAGTAAAAGTTGTTATAAATAATGATCCCGAAGCACCTTTCTTTAAGGCTGCTGATTATGGGGTTGTTGGTGATGCATTTGAAGTTGTACCTAAATTAAATGAAAAACTTAAAGCTTTCAAGGCTGAAAATAACTAATTTTCTATTTTTGAAATATTAAGTTATCATATGAGTTTAGTAGAATTAGCCGTCAATAGAATTTCATACAGTCAATCTCAAAATGGAGCATATGCATTGATTCTTGAAGAAATAGATGGTAAAAGAAAATTGCCCATCGTGATAGGTGGCTTCGAAGCTCAATCTATTGCTATTGCTTTAGATAAAGAAATTCAACCACCAAGACCACTAACTCATGACTTATTTAAAAATTTTGCCAATAATTATGATATTAAAATAAAGCAAGTAATTATACACAAGCTTGTTGATGGAATTTTCTTTTCAAGTGTAATTTGTGAAAGAAATCAAGAGGAAGAAATTTTTGATGCCAGAACTTCAGACGCAATTGCACTTGCACTAAGGTTTGAATCTCCAATTTATACTTATGACAAAATATTAGATAAAGCAGGAATTATTTTAAAAAAAGAAATAAAAGATAAAAAGCAAAAAAAATTTGATGAGAGCTTTAAAGGTTTTAGCATAAAACAATTAAACAAAAAGATTTCAAAAGCTATTGAGGAAGAGGATTATGAGCTTGCTGCAAAACTTAGAGATGAGATCAATCAAAGAAAATAGCAAATGATAATAACTAATTACGAACTAATTTCTGAACTAATTCCAAGCACCGGAATTACTATCAATGGGATATTTAGAGGATTATTAGGAATCCTATCAATTTTAATTCTTGCATTTTTAATGAGTGCCAACAAGAAAAAAATTGCATGGAAAACTATTTTTTTAGCACTTATAGCACAGCTTACTATTGGAGTTTTAATTCTTAAAGTAAAATTCTTTCAAATAATTTTTGAAAAAGCAGGCTCTTTATTTGTAAAATTGATTGATTTTACAAGAGAAGGAACAATTTTTGTTTTTGGAGATCTGTTGACCCCAAAAACAAATAGCTACATATGGGCATTTGAGATTTTACCAACGGTTATATTCTTCTCAGCGATAACATCTTTACTTTTTTACTTTGGAATTATTCAAAAGGTAGTTAGCTTCTTTGCAAAGCTTTACACTAGGATTTTAAAAATTTCAGGATCTGAAAGCTTATCTGTAATTGGTAATATTTTTTTGGGGCAAACTGAAGCCCCACTTCTTATAAAAGCATACTTGCCAAAGATGAATAAATCGGAAATCCTTTTGGTTATGATTGGAGGGATGGCGACAGTTGCTGGTGGCGTACTAGCAGCTTACATTGCTTTTCTTGGAGGTGATGATCCAGTTAAAAAAATTGAATTTGCAAAACATTTATTGACTGCTTCTGTTATGGCTGCACCTGGTGCGATTTTAATTTCCAAAATACTATTTCCGCAAACTGAAAAGATCAACAGTGATATTAATATTTCAGATTATAATGCAGGATCCAATATCTTAGATGCAATTTCCAACGGGACAATTGAAGGCATTAAATTAGCAGTAAATATTGGAGCAATGGTTCTAGTGTTTATTGCCTTTGTTGCCATGTTTAATTATGTACTATTTCAATTTGGTGATATTACAGGCATAAATGGATTTATAGAAGCTAATTCAATATATCAAAGTCTTTCTCTTGAAGCCTTGATGGGTATAATTTTTGCCCCTCTCATGTGGCTAATTGGTGTAGCAACAACTGACATTATGCCAATGGGTCAATTACTTGGAATCAAATTATCAATCAATGAGTTTATTGCTTACATGCAATTGGCAGAGCTTGAAAACCCATTGAACACTGTTAAATTATCTTATGAAAAATCTGTGATAATGGCTACATATATGTTATGTGGATTTGCAAATTTTTCGTCTATTGGAATTCAAATTGGAGGTATTGGATCACTTGCTCCAAACCAAAGAAAAAATTTGGCAAACTTTGGTATTAAAGCACTAATTGGTGGCGCTCTAGCATCACTATTATCAGCAGCAATTGCTGGAATGTTGATTGGTTAATATCTTTTCATTTTTTTTTCAAATTTTACTTTAAAAAAAAAGTCAATATTTATATTTTTAAGTAGATGAAACAATATCTTGATTTGGTTCAACATGTAATGGATAATGGTGTGTCAAAAAATGATCGAACAGGCACTGGTACAAAAAGCATTTTTGGATATCAAATGAGATTTAATCTTGAGGATGGATTTCCCTTAATTACAACAAAAAAACTTCACTTAAAGTCTATTATTTATGAATTATTATGGTTTCTAAAAGGTGATACCAATATCAAATATCTTCAAGATAACGGTGTAAAAATTTGGGATGGATGGGCGGATAAAAATGGAGATCTCGGACCTGTTTATGGGTCACAATGGAGAAATTGGAATAATGATAATATTGATCAAATTTCAAATTTAATAGAAATGATTAAAAAGAATCCCAAAAGCAGAAGAATGATTGTGTCGGCATGGAATCCAAGTGTCTTACCTGACACATCAATTTCTTTTGATGAAAATATTAAAAATGGCAAAGCAGCCCTTCCACCATGTCATGCTTTTTTTCAATTCTATGTTGCTAATGGAAAATTATCCTGCCAACTTTATCAAAGAAGTGCAGATATTTTCCTAGGAGTTCCTTTTAATATAGCTTCTTATTCTTTATTTACTCATATGGTAGCACATGTATGTAAGTTAAAAGTTGGAGATTTTATTCATACGTTTGGTGATGCACATATTTACACTAATCATTTTGATCAAGTTAAACTTCAACTTAGTAGAAAACCAAACAAACTACCATCCTTAAAAATTAAAAGAAGTGTCAAAGATATTTTTGATTTTAAATATGATGATTTTGAAATTTTGAATTACAACCCACATCCACATATAAAAGGGGTTGTTTCAATTTGATTTTGGTATGGTATTTGAAACATGAAAATCTCAATAGAAATCTAATTATTATTGTTTAAATTTGGTAACCGTGAAAATGAAAAACTTTAAATATTTATCTCTCTTTTCAATACTAGTCTTGGGTATTTTTTTAATTACTAATTATAATCAAGTTGATTACGATCAAGTTAGATTAAAACATAGTGAGTTTTTAAAAAATAGTCCATTTAAAGAAACTAAGAATCTTCCAAAAGATCAAAGAAAAAAAATGGAGCTACCACCCAATGCATATGCTGAAAGAATGTGGGAACTCTCTATGAATCCTTACACAGGTAGAACAGAACCTGAAAAACTCTTCAGATTACAAAAAGAATTGAGAGAAAAAAATGATCCACAAAATCGAGTTGCTGGTGTCCCAGGTGAACCAAATAATGATGAAACAAAATGGGTTCATAGAGGCCCATACAACGTAGGCGGTCGTACAAAGGCCATGATGTGGGACCCTAATGATCCCACAAACGAGACAGTATTTGCAGGTGGAGTTTCTGGAGGTATATTTAAAAATACAAGTATCTCTAACCCTAATTCACCATGGACTTTGGTTGATGAAAATATGCCACAAAACCTAGCTGTCTCATCAATAACGTATGATCCAAATGATACAAAAACTTTTTATGTTGGCACAGGTGAATCCTACACTGCTGGAGATGCCCTTGGCAATGGTTTGTGGAAATCAACAGATGGTGGAGATTCATGGAATAAAGTTATGGGTGGAGACACAGAAACTAGTTATGTGAGTGAATACAATGTAGTTGAAATTGTAGTTCCAAATTCAAATAGGACATATCGATACACAGAAGCGTCTTTTGGACCCAGCGTACCATCTGATGCACCCATTGTTCATGACGCAATTCTAGGACTTGATGCAGCTAATGATGGTGATCAAGGTAATGGAACTGGTACTGATGGTTGTTCATCACTATCCAATGCATCTTCAATTAATGGGAAAATTGCTATAGTTGATAGAGGCGCTTGTTATTTCGCAACAAAAACAGTAAATGCTCAAGCGGCTGGAGCAAAACTACTTATCATAGTGAATAATGTTGATGGACCACCTGTTGGTATGGCTGCTCCAAGTGATGGGTCTGTTGATTTAAATGCTATTAACATTCCAACTATAATGATATCTAGAGCTGATGGCACCAATCTAAAAAACTTACTTAACAACAATGATAATGTTAGATTGTCCATTCAAAAAACCGTTCAAGTTGCCTCAGGATATACAATTGTTCCTGGCACCTTTTATATCAATGATGTTGTTGTTAGGAATAATAATGGAGCATCTGAAATTTACGCAGCTGTAGGACTCTCAGGAAATAGAGATACCGCATCTACACTGTTTGGTGGAGAAGATTATGGTCTCTACAAGTCTACTGACGGTGGTGAAAATTGGAAAAAACTTGAAATTTATATTGATAACTCAACTAGACCTATTCAGCCAATTGACCTTGAAATTAGTCCAGTTGATAATTCTGTATGGGTTTCTTCTACTAGAGATTTCTCTGGAAATGGAGGTGGTGGAGTTTGGCAATCAGATGACTCTGGAGATAATTTTACAAAAAAATATCAAGTTGATATTGAATTTGAACCAGGAAGAACTGAGATTGAAGTAACATCTAATAATACTGTATGGATTTTTTCATCGACTCAAGACTCCTCACCAGTTAAAATATACAAGGGTAATAATGGTTTGAATGGAGCTCCAACAGCTATTGATTTACCTGAAGCAGTTGATATCAATGGTGATTTTACAAGAAGTCAACATTGGTATGACCAAATGCTCGAATCAGATCCTGTTAATCCAAACAAAGTATTTGTTGGTGGTATTAACTTACATAGAACAACAAATGGTGGAGCAACTGGAACAACAAACCCATGGACACAATTGAGTCAATGGTATGGTGGTACTTTTAATGGAACATCTTATCAATATGTACACGCAGATCAACATGGAGCATCAATTCTAGAATCTGATCCGAATAAAATTCTTTTTGGTAATGATGGTGGGGTTTTCCTTTCAACAGACGGAGGAGACAATATGAGCTCTAGAAATGATAATTACCACACTTCGCAATACTATACTGTTGCTGTAGCCCCTTCAACAATGTTTACTGATCACCGAGTCACAGTCAGTGGGAGAGATTTAAGGAATTTAATGTCGTTTCCCAAAACAGTCACTCAGGCTGAAGCAGGAAAACAAGATGTGTTTGCAGGTGGACTACAAGACAATGGAACTCAGTTCTCAGTTGATAGAAGTAATGGGTCGACTACATCTACGCGATCTGGTGGTGGAGATGGTGCTGCAACGATGTTTTCCCAAAATCCAGATAACAAATATTTTATTCAAAATTATGTTTATAATAATGACGTTCGTGCAGTAAATCTAAATGGCACCAATTCAAGAGAATTTGATTTATTAAATGAGGGAGGTTCAAATGGAGATTTTATTACTACACAAACACTAGATTCCAACCAGGGTGTTGTCTTTTCTAATTATGGCAATAATAGAATTATTGTCATTTACGATTGGGATGACTTCAAAGAAGAAGACAGAAATCAAAATGCACCTAGTTTTATACTTGAGAATTCCACATTTTTAACCTCTAACGTATCTGCACTGACTGTATGTCCTCACACAAAGGTATCATCTACATTATATTTTGGTACTGAAGCTGGGCAAGTTGTTAAAGTTGAAAATGCCAACTCTGTTCCTAACTCGACTACTGGAGAATCTAATGCTAAGTTTACTAGCTTAACAGATCAAAAGTTTGTTGGGAGTGTCTCCGATATTGAAATTGGAAAAGATGAGAATCATATTTTTGTTACTTTCCATAACTACGGAGTCGAAAATATTTTTTATTCCAATGATGGTGGTGAAACATGGCAAGAAAAAGAGGGGGATCTACCAGATATTCCAGTTAGATGTATACTACAAAATCCGCTACTTGAAAATGAAGTAATAGTAGGAACTGAACTTGGTGTATGGTATACCAAAGATTTCGATACTGCAAACCCATCATGGTCTCAGGCAAATGCTGGGATGAAAGATGTAAGAATTACAGACTTAGACATGAGAGATGACTACAAAGTATTTGCCGCAACTTATGGCTTAGGTATTTATTCATCATACTTCACTGAGACAGGAGGTGACCCTGCAATCAAAATATCAACAGATGTTGAAAATATAGTAATTTTTAAAGGTGAAAGTGGTTCTTTCAATGTAGATTACAAGGCTCTAAATGACTTTAATGAAGAAGTTGAGTTCTCAATTGATGGATTACCACAAGATACAACAGTCGATTATGATCCAAGTAATATAATAACCGTAAATCAAGATGGTACATTAGGCATAACTCTTAATATTAATGAAAACGCTGATACAAAAACATACCCTCTTACAATAAATGCTGTATCCGCTACTCAAAATAAAACAACTGGTTTACTGCTTGAGGTCACATCTGATGATGTTGATAATGACGGAGTAAAAAATGATGTTGATAATTGTCCTGAAACTGCTAATCCGAATCAATCAGATTTAGATGGAGATGGCATTGGTGATGTTTGTGATTCAAATCCTCTACCTAAAGATACATTTAGCTTACAATCATCAAATGAAACTTGTAGAAGTTCTAATGATGGTAAAAT
>CACJYD010000002.1 GCA_902597545.1 uncultured Bacteroidota bacterium | reverse complement strand
AATCTATGAAACGTCAATTTTTTAATTTCCTATTGTTATTAGGATTTTACACTATGACAGCTCAGTCAGGTTCAATTACAGGTTCTGTTACTGATTCTAATAGTAATGAACCTCTTCCTGGAGTTAATGTTATAGTTCAAAATACTTCCAATGGTACTAATACTGACTTTAATGGTAATTTTTCTTTAAATAATGTAAATACTGGAGATGTTTTAGTATTTTCTTACTTAGGTTTTAAAACATTAGAGTATACTGTTTCTGATTCATTCAATTTATCTATTTCCTTAGAAGAGGATGTTGAAGCATTAGAGCAAGTTGTTGTCCTTGGTTATGTAAGTCAAAAAGCGTCTAATATATCTGGTGCAGTTTCTACTGTTGGATCGGATGATGTTGAAAAACTTAAACCCGTTAGAATGGAGGATGCATTACAGGGTTTACCTGGAGTCAATATGTTTTCTAATGGAGCACCTGGTTCTAAACCTACGGTAATTATTAGAGGAGTTACATCATATACTGGGAATGATCCACTAGTTATAGTTGATGGTATAAATCAAAGTCTTGATGATATGAACTCATTGGAACCATCTGATATTGAAAGTATCTCAGTTTTGAAGGATGCATCAACAACAGCACTCTATGGTGTAAAAGGTGGTAATGGAGTAATTGTAATTACAACAAAAAGTGGTTCAAGAAATCAAGAGGCTAAGTTTACTTTTAATACATCTTACGGCCAACAATCACCAGAAAAAACAATTGGTGTATTAAATGCCTCTGAATATGCTGCTATTCTAAATGAGATGAGTGTCTCATCTGGTGGCGGATTAATCTTTTCTGATATTTCAAATCTTGGAAAAGGAACCGATTGGCAAAAAGAAATTTTTAGAATTGATGCACCTATAATTACAAATAATATTTCAGTTTCTGGTGGAACTAATAATTCATCTTATTTCCTTTCTGCAGGGTTTACAGGTCAGGAAGGAATATTATACGGAGGTGATAAGAATTTCTTTGATAGATCAACATTTAGGGGAAATTTTGATATTGATATTTCAAGCAAGCTAAACATGAAGATTAGCAATAGATATACAAATATTAAGGACAGTGGACTTGGTGATATTATCTTTAATGCTTTAAATATGTCTCCAACTACACCAGTATTTGCTGATGACGGGTCTTACGCAATTAGTAATACTATCACACAAGAAATTAAAAACCCAATGGCTCAAATATCCAACTCTTATGGTGAGGGTAACACAAATACAATCGCTGGAAAATTTGAGTTGCAATATGATCTGCTTGAAGATTTAAAAATTACATCTAGATTGGGGTACACATATGTAAATATAGCGTCCAAAGGATTTAATCCCTATCAGTTTTATGGTGTTGGTCATAATGCAACAAATGCAAACGCAGATTTGAGTCCTATAACTTCAACTGACGCTGATGGTAATGTTACTCAGACATGGAATAGTGTAAACGAAAATAAAACTTCATATTTTAATTATAGTTATGATATAAATGCTAGTTATAATTTTTCAATGGACGATCACAATCTTAGTGTTTTTGCTGGTTTTCAAATCGCAAATAACTCTGGAAGTAGCGTTTATGGTTCAAAAGTTGGTGTACCATTTAACTCTTGGACTTTTGCAGATTTGAGTTCAGCAACTGGACCTCAAGATGAAGAAACTACAGGATCATGGCAGTACATAAACAGAAGTGTATCTATGATAGCTAGGGCTGAGTATGATTATAATGAAAAGTATTTAGCTTCAGTCACAGTTCGAAGAGATGGATCTACAAGCTTTGGTGAAAATAATAAATTTGGAATTTTCCCATCAGCATCACTTGGATGGGTAGCCTCTAATGAAGATTTTTTCAATTCAAATGCTATAAACTTTTTAAAGTTAAGAGCAAGTTATGGAAGTGTTGGAAATGATAATGCAAGTTCTCAGTTTGGAACTATAACAACCTTTCCAAAGTATACTTTTGGTGGGAATATCATAACTGGTTCTGCACTTGATGGAATTCCAAACAGAGATGTTTCTTGGGAAAATCAAGTTCAAATAAATGTAGGTTTTGATTTAAGAATGTTTGATTCTAAAGTCTCACTTACAGTTGATTACTTTAAGAAAACTGTTGATGATTTATTATTTAACCCTACTCTTTCATTGTATTTAGGAACACCAAACTATCCTTCAGCTAACATTGGAAAAACTGAAACATCAGGTATTGATGTAAATTTTGGATATCAAACTGATCAAGCTAAAGACGTTTCTTTTGCTACCAATATTAGCTTTACTACTACTGATAATTTAGTTAAAGAAATCGCCAATGGCGACAAATATATCTGGGGAGCTGGATATGGTATACCTTACAACAATTTAGTAAGATTCCAAGAAGGCGAATCTCCAGGGATTTTCTGGGGATACATAGCTGATGGAATTTTCCAGAATCAGTCTGATGTTGACAGCCATGCGACTCAACCAAATGCGCAACCTGGTGATATAAGATTTGTTGATGTTAATGGTGATGGAGTTGTTAATGCTGATGATAGAACGAAAATTGGAGATCCTTTTGCTGATTTCAGAATCGGTTGGGATTTCAACTTAAGTGTTTATAATTTTGATTTAAGTGTAAGAACTTACGGAACCTTTGGAAATGATATTTTCAGAGGTTATGAAAGAAATTTAAACTATACCAACAAACCTGTTAGCGTCTTAGCAAGATGGACAGGGGAAGGTACAAGTAATTTTGAGCCGAGAGCTACTTTTATTGATTCAAACAATAATGTAAGACCTTCAACTAGATATGTTGAGGATGGTTCTTATTTCAAAATAAAGAATGTCCAACTAGGGTATAACTTTAATGTAGCTAACTCAAAAAGTTTAGATGCAGTAAGACTCTATTTACAAGGTAATAACTTGATGACATTTACAGACTATACAGGTTATGATCCTGAAATGTCATATGGTGTTTTAGATACTGGTATTGACAGAGGAAATTATCCTAGTGCAAGAACTGTTTCAGTTGGATTAAACGTTAAATTTTAATAATAATAAAAATGAAAAAATTAATTAATAAATTTTTAATATCAATATCAATATTATTCTTTGTACAAAGTTGCGATGAATATGTAGATTATGAAGCATCAGAAAATTATCAAATTATTGCAGACGATTATTTTAAATCAGCTAATGACTATGAAGCTGCCCTAGTTGGTGTGTATGATGTTTTGCAGTGGACATTATACAATTTCATGATTGGTGAAATTGCCTCTGATAATTCTTTATGTGGCGGTGAAAGTGCAAGTGATGTTATCGGTTTACAAAAAATTGATGATATGATTCATGATCCTGTTAATGATCAACTTAAAAGAATTTGGCAATATATGTATGAGGGTGTAAATAGAGCTAATTATCTAGTTGAGAATAAAGATAAAATTGATTTTCCTGGTTTTGAGAGGAGAAAAAATGAACTATATGGTGAAGTACACTTTTTAAGAGCTTTTTTCTATTTCGAATTAGTTAAAATTTTCGGTGATGTTCCGCTATTTACTAATGGTAGATTAACAGCTGGAGATTCTGGAACACTTCAAAGAGTGTCAAAGGCTGAAGTTTATTCTGTTATTGAATCAGATTTACAAACAGCAATCGGTGCACTTCCTGCAAAAAAGAGTCTTGATGGAAGAGCAACTTCTTTTACAGCTCATGCTCTATTAGGTAAAGTTTATCTTTATCAAGATAAGTTTGCTGAAGCAGCTAATATACTTGAACCTTTGGTAGGCCTTTATACTCTGCCTTCAGATCCTGGAAGTGTATTCTTAGTAGAGGGCGAAAATGGGCCAGAATCTGTATTTGAAATTCAACATTCTAAAGAATCCAATGGATGGAATTGGGGCTGGATGCCACAAAGTACTGAAGGAAACTTCTCAGTTATTCATCATGGAATTAGAGGATACAGTGGACCTGTATATTCATCTGGATGGAGTTTTAATGTTCCTACACAAGATCTGGTTGACGCTTTTGATGCTGGAGATAAAAGAAAAAATGCATCTGTTCTTGATATTGTAGCATGGGCTGATGCAAATGGTGCTCAGTATGCTGAGGGATATGAGCACACAGGGTACTTTAACAATAAGTACATTCCGAGAGCTGGTTACTCAAAAAATACTTTAGAGCTTAATTACGAAAATAATTTCAGATATATTAGATATGCTGATGTATTACTTATGGCTGCTGAGGCAAATAACAGAGGAGGAATAAGTGACTCTAAAGCTTTAAATTATCTTAATCAAGTTAGAACGAGAGCTGGTCTCGACTCAAAAAATGAGACTGGAACCGCTCTAACCCAAGCTATTTGGGATGAAAGAAGATTGGAGTTTGCAGGTGAGGGTCATAGATTTTTTGATCTAGTTAGAACTGGTCAAGCTGGTGATAAAATTTCAGGATTTGTTGTAGGAAAACATGAAGTATTTCCTATTCCTCAAACTGAAGTTGATATTTCAGGTTTAACTCAAAATGCAGGTTATTAATAAAAATTATGAATATGAAAAATATATATAAAATTTTTGGTTCAATGTTCTTTATCTTCCTTTTAATAGGATGTGACGAGGACTTTAGTGATAATAATGAGTTTGCTAAAAATATTGCACCACCAAGTAATGTATCTGCATCTTTTGATATTACGCAGGATAACACGGGTGATGTAACAATAACACCAACAGGTGAAGGAGCAATAAGCTTTGTTATTGATTATGGTGACGGTTCACCTGTTTCCTCTTCAATAAAGTCTGGTGGAAGTGTTAAGCATACATTTAAAGAAGGCAATCATACAATTAAAGTGACTGCAACGGGTCTAAATAACCTTACAACAACGGCAGATGTTTCATTAACTGTGTCTTTTAATGCACCAGAAAATCTTCAGGTAACTATTGAAAATGATACTGCTGCTTCTAAGAAAGTTAATGTAACTGCTACAGCTGATTGGGCTACAGTTTTTGATTTTATCCCTGGTGAAGCAGGTGCTGATCCGGTTACAGCAAATATTGGTGAAACAGCATCTTTTACATATAAAGAAGCTGGTACTTACACAGTGAAAGTAGTTGCGAGAGGTGCTGCAATCGCTACAACTGAATATTCACAAGAATTTGAAGTTACTGCAATTTTAGCACCAACTGTATCTGCTCCGACACCACCTGTTAGACCATCTTCAACAGTTGTATCTATTTTTAGTGATGCATATACAGCTGTAGGAAATGTCAATATGAATCCTGATTGGGGTCAAATGTGGCAAGGAAGTGGGTATGCTGAATTAGATCTTAGCGGGGATAAAATAACTCACTATTCAAAAATTAGTTATCAGGGGGTTCAATATGATAAGACTGATATTTCTAGTATGGAGTTTTTACATATAGATGCTTGGACAGCTGACTTAAACCAGTTGAAAACTTTCCTAATTAGAGAGCCTGGAGATGCTAATCCAAGAGAAGTTGCTGTTGTTAAAGATTTAAAAAAAGATGAGTGGACCAGTTTAGATATTCCACTTACAGAATGGACAAGTCAAGGAATAACACTAGGAGATTTATTTCAATTTAAATTCGAGGGTGTTGACCAGTGGGCTCAAGCTGATGTGTTTTTAGATAACATCTATTTCTGGAAAGAAAATTCTGTTGGGCTTCCAATTCATTTTGATAATGAAGAGCCTTTTAAAGGAGTTGGTGGTGCATCATTTGAGTTTTCTACAGACCCAGATGATTCATCTAATAAAACTGGGAAAGTTACTAACGGTGGAAATGATTGGGAGACAGCTGAATTAATTTTAGATGAACCAATAAAAGTTGTTTCAGGTGCTGATAACAAGTATTCTTTGAGAATTTATAATCCAACTGCTGATACTCATGAGTTAATGATGAAACTGGAACAAAGTGGTGATAATGAGTATATTGAGTTAAAACAAAATTTCTCTGCTCAAGGTTGGAATAACATAACTTTTGATTTTTCAACTGTAACAGCTCAAGCATGGCCAAATCCTGGTGGAGCTTGGGATGGTACGGCTGATTTTAAAAAATTGGTTTTCTTTATTGATGGTGGAAAACAGGATACTGGAACATACCATATTGATGATATAATTAAAGGAGAGCCAGTAGTTACCAATCAAGCAGTTTTTGATGACTTTGAAGGTAATGGAACTATTACTTGGGTAGAAGATGCTGCAGGTAAATCAGTGGTAGATAACCCAAACGGTTCAGGTAAAGTTTTAAAATATGAAGATACTGGAGGACAGTACGCTAATATAAGATTTGATTTAGCTGCTGATCATTCTAAAAAGTTTGATTTAACTACAAACAATATTTTCACTTTTAAAATTTATATTCCATCTACTGGAGTAACTGGTTCATCGCCGAACCAGGTTGAGGTTAAATTACAAGATGGTTCTAAAGACAGGCCATGGGAAGGACAGCATGGCGTTATTGCTCCTTTAGAACTTGATAAATGGCAAAGTGTTTTAATTGACTTTTCCGAGAAAGCATCGTCAACTGAGTTTAGTCGAATTGTTTTTCAAGTAAACGGAGAAAATAATAATGATAATGTCACTGCTTACATTGATGATTTCTATTATGAAGTTCCTCAAGCTCATGATGATTTTGAAGGTAATGGAAATATTCCTGCTTGGGCAGAGGATGCTGCGGGAATGTCAATAGTTGATAATCCATATAAGGAATCATTTAATAAGTCAAATAAAGTGATGAAATATGAAGATACAGGAGGTCAATATGCGAATGTTAGATTTGATTTAGATGCCGCAAAAACTGTAAAATTTGATTTATCAAATGCCAACAAAGTTTCAGTTGATGTCTATGTTCCTTCAAGTTCAATAACTGGAAGTCAAGACAATAAACTTTGGATAAAGTTACAAGATGGATCCAAAGATAGACCATGGGAAGGTCAGGTTACTAAAGAAAAAGCGATTGAGTTAGACAAATGGCAATATCTTGAGTTTGATTTCTCTGATCAAAAAGATCAAACCGCTTTTAGCAGGTTATTATTACAGTTTAATGGAGAAAATAATAACGATCAAGTAACAGCTTATATTGACAATTTATTTATTCACAGATAAAATTTTAAATTAATAATTATGAAAAAATTTAATACACTATTAAAAATCTTATTCGTTTCATTAACATTTGTTTTTGTAAGTTGTGAAATTGATAGTTTTGCAGAGGAGGATCAATTCTCATTTGGTGATATTAATGCACCAACTAATGTTCAGATTTCTGCTTCTATTGCAGGAACAAGTTCTGATAATCCAAACGGAGATGGTTCTGGGGAAGTAAGTTTTTCTGGTTCTGCTGATAATGCAATTACTTATAAGTTTGTATATAACGGCGAAGAAACCGTGAGTCCTGATGGTAAAATTACTTACACATTTGCTAAGCTTGGATTAAATACCTACACGGTAACAATTATTGCTGTTGGAAAAGGGGGTACTACATCCAGTAAAGCAATTAATGTCGATGTTTTAGTAACCTATACACCTCCTGCTGCACTTGTTAAGTTATTAACTACAGGTACATGGAGAATCGCAGCTGAGGAAGGTGCTCATATGGGCGTAGGTCCAAATGAAGCTCCTGATCCTTGGTGGTGGTCAGCTAACCCATATGATAAAGCATCATCCGGTCTTTATGATGATAGGTATACATTCAATGCAGATGGAACCTTTACTTTTGATGCTGGTCCTGACTCTGAACTTTTTGGTAAAGTAATTCCATTAGAAAGAGATTTTGGAGGAGATAGAGGTCAAGTTTCCCAAGCTAATAATGAACATGAAAACTATCCAGTAACTCAAGAAGATGTTGATAAAATTTCTGGTACATGGTACATAACTGCACCAGGAGGAGTTGAAACATTAAATTTCACTGGATTGGGACACGTAGGCTTTTATATTGGATCACACTCATTAGAAATTTTAGATAGATCTAATCCTAACGAGATTAGACTTAAAAATTATTTTGCTGATGAGAATAATGCATGGTGGTGGAAAATTACCAATAAGGATTAATAACTATATAACTGGTTTTTTGTTTTTGTTTGATAAGAGCTTGAGAATGAAAATTTCTCAAGCTTTTTCTTAAAGTATTTATGAAAGATATGTATAAACTCTTTTTACTGATATTGTTAGCCTTTTCATGCTCTGGGGAGCAAGGAATAAATGGAGATGGTAACGAACCACCTACAGAGATTATTCCTTCAAATCTTGTTGTAAATATTGAAGTTGATGGTGCTGATGACAATAATCCAAATGGAAATGGAACTGGATTGGTAAGGTTTACTGCAAAAGCGGATAATGCAATTAATTATAGTTTTAGATTTGGGACAGGTGATGTAAAAGATTCTTCAGCTGGCTCAGTAGAATATACTTACACTGATGTTGGAACAAAAACATATAATGTAAATGTTTTAGCCTATTCATCAACAGGAAATTTTATAAGTTTAGGTAAAACTGTAACTGTTTATGTAGTTCCAGAGTCTGATCAAGATATACTCGCAATATTGACTGGTGGTAGCGAGAAAACTTGGAAAATTAATGCTTCATTTGATTCTCATTTTTCATTAGGCTCAAAAGATCATAAGTATCCCTCGTGGTGGGAAGCTCCCGCTTTCTCAAAGTCCAATTCTGGTTTTTATGATGACGAGTACATATTTAAATCCGATGGAACATATTCTCACAAAACAAATGGGGATGTATTTGGGAAGGCGAAGTATTTAAATGAAACTTTTGGTTCAACTGGGCAAGCTGCTAATTCTGATGGTGAAATCGAAAAATATAATTTATCTAATTACAGTGGATCATTTTATGTAAAAAATGAAGGTGATGAGCGAAAAATTATTTTTAATGAGAAGTCATTTGTTGGATTTTATGTTGGTGAATATGAATATACTCTTGAGTGTAATTCTAAAAATAGTATACTCTTAAGATCAGTTGATTCAGATAATAATGCTTGGTATGTATGGCTAACAGATGAGGATGTTTCTACTTCATCTTCTAAGGATTTATATACAGATTTAGTTTGGTCTGATGAATTTGATTACACTGGCAAGTTGGATTCTAATAAGTGGACTTATGAAGTAAGAAATCAATGGTATAATCAGGAATTGCAAGCAACCACCGATAGATTAGAAAATGTAAGGGTTGATAATGGTTTATTAAAAATAACTGCAAAAAAAGAAAGTTATGGAGGTAAGAACTATACTTCTGGAAGAGTTAGGACATATCAAAAAATGGACTTTACCTATGGTAGAGTTGATATAAGAGCAAAAATGCCAAGTAAGGCAGGAACATGGCCAGCTTTATGGATGTTAGGTTCAAATTACGCATCCTTGGATTGGCCAAAGTGTGGCGAAATAGACATTTTGGAACATGCGGGTAATAGGCTTAACCAAATTCAATCAACTGTTCATCACCCAGATAATTATGGTTCTGGTGATAGTAATATTACTCATGATTATAATGATGTTTCAACAAACTTTCATGTTTATTCTGTGGTTTGGACTGAAAAAGCATTGACTTTTTATGTTGATGATAAGCCATTTCATATTGTTGGTAATGCATGTGCTTTACCTTTCAATTGGGATTTCAATATCATTGTTAATGTTGCAATGGGTGGTACATATGGTGGATCAGTTGATCCTAATTTTGATTTCGATACAATGGAAGTCGATTATGTTAGAGTTTATCAATAAAATAATATTATGAAAAAGTATATAGTTTTTTTAGGTTTTTTGATCATAAATTTTTCATGTAACAATGATAGAAATATGATCTCTGAATCTGAGATAGATAAAAAAGTAGATAAATTAATTCAGTCTATGACATTGGATGAAAAGGTTGGTCAAATGACACAAATCGATCAACGATTTTTAGACACAATTACAGATCTTTCAACTTATTCAATCGGATCACTATTAAGTGGAGGCGGTTCACATCCAAAGGTTAATGAGCCTCAAGCTTGGCTTGATATGTATAACGGTTATCAGTCTGAAACTTTAAAATCTAGATTACAAATTCCATTGATTTACGGAATTGATGCTGTGCATGGTCATAATAATGTTTACGGGGCCACAATATTTCCACAAAATATTGGCTTAGGTGCTACTAATAATCCTGAATTAATTTTTAAAATCTCTGAGGCTACGTCAATTGAAGTTGCTGCAACTGGAATTGATTGGACTTTTTCGCCTTGTTTATCCTCACCTGAGGATTACAGATGGGGTAGAACATATGAGGGCTTTTCAAGTGATCCATCTCTAGTTGAAATATTGGGTGAGGCTTCAGTAAAAGGATATCAAAGTGCTCAAACTAATTCTGGAAAGAAAGTGGTTGCTTGTGCAAAACATTTTATTGGAGATGGTAATACAGAATTTGGTACAGGTATGAATGGTTTAGTTGATAGAGGAAATACTATCCTGAATGTTGACGAGCTAAAAGAAAAATTATTACCTAAGTATCAAGCAGCAATTGATGCTGATGTTCAAACAATAATGGCATCTTATAATAGCTGGAATGGTGTTAAATGTCATGGAAGTAAAGAGTTACTTACAGATATTTTAAAAATTGAAATGGGATTCGATGGTTTTGTTATTTCAGATTGGCAAGGTATAGATGAAATTCCTGGGGACTACAAATCGGATATTATCACTTCGATCAATGCAGGAATTGATATGGTTATGGTTTCAGGACAGGGACAACCATATAAAAAGTTTATGAGATTACTAAAAGAAAGTGTTGAAGAAGGCTCGATACCGTTAGCTAGAATTGATGATGCTGTAAAACGAATTTTAAAAGTCAAGATAAGAAATGGTTTGTTTGATAATCCACTTGTTGAAAATGATGCTCTAAAAGTAATAGGTTCTGATACTCACAGAGATATTGCAAGACAAGCTGTTCGTGAAAGTGTTGTGGTTCTAAAGAATGATGACATTATTCCAATTTCTAAAGATTCAAAATCTATTGTAGTTGCAGGCAGAGGTGCCGATAATCTTGGAATGCAATGTGGTGGATGGACAATTAATTGGCAAGGTGGACAAGGTGATATAACTATTGGAACAACAATTTTAGATGGTATCAAAAAATCTGTTTCAGCTGAAACTAATGTGATTTATTCTGAAGACGGACAAGATCTAAATGATGTTGATGGCGAGCTTGCTGTTGTTGTTATTGGAGAAGATCCTTACACAGAATTCTTTGGAGATAAAGATAATTTAGATTTACTAAATGATGATATTAATACAATAAACAATCTCAAAAACAAAGGATATAAAGTTATGGTCTTACTAATTTCTGGTAGACCGATGAATATTGCAGAGCACATTGATGATTGGGATGGTTTTGCCGCAATTTGGTTACCTGGATCTGAGGGTGATGGTGTTTCAGATATTCTGTTTGGAGATTTTCAATCAACCGGTAAACTTTCATATCCTTGGCCTATAAAAGCTGAACATGGAGCCAATGCTGATGATAAAGATTTACTTTTTAACTTTGGATATGGGCTGTAGTAATGTTTAGAAAAATCCTTGTACTAATTTTTTTATTTTCTTCCACTATTACCTTTTCCCAGAATTTAAGGGCTGAGGGAAAGAAAATTGTTGATGAAAATGGAAATGAAGTCTTATTGAGAGGATACGCACCAGGGGGGTGGTTATTAATTGAAGGTTATATGATGCATGAAAGCGGTGGTAGCGTTGGAGCTCAACATGAAATCAAAGAAAAATTGGTTGACTTAATGGGTACTGAAAAAACTGAAGAGTTTTTTAAAAAGTGGAGGGAAAATCATTTCACAAAAATAGATGTTGATTCACTAGCTTCTTGGGGTTTTAATAGTATTCGAGTTCCACTACATTATAATTTATTTACATTACCAATACAAGAGGAGCCAGTATCAGGTGAAAATACATGGTTAGACGAAGGTTTCAACATTGTAGATAATGTTCTTGAATGGGCTAAACCACACAACATGTATGTTATCTTAGATCTTCATGCAGCGCCTGGTGGACAAGGTAGAAATACAGATATATCTGATTACGACCCAGATAAACCATCTCTTTGGGAAAGTGAACAAAATAAAAGTAAAACTGTTGCCCTTTGGAGAAAAATTGCTGAAAGATATAAAGATAATGAATGGATTGGTGGCTACGATTTATTAAATGAAACAAACTGGGAACTTCCTGAAGGTAAAGCCTTAAAAGATTTATTTGTTAGGATTACAAATGCGATTAGAGAGGTTGGAGATAACCATTTGATAATTATTGAAGGAAATGATTATGCTAACAATTATACTGGATTATTACCACCTTGGGATGATAACATGGCTTATAGTTTTCATAAATATTGGAACTCTACAAATAGTGATGATTTGAATTGGGTTCTACCCATTAGAGAGCAATATGATGTACCACTTTGGATGGGAGAGTCAGGTGAAAACTCAAATACATGGTATACGGATGCTGTAAAATTATTCGAAGATAATAATGTAGGATGGGCGTGGTGGGCTATGAAAAAAATTGGGAGCGTTAATAGTCCATACAGAATTCTAGTAAATGATGGCTATCAAAAAATTCTAAATTATTGGAATGATGAGGGAGATAAACCATCAGAACAAGAAGCCTATGAAGCAATGATTAAATTAGCTGATAATGCACTTTCAGAAAATTGTATTTATAGAAAAGGAATTTCTGATGCTCTTTTAAGACAGCCACATACTAACGAAACAATTCCATTTAAAAAAAGACAAGAGATACCTGGACTGATTTTTCTTTCCGATTATGATTTAGGTAAAAATAGTTATGCTTATTATGATAATGATGTAGCTACATACCATCAATCATCTGGATCATTTACTGCTTGGAATAGAGGATGGCGGTATAGAAATGATGGGGTTGATATTGAAGATAACAACGATAACGTAAATAGTAATGGTTATCATCTAGGTTTTGTAGAAACTGGTGAGTGGACTAAATATTCTGTAAAAATAAACTCATCAGGCGTATATAGAGTAAAAATTAGACATGCGTCCGAACAGAATGGAGGAAAGCTTTACCTATCGTTAAATGATCAAAATATTTCATCAGTTTATACTACAAATTCCAGTGGAAGCTGGTTTTCATTTATTACATCAACCATAGATGATGTTATTTTGGATCAAGGAAATCATTCACTTAAACTACATTTCAATGACGATATACCATTAAATATAAGCAGTATTTTATTTGAAAAAATTGGAGAGATTTCTTCAGCACCATTTAAATCGGTGAACGGTAAAACTGGATCTGATGAAAAATCCATTGAGGTTTTTGTTAATCAAGAAATTTTAGCCTCATCTATCAATGGGAGTTTAGATAAATTTAGTGTTACAATAAATGGGCAAGAAAAAAGTATTAACTCAGTAACTTTAGATTCTTCAAAACCCAAAACACTTTTTTTAAATCTATCTGATAATTTATTATATACAGATGAAATTAAGGTTTCATATTCAGGTGATTTAATTAAGTCTAACAATAATAAGGTTTTAAATTCTTTTACAAATCTTCAAGTTATTAATGACTTGGACCCACGATTCGTGATACCTGGTAAAGTAGAGGTTGAGGATTACCTTAGAATGTTCGGATTAGGAACAGAGGATACTAATGATGATGGAGGAGGTTCTAATATTGGATACACTGACACTGGAGATTATGCTGATTATAAAATTTTTACAAGCACCTCATCAAAATATACTATTGATTTTAGAGTTGCTTCTCAGTCTAATGGAGGTAAAATTGCTCTCTCACTGGTTGAACAAAACAGTTCCAGGGAGTATGTGGTTCTTTCTGAAGTTGACTTTCCATCAACTGGCGGATGGCAAGATTGGACAACTATAACAGCAAACCTTGAGAATAATATTCCTAAGGGAATTTTTCTTTTGAGACTAAAAGTTTTGGATGGAGGTTTTAATATGAATTGGATGCAATTTAGAGATTTGGATACTGATTTAGATGGAGTTGGTGATTCAGTTGACCAATGTCCTGACACACCCGCTGGTGCTAAGGTTGATGTTACTGGTTGCCAGATTTTTGAATTACCTGTGAACAATTTCAAGGTTGAGGTTGGTAGCGCCACTTGTGTTGGTAGCAGTGACGGAGTAATAGACTTGAGTGTGGAAGACGCTTCATACGACTACACAGTTACAATTACTGGTAAGGATAACGTCACGATAACAGGAACAGACAAAACTGCTTCAGTCACTGGTCTTGCTAAGGGAACTTATGAGGTTTGCTTTACAGTTGATGGTCAGGCTAACTATGAGCAGTGTTTTGAAGTTGTAGTAGGAGAGCCGCCAGCACTCACAGCATTTATTGATATTGATAATGATAGAAAGAGTACAAGCATACAGATGACAGGTTCAAAGCAGTATAATGTAACGATCAATGGCATCAAACAAAAAGTTACTGGAAACAGTTTTGAAGCAACTTTATCTACAGGGCTAAGTATTATAAGGGTAGACACGGATTTAGAGTGTCAAGGTTTTGTAGAAAAAGAGGTATTTATATCAGAGGATATTCATTATTATCCAAACCCGACTGATAGTGATGTAAAAGTACATGTAGGGGGCGAGGATACTAGAGTAAAAGTTAATATCTTTAGTGAGAAGGGAGATCTAATTTACAGCAGATACCAGGATATAGCGGATATGTCTAGAAAAACGAATATAGATCTGACAAATCAAATACCTGGAGCATACATAGTTGTCTTAGAAAGTAAAACAGTTAGAAAAACCTTTAAAGTAATAAGAGAATGAAAAAATTAATTTATTTATTTATTATACTTTTCATTTCCTCATGTGGAGGTGATGGAGGAGGTTCTGGAGATGGAGGAGGAGATCCACCACCACCTCAACCACCTGGAGCTGTAACATTGACTGCTCCTTCAAATGGGAAAGTATGTGAGACAGGTACAAGCACTTCTGATACTAAAAGTAATGTAGATTTTTCTTGGCAAGCATCATCAAATACTAGTACGTACGATCTACAGGTTACTAATTTAAATTCATCAGCTGTTGTAAATAAAACTGGTTTAACTACGATAAACACTACCGTCGAACTTGATAAAGGTCAACCCTACATTTGGAAAGTTATATCAAAAAATACAACTACCACTCAAACTGGAACAAGTACCTCTTGGAAGTTTTATTTAGCAGGCCCAGGAATTAAAAATTATGCTCCTTTTCCAGCTGATTTAAAATCACCAAGCTCTGGCTCGACTGTATCTAGATCATCTGATGGTAAAGTAACATTTTCTTGGGAAGGATCTGATCCAGATCAGGGTGATGAATTAAAATATACTTTGTATGTTGATAAGACTGATGGTAAACAATCTCCATCAAATGAGTTAACAAATATTACGTCTAAAACTTTTGATGTTTCTCTTGATGGTGCCTCGACATATTATTGGAGAGTTAAAACTAGTGATGGTACTAATAGTAGCTTCTCTATCATTTATTCTTTTAAAACTGATTAAATAGAATAATCTCAAATAAGTGTATTTTTATTAAAAATTATTTAATTGAGAAATATATTTATTTACTTATTAATTTTTTCTTGCTCTAATGTTGATACAAATAAGGGTACTATAGATCAGATTCCTGTTCCCACTTCAATTGTTTCTTTTTTTGAAAATAAGCCAGAGATAATCAGACTAGATTCCAGCTATACATCAGAAATAGAAATATGGACTCAGATGATTAATTTTACTGAGAAATTTTCTGATTTAATTGATAATGAAATTAATCATAAGTCTAAAATAAAGTCATTGAGTATAGAACTTGAAAAAATAAAAAAAGAGACTATTCCTGGAAAATACAAAACATCACCAATCATTGGTAGAATAAGAGTTGTTAATACTTATTTACAGAAAATTGATTCATATTTACTTAAACAAGAAACTGTAAAAGAATATCAAATGGATTTAAAAAATCTGGTAGAATCTTACAATGGTTTAATTTTTCAAATTAACCAACGATCAAAAGAAATTTCTAATTAAATAAACTAACTTTTTAGTTTTTTAATTTGATTTTTAATTTCCTCATCCTCTATCTTTCTAAATATCAAAGATGGTTTTTTAATAGTCTTATTTTGCTCAATTATTGGATCATCAAATGAGAGATCTGTCCATTTAATTTCATTTATATTAAGAATATCTCTAATTTTTTTTGATGCATTTGGTAGAAAAGGAGTAGATAAAGTTGAAAGCATTCCACATATTTGAAGTGCAACATACATTATCGTTTTGACTCTTTTTATATTACCTGATTTATGTAGCTTCCATGGTTCCTGGTCAGCTAAATATTTATTACCTAGCCTAGCCAAATCAATTAGCAAATTAATAGAATACCTAAACTTATAATTATCTAATGAATCTGAAATTAATTTTGGAATTTCATAAGTTCTTTTTAAGATTTCATTGTCAACTTTATCCAAACTATCAAATTTTGGTACTATTCCATCAAAATACTTGTGAGTTAGTACAAACACCCGATTTATAAAATTTCCAAAAATTGCTACTAATTCGTTATTGTTCCTTGCCTGAAAGTCCTTCCAGGTAAAATCATTGTCTTTAGTTTCAGGTGCATTTACTGTTAATGTATATCTCAAAGAATCTTGCATTCCTGGAAAATCATTCAAGAACTCATCAATCCATATTGCCCAATTTTTTGAAGTTGAAAATTTTTCTCCTTCTAAATTTAAGAACTCATTAGCTGGTACGTTTTCAGGCAAAATATAGTTACCATGTGCTTTAAGTATTATTGGAAATATAATACAGTGAAAGACTATATTATCTTTGCCAATGAAATGAATCAGCTTAGTATTTTTATCTTTCCAATATAATTCCCAATCTTTATTCTCATTTTTAGCCCATTCTTTTGTTGATGAGATATAGCCAATGGGTGCATCAAACCAAACATAAAGAACTTTGCCATCACCATCTTTGTGAGGAACTGGTATTCCCCAATCTAAATCTCTAGTGATAGCTCTAGATTCCAATCCTTGATCAATCCATGATTTAACTTGCCCATATACATTTGATTTTGCAGAATCTTTCTTATCCTTAAGAAACCAATCATTAATAAAATCAACATACTTTCCCAGAGGTAAATACCAATGAGTTGTTTCTTTTTCAATCGGTTTGGAGCCACTTATTTTTGATATAGGATTAATTAATTGTTCAGGGCTCAATGAGCTTCCACAATTTTCACATTGATCACCATACGCATGTTCAAACCCACAGTGAGGGCATTCCCCTTCAACAAATCTATCTGCTAAAAATTGATTTTCAACTGGGTCATATAATTGTTTAGAATTTTTAATTTCAAAACAATTCTTTTCATTAAGAAACTTAAAAAATTCAGATGCTGTTTCATGGTGGATTTTCGAGGATGTTCTCGAATAATTGTCGAAAGAAATACCAAAATCATCAAAGCTTTTTTTTATTAATGCATGATATTTATCAATAATTTCCTTTGGGGTTTTATTTTCTTTTTTAGCTCTAATTGAAATTGCAACACCATGTTCATCACTACCACAAATGTAAGCTACATCATTATCAGTGATTCTTTTGAATCTTGCATAGATATCAGCAGGTATATATGCTCCTGCTAAATGACCAATATGTAAACGTCCATTAGTATATGGTAATGCAGACGTTATTGTATACCTTTTTTTACTTTTCACAATTAGTTTCAAAAATAGTCAATTTACAAATGAACTTCTGTTTATATTAAAATGTTATTTTTGTAATTATTTGTTTAATTTAAAACAATACTAATTTGAAAACAATATCTCAAGCTGTTAGTGAGTATATAAAATCAAAACCATTTTTAAGCTCTGCCCTTTCTGACGGTATAATTAATTTCACTTCACTTTCAAGAAAAATAAAGCCTGAAATTGAAGAAATGTTATGTAAAAATGTCAATAATGGAGCGATTGTCATGGCCTTAAATAGGTTATCTCTAAACCTTGAATTTCAACACACTCAAAAAATTAAAAGAGTCATAAAAAAAATTGAAGAGGTTTCTGTAAGATCTAATCTGGTTGATTATAATTTTAAAGTTTCGGATACAATACTTAATAGTCAGTCAAATATTTTAAAAAATATATATGAAAGTAAGAATGATTTTTATACCTCCTCAAGAGGCATTGACGAGTGCAATATAGTAGTTAGTAAAAATTTATGTCAGTTGGTTGAAAACGAATTAGTTAATGAATTTTGCATTAATAAGACTGAGCATCTTTCAGCAATTTCATTTAAATTACCTGAGGAAAATGTATCAGTTCCAGGAATCTATTATTATGTATTTCAAAAATTATCTTGGGAAGGAATTAATATTAATCAAGTAATTTCTACTTCTAATGAGTTTACTATTTTAGTATCTGAAAGTGAGGTTGATAAAGCATTTTCAATAATCAATAAACTCAAATCTGTTTAAGTTTTGAATTGCTTGATCAATTGATTCTATTTTTTCAAAAACTAAATAAAGTTTATTCTTCTCTCTTAACTCACAATTTTCAAATTTTTGAATATCCCTTATAATATTTTTGAATACTACACTCTCAAAAAAGTTGTTATTCTTATCAAATATAAAGTAACACAGCATTTTACCTTTCTTTATCACAATTTTTTCAAAACCTAACTTTTGAGCTTTCCATTTCAATCGAACACTTTTTAGAAGATCTATAGATTCAATAGGCAGAAATCCATATTTATCCTTCAGTTCTTTTTCAAACCTAATAAGCTCATCATCATTATTTAACTTTGATAGTTTTGTATACAAAATTAGTCTTTCATTTACCTTAGAAATGTAACTATTAGGAAATAATATTTCAAAGTCAGTATCAATGATAACATCTTTAATAAAATTATTATTTGATTCTTCTTTAAACATTTTTTTGAATTCATTACTTTTTAATTCTTCAACAGCTTCATTTAAAATTTTATGATAAGTTTCAAAACCAATATCATTTATAAATCCACTTTGCTCACTTCCAAGTAAATCACCAGCACCTCTAATTTCTAAATCTTTCATTGCTATATTAAAACCTGAACCTAATTCAGAGTATTGCCCTATAGCATTAATTCGCTTTTTTGCCTCTTCAGTTAATGTTGATATTTCGGGTGTTATAAAATAGCAAAAAGCTTTTTTGTTACTTCTACCCACTCTCCCCCTCATTTGATGTAGGTCACTTAGTCCAAAATGGTGTGCATTATTTATAAAAATTGTATTTGCATTAGGGACATCTAATCCACTTTCAATAATGGTTGTTGATAATAGTATATCAAATTTATTTTCAATAAATTCTAACATAATTTTTTCAAGATTTTTACCATCGATCTTACTATGAGCAATTTTAATTTTAGCATCAGGAATCAAGTTTTCAAGCCAATTTCCAAATTCATTAATGTTGTCAATTTTATTGTGTACAAAAAAGACTTGACCTCCTCTTTGTATTTCAAATCTTATTGCCTCTTGAATTGATTTTGCATTAAACCTAATAACTTCAGATTCAATTGGTACTCTGTTGCTAGGTGGAGTAGATATAATTGAAAGGTCTCTTGCAGCCATTAAACTATATTGAAGGGTTCTAGGAATTGGTGTTGCAGTAAGTGTTAGAACATCAATATTTTCCTTGATCGATCTAATCTTTTCTTTAACATTAACTCCAAACTTTTGTTCTTCATCTACAATTAATAATCCTAAATTATGGTATTGAACAGAATCATTTACTAATTGATGAGTTCCAACAATTAAATCAAGTTTTCCAGTACTGATCTCATCTAGTATTTTATTCTTTTCTGTCTTTGTTCTAAACCTATTTAAGTAATCAAATGATATAGGAAATCCATCAAATCTTTTTAATAGCGTTTTATAATGTTGAAATGCCAAAATTGTTGTTGGGACTAAAATTGCAACTTGTTTATCATTGTCAATTGCTTTGAAGGCCGCTCTGATCGCAACCTCAGTTTTACCAAATCCAACATCACCACAAATTAATCGATCCATTGGATTCTCAGATTCCATATCAGTTTTTACATCCGCAGTAGCTTTAATTTGGTCTTTTGTTTCTACATATAAAAAGGAAGCTTCAAGCTCATTTTGCATAGAACTGTCAATTTTATATTTAAATCCTTTAGAAATTTTTCTTTTTGCGTAAGATTTAATTAAATCAAAAGCAAGTTTTTTTATTCTAGTTTTTGCTTTAGTTTTTAATCTTTCCCAGGCTCCAGACCCTAGTTTAAAGATCCTAGGTTTTGTTCCGTCTCTACTCTTGTATTTTGAAATTTTGTGAAATAAATGAATACTCAGGTAAAGTGTATCATTTTCTCCGTATACTAACTTAATTGCCTCTTGTTTTCTTCCCTCAACATCAATTTTTGTCAGACCTTTATAAATTCCAACTCCATGATCAATATGAGTTACAAAATCCCCAACCTTAATTTGATTTATATCATCAATATTAAGTTTTTTCTTTTTGCTATATTTTTTTTGAATTTTATATCTATGAAATCTATTGAAAATTTCATGATCTGTAAAACAAACTCTTAAATCATCATGATTTATAAAACCTTTATAAATTGGTTTTATTATTGACTTAAATTCATAACTATAGTTAAATTTTGATAATATTTGATGGAATCGTTCTGCTTGTTCTTTACTTGAAAAATAAATATTTAGTTTATAATTTTTTGATGAATAGTATTTAAGCTTATCGTTTAAGATTTCAAACTTTTTATTAAATGCAGGTTGCTGAACTATATCAAGCTTAATATCAAAATCTTTGTTAAAATTGTTCAGATGAATAATTTTTCTTTCATCAATTTCTTTTAAAAATAATCTATCGGAATATTCGTTCTTATTCTCCATAAAATTCTTGGATAGTTGTTTTTTAATTGAATCAATTTCCTCGACTAACAAAGTGGTATTAATATCAATTAGCTCAACTATGCTGTTTGCTCTTTTAATTAAAGATTCATTGGAGAAATCAGGTATGATTTTAGCTTCAACTAATTCTTTTGTTGAATATTGAGTATCTATATTAAACTCCCTTATACTTTCTACAGTATCACCATCAAACTCAATTCTTAACGGACTTGTGTATGCAAATGAAAAAATATCCACAATATTTCCTCTTTTTGCAAAATCACCAGGTTGTTGTACATAATCATCCTTTTCAAATTTTAAATCAAATAGCAATTCATTAATTGAGTTTATTTTTAAAAATTGTCCTTTTTCTATATTTATTGTTTTGGAATCAATTTCCTTTTGATTTGGAATTTTTTCAAAAATAGCTTCCGGATAAGTCACTATTATTTTAATTTCTTTATCTAAAATATCCCTAATAGTTTTTGATCTGTTAATGATATTGCTCTCATCTTTAATTTTTTTGGCATCGCTTCTATAGTTTGAGGGTAAAAAACTACAATTTTTTTCACCAATTAATTCTATAATGTCGCTGTAGACATATGAAGCAGTTTCTTTTGAATTACTTATATAAAATATTTGTTGATTTACTGATGAAAATATGTCGATCAGTAAAAATGACAATGAAGAGCCATAAGCACCCTCAACTTTAATTTTTCTTTGATTTTTTGATATAACTTTCCTGAGTTTCTGAAATTTCAGAGACCTGTAGTGATTCAACCCAAAAGGATATAAACCTTTACTCATTAATCTTTACAATTATCAAGTAATTGTCGTGCGAATATATACAATCCTTAGTTATATATGTAACAAATCTAAACGTAAATACCTTAAATATTATAAAAATTAACCTATTTAAAAGATTAAACTAGATTTGCATTTAATTATGGGATTTATAATTAGAGATGCCAAAAAAAGTGATGTTAAATCAATCCTTAAATTGATTAATGAACTTGCTATTTTTGAAAGAGAACCTCATGAGGTTATTATAACGGAGCAACAACTAATAATTGATGGATTTCAAGATCAACCAAAGTTTAAGTGTTTTATTGCGGAAATTAAAAAAGAGGTAGTAGGTATTGCATTGATTTATCCGAGATACTCTACTTGGAAAGGAGCTGCTATGCATTTAGAAGATTTGATTGTAACTGAAAAGCATCGAGGAAAAGGAATTGGCTTTGCATTATTTTCAAAGTTTATCAAATACTCTTACAATCAAAAAGTTAAAAGAGTCCAATGGGTGGTTCTAGAATGGAATCAAAGTGCTATCGAGTTTTATAAAAATAATGGAGCACAAGTACTCAATGATTGGAGGGTAGCATTGATGGATGAAAATGCAATTAAAAAATTTGTAGAAAATGAAAGTATTTAAGTTTGGTGGTGCTTCCATAAAAGATGTACCCAGTATTAAAAATATTTTAGAAATTATATCAAAATATGAGAAGGATAATTTAGTGATAGTTGTTTCTGCAATGGGAAAAACTACTAATGCTTTGGAGAAAGTTGTTGATAGTTATTTTAATGATAAATCTCAATTACAATCTAGCATCTCAGATGTTTTTAATTTTCACATAAATATTCTTAATAGTCTTTTTGAAAAAAATCACTTCATTTTTTCAGAACTAAACACTTCATTTGAAAAATTAGGTTCATTTATAAAATCGAATAAGTCACCTAGTTACTCTTTTGTTTATGATCAGGTTGTTTCTTTGGGAGAATTAATCTCCTCAAAAATTATATATGAATATCTTCTAAAAAATAATTTGGATTGTTCCTTAATTGATGCTAGAAACTGTATTAAAACCAACTCTAAATATAGAGGAGGTAAGGTTCAGTGGGATATGACAAACAAGAAAATAAAAGAGCTAATTTCTGATTCAAAAATAAATATTACTCAAGGGTTTATTGGAAGTGATAGTAATAATTTTACTGTTACACTAGGTAGAGAGGGATCTGATTATAGCGCTGCTATTTTTGCTTATTCATTAAATGCAGAGTCGTTAAGTATTTGGAAAGATGTTCCAGGCTTGCTGAATGCAGATCCTAAATTTTTTTCTAATACTAAACTATTGAATCAAATTTCATATTCAGAAACAATTGAACTGGCTTTCTATGGAGCATCTATTATTCATCCAAAAACCCTTCAACCATTACAAAAAAAAGAGATTCCTTTATTTGTAAAATCATTTAAAAATCCTCTTTCAAATGGAACGGTAATTTCTAAAGGTGTTGATATTAATCCTCTTGTTCCATGCTATATTTTTAAAGAAAATTTAATTCTATTAAAAATTTCATCACTCGATTTTTCTTTTATGGTTGAGGATAATATTAGCCATATTTTTAAGCAACTTCATGATTTCAAAATGAAAGTTGATGTTATTCAAAACTCTGCTATTACTTTTTCAGTTTGTTTTTTTGATAAGTATAATAAGATAAATGAACTTATAAGTAACCTGGAAGGTAAATTTAAAATTCAAATTCATAAAAATGTATCACTGTTCACAATAAGACATTTTGATGAAAAATCCATTAAAAAAATTAGTAATAAAAGAAAATTGCTTTTGGAACAAAGAACAGAAAAAACAGTGAAATTAATCTTCTCTAACTAAAATATTTTTCTGAAAATTCATTGCAAAATAGCTTTATTTGCTCTCTACATTTTTCAAATGCACTATCAATTAGTTTGGGGTTTTTAATTGAACTAGGATCAAAAAAAGCATGATGAGTTCTAATTGCATTCTTTGAAAAAAAAATTGGACATTTTTCCTGTGCGTTATCACATACAGTGATAATGTGGTCAAATTCAATACTCTTAAATTCATTTATATTATTAGAGGTCTGCTTTGAAATGTCTATACCATCATCTTTCATTGTTTTTATTGCTAAACTATTTATTTCGTGATTATCAACCCCAGCACTATAGACATTTGCTCTATTTTTTAAAAAAAATTTTAAATAACCCTCCGCAATTTGACTTCTACATGAATTACCAGTACACAAAATCAAAATCTTTTTATTTTCCATATAAATCTTTAATTTTTTCTAAAACAACTTGAGCTAATTTTAATTTACTTTCAATTGACCAGCCTGCAACGTGGGGTGTTAATACTACTTTTTCGGATTTCTTTAGGTATTCTAAATCACTATTTATATTTAAGTTTTCAAAGGATTTCGATTCATTTTCTATTACATCTAGACATGCTCCTAAAATTTTACCTGTTTTGATACCATCTACTAAATGAGATGTTTTTAAACATTCTCCTCTTGATGTATTAATGAGATAAAAAGGCTTTTTGCAATTATTGATAAAGTCTTTGTTTATTAGTTGAAAACTTGAATCATTAAGATTTGTGTGCACGCTTATTATGTCACAGCTTTTCATTATTTCATTAATGCTAACTTGAGTAGCATATTTATCAGATATTTCTTCAATAATATCGTTGCATAAAATTCTTACATTAAAACCTGCCAATTTTTTAGCTAAACTTTTTCCTGTATTTCCATAACCAATAATTCCGATAGTTTTGCCATCCAATTCAATCCCTCTGTTTTGTTCTCTTGCCCAAATATTATTTTTAATCTCATTATTTGATTTAATAATTTTATTTAATAGACTTAAAAGCATACCAAGAGCATGTTCACCAACAGCATTTGCATTTCCCTCTGAAGCAGAAATTATCTCTATATTTTTCTTTTTAGCATAATCAGTATCAATATTTTCTAGACCGGATCCAACTCTAGCTATAAACTTTAAATTTTTACAAGAGTCAATAAATTTTTTATCAATTTCAATTCGGCTTCTTAGAATTATACCTTGATACTCCCAAATCTTCTTTTCAACTTCTTTTTTTGTAGAAATTAAGTCAAAGTAGTTTTTAAAGCCAAGTTTTTTTAATTCATTTTTTAGCAGTTCATGATTTTCATCTAAATGAATTATTTTAGGCATTTTAGAATCCAAGGATAATTTTTGCTGTAAAGAAAAATAATAAGATACCTATTACATCATTTCCAGTAGTTATAAAAGGGCCAGTAGCAATAGCTGGATCAATACCAAATTTTTCAAGAATAATTGGAACCGAAGTTCCAATTAAAGCAGCAACTATAATTACTAAAATCATGGAAACAGAAATTGTAATACTCATATCTAAACTTTGATTAATTAAAAGTCCAAAGACTATAATAATTAAACTTAGTATAATTCCATTTAGTAAAGTAAGACTGATTTCCTTTATAAGTCTTGAAATTAAACTTCCCTTTATTTGATCATTAGCCAATCCTTGAACTACAATTGCAGATGATTGAACGCCAACATTTCCTGCCATTGCAGCAATTAAAGGAGTATAGAAAAATAGCGCTCTTAGTTCTTTTGTTGCCATGATACTTTCAAAGTTTTCCAAAATAAAAACACTACCAAGTCCGCCAAATAATCCAAGGATTAACCATGGTAATCTAGCTTTAGTTAATTCTAGAATAGAGTCATCTGCTTCAACATCATTTGATATTCCAGCCGCAAGCAAATAGTCTTCTTCGGCTTCATCTTTTATGAAGTCAACTATATCATCAATAGTAATTCTTCCCAATAATTCAGTTTTGTCATTAACAACGGGTATTGCTTCTAAATCATATTTTGACATTAATTTTGCGACCTCATCAGCAGAATCATTCACATTAACAAAATCTACTTTGGGTATGTAAATTTCTTTTATTTTACTTTTTGATGGTGAAGTGATTAAATCTTTTAAAGATAACCTTCCAATCAATACCTTTTTTTTATTAAGTACATAGATTGAATGGACTCGAGTAATGTCCTTTGCTTGTTTTCTAATTTCTCTTAAACAAGTTAATACACTCCAATTTTCATTTACACTAATTAATTCTTTTGCCATTAATCCACCAGCTGAATCTTCTTCATAATTTAAAAGTTCTCTTATGTTATCTGTAATATTTTCATCTTTAATCAGTGAAATTACTTTTTCTTGTTTTTCGTCAGAAAGTTCAGATAAAATATCAGCCGCATCATCACTGTCAAGTTCTTTGATTTCACCGGCTATCTCTTTCTCAGATAATCTTTCAAGTATTTTTTCTCTTACATCTTCATCAAGCTCAGTCAGTACATCAGATGTTTTATCACTATCAATGAGTTTAATTAGGTATATACTTTCTTGAAAGTTTAACTCATTGATAATTTCGGCAAGGTCTGCGTAATGAATTTCTTTAACCTTTTTCTTAATTTCTTTATTCTTTTTATTAGAAATGAGTTGGCTAATTTCTTGGATAATTTCTTTTGAGAGTTCAAATGTTTTCATTGCCAACCAAATTTGTTAAATAAATAAAGTCAGAAACACTTAGCTGTTCTGGTCTTTTTGCAAAGATAGTGTCTTCTTTTTTATTTTTAGGTATATTAAAATTCTTAAGGCTGTTCCATATCGTTTTTCTTCTTTGTCCAAATGATTGTTTTACAATTTTTTTAAAAAGTATTTCATCACAGTTTATATTGTCATTCTTCTTATTTATTTTAATTACCGCAGAATCAACGTTAGGAGCTGGGAAGAAACACTGTGGTTTAATTTTTTTCATCATTTTGACATCATAAAAAGCTTGAATTAAGACTGATAAAATTCCATATTTTTTTGTTCCATGATTAGAGCATATTCTTTCTGCCACTTCAAACTGGAACATTCCAACCATTTCATTAACGATGCTTTTATTTTCATATAACTTGAATAATATTTGTGATGATATATTGTATGGAAAATTACCAATAATTGATAGCGGTTCTTTGAACGCTTTTAAATCAATATTAAGAAAGTCATCATTAATCAAATGTTTTTCAATATTTGAAAATTTATTTTTTAAATATTCAATACACTCTTTATCAATTTCTATAAGTTTAATTTTTCTATTAGAAATTTTTAATAAAAAGTTTGATAAAATTCCCTTACCAGGTCCCACCTCAATTATTGTTTTTGTTTTGTTGTCAGATAGGTAAGAAACGATATCTTTAGCTATATTATCATCTGTCAAAAAATTTTGACCAAATTTTCTTTTAGGCTTTAAAGTGTTCAAATTCAAATATATATCTAAGATATAAATTTAAAACCTGTGTATTCTTGTAAAATTTTTGGAATTTTAATTCCCTCAGTAGAAGAGTTATTTTCAATAATTGCAGCAAAAATTCTTGGAAGAGCTAGTGCACTACCATTAAGTGTATGAGCAAGTTCTTTTTCTTTTTCATTAATCTTTATTCTTAATTTTAAACGGTTGGATTGATAGGTTTCAAAATTAGAAACTGAACTTACTTCAAGCCACTTTTTTTGAGCTTTTGAATATACTTCAAAATCATAAGTTAGTGCTGAAGTAAAACCTAAATCACCACCACATAATCTTACTATTCTGAATGGTAATTCTAATTCTTCAAGAATATCTTTCACGTGTGTAACCATTTCATCTAATACTTTATATGAATTTTCTGGTTTTTCAATTCTAACAATTTCTACCTTGTCAAACTGATGTAACCTATTCAGTCCTCTAACATCTTTTCCATAGCTACCAGCCTCTCTCCGAAAACAAGGTGTATAACCAGTAAGTTTAATTGGTAAGTCTGATGAATTAATTATACTGTTTCTGTAAAAATTTGTTATTGGAACTTCAGCGGTTGGAATCAAGTATAAATTATCATTATTTATATGGTACATTTGACCTTCTTTATCTGGTAATTGTCCAGTTGCAAATGCAGATTCCTCGTTAACTAATACTGGAGGCTGAACCTCTGTGTATCCTGATGATGTATTTTTATCCAGGAAATAATTTATTAATGCTCTTTGTAAGATTGCTCCTTTACCTTTATACACAGGAAATCCTGATCCTGTGAGTTTATTACCCAATTCAAAATCAACAATATCAAATTTTTCACAAAGCTTCCAATGTTCCAGAAGTTTTTCATCATTTACTTTAAATGTACTTTCAAAAATAATTTCATTATCATTTTCATCTGATCCTTTTTTAACTAATTCATTAGGAACATTTGGTATTGAACATAATAATTCTTTAAGATCTTTATTATTACTATTTAGTAATTCTTGTAAAAGTTTAATCTCAGGCTTAATTTTCTCTACTTCTTTTTTTAATTCATTAGCTTCATTTACTTTACCATTTTTAAAAAGTTCACCAATTTGTTTAGATAAATTGTTAACCTGAGATAGTAGAGTGTCTAACTTAGTTTGTTGTTTTTTTCTACTTTCATTAAAATCAATAATCTTTTTTAAGTCAGATGAGTAGTCTTTATTTCTTTTTTTAAGACTATCGATAACTTTTGAAAAGTTATTTTTTATGAAGTCAACCTGTAACATATTATTAACAAAACTAATTATTATAAGTTGAATTTATATGTTTAATACAATTTTCTCGATCAATATTAAGTTGATTTTTTAACATTTCAGCATTGTCAAACTTTATTTCGTCTCTAATGAATTTTAAAAATTCAATTTTAATATTTCTTCCATATAAATCTTTATTAAAATCAAAAATATTAACCTCTATACTTTTTTTATTAGAACCGAAAGTAGGGTTGAATCCTATATTCATCATGCCATAGTATTTATTTCTTTCAAAAAAGCAAAGAACAAGATAAACACCATTCTTAGGTATAATTTTATATTCCTCAACTATATTAATATTGGCTGTTGGAAATCCAATAGATTTTCCAATAGATTTTCCTTTTACAACAATACCAATTATACTAAAATTATATCCTAAATAACTATTGCAAACATCAATGTTACCTCCATAAATTGCATTTCTTATCTTGGTAGAACTGATTTTAATTTTTTCAACTTCAAAAGCTTTAATTTCTATAACTTCAAAATTATATTTTAAACCAAAATTTTTTAAAATACTAATATCTGCTGAACGATTTTTACCAAAACGGTGATTGTATCCAACTATAATTTTTTTCAGATTTAAATTATCAACTAGTAGCTTAATGAAATCTTCAGCACTCATATTAGAGAAAGATTTATCAAAATTTTGAATAATTAATTCATCTATTTCAAGCTTAGAAAAAATCTCAATTTTTTCATCAATAGTACTTATTGATTTGATTTTTTCAAAACTCACAACATTTCTTGGATGAGGAAAAAAAGTCAGAATTATAGATCTGAGATTATTTTTTTTTGATTCACTATTTAATTTTGAAATGATTATTTTGTGTCCTTGATGAATACCATCGAATGTTCCTAAGGTAAGAATGCTCGGGTAACTTGAATGTGCATTTTTTAAGCCTTTTGTTACCTTCATCTAGTTGTATTTATTCATTGTAAAATCTAAACCTTGTTTGATTGATGAAAAAATAATTTCAACATTTTTATTTATAAGATATTCAAGATTCTTAGCCTCTTCATTATTCCATTTGCTCAGAACAAAATCAACTTGATCTTTCTTTTTAAAATTATTTCCGATTCCAAATCTTAGCCTTGTAAAATTCGAAGTATTCAGTGAATTTGCTATATCTTTTAGTCCATTATGACCACCATCAGACCCTGATGGCTTAAGCCTAGATACACCAAAATTAATATTTAAATCATCTACAATGATAATTAAGTTATTAATATGAATTTTTTCTTTTCTTAGCCAGTATAAAACTGCTTTACCACTTAAATTCATGAAGGTATTTGGTTTTAAAAGTATAATTTGTTTACCAGCATATTTTGATTTCAATATATCTCCATACTTAGCTGCATTGAATGTTCCTTTTAGATTTTTACCCAGCTGATCAACTATATCAAATCCAATATTATGACGAGTATTTTTATATTCTTCACCAATATTACCAAGACCAACAATAAGAAATTTTTTATTGTTTGGTGAGATACTACTTTTTTGAAAATATTTGAATATTGAAAACAAAGTCCTAAAAATTTACAATAAAAATATAAAAGCTTTTTAAGCTGAAATAATTATAGATAATTTATGTTTCTATGAATTATTTATCCTTCTTTATTCTCAGATTCAGCAGGCTTATTTCCAGAATCTTTATTTTCAGACTTTTCAGCACCTTCAGAACCTTCAGCACCTTCAGCAACTTCATCACCTTCTTCACCTTCTTCACCCTCTTCTTCATCGGTTGCAAGTGATAGAGAAGCTCTAGACATCTTAACCTGACAAACAACCATATTTTCAGGATGAGTAAAAGCGTAATTGTCATTCAATAAATCTTGAATAGTTACCTTATCATTTAAGTGCAGATTTGATATATCTACAGAAATATAGTCTGGAAGGTTTTTTGGCAATGCTTTCACATAAAGTTTTCTTTTATTTTTGAAAAGAAGACCTCCTTCAAGTCTTACACCAGGTGCATTACCGCTAAACTTAACAGGAATGGTCATATTGATTTCTTTATTATCAAATAACTGGAAGAAATCTACATGTAATATTTTTTCAGAAACAGGATGAAATTGAATATCCTGAATTATAGCATTGATTTCTTCTTTACCATCCAATGAAATGATCACTGTGTGAGCATCTGGTGTGTAAACTAATTTTGAAAAACTGATTTCATCTGCTGAAAAATGCACTGGTTTTTCCCCACCGTAAACTACGCAAGGAACCTTTCCAGCATTACGTAGAGCTTTGGTCGAAGACTTCCCTACGCTTTCTCTTTGAGATCCATTGATTGTGATTGATTTCATAATAATTTATTTTATAAAAAATGAATTTATAGATTGATTACTGTTAACATTGTGCATTACATCGGCAAATAATTTTGAGCAAGTAAGCACTTTTACTTTATCAGATTTTTTTTCTTGTACGATAGAATCTGTAACTATCAATTCTTTAAGTTTTGATTTTTCAATATTTTCATATGCATTTCCTGAAAGTAAAGCATGGGTACAAATAGCTCTGACAGATTTTGCTCCTCTGTCAACCATTAAATCAGCTGCTTTAGTCAATGTACCAGCTGTATCAACCATATCATCAACTATAACCACATTTTTTCCTTCAACTTCGCCAATTAATTCCATGTGAGAAACTACATTTGCTTTTTTTCTTTGTTTGTAGCAAATGACCACATTACTCTTTAGAAATCTAGAGTAAGCATAAGCTCTTTTAGATCCTCCCATATCAGGTGATGCAATAGTAAGTTCCTCTAAATTCAAAGATTGTATATATGGAATAAAAATTGTTGACGCATATAAATGATCAACTGGCTTTTCAAAAAAACCTTGAATTTGATCTGCGTGTAAGTCCATTGTTATTAATCTAGTAGCTCCTGCTGCTTCAACTAAATTTGCTATTAATTTTGCACCAATCGGAACCCTTGGCTTATCTTTTCTATCTTGTCTAGCCCATCCAAAGTAAGGGATAACTGCAGTTACATGTCTTGCAGATGATCTTTTTGCAGCATCAATCATTAAAAGAAGTTCCATTAAGTTGTCAGAATCAGGTTGAGTTGATCCAATAATAAAGAGTCTTGCTCCTCTTACTGACTCTTCAAATGAGGGTTGAAATTCCCCATCACTGTAATTTGTAAAATTTACTTTACCTAATTCAGCACCAAAATGTTTAGCAATTTTTTTAGAAAGATCAATGCTTTGAGTACATGAAAAAATCTTTGCTATCGGTCCCTGAGTTGACATTTTTTTTTGTTGGGGGTCAAATTTAATAATAATTTAATAGAAACTGTTAAAATCAAAACTTTTTATAAATTTAACTCCTATTGCTTCGGTGGCGGAACTGGTAGACGCGCTGGATTCAAAATCCAGTTCTGGCAACAGAGTGTGGGTTCGATCCCCACCCGAAGTACTAAATGGTTCAATTTTTGTTAATTATTTTTAGCTAAGAGTTTTGAAAAGATTTAATTTATTTTTCCCAGTAATTTTCCTTGCAAGTGAAGCTATAATAATTTCATTTGTTACATCTTTAATGCACTTTATTACATTTTCTAGCTGGAATATTTACAATACTCTAATTGTATTATTTTGGATTACATTAAATGTTTCTTCTAAATCCTACAACATTGGAAGAGGAGTTTCATACTCTAATACAATAAAAACAGCTCTAAAGTCAGTATTTATATTATTCTCTGTTGTTGCAATAGGAAACTTATTAGTTGACTATTATACTTTTTCAATTAGATCAATATTACTTTCAGTATTTATTTTTACTTGTTTTATAATATTTTTTAGAGTATTAACACATTTCATCTTAGATAGTTACAGATCATATGGTGGAAATATTAAAAAAATTGCGATTATAGGTTTCGATAAGACGGGAATAAGTTTTTATAAAACAATTCAAAGTAATCCACATTTGGGTTTGAGATCTAATGGAATATATTTTTTTAAATCAAAAAAACTTAATGATAAAGTTCCTGATAAGGGATCAATCAATAAATTTTATAAATATGCCAATGAGTATGATGAGGTTTTTATTTCATCAAAAATTCCTATTAGGAATCAAAAAGAAATAATTGATTTTTGTGATAGAAATTTAATTTCAGTAAAACTTCTACCTGAACTTGTTAATTATGAGTTTAAAAATTTTTTCATAAAAAAATTATATGATATTCCAGTTATTGAGGTAAATCAATTACCACTTGATATTTGGTATAATCAGTTAATAAAGAGATCTTTTGACATTGTATTTTCTCTTTTTGTATTAACTTTTTTTGTTTCATGGATGTATGTTGTTTTTGGCATGATTATTAAATTACAATCCAGAGGTCCAATTATTTTCTCTCAGAAAAGACATGGTTTGGGAGGTAAAGTTTTTTACTGTTATAAATTTAGAACCATGATGGTTAATGATGAAGAGGATACAAAATTTGCAGATCATAACGATATTAGACTAACAAAATTTGGAAAGTTATTAAGAATTTCAGCATTAGATGAAATGCCGCAATTTATCAATGTTTTAAATGGAACTATGTCAGTGGTTGGGCCCCGTCCACACCCAACTAAATTAAATGAACAATACTCTAACAAAATTGATAAGTTTACTAAAAGACACCAATTTAAGCCTGGTATAACCGGGCTCGCTCAAGTTCAGGGATTTCGTGGTAAAATCTACGACTTATATGATATGAGTTCTAGAGTAAAACTTGATAGATACTATTTTAAGAATTGGTCGATATTTTTTGATTTAAAAATATGTGTTAAAACATTTTTTGGAATCTTAAGAATGAATATTAATTAAAACAATTATATTTGCCAAAAATCGAGGTTAATTTGACTGATTGCTGCCTCTAAAAAACGTGCTAAAACAGATGAAAAATTACACAAAAATACTTATCGAAATTTTAGAAAAAAGAATTCTTGTATTGGATGGAGCTATGGGAACTATGATTCAAGGCTACAACTTTACAGAGGAAGATTTTCGAGGAACTCGTTTCAAGGATTATAAACATCTTCTAAAGGGAAATAATGATTTACTATCCATAACTCAGCCTAAGGCAATTAAAGAAATACACGAATCTTTTCTCGAAGCCGGTGCTGATATTATTGAAACCAACACTTTTTCCTCGACTTCAGTTGCAATGGCAGATTATCATATGCAAGATTTAGTTTATGAATTAAATTTTGAATCAGCTAAAATCGCTGTTGAGGCTTGCAAAAAATTTACTGATCTAAATCATGAAAAACCTAGATTTGTTGCTGGTTCAATTGGACCTACAAACAAGACGGCTTCTATGTCACCGGATGTTAATGATCCAGGCTTTAGAGCAATAACTTTTGATGAGCTAGTAGAAAGTTATAGTGAGCAGATTGAGGCTTTAATTGATGGAGGTGTTCATATTTTATTAGTTGAAACAATTTTTGACACTTTAAACGCTAAAGCTGCTCTTTTTGCTATCTCAGGAATTTTTGAAAAAATAGGTTATGAACTCCCACTTATGGTGAGCGGAACTATAACAGATGCAAGTGGTAGAACTCTGTCTGGTCAAACTACTGAAGCATTTATTACCTCCCTTTCACATCTTCCCCTGCTCACAATTGGTTTCAACTGTGCCTTAGGAGCAGATTTGATGTTACCTTATATGAAAAGAGTTAGTAGATTTTCAAATTTTTATACTGCAGCCTTTCCAAATGCAGGTCTTCCAAATGCCTTTGGTGAATATGACGAGACAGCAGATGATATGGGAAAAAAAATAAAAAAATTTTTGGATGAAGGTTGTATAAATATTATTGGTGGATGTTGTGGGACAACACCTGAGCATATTAAAGTTATTTCTGAATTAGTAAAAAATTATAAACCTAGAAAAAAATGATTTTATCAGGTCTTGAAGTATTGAATATAAAGGAGGACTCAACTTTTGTTAATGTTGGAGAAAGAACTAACGTAACTGGTTCTAAGAAATTTTTACGCTTAATTGAACAAAAAAAATATTCTGAAGCTTTAGAGATTGCCCGAGATCAAGTCGAAGGTGGAGCTCAAATTTTAGATGTTAACATGGATGAAGGTCTTATTGACGGTGTCGAGGCCATGACAACATTTCTGAATTTAATTGCTTCTGAACCTGACATTTCTAAAATCCCTATAATGATTGACAGCTCAAAATGGGAAATAATTGAAGCTGGATTGAAAACAGTTCAAGGCAAAGGCGTTGTTAATTCGATTAGTTTAAAAGAAGGAGAGGAGGAATTTATAAAACATGCAAAATTGATTAGAAGATATGGAGCAGCTGTTATTGTGATGGCTTTTGATGAACAAGGTCAAGCTGATAATTATGAAAGAAGAATTCAAATATGTGAGAGATCGTACAGAATTTTAGTTGATAAGGTGAAATTTCCACCTGAGGATATAATTTTTGATCCAAATATTTTCCCTGTTGCAACAGGCATGGAAGAACATAAAAAAAATGCTGTTGATTTTTTTAAGGCAACAAATTGGATTAGAAAAAATTTGCAAGGAGCAAGCGTTAGTGGGGGAGTTAGTAATGTTTCTTTTTCATTTAGAGGAAATAACAAAGTTCGAGAAGCTATGCATTCATCATTTCTATATCACGCAATTAAAAATGGAATGAATATGGGAATAGTAAATCCAAACATGTTGGAAGTTTATGATGATATACCAAAAGATCTTCTTGAATATGTTGAAGATGTACTACTGAACAGAAGAGATGATGCAACTGAAAGATTACTTGATTTTGCTGAAACTGTATCTAATGATAATAAGAAAGACAAAAAAATAATTGAGTGGAGAGAATTAGATTTACAAAAAAGAATTAATCACTCTTTAATAAAAGGAATTGATACCTACGTTAATGAAGATGTTGAAGAAGCCAGGCTAAAAGTTGATAGGCCTTTACAGGTTATAGAAAAATATTTAATGAATGGAATGAATATAGTAGGAGACTTATTTGGTGATGGAAAAATGTTTCTACCGCAGGTTGTAAAGTCAGCTAGAGTTATGAAAAAAGCAGTGGCTTATCTGCTTCCATACATTGAGAATGAAAAATCTGATGATAAAACTGCTTCGGCAGGTAAAATTTTAATGGCAACTGTTAAAGGTGATGTTCACGATATTGGAAAAAATATTGTCAGTGTTGTTCTAGGCTGTAATAATTTTGAGATAATAGATTTAGGTGTAATGGTTCCTCCAGAAAAAATTATCGATGAGGCTATTAAAAACAATGTTGATGTAATTGGTTTATCAGGGCTAATAACCCCATCTCTTGATGAGATGGTTTATTTAGCAAAAGAGTTGAAAAAACATAATATTAAGATACCTCTTCTCATAGGTGGTGCTACAACATCTAAAGCTCATACAGCTGTCAAAATTTTTCCTGAATGTAATTTCCCTGTTGTTCATGTGAATGATGCTTCAAAGGCGGTTGGAGTGGCTGCAAGTTTAATTAGTGATCATAAAAACAATAATCTTTTTAGCAATTCAATTAAAAAAGAATATAAGGAATTTAGAGATGAGTTTTTGGGAAGAAAGCAAGCTAAAAAGTTTACTACAATTCTTGATGCTCGCGCTAATAAGTTTAAAAATAAAATTACTCAATCTGAAATTTATAAACCAAATTTTACAGGCGTTAAGGTTATAGAGTCAATTGATCTCAATATAGTAAAAAACTACATTGATTGGAGTCCATTTTTTAATACTTGGGGTTTACATGGAAGATTTCCAAAAATTTTTGATTTTGAGGCTACAGGAGAAGAAGCAAGAGAATTATATGATAATGCTCAATTAATGCTTAAAAAAATAATTAAGGAAAATAGACTAAAATCAAAAGCAGTGTTTGGTATTTTTCCGGCAAGAACTAATCAATATGATGAAATTGAAATCTATAATCCAGTAAATAATGATTTAGTAAATAAATTTATTTGCCTCAGGCAACAAACCATAAAAACATCTGACACACCCAACCTGTCAATTTGTGATTACGTATCATCTGATGAAAAAATAAATGATTATGTTGGTTGTTTTGCTGTTTCAGCTGGTTTTGGAGCAGATGAATTTGCTAAAATATATGAGAATAAAAATGATGATTACAATTCAATTATGGTTAAAGCTGTTGCTGATAGGCTTGCTGAAGCAACAGCAGAGTACCTGCACGAAAGAGTAAGAAAAGATTTTTGGGGATATGCAAGTGATGAGAATTTAAATAATAATCAACTTATAGACGAAAAATATAAAGGCACTAGACCTGCACCCGGTTATCCAGCATGCCCAGATCACCTAGAAAAAAATGTGATTTGGGACTTACTAGATGTTGAAAAAAATATAGGTATGAAATTAACAGAAAGTTTAGCCATGTGGCCAGCATCTTCTGTGTCAGGCTATTATTTTTCACATCCAGAATCTAAATACTTTGGTCTTGGTAAGATAGATAACGATCAGCTTGAAGATTATGCTAAAAGAAGAAATATATCAATTGAGCTAGCAAAAAAATGGTTAAACCCAATTTTATAAATTATGAAAATAACTGAACACATCAAACAATCTAAAGGAAAAACAAGATTTACTTTTGAAATACTTCCACCTGTTAAAGGTCATAGTATTCAATCTATTTATGAAAATATTGATCCTCTAATGGAATTTAATCCTCCTTTCATTGATGTAACATATCATAGAGAAGAAGTTGTTCTAAATGAAAAGGAAAATGGGTTATTAGAAAAGAAAATTGTTAAAAAAAGACCTGGTACTGTTGGTATATGTGCTGCTCTTCAGAATAAATATGATGTTGATGCAGTTCCACATATTTTATGTGGTGGTTTTAATAAAGAGGACACAGAAAATCTTTTAATTGATCTAGATTTTTTAGGAATTGATAACGTCGTGGCACTCAGAGGAGATGCAATTAAAACTGAGACTTATTTTACTCCTGAAGAAGATGGTCACAAATATGCAAGTGAGTTGGTTGATCAAATTACAAATTTGAATAATGGAGTTTATTTAAACGAGCCTGAAATTTCCAATAAAACTAATTTTTGTGTAGGTGTTGCTGGATATCCTGAAAAACACATGGAAGCTCCTAGCTTAAAAAGCGATTTACATTTTTTGAAGGAAAAGATTAAACTAGGAGCAGATTATATAATAACACAAATGTTTTTTGATAACTCTAAGTTTTTTGAATTTAAAGATCTATGTCAAAAAAAAGGTATAAATGTTCCTATTATACCAGGTTTAAAACCTATTTCAACACTTAAGCAAATTAATCTGATCCCCCACAGATTTCATTGCGATCTTCCCGAGGATTTAATAAAAGCGCTCATCAAATGTAAAGACAACTCTGAGGCAAGACTAGTTGGAATTGAATGGTGTATTCAGCAAAGTAAAGAATTAATGGATGCTGGAGTACCATTTTTACATTACTATTCAATGGGAAGATCTTCAAATATTAAAAAGGTTGCAGAGGCTATTTTTTAGATATATACCAATTAATTGTCTCTCTAATCCCTTTATCAAAGTTAGTCTTTGGAGTCCAGCCTAACTGTTTTTTAATTTTTGAAAAATCTATTGCATATCTAAAATCATGACCTGGTCTATCACTAACAAATTCGATCAATTTATTGGATGTACCTGAGTTATTTAATTTTATTTCATCAAAAATTTTAATAATTGTATTAGCTAAATCGATGTTAGAAATTTCATAATTACCTCCAATATTATATGTTTCGCCACAATTACCGTTGTTGAAGATCAGTTCAATTGCATCACAGTGATCATCAACATAGAGCCAATCTCTTATATTTTTTCCATCTCCATAAATAGGAATTTTTATTTGCATTAAAAGGGAGTTTATAATATTAGGAATCAATTTTTCAGCATGCTGGTTTGGACCATAATTATTTGAACAATTTGATATTAATATTGGGAGGCCATAAGTTTTGTAGTAGGCTCTTACAAAATGGTCAGACGAAGCTTTTGAAGCTGAATACGGAGAATTCGGGTCATATTTTGAATATTCGTTAAAGGAACCTTCTAATCCAAGTGATCCATAAACTTCATCAGTTGATATGTGATAAAAAACATTATTTTTTGAAGATAAGTCCCATGAAATTTTAGAAGCCTCAAGCAGTGATAATGTTCCTAAAACATTTGTCTCAGCAAATTCAAATGAGTTTTCAATAGATTTATCTACGTGTGATTCTGCTGCTAAATGTATAACATCAGTTATCTTTTTATCAATAAATAGTTTTAAAATTTCATTGTGATTTTTGATATCAATTTTGAAAAAAAAATAATTTTTTTTGTCTTCTAAATCCTTCAAATTACTAAGGTTCCCAGCATATGTTAAATTATCAACATTATAAATATTATAATTTGGATATTTATTTACGAACCTTTTTACAACATGCGATCCAATAAATCCAGCTCCCCCAGTAATTAAGATATTTTTCATTTATAATTTATAAGAAATTCTTCTAATGCTTCATCCCATTTTCTAATAGTAATATTAAAGATATCCTTTATTCTTGATTTATCTGTAATACAATATTTAGGTCTTTTTGCAACACTCTTGTATTTGTCAGAGCTTACTGCTATAATCGGACAATTAATTTTTTTTAATTCAAATATTTTTTTTGTAAAGTCATACCAATTTGTATAACCTTCATTCGAGAAGTTGTAAACCTTGTAATTATTTAATTTGTTCGAGACAATAATATTCAAAGTACATTCAACTAAATCTTTTGAGTAAGTTGGACAACCAAATTGATCATTTATTACATAAATTTTCTCTTGATTTTCTCCTTTTTCAATCATTGTCTTTACAAAGTTATTTCCATACATTGAATAGAGCCATGATGTTCTTATAATAATTGAATCAGATGATGATTTTTCAATAATTTTTTCACCCTCTCTTTTTGAAATTCCGTAATAGTTAATAGGATTTATATTTGATTCTTCATCGATTGGACTTAAGTTGTCTGAACTGTAAACATAATCTGTTGAAAAATGTATCATTTTTATTTTTTTCTCCTCACATACTTCAACTAGATTTCTAACTGCATCTAAATTAACTTTAATTGCTTGTTTTTTATTTGTTTCTGCATTATTAACATTTGTGTAAGCGGCACAATTTATTATAATTTCAATTTTATAAATAATTATATAATCTAATATTTCTTTTTTTTTAGTAATATCAAGCTCGTCCTCAGCAGTAAAATAAAATTCATGATCTGATTTAGACACATTATTTTTAAATTGTTGCCCCAATTGTCCACTAGATCCTGTAACTAAAATTCTCATTTTAAAATTTATATTCAGGTGATGCTGAAAGATTTTTATGGTTCTTGTCCCTATCGCTAATGATTATTTGATCTTTTTTAAGAATCCAATTTATTTTTAAATCATTATCAAAAGGATTTATACCAAATTCATTTTCTGAGCTGTAATAATTATCTACTTGATAATTAACTTTGACAACCTCACTGAGAGATATAAATCCATGAGCAAAACCCTTTGGAATTAATAATTGAAAATTATTAATATCATTTAATATTATCGAGTAGTGTTTTCCAAATGATGGAGAATCTTTTCTTAAATCCAAAGCAACATCTAAAATTTCTCCACTTGAGACTGAGACTAATTTTGTTTGAGCTTTTGGTTTAGTTTGAAAGTGTAACCCTCTTAAAACTCCAAAACTAGAGCTAGAGGTGTTATTTTGACAAAAATCTAATTTTTCAGAAATAAAATCTTCTAATAGATCTTTTCTAAAAGTTTCAGCAAAAAATCCCCTTTTATCCTCAAAGATTTTTGGTTTACATAAAACCAATCCTTCTATTTTGAGTTTCTCAAATTCCATCTTTCATTTTTTTAAGATAATCCCCGTATTGATTATCTCCAATATAATCTATAATTTGAAGTAGTTTATTCTTATTTATATATCCAAGTTTGTAAGCTATTTCTTCAATGCAGGCAATCTTTAATCCAGTTCTTTTTTCAATTGTATGAATATAATTTGAAGCTTCAAGCATTGATTCGTGAGTACCTGAATCAAGCCAAGTAAAATTTTTATCAAACAGCTCTACAATTAAACTTTTATTTTTAAGAAATGAATTATTAATTGATGTAATTTCAAGTTCTCCTCTCTTGCTTGGTTTTACATTTTTTGCAGTTTTAATTACATTATTTGGGTAAAAGTATAACCCCACAACTGCATAATTACTTTTGGGATTTTTTGGCTTTTCTTCTAGGCTTATAACATTACCATTTTTATCGTTTTCGACAACTCCATATCTCGATGGATTATTAACATAGTATCCAAAAACTTTTGCTATTTTATTTTTTTCAACATCATAAACTGATTTTTTAAGAATTTTAGTAAAACCACTTCCATAAAATATATTATCTCCAAGGATTAAACAAACAGAATCTTTTCCTATGAACTTTTCACCTATAATAAAAGCTTCTGCTATTCCGTTAGGTTGATTTTGTTCTTCATACGAAAAATTCATTCCTAAATGGGATCCATCAGAGAGCAATCTTTTAAAATTTGGTAAGTCTTTAGGGGTAGAAATTATAAGTATGTCCCTGATACCTGCCAGCATTAGAACAGATAAAGGGTAATAAATCATTGGTTTATCATGGATTGCTAATAACTGCTTTGATTGACCAATTGTTAATGGGTAAAGTCGTGTACCACTTCCACCTGCTAAAATAATTCCTTTCATTTATAATCTTAAAGTAATTAATTTTTTTGGCAAAATAGATTTTACATCATATAAAACATAATTTGCATTTAAAATATTTTTATAATCAATTTCTAAAAATTGATCATGTGCTACTGCTAAAATTACAACTTCATATTTTTTAATGATTTTATCAATGAGTTTTATACTTGAAAATCGATATACTTCATTTTTATCTGCATAAGGGTCATAAACATCAATATTATTATTTAATTTTTTAAAGTGATTATATAATTTGATGACTCTTGAATTTCTTATGTCTGAGCAATTTTCTTTGAATGTTATCCCAAGAATTAAAATTTTACATTTTTTTAAATCAATATCTGAATTAATACATTGATTTTGAATAGATTTAAATATTTTTTTACTAATGTTATTATTTACTTTTCTACCATTGAGAAGAACCTTTGGTGTATATCCACTTTTTTCGGATTTATATGCTAAATAGTAAGGGTCTACGCCTATACAGTGCCCACCAACTAATCCAGGTTTAAAATTTAAAAAATTCCATTTTGTTGACGCAGCATCTAATACTTCTTTTGTATCTAAATCTAATTTTTCAAAAATTATAGCAAATTCATTCATTAAAGAGATATTTACATCTCTTTGAACATTCTCAATAATTTTTGATGCCTCTGCTACCTTTATTGATGGAGCAATATAGGTCCCTGCAATTATAATTTTTGAATATAAATTATTTACAATTTTTGAAACTTTTGAGTTACTTCCGCTAACAACTTTTTTGATATTTGATAATTTTCTTTTTTTATCACCAGGATTAATCCTTTCAGGTGAGTAACCACAGAAGAAATCAACATTATATACTAAACCAGATGTTTTTTCTAATATAGGAACACAATCTTCTTCAGTACATCCAGGATATACTGTTGATTCATATATAACTATATCACCTTTTTTTATTTTTTTTCCAACAATTTGAGAAGCACTTTTTAAAGGTCTTAAATCAGGTTCATTATTTTTTTTTAAAGGAGTTGGTACTGTGATTATATAAAAATCACTATTTCCAACATCTTTCTCCGTGTGTGTAAATTGTATTTTATTATGCAAAATTTCATTTTCTGTAAATTCACCATTTGAATCAATACCTTTTTTGAGTTCAAAAATTCGGGATTTAGATATATCAAACCCTAATACATTGAATTTTTTACCAAATTCAATTGCTAAAGGGAGTCCAACGTATCCAAGACCTATTATCGTAATTTTTTTCAAAATAATTTTAGAGTTTATAAGTTAACATCAAGCCTCCTCTGTAAGGTAATTCTTCTCCACTTTTATTAAACTTTCTTTTGTAGTTAGTAATAGCAAATATTCTTTGCTCATCCTTATTGTAGTATTTGTAGTTTGATTGAGAAGATCCTCCACCAACAAAAATTTCAAGATTAAATTTTTCATTTTTTAATGGTATTTTTTTTCCAATCGTTATACCATAATATGCATTTCTTCCATATTGATAGCTTCCCTCTTCCTTATACTCAGTATCAACAATTGTTGTGATCCATTTTGGTAGTCGCAAATTATACATTCCGTAGCCTACATGAGCACCAATGAAAAAACTTCTTTTATTTTTTTTATTTTCTGGGTAAAATCTAATCTCATTAAAAATTTGTGTCATATGAAAAGGAGATCCTTCTATATTATCATAAAAAGATGCACTAGTATCTAGTTGATATCCAAATCTTTCTGATAGTTGTACTTCAATTCCAATGTTGGGGACTAAAAACGGAGCCGAAGCTAAATTAAATTTAAGTTCTGTTTGACTATTAAGAGTTGTTGAAAATAAAAATATAAAACCTAATAAATACTTAACCATACTGCAATTTATGTAATATTGAATTTGTTCTAAAACAAATGAGATTTTTTTTAAAATTATCTCAGTTGAATATCAATTTATTAGATTTTAGTTATCTTCGCTTTCCCTCAAATATTGATGTTATGTTAAAAAAATTAGCATTTGTATTCACTTTGATTTTGACTTTTGTGTCAAATCAAACGATATATTCCCAAGATTTTAGAGATATATCAAGTTTAAATTTAAGAGAATTAACCGATCCTCAGATTGATTTACTATTGAGAAGAGCTGGTTCTCAAGGTTATAATGAATTTGATATTTTAAAAATTGCACAATCACAAGGTTTTACTCTGGAAGAAATAGAGAAGTTAGATAAAAGATTTAAATCGGCAAAAAATGTTAATAGAATTGCTGAAACAGCAACTACACCTCTGGAAGAAACAAGATTGAGGAAACAGTGGTTACAAGATATAGAGGTTTTTAGGGAAATTGATAGCGATGTATTTGGATATAATGTATTTAGAGGAACAAGTTTCTTGAGTTTTCAATCAAACTTAAACCTACCAACACCCCCTGACTATGTTTTAGGTCCAGGAGATAAGTTATTCATTGATATTTATGGTGAGTCTGAAGCTTATTACCAAGTTGAGATTAGCCCTGAAGGTAATGCGCTGCTTGAGAATATCGGCCCAGTTAATATTACCGGATTAAATCTAGACCAAGCCAAAACTCGTCTAAAAAATAGATTAAAGAGAGTTTATAATGGTATTAGTAATGGTAAAACATCAATAAATATTTCGGTTGGAATTCCAAGAGCTATAAGAATTAATATAGCTGGTGAAGTTCAACTTCCAGGTACATATAACTTTAGTGCTTTTAATACTCTTTATAATGCTCTTTATGTTGCAGGTGGTATTACAGAAAATGCTAGCCTGAGAAATATAAGATTATACAGAAATAATAAATTAATTTCTACAGTTGACGTATATGACTTTTTAACATCTGGGGATATGACAAATAACGTAAGGTTAGAAAACAATGACTTGATTTTAGTAGGAACTTATAAGAACAGAGTTACTATCAAAGGTAATGTTATAACGCCAGGTCGATTTGAATCAAAGGAGGGGGAGTCACTTAAAAACCTTATAGATTATGCAGGAGGATTTAAGGAAAATGCTTACACTAAGTCTGTTAAAATTACTAGAATTTTTAATGATAAATTAAAAATTGTTGATGTAAACGCAGATCAATTTGAATTTTTCACCCCAGTAAATGGTGATGTTATAGAAGTTGATCAAATTGTTATGAAATATGAAAACAGATTATTAATTAAGGGATCTGTTTACAAACCTGGAGTTTTTTCTTTTCAAGATGGAATCACTGTTAAGGATTTGATTGAAAAGGCGGAGGGCTTAAAACCGGATACTTATTTTCAAAGAGCATATATAATCAGAACCAACTCTGATTATTCAACTACAACAATACCTTTTAATTTGACAAGTCAAGTCAATGGATCTGAAAATCCAATAGCTTTAAAACAAGATGACGTAGTTTTAATAAGCTCAATTAATGATTTAAGAGAAGATCAATATTTAGAAATATCAGGTGAAGTTAATATGCCTGGAATTTTTCCATACTCAATTAATTTAAGTTTAAATGACCTAATAATATTAGCAGGTGGATTAAGAAAAAGCGCTACACTTAATAACATAGAGATTTCGAGACTGAAATCAACTGGTAATAATGATTTCGATAAAAATGCCGAACTGATAAATATAAATCTAAGTAATTTGGAGGATGAATCAATCAAACTCAAGCCTTTTGACAATGTCATAGTACGAAAAGATCCTTCAATTGAACAAATGACATATGCTTACATTGAGGGTGAGGTCAATTATCCTGGAAAGTATCTGATTTCATCGAAAAAGGAGAGAATTTCTGACCTGTTGAAAAGAGCAGGAGGTCTTAAAGAATTTGCTTACCAGAAAGGTGCTACTATAATAAGAAAAACAGAATTTGTGGAAGATAAAAATGATACTGAAAAGCAGATTGATGATTTAAATAAGTTAAAAATTAAGTTATCAGAAAATACAAACCTTTTAAGTGAATCTGAAAAGTTATTGTTAAATCGTATAGATGAAGATATTTTAAAACTTAATAATGAAAATAGCTCTAACCGAACCTTTTCTAGTTCTGTAAAAGAGGAGAGAATTACTGAAATTGTTAAGAGAAATGCTATGTCAGCGGATATTCCTCTAGCAAAGTCAGAGTCAATTGGAATCAATTTAGAAGATATTATAAAGAACCCGGGTAAAAAGTCTGATTTACTGGTTGAAGAGGGAGATATTATTGTAATCCCAAAAAGGCTTGAGACAGTTAGATTGAGAGGAGAATTATTATATCCGACAACAGTTCGTCATATTGCAGCTAGAGGTTTAAAATATTATATAAATTCAGCAGGTGGATTTGATACAAAAGCTAAAAGAAGCGGGACTTATGTAGTTTATGCTAATGGTGATGTAGCCAGAACTAAGAAATTTTTATTTTTCAATTTTTATCCTAAAGCTGAACCAGGATGTGAAGTAATTGTTCCTAAAAAACCTGTTAAAAACCCGTTAGCTGCAAGCCAAATATTAAATTTCACAACAGGGTTAGCAGCTTTATTATTAGCTATAAACCAAATTAAATAATGGACTCAAATAAAGATCAAATAGATGATTTTTCTTTAATAAATCTTTTAGAGACTATTAAAAATTGGTTATCATTTTTGTTAAGTAAATCAAAAGATATAATTAAATTTTCTTTTTTGTTTTTATTATTATTATTGGCTTATAATTACATTAAATCTCCAATACATTACGCTAAAACAACATTTGTATTAGACAGCCAATCATCTTCAAATTCTATTGGAGATGTTGCTTCATTAGCATCACTTGCTGGAATCAATGCTTCATCATTCATTGACGCCAGTGGACTATTTCAAATTGATAATATTCAAGAACTTTACAAATCTAATTCAATGATAATAGAAACCCTATTATCAAAATCTACATTTGATAATAATGAAATTAGTTTAATTAATCGTTTTGGAGAAATTGAAAAAATCAATAGAAAGTGGAAAAAGCTAGGGGTTGATTTTGATAATTATAAAATATCTAAAAATAATAAAAGACTCCACGACAGTATATTAATTGAAGCATCAGAAATAATTAAAAAGGAATATTTAATAGTTGATAAACCAAGTCGAAAGACAACTATTTTAGAGATAGGTTTTGAGCATAAAGACGAACTCCTAGCTAAAAACTTTAATGAAAATTTAGTAACTATTGTAAATGACTTTTATTTTAAAACAAAAACTCAAAAATCTGGGAAAAACCTTGAAATATTACAAAGACAAAGAGATAGTGTTAAAAGAGTTTTAGACAAATCTATATTAGAATTAGCTAATGAAGATCAAAGAGTTCCAAACCCTAACCCTTTAGCAAAAACTAATTTAGTACCTTATCAAAAAGCATTAATTGAAGTCCAATCCAATGGTGCAATATACCAACAAGTTGTAACCCAATTAGAGTTAGCAAAGGTTACTCATAGAAACAATACCCCTTTAATTCAAATTATTGATAAACCTACTCTTCCTCTGGAAAATTCAAAATTAAAATTAATTGAAAGTCTGATTTATGGGATTTTTGGTGGTTTACTGTTAGCTATAATTTATTTTTCATTAATAAGGTTATATCATTCATTGATTAAATAGTTTATTTTTATATAAACTGTATTATGTCATCCTGGACTAAATCAATTTTTTTTAAAAATTTCATTAATCTTTCTTTAAACCAAGGTGTAAATATTATTGCAACCTTAATTTATACCCCCTTTTTATTTCAAAATCTGGGTGATGAAAACTTTGGATTAATACATTTAGCTCTTTCTGCTATAATAATACTAACTATATTGGTCAGCTATGGATATAATTTAAATGGACCTATTAAAATTGCTCAATCAAAGAATATAGATGAAGAAAACTTAGTAATCATAGATATTTTGAGTTTAAGGTTGAGCGTCTCATTGATAATATATATTTTATCAATACCATTTATTTTCATTTTTACAGATCAAATTTTTCAAAAAATTTTACTATTCTCATTGATAATCCTTTTCACAGAAGCATTAAATCCACTTTTTTATCTGCAAGGAAAAAACAAAATTCTCCCTCAATCAATTTTGAATTTTTTTTCAAAAACCTTGTATGTTGCTCTCATTATATTTTTTATTTCCGAAAATGAAGATGCATATCTCGCAAACTTTTTTTATGGCTTAAGTATTTCACTTTTATTTTTATTGTTCTGGATAAAATATTTTACAAGAGATAATACAATTTTTTTGCTGTTATCTTTTAAAAAAATAATAAAAAATTTAAAGCAAAATTTTCAATTTTTTTTATCATCTACATCAACACATTTTACATTAAATAGTGCACTTATCGTTTTATCTTTTTTTGTGACAAATAAAGAACTAGGAAGATTTACTTTGGCTTATAAAGTAGCCTTTTTGTTAAGAATGCTTCCAGTATTTTTTATTCAATCCGTGTTGCAACAAGCATCTAGATTTAATCTCAAGTCAAAAGTTGCTTACAAAAATTATATTACAAAATATTTTAAAGTTGGATTAATAATAACAATTTTGATTGCGATTTTAACATTCATTTTTTCCGAAACTATTATATATATTTTTTCCAGAGAAAAAATTGAGTATAGCTCCAAAATTTTATCCATTCTAGGATTTATACCTTTTCTTGCAATGCTGAATTTTAAAAATGTAATTTATCTGTTAGTAAATGATTTAAAATCTATTTTGAATAAGGCAACATTTTTCACCTTAATTTTTATGCTCTTTAGCTCTTTTGTTTTGTCTTATATATATTCCGGAGTGGGTTTGGCTTATGCATTAGTTTTTACTGAACTATTTTCATTTATTATTCACTGCCATTTTATTAATAAAAAATGAATGCTGATAAAAAAATTGCAGTAATAATTATCAATTGGAGAAAGTATGACTTTACATTAAACTGTATTGATTCAGTATTAAAAAGCTCATATAAAAATTTTAAAATTATTTTAATTGATAATGAGTCTCAAAACCGCTTTTCGGATGAAGTAAATAAAAGTGATAAAATTCATATAATAAAAAATGAAAAGAATGAAGGTTTTGCACGCGCAAATAATCAAGGGATTAAATATTCTATAAAAAATGGATTTGATTACGTATTACTATTGAATAACGATACACTAATTAAAAATGATTTAATTGATTCTTTGATCCAACAGTCAAGTACTTTAAATCAAAAAATAATACAACCCTTAATTTTAAATTATGATGGGTCAAAGATTTGGAATGCAGGTGGAACAATAAATAATTTTTTTGGAACTTTTCAAACATTAAATAAAGGTAAAAGTTTTAAAAATTTCAAAAGTGACAAGAATTTAATTGAATGGTTTACAGGCTGCTGTGTTTTAATTAAGTTAGAAATATTCAATCATGTTGGTTATTTTGATGAAAGATTTTTTGCTTACTATGAAGATGTTGATTATTCTATTCGTCTAAAAAAAATGGGCTATTGTATAGCTTTGATGACTGATACGTACTTACAACATTATGAATCTGCCTCATCAAAATCTAATAATAAAAGTAAAGGAAATTTATCACCATATGTCCATTACCTAAATATTAGAAATCATATTTTACTTTTAAAAAAACATTCAAAATCTTTTAATTTAATTGGTGTTGTAATATATCAGCTAATTAAAATATTATCTTATCTAGCATATTTTCTAGTAAGATTCAGATTTAATAAATTTAAAATGGTATTAAATGGATTTATTGATGCTATAAATTTTAAAAAATGATATTAATTGGTCTCACATTTATTGTTTTTTATATTATAATTTTTGGCTATACAATTGAAAAGATATCCAAAGGAAAAATTGAATATTTAATTATATATATATGCACTTGTTTACCAATATACACAACTCTTCAAGCTCAAGCTTTTATAATATTTAATAGTGAAATTATTGTTACAATAATTAAGTTATCAAAAGACATAATATTTATATACGCATTTATGATATTCCTTTTTGGAAAAAATATCCATCCATTTAGAAGAAAATTTAAATTTTCATTAATCGATAAATTAATTTTATGTTTTACTTTTCTAGTAACCATATATGCTTTAATTCCGTTGGGAGAGGCAGAGATTTTTTCTAAATTAATTTATGCAAAAAACTTATATATAATATCAATAACTTATTTACTTGGAAGGAATATTAAAATTGATGAAGTGTTTTTTAAAAAAGTAAAAAAAATACTTAAATATTTAATCGTATCGATTACAATTTTTTTATGTTTTGAATTTATTTTATCTACACACTTTCATACAATTATTGATTTTTCAAATTATAATAGTATTGTTAATGAAATTGACCCCCAAGGAAACTATGGTTTAAGTTGGTCTTTTGAATCACAAGATTCATCACCTAGATATGCAGCTTTTTTTGCGGATCCATTGGAGTTGTCAGCCTCATTATTATTATTGACTTCATTGTTGATTTATAATTTTTGGAATAACAAAAAAAATATTAATTACTTTTTGCTTTTTATGGTTTCAGCTGCCTTCCTTTTTTCATTTTCAAGAGGTGCTATTGTTGCGTGTATTGGAATTATATTATTTTCATTACTATTAAACAAAAAATATAAAACTTTATTATTCATATTTGGTTCATTTGTTTTGTCAATTATAAGTTTAATTTATTTTGGATCTGAAGAAATAAGATATATGATAATAGATACTTTAAAATTTGAGAATACTTCTTCTCTGGGTCATTTAGTTGAGTGGATTGAAGGTATTCTCTCCATTTTTGAAAACCCTTTAGGTATTGGCTTGGCGATGAGTGGAAATGCGAGTGGAGTTGACCAGTCAATTAAGGTTGGAGGTGAAAATCAATTTTTGATATTTGGAGTTCAAATGGGAGTTTTATCTTTAATTATATATATTTTAATCTTATTCTATATTATCAAAAGAAGCTGTAATGTTTATTACATGAGCTCCAATAGTGAAAAGCATATCTCTTTTATTGTTGCTTGTACTAAGTTTGGTTTACTACTTCCTCTATTAACTGCCAATGCAGAACTTTACCTTTTTGTATCTTTAACTACTTGGTTTTTTGCTGGCTATATTGAATCAAGATATACGAAACTTAATTTTGAAAAAAACAAAAGTTTATATTGATGTTTTTTACTACAAAACTGCACTGTCAGGAATTAAAACATATATTGAGCAATTAGTTAAAGGATTCAAAAAATATGGCAGAAAAGATGTCGAATATATTTTTTCTCATGATATAGAGAACTTACAAAACAAACAGTTTTTTATTAACTCTAAATTTAGATTAGTAAGATGGGTCTTTCAACTACGTTACCTTGTTTGGAAGCAAATTATTTTGCCAATTAAATTACTATCCGGTTCAGTTGATATTTTAATTTGCCCTGATTATGTTGCACCTATTTTCTCACCATGTAAAAAAATTGTTGTTATTCATGATAACCTTTTCTGGAAATACCCTTTAAATTACCCAACTCTTTGGCGTAATTATTTCATTAAATTAATAAAACTTGGAGTGTCTAATAATTGTGAGCTTGTAACGACAAGTAAATATTCTAAAAATGGTTTAAAAAATATTTTTAATGATAAAATTAGTTTTATATATCAAAGTTCAGAAAGAGTACACTATAATGATAAAATAAATAAATCAAAGAATTATCTATTGCATATTGGAACATTTGAAAAGAGAAAAGATATATTGACTCTTGTTAAAGCATTTAAACTATTTAAAGATAACACCAACTCAAAACTTAAATTGTTACTAGCAGGTTCTAAATATATAAATGGTAATAACGAAGAGTATAAAAAAATAAAAAAATATATTACTAAATACAATTTATTTTCTTCAATACTAATGCCTGGATACATTAATAAAAAACAAGTATTATATTATTATAATAATGCCTTTGCTTATGTATTTCCATCAATTGATGAGGGCTTTGGAATTCCAATGATAGAAGCAATGAGAGCTAAAGTGCCAGTTATTTGTTCTGATATTGAAATATTTAAAGAGATTGGCAATGATTCTGTAATTTATTTTAAAAAGCAGGATTATAATGACCTTTATAAAAAGTTGAAATTAATCTCAGAAGATTATACAATTATTGAAGATTATATATATAAAGGAAAAAAAAGATCTAATTTATTTAATCAAAAAAACTTTATTAAAGGATTTGAAAAACTCTATTAAAAAAATACTTATTGCTCACAGCTCTAATGATAATTATGGATCTAGTAAAGTCTTAATTTCTATTGTAAATATTTTAATTAAAAATGGGTTTGATATTTATCTAATATTACCTCACAATGGTCCTTTAAGTGATAATGAAATAATAAAAAAAGCTAAGATTAAAATTATAAACCTTGGAGTTTTCAGAAAAAAATATTTTTCCTTTTTTGGGCTGATAAATCGTCTATACTATATAATAAAATCATCATTTCACATAAAAAATATTTTAAAAAAGGATAAAATTGATTTGGTTTACACAAACACCTCTACAATAATAAGTCCAGCAATTGCAGCTAAATTTTTGGGATTAAGATCAATTTATCATATTCATGAAATACCAAGTAGTAACTCTATCTATTCAAGATTTATTGTAAATTTTCTTAACTATTTTTCAGATAATGTAATTGCAGTTTCAAATGCTGTTCATGAATTTTGGTTAAATAGAGGAGTTAGAGGAAGTAAGATTAAAGTTATTTATAATGGATTCAAGTATAGTCCAAAGCCAAAGAAAAAAAGACCAAAAAATAAAATAATTTTTACTTCAATATCTCGAATAATTCCATACAAGGGACATTCATTAATGATTGATATTTTTGAGAAGCTATATAAAAAAAATAGCACTCTATATCTAAAAATAATAGGTGATACATTACCAGAATACAAAAACTATTTAAGTGATTTAAAATTTAAAGTCGAAAAAAAAGGTCTTAGTAACAATATATCATTTTTAGGCTTTCAAGATGATGTTATGAAAATGCTTTCTAAATCAAGTTTTTTTATTCATCTGCCGACATCACCCGATCCTTTACCTACAGTTATTTTTGAAGCAATAAAATCTAAAACCCCAATAATTACAAATAATCTTGGCGGAGCAATTGAAATACTAAATAATGGTAATTTTGGATTAATTATTGAAAATAATTTGATTAATGATTCTGTTGAAAAAATATTAAATTTTATAAATAATAAAAAAAATCAGAATGATAATGTTGATAACGCCTATGACTATGTTTGTAAAAATTACTCTTATGAAAAATTTAGAAAAAAAATATTAAATCTTTTTGAATAAAAAATTAAAAATAGCAATTATAGGTTCAAGAGGATATCCTTATGTTTACTCTGGTTATGAAACTTTAGTTAAAGAACTTTCTGAACGTTTAGTAATTAAAGGTCACGATGTTAGAGTTTACTGTCATAGCTCATTATTTAAAAATAAACCTAAGAGTGTTAATGGGGTTAAGTTAATTTACACACCATCAATCGAAACAAAGTCTTTATCTCAATTGATTAATTCTTTTTTTTCATTTATTCATGTTTGTTTTAGTAGTTATAATACTGTATTAGTTTTAAATGCTGCAAATGGTCCCTTTGGTCTATTTACTAAAATTTTCATGAAAAAGACATTTATTAATGTTGATGGATTAGAGTGGTTAAGACCAAAGTGGAAAGGTTTAGGTGGAATATATTTTAGATTAGCAGCAAAATTATCCACATTTTTTTTTGACGTAATAATAACAGATTCAGATCAGATGAAAAAAATTTATCAGGATCAATTCAAAAGAAATTCAACAGTAATAGCATATGGATCTTCAATAAAGAAAAAGTCAAAAAAAAATTTATTATCAAATTGGAAATTGGATAAAAATGGATATTATTTGGTTGTTGGTAGATTAATTCCAGATAATAATTCAATGTTATTAATAAAAGGTTTCATCGAATCTAATTCGAAAAAAAAACTTGTAATTGTCGGTGATGTGCCTTATAAAGACAAATATGCATCATCAGTCAAGAGAATTAGAAATAAGAATTTAGTATTTACAGGATATGTTAAAAATGATAAAATTCTCAGTGAATTATATCACAATTGTTTTGCATATATACATGGTCATGAATTTGGAGGAACTAATCCAACAATGATTAATGCTTTAAGTTCAAACTGTAAAATATTAGCGCTAAATACTAGATTTACGATTGAAATGTTAAGGGGGAGAAATGCAATTTTTTTTAAAAAAAATATCAATGATATAACCGATAAATTAAATTTTTTTGAATCAAATTTTTCAAAATTTGATAATAATAATTTTTTACTTCCAGAAAAATATAAATGGGATTATATTGTTAAGTCTTATGTTAAAATTTTTAATAATTAATTTTTTTATTTGAAAACTTGTATAACAAGTTGATATTAACATGAAAATTATTAACATCTCTTCCGGGATGATAGTAAGGTGTAGCATAATCTTCCAGCTCCCATTGGTAGTTCAAACTTCTATTATAAATTATCTTAAAAGATGCAAAAATATTTTTAAATTCTTTTCGATAATCTAAATGTAGATTAAAATCTTTCCAATATCTTCTGTAGTCATTAGCGCTATTGAAGGCTTGGTAGTAAAAATCATTATTTTGATCAATTATTTCTAAAGAAATACCATATTTTTCAAAACCTTTGTTTAATGAAAATGATATATATTGAGAATTACTCCCTGGCCCAATACCAGCACCAATTACTTCACCATTATTAGTATAACCTTCATATACATTATAGTGTAAATACCAAGAACCAGCATCTCTTAGTAATCTTCCACCACTTTGCTCAAGCTGAGTCCATTCCCAGTTAAAAGCATAGTAACTATTATCATTTTTTCTTTTAAATATTTTACTTAAGCCTAATGTAACTCCACGTGAATGATCAGAATCTAATAAAAGATCCCTTAAATTATATTTAGCATCATTAAAATGAAATTCTCCGTAAAACTCTGCCAAAGATTCAGGCCAAACCCATCTGAAAAAAGCTCCTCCAGCTTGATCAATTTGAGCTTCATAATCTACAGATTTATCTGCTTTTCTAAAAAGATTATTAAAAATTGGAAAATATGAGGGACTACCCACCATCCAATCATACTTCCCTCTAACAAGTGCAGAATACATTTGAGCCCATCTTATTACACCAATGTGTAAACCATTAAGCCATTTTGGAGAAATAGTAAAAACTAGACCTTGATAATATCTCCAATCATCATCCTCTCCAAGTTGATTAATTTTATTTATCCACAGACCTCTACCATTAAATTCTCTAAATGGGTCCGGTGGTAAAAATCCAGAACTTTCTAATCTTGCACTTATAAGTTGGAACTCAAAATTTCCAAAAAATGTATTAATTGGTCGATTTGAATTAAATGTTAAATGTTTGAAACCACTAGCATGGTTACTCATCATAATACTATTTCTTTTTGATGGACCCCACCATAAATTTTCATTTGAAATTCCAAAGCTTAATTTTCCAAAATTTAATTTTATATAGGACTGACCATTTAAAAACTTGTTATATCTTTTTTCACCAAATCTTTCAGGCGTATCTATGTGATTCCACCAGTTATATCTTAGAGCCCATATAGAATCGTAATGACCAGACCAAAAACCTTCATATTTTTTGTTCTCAGCAAAAATATGCTCAGGTTTAATTTGAATTTCTAATGGTCCCAAATTTAAATGTAAGCCAAAGCTTATCATGTGCTGATATCCTCTGTTGGGAATCATATTGCCATTATTCCTGTTATAAGGATTAGTTGAGTTATATTCAATTTTATAATTGATTGGAATCAGTTTTAGATTATTGTTGTTTCCAAAATTCAATATATTAGGAAATAATAAATTTAAATTTGAATTTGAAAATTTACTATTAAAAGGTCTAATTGTATAAGAAAAATTATCAGATATTTGTTCAATAATTTGCTTGTTTCTTTGATATTCATAGAAACTAAAGTCATTTAAATCATAAGTTTGACTAAAATTAAATTCAATAAAAAATAAAATCAGGACAAACTTTATATATTTCATTTGTATTTAATTGCTCTAACTTTTAAGTTATCAATTGACCAACTTTCATCACATTTTTGCTGAGGAATTCCATCTTTATCAATAGCATTTGGTTGATATAGTTCATCATAAAATCTTATGACAACAGATTTGCCTGAGCTTGAAAATTCCTTTTCAATTTTATATATAGTAGTTGGACCTCCAAAAAAATTACTTCTGCAGGTTACAGGTAAATCAGTTTGAAATGAGCCTTTTTTCGGAATATTTTCAAATGGATAAGGCATTGGATATGACTGCCTCAAACAATAGTTGTCAAAACATGGGCTATTTGAAAAAGTTGTTTTAAATAAATTTGAACTTATATCATTATGTAAATCCATTCCAGGATTTATTTTCATATACCAAATATCGCCCTTATCATTATTGTCAAAACCATTTCGATTTCCGTCCCAAGAACCATGAATATAAAGATCAAATGATATAAAAATATAATCATGATCCCCAATATCATTTAAATGCAGTGTGAATCCGTCATTATTAAAAGGACCAATTACTTTTGTATTATTATATGAATTGATTTCCCCTCCATCAATATTTTCAAGCACGTTGTCTTCAAAAGTATTTTCATATACTAGAATGTCACTCTCCATTTCAGGGTATGAGCATGAAATGAGAAGGAAAAAACAAATTAATTTAGAATAAATGAAATTATTCGATTTCATATTTTAAATCTAAGCATTATTTTCTTTTATCATATAATTATATGTTTTCTTTAGACCATCTTCTAATTTTATAATTGGCCTCCAATTTAAAATATTGTTTGCCTTTTCTATATTTGGTTTTCTCATTATTGGATCATCAGCAGGTAATTTTTTATAAATGATTTTTAAATTATTTTTTGCAAGATTTTTAATTTTAATAACAAGTTCATTTATTGAAATTTCATTTGGATTTCCAAGGTTAATTGGTTTGTTATATTTAGATAATAGCAATTTATATATACCATCAACTAAATCATTAATATAACAAAATGATCTAGTTTGATTTCCATTCCCATATACAGTGAAATCTTTATTTGATATTAACTGATTTATAAAGTTTGGTACAGCTCTACCATCATTGATTCTCATGCGAGGACCATAAGTATTAAATATTCTTGCGATTCTCACATTACAATTTTTATATCTTATATGAGCGTAAGCTAGTGATTCAGAAAATCTTTTGGATTCATCATAAACGGATCTTTCTCCAAAAGAATTAACATTTCCAATATATTCCTCAGTTTGAGGATGTTGCAATGGATTTCCATAAACTTCAGATGATGAGGCTAAAAGTATTAATGCATCATTTTTTAAAGCTAAGTCAAATAAATTTTGAGTTCCAACCGAGCCACAATTTAAAATTTCAAAAGGTTTTAGCCTAAAATCTATTGGGCTTGCTGGTGATGCAAAGTGGAGAATAAAATCTAATTTTTCTTCAATTACATTTAAATTGTTAATGTCTTGATTTAAAAAAGAAAAATTATAATTATTTATCAAGTGTGCGATATTTTCTATTCGGCCAGTAGAAAGATTATCTAAACCAATAACTTGGTAACCCTTTTTTATAAAAAAATCACATAAGTGAGAGCCGATGAATCCTGCAGCTCCAGCAATTAAAATTTTTTTCACCAAACCAAATTTATTCTTTTTTTAACAAAAAATTAAGTAAATTTGTTACTTAATGTTAAGTACTTTAATAAAATCCAAAACAAGATTAAGGCTTTTAATTAAGTTTTTTGTTAATATTCAAAATGAAGGTTATTTAAATGGACTTGCAAATGAATTTGGTGAATCGACAAACTCTGTTAGAAAAGAATTAAATAATTTATCGAGTGCTGGTTATTTAGTAAAAAAGGCCAGAGAAAATAAAATTTTTTACTCTGCAAATAAAAAACATCCTCTTTTCAAAGTCATTCAACAAATCATTCACAAGTATTTGGGGTTAGAAGAAATTATAGAAAAAGTCTATGAGAGAATTGGCTTTGTTGATAAAATTGCTCTTTTAGGGGATTATGCGTTAGGGTTAGACAGTGGTTTTATAGAGGTTTTGATAATTGGAGATAATATTGATTTAAAGTATCTTAAACAGTTAGAATCTAAGATTGAAAAAGTTATAGAGAGGAAAGTTTGTTTTTTAGTATCTCATAAACTTCCTAATCAGAATTATTTAATTCTGATTGAAAATTAAACTTAAATTCAGCTGTAATTTAAATAAGTTGATATCTTTGTTCGGTTTTTGTAACTGAACAAGCGAAGCTATGAAAAACAACATGAATATAGGTATCATAGGTCAAGGTTTTGTTGGTAATGCAATTTATCAAAAGTTTAAACTTTATTTTGATGTTTATACATATGATCTAAAACCTTCCTTGTCAAATTCAAATATTGATTTTATTAAGAAGAAATGCCAAATTATTTTTATTTGTCTTCCAACCCCAATGGATAAAGATGGAAATTGTAATATTAGTTTGGTTGAGGAGACAGTCTCAATTCTTAATGAAGTCAAATCTATTGTTGTAATTAAATCAACTGTTGTCCCTGGAACGACTAAAGAACTCAATAAAAAGTATAAAAATTTAGATATTGTTTTCAATCCTGAATTTTTAACTGAAAGAAATGCAGTGGAGGATTTTAATAATCAAAGTAGAATTATTCTTGGTGGACCTAGACCAGCTACATCCATTTTAAAACAAGTTTATTCGAAAGTATTTCCTAATGCTCATATTGTCAAAACCGGCGAATCACATGCAGAAATGGTAAAATATTTTACTAATTGTTTTTTATCAACCAAAGTATCTTTTGCTAATGAAATGTATCAACTATGCAAGTCTCTAGATCTCGATTATGATAAAGTTGTTGAATATGCTACTCTTGACAAAAGATTAGGAAAGTCCCATTGGGCAGTTCCTGGTCCAGATGGTGATTTAGGTTTTGGTGGTCATTGTTTTCCAAAAGACCTATCAGCAATCATTCAGCTTACAAAAAAACATGGAACAACAAACCACGTTTTAACATCAACAAAAGAAACAAATGACGATCTTAGATCTAATAGAGATTGGGAGAAAATGAAAGGTCGTGCTATAACATAACTTTAACTATGAGCTATTTATTTACATCAGAGTCGGTTAGTGAAGGTCACCCGGATAAAGTTGCAGATCAAATAAGTGATGCTTTAATCGATAATTTCCTTGCATTTGATCCATCTTCAAAAGTTGCATGTGAAACATTAGTTACTACTGGTCAGGTGATTTTGGCAGGTGAAGTTAAATCAAAAGTTTCACTTGATGTTCAGTCAATTGCAAGAGACGTTATAAAAAAAATTGGATATAACGATAGTGACTATATGTTTGATTCACAATCATGCGGAATTCTATCTTCAATACATGAGCAATCATCTGATATAAATCAGGGTGTTGAAAGAGAAAAAGCAGAACTTCAGGGTGCTGGCGATCAAGGAATGATGTTTGGTTATGCTACCAATGAAACCAAAGATTTTATTCCATTACCACTTGACTTATCACATAAAATTCTAATTGAGCTTGCAGAAATCAGAAGAGAAAATAATGATATAAAATATCTTAGGCCAGATTCCAAATCTCAAGTAACTGTGGAATATGGAGATGATAATAAACCCAAAAAAATTATATCTATAGTTGTTTCTACTCAGCATGATGATTTTGATGATGAAGCAAAAATGTTGAAAAAAATAAAATATGATGTTATTAATTATCTAATACCCAGATTATTAAATAAGTATCCTGAGTACAGGTCTTTGTTTAATGACAAAATTAATTATCATGTTAATCCAACTGGAAAATTTGTTATTGGAGGACCTCACGGAGATACAGGTTTAACAGGTAGAAAGATTATTGTGGATACATATGGTGGTAAGGGTGCTCATGGAGGTGGTGCTTTTTCAGGAAAAGATCCAAGTAAAGTTGACAGAAGTGCTGCTTATGCTACTAGACATATAGCAAAAAATCTTGTAGCATCCGGTTTATGTGATGAATGTTTAGTTCAGGTCAGTTATGCAATAGGGGTTGCTGAACCAATGGGTATATATGTTAATACTTACAATTCCAAAAAAATCAATATATCAGACAGTGAAATTGCGTTAAAAGTTGAGGAAATTTTTGATATGAGACCTTATTTTATTGAAAAGAGATTAAAATTGAGATCTCCAATTTACAGTGAAACATCCTCATATGGTCACATGGGAAGAAAGCCTAAAAAAGTAAATAAAATTTTTAAATCTATTGATGGCAAAACCAAAAAATTCGAAGTAGAGTTATTTACATGGGAAAAATTAGATTATGTAGAAAAAATTAAAGAAAAATTTAATATATGATATGAAAAAAAAGTTTGTAAAATATAAAGTTAAAGATATATCATTAGCAGATTGGGGAAGAAAAGAAATCAATCTTGCTGAAGCAGAAATGCCAGGTTTGATGTCTTTAAGAAAAGAATTTAAAGGTAAAAAGCCACTTAATGGAGCAAGGATTGCTGGTTGTTTGCACATGACTGTTCAAACAGCAGTGCTAATAGAGACTCTTGTAGAATTAGGTGCAGATGTAACTTGGAGCTCTTGTAATATTTTCTCCACTCAAGATCATGCAGCTGCTGCTATTGCTAAAGCAGGAATTTCTGTTTATGCTTGGAAAGGCATGAATGAAGAAGAATTTGAATGGTGTATTGAGCAAACATTATTTTTTGGTGAAGAGCAAAAACCATTAAATATGATTCTTGATGATGGAGGTGATTTAACCAATATGGTTTTAGATAATTTTAAAAATTTGGTTCCTGATATAAAGGGCTTATCAGAGGAAACTACAACTGGGGTTCACAGATTGTACGAAAGATCAAAAAATGGAACATTGACATTGCCTGCAATTAACATCAATGATTCTGTTACAAAATCAAAATTTGATAATAAATATGGATGCAAGGAAAGTGCTGTTGACGCAGTCAGAAGGGCCACTGATGTCATGATGGCTGGTAAAAGAGTTGTTGTAGCTGGTTATGGAGATGTTGGAAAGGGTACTGTAGCATCTTTTAGTGCTGCTGGTGCAATTGTAACTGTTGTAGAAATTGATCCTATATGTGCATTACAGGCTTCTATGGATGGTTATGAGGTTAAAAAAATGAGTTCTGTAATTCATAATGCAGATATTGTTGTTACTGCAACTGGAAACAAGGATATTATTTCTGAATATCATTTTAGAAAAATGAAGGACAAAACAATTGTTTGTAACATTGGTCATTTCGATAATGAAATTGATATGGCATGGCTAAATTCAAATTATGGAAATACAAAAGTTGAGATTAAACCACAAGTTGATTTATACAATATTGATGGTAATGATATTATTATTTTAGCTGAAGGTAGATTGGTTAATTTAGGTTGTGCTACTGGTCATCCAAGTTTTGTGATGAGTAATTCATTTACTAATCAAGTTTTAGCTCAACTGGAACTTTGGAATAATTCATCAAAATATAAAAATGAGGTTTATATGCTTCCAAAACACCTTGACGAAAAAGTTGCTAAACTTCATCTTGAAAAATTAGGAGTTGAACTTGAAGAATTATCGCCTGAGCAAGCTAAATATATTGGAGTTGAGGTTGATGGACCATTCAAACCTGAATATTATAGATACTAGATATATGAAAAATTCTTTTGATCTAAACGATAAAGATATTTTAATAACAGGGGGTACTGGTTCACTAGGAAAAGCATTAGTAAAAGAAATTCTAAAAAAGTGGCCTAAAGTAAACAAGTTAATTATCTTTTCTAGAGATGAGCAGAAGCAGTATAACATGGCTAATGATTATCCTTCCCACCTTTATCCAAATATAAGATTTTTTATTGGTGATGTTAGAGACAAAGATAGATTATCTAGAGCTTGTGAGAATGTTAATTATATTATTCATGCAGCAGCAATGAAACATGTTCCAATCGCAGAGTACAATCCTGATGAATGTATAAAAACGAACATCATAGGTGCCCAAAATGTAATAAATGCAGCTATTGTAAACAATGTAAATAGTGTGGTTGCACTATCAACAGATAAAGCGTGTGCTCCTACAAATCTTTATGGAGCTTCCAAGTTAGCATCAGATAAACTATTTATAGCAGCAAATAATATTAAAGGTAAAAGATCATTGAAATTTAGTGTTGTTAGATATGGTAATGTAATGGGTTCAAATGGATCAGTTATACCATTCTTCATTTCAAAAAAAGAAACAGGAAAATTACCAATAACGCACAAAAACATGACTAGGTTTAATATTTCAATTGATGATGGTGTTAAGATGGTTATTCATGCTTTAGAGAATTCATGGGGAGGAGAATTATATGTACCCAAGATACCATCATACAAAGTGACAGATGTTGCCAAAGCTGTATGTCCTGACTGTAAGTTAGTAGAAATTGGTATAAGACCTGGTGAAAAAATTCATGAAGAGATGATTTCACCAGCAGATTCTTATTTTACGTATGAAATTGATAATTATTATGTCATTTTACCTGCAAAACCGCAATGGAATTTAGAGGATTTTATTAAATCTCATAAAGCAAAAAAAGTCGTTATGGATTTTCATTATCATTCCGGAAATAACCCTGATTTTCTAAATGTTAATCAAATTTCCAAACTAATTAGTAAATTAAAAATATAAAATTTTGAAGTTATTTTATGGAGCCCACAATATAAGTCAAAAGGACATTGACTCAGTTGTTGAAGTTCTAAAATCTGACTATTTAACCCAAGGACCTAAAGTCTCTGAATTTGAAAATAAATTTTCAAAATTTGTTGGAGCAAAATATGCTGTTGCTGTTTCTAATGGAACAGTTGCTCTTGATTTATGCACTAAAGTCCTCGGATTGAAAAAAAATCAAAACGTCATCACTACTCCAATTACATTTGTAGCATCTGCAAATTGCATTAGGTACAGGGATGCAAATGTGTGGTTTTGTGATATAAATCCTGACACATACAATATAGATTTAAAAAAGCTTGAAGTCTTAATTAAAACAAAACCAAAAGGTTTTTTTAGTGGTATAATCCCTGTAAATTTTGCTGGCCTGCCTGTAAATCTTGAAGAAGTTTCTAGGATTGCAAAAAAATATAATTTATGGATTATTGAAGATTCTTGTCATTCACCTGGAGGATATATAATTAACTCAACAGGTAAAAAAATCAAGTGTGGCAGTGGAACCTATTCAGATTTATCAATTTTTTCATTTCACCCCGTTAAACATATAGCAGCTGGCGAGGGTGGTATGATAACAACAAATAATAAAATACTTTATGATAAATTAAATATTCTAAGAACGCATGGTATAACAAAGAAGAAGGAGCTTTTAAATAATAATGATGGTGGATGGTACTATGAAATGATTGATTTAGGCTATAATTGTAGATTATCTGATATTCAATGTGCATTAGGTATTTCCCAACTAGATAGAATTGGTCAAAACTTAAAAAAAAGATGGAAAATTGCTGAAAATTATTTTAATCATTTTAAAAATAAAAATTATATAATATCCCAATCATCTTTAACCAAAGGACATGCTTATCATTTGTATATAATTCAAGTAAAAAATAGAAAAGAATTATATGACTTCCTGGCAAGCAATAATATTTATTGTCAAATACATTACATTCCTATCCATAAGTTTCCATATTATTCAAAAATCTCTAACAACAATGAAAATTTAATCAACTCTGAGGAATATTATAAAAAGTGTTTAACGCTTCCAATATATCCTGAGTTGTCAAAAAATGATCAGCAATTTGTAATAAATAAAATAGATGAGTTTTTTAAGTGCTAAAAATTATAATTTAAAAAATCCAAAAGATTTAAAACTAGAATCATTCAAGATAAATATTGATTGTTTAAAGTCAAATGAATTTTGTGCAAAAACAGTTTTTTCAGCAATATCACCAGGAACGGAAACAGGTGCCTATTTGGGATTAGAACACTTAAAGGAAGGTGTTATTTACCCCAGACTTGTTGGCTATTGCAATGTTGCAAAAATAATTAGAGTAGGTTCAGATGTAAAATCTATAAAAGAGGGTGAATTTGTTTTGACTTTTCAGTCTCATAAAAGTCATTACATTCAACCTATTGAGGATTTTTATCTTAATTTAGGTAATATTAGTTTAAGTGTAGCAAAAAAGTACGCTTGTATTTATTTACTTCATCTTGGATTTCATTCTCTTTTGACTGCAAAAAACTTCCAAGGTCTAAATGTAGGAATTGTTGGTTGCGGTACTTTAGGATATTCTACTGCTCTAATGAGTGAAATTTCTGGATCAAAAACTTTCGTATTCTCAAATCAAAAATCTGTTAGTAAAATTTTTTCAAAATCAAAAATCAATGTTTTTAATAAAAAATTAAGTTCAGTTAGACATATATATAATTTGACTAATAATATAGGTTTGGATATCATAATTAATACTTCAAATAAATGGGAAGATTGGAAATTTTGTCTAGAAATAGTTAATAAATCAGGTAAAATAATAAATCTAGGATTTCCTGGTAGAGGAGAAAAATTACCAAATTTCAACCCCTTATTACCAAAATATACATATTTTAAAAATTTGACGATCAAATCTTTATGTGCTCTTGATGAGAATGATTCACCATATTTTTTAAGTAGGTTTAATCTAAAAAATAATTTATTATATATAAAAAGTTTAATTGATTCTGACCTTTTAGACTTGAATTCTTTTATTTCAGCTGAAATTGATTATACTGATTTAGAAAATCAATATAAAAAATATGCAAGTCGATCATCTTTGTTATTTACAACGATTTTAAAATGGTAAATCAAATTAAAACATCATTAATCGGTTTGGGAAGAATGGGTGCTGAGCCATCAAAAAGATTAGAATCCTCAGTTCCAAGTGGGTGGTTACCAATTAGTCATCTTGAAACTATAATTAAAAATAAAAATTGTTTATTAGAAGGGATATGTGACTTAAACAAAAAAAGGTTGAATGAAATCTCAAAAATTTATGGAATTAAAAATATATACACTGATTATAAACAAATGTTGTCAATTGAGAATCCAAAGTTTGTTTCAATTGCGACAAGAACTAATGAAAAAAAAGAAATTATTTTTAATAGTCTTGATAATGGTGCAGAAATTATTTATGTCGAAAAACCTTTGGCAAGTAGTCTAGTTGAAACAAAAAAAATTTTAGAGTATGTCGATAACAAAAAAGCTATATTAGGATATGGTGTTAACAGAAGATATCATAAAAGCTATAGAGAGGTTAAAAAAATTGTAGATTCTGGTGAGTTTGGAAATCTTGAACAGATTGTAATTGAACATGGTTATTCTAATCTTCTTTGGAGCCATCCTCACTCCATTGATTTAATTTTATTTTTTTCAGGTACTCATCAGATTGAAAATATAACAGCTAAATGCAATTTTAGATCTGACTGTAAGTTAACAGATGAACTATTTATTGATGATGATCCTCTAGTTGAGTTTGCTAAAATAAATTTACGAAATGGAATAAGTGCAATTATTTCTAAAGGTAGAGGGTTAAATACAAGATTATATTTGCAAAAAGCAATAATAACAATATACTCTGACGCATATAAGGTTGAAATAAGAAAAATTAACAAATCAGGCTACTTAGATAACCCATATTTTTTAGATTTTAATGCAATTAAGAGTTGTACTGAAAATATTTTTGAAAACATGATTAATTGTTATCTTAATAAAGAAAAATTGATGATTTCAAATAAAGAAATTTTGACAAATGCAGTTGTTAGATCTGGTATTGTTTTTTCGTCGTTAAATAATTCGAAAAAAATTGAAATTAATCAAATACCTGATAATTTGAAGATTTCAGGATTTAATGGTTTTGCTTATGCCTGAATATATAGTTTTAGATAAACAGATTTATAATTTTGAAAACTTCTTACTATTACCAATTAGGGATATGGATAAGTTTAAAATTATGAAATGGAGAAATGAACAATTATATCATTTAAGACAAAAAGAAAAGTTAACCAAAAAAGATCAAGTTAATTATTTTAAAAATACAATTTCAAAATTATTTAATAATACTAAACCACCACAAATATTGTTTTCATTTTTAGAAAATAACATATGTGTAGGTTATGGAGGTTTAGTTCATATAAATTGGGAAGATAAAAATGCTGAAATTTCCTTTTTAATCCAGACTAAGCTGGAGAAAAAAAATTTTGATAAGTATTGGGTTATTTTTCTCAATCTAATTGAGGATGTAGCATTTAATCAACTTTCACTTCACAAGATTTATACTTATGCATTCGACATACGGCCTCATCTTTACAAATCTCTAGAAAAAGTTGGATTTGAAAAGGAGGGAATCCTCAAGGAACATTGTATTTTTAATAAAGTATACAAAAATGTTGTGATTCATTCGAAAATTAATATGAATTAGCAAATAATATTTTTATAATAATATGGAAAAAATAGTTAAGCTAAGACCAGTTGAAATTAGTGATTCAGATTTTCTTTTATCTTGGAGAAATCATACTTCAACAAGAAAAAATTCTTTCAATACTCAAAAAGTTAGTAATGTAGAGCATATTAATTATTTAAATGATATTTTTAAAAGCTCAATCAAAAATTTATTTGTTTTATTATTTAATGAAAAACCTGTTGGGACAATTAGAGAATATAATTTCGAATCAAATAAGTTCAATCTATCATATACAATTAATCCTGAAAATAGAGGCCAAAAGCTTGGTCAGTTAATGATGAGCATTTATTTATTAAATAAAAAAGGCACTTTTTATTGTGAGGTAAAAAAAAGTAATAAACCCTCAATAGCGATGATTAAAAAAATAGGTTTTAAATATTTTAAAAGAAAAGATGATATATATTTTTATAAATTAATCAAATAATGAAAATTGGTAATTTTGATATAAATAAGAATTCTCAAGTTTTTATAATTGCAGAACTCTCAGCCAATCACAATGGTTCATTAGATGTTGCGCTTGAATCTGTAAGGGCAGCTAAAAGAGCTGGTGCGAATTGTATTAAGCTGCAAACTTATACTGCTGATACTTTAACAATAAATTCAAAAAATAAGGATTTTATAATTGATGGTACAATTTGGGATGGTAAAAACTTATATGACCTTTATAAAAAAGCATTTACTCCCTGGGACTGGCATTCAAAAATTATGCAAGTTGCTAAAGAAGAAGGATTAATTTGTTTTTCTTCTCCATTTGATAAATCATCAGTAGATTTTTTAGAAGAGTTAAATACTCCAGCATATAAAATTGCTTCTTTTGAAATTACTGACATTCCACTAATAGAATATATTGCCAGTAAGGGCAAACCAATTATTATGTCCACCGGAATAGCAACAGATGAAGATATTGATTTAGCTATTAAAGCTTGTAAAAAAATGAATAATAATGATATTGCTCTTTTAAAATGTACATCCAGTTATCCTGCACCCATTGATGAGTCAAATATAATTATGATTAAAGATTTTATGGAAAAATATAATTTAATTTCAGGCCTTTCAGACCATACTTTAGGTATTACAGTGCCAATTGTTGCTGTATCTATGGGTGCTAAAATTATTGAGAAACATTTTATTTTGAATAAAGATATTGGAGGACCTGATTCATCATTTTCATTAGATGAGAAAGAATTTTTCATGATGACAAGAGCAGTAAGAGATGCTGAAAAAGCTATTGGTAAAGTCGATTATAATCTTTCAGAAAAACAAAAGAAGGGAAAAGACTTTTCGAGATCTTTATATATTGTTAAAGATGTAAAAAAAGGTGAAATTCTTACTGAAAAAAATGTTAAATCAATAAGGCCTGGATTTGGATTGCACCCCAAGTACTATAATAAAATCATTGGAAAGAAAGTTAATAAAAATCTTAAGTTTGGTGATAGGATGGATTTAAAATTTATTGATAAAATTTAATGAAAAAATTAGCTATTATTCCGGCTAGAGGTGGTAGTAAAAGAATCCCAAAAAAAAATGTAAAACCTTTTTTGGGTATTCCAATTATAAAATATTCCATTGATTCAGCGTTAAATTCAAACATTTTTGATGAAGTAATGGTTACTACTGACAATAAGGAAATTGCTAAGTTATCAATTTCTTATGGTGCAAAAGTTCCATTTTACAGGTCAAAAAAAAACTCTAATGATTATGCTACAACTGCAGAAGTTATTTTAGAAGTTATAGACTCATACAAAATTTTAGGAAAAAATTTTGATATAATTTGTTGTTTATATCCAACAGCACCACTAATAAACTCAAATATGTTAGTTGATGCTTATAATTTAATGGTAGCTAAAAATGTTGACTCCGTTATAACTGTCACCAAATTTGGCTTTCCTATTTGGCGTGGTTTTAAGATTGATCATGATAAAAAAGCCTCATATATCTGGCCAGAAAATGAATTAAAAAGATCCCAGGATCTAGAACCTGTTTTTCATGATGTGGGTCAATTTTATTTTTTAAGAGTTGACAAATTTATTGTGCAAAAAAAAATGGTAATGATAAATAACTCAACTATAGAAATTCCAGAGTCTCAAGTTCAGGATATTGATAATATTGAAGATTGGAAACTCGCAGAAATTAAATATAATCTAAATAATTCTTGATAGACTCATTTTTGCTCATTGGATGTGGTAATATTGGTGGAGAATACGATTTTAATTCTAATCAATATTTGACTCATTCTAAAATTTTAAATAGTTCTAATTGGATTTTAAATAAGTATGTTTTTGATAAAGATCTGGATAAATCTCTAAGAATTGCAAAAAAATATAATTTTAAAATAGAGCAAGAATTAAATGAGACTACATTAAATAAACACAATATAATTTGTATTGCTTCACCAACGGATACTCACTTCAATTATTTAAATTTAAGTTTAAAATTAAATACTGAATTTATAATATGTGAAAAGCCAATTTCTAATTCAATCTTAGAAATAGATAATTTAATTAGAAAATATAACAATAAAGAAAGCTATATTTTGGTTAATTATTTCAGGCGTTTTCAAAGTGGATATAAAATAATAAAAGAAAATATTAAGAAATTAAATATTAAACCTGTAAGTGTAAAAATTATATATAGTAAAGGAATACTAAACAACGCTACTCATGCTTTGGATTTGTTTCAGTTTATAACCGATAAAAAAATTCAACCACAAAAAATTAATATAATCAAAAAGGAATTTGATTTCTTTAGAAATGACCCAACAGTTTCAGCAAAATTTATTTCAAATGATATTTTGTTTGAACTTAATGGAAATGATATAAAAAGCAAAAAGTTTGAAATGAATATTTCATATAATGAATATGAATTAAGTATTAAAAATAGAGGAGATTTGGTTTATTTGTTTAAAAAAAATAAATTGATTAAAAAATGGGACAAACTAATTTGTAATTATATGATAGATGTTTACAAAGAATTAGAGTCTATAATAACTAATAGATCGGACAACTTTATAGAATCTGCAATACTAAATAAAACAATAATTAAATATTTTATTAATGAATAATAATATACCTGCTTTGATTGGAGGAAAAAAGACAAGAAAATCTCCTCCATTCAAAAATAGAAAGACAATGTCAAAAGAAGAAAAAAACATTGTAAATGAGGTAATGGATTCAGATATTTTATCTGCATTTATTGGTGGTCCAGGAGAAAAATTTTTGGGTGGTGAAAAAGTTAAAAGCTTTGAAAATAAATGGAAAAATAAGTATGGATTTAAACATGCAATTTCGGTGAACTCATGGACTAGTGGTTTAATCATATGTTGTGGAGCTGTAGGATTAAAACCAGGTGATGAAGTTATTTGTAGTCCTTATTCGATGTCTGCATCTGCTACATCTGTTATGTTTTATGGTGCAAAACCAGTTTTTGCTGATATTGACTCTAAATCATATAATATTTCAATCGATTCCATAGAAAAAAATATAAATAAAAACACAAAAGCAATTTTGCTGGTCCATATTTTTGGTCAATCATGCGACATGGATCCTATTTTAGAATTAGCTAAAAAATATAATCTTAAGATAATTGAAGACGCTGCTCAGTCCCCTGGAATTTATTATAAAAATAAGGCTGTAGGTGCAATTGGAGATATTGGAGGTTTTAGTCTAAATTTTCATAAACATATACATACTGGAGAGGGGGGTATGATAGTTACAAATGATGATGATCTTGCATTAAAGTGCCAACTAATTAGAAATCATGGTGAAAATTTTTCAAAAAAATTAAATCTTAAAAATTTTCCAAATATTATTGGAGGTAACTACAGATTAACTGAAATTCAAGCTGCAATTGGAATAGCTCAATTAGACAAATTAGATAATATTTTACAAAAGAGGATTAAACTTGCAAATTTTTTACATAATCAATTAAAAGAAATTGATGGACTAGATACTTACATGCCACATGATTATATTGGACATGCGTATTATATATTTCCTATTAAGTTTAATGAAAAAAAAATTGGAATTAAGAGAAGTATTTTTGTAAAAGCTGTAAATGCTGAGTTACCTGATGCTGAAGGTTGGGAAAGTGTTCCTCTTAGTGAAGGCTACGTCGAGCCATTATATTTAAATCCAATATATAAATATAAATTAGAGTTAGGTAAATTTGGTCAAGATTTAGATAGACCTAATAATTCTTATTCAAAAGGCGATTGTCCCGTTACTGAGGAAATGTATTATAATAAAATGATTATAACTCCTTTGGTTAGAGAACCTCTGACTGAAATTGATTTAATGGATCTGATTATAGCAATAAAGAAGATAATTGGAAATGTTGAATTAATAAAGTCAAATTATAAAGAAACTGATGTAAAAATATTTACACCCGTCGACGCAGCATCATCAAAAAATGTTAGATAGTCTAAATATTAATGAATTAAAAAAAAAAAGGGGGGTTTTTATTTTCAGTGATCCTGGCGGAGCGAAACCAATCTTATCATTCATCAAAAATAATAAATTAAAAAACTTTACTATTTTCTGTGATAGATATTACAATTTTTTTAGCTATTTCAATTTAAAGGTAAATATTTTCAAAGTTGGTGATGAAGACGATATTTTAAAGATTATAAAACCTGATTATATTTTTACGGGTACGTCATATACATCTGATATCGAGTTAAGATTTATTGAAAAAGCTAAAAAATTAAATATTGAATCATTTTCTTATTTAGATCATTATACTAGCTTTAAAAAACGCTTTTTATTTAAAAATTTTTATTTGTTTCCTGATAATTTATTATTGCTTGATAAAAAAGCAAAAGAAATAGCAAATATGCAAGGAATTACAAAGTTTTCGAATTTATTTATTGTAAATAATTTTTATCATGATTTTCTAAAAAAATGGATTCCAAAAATTAGTTATGAAAAACTATTTGAGAAATATCAATTTCCAATGAAAAAAAAAATAATTTTATTTGCGCCAGACCCACTCTCAAATATTGATGGAAAAAATAAATTTAATTTTGATGAAATTGATGTTTGGAATCAATTAGTGGATGTATTGAATAATTGTAATATTAACAATTATTTCTTAGCAATTAAATTTCACCCTAATCAAAATATAAAATTATTAACTAATTCAATTAAGGATAGTAATCTAAATAACGTATTCTTTTGTGATGATAATAATTCAATAGATTTAATTTACTATTCGGAAGTAATTATAGGAATGTTTTCGAGTCTATTAATTGAAGCATCAATATTCAAAAAAAAAATAATAAGACATATTCCTAATGAAACATTTGTTGATCCTATTAATCATTTGAAGATAGGATTAGTAAGTAGAAATAAAAATGATCTTTTTAATAACCTTAGGTTTACTTTGTAAATTAAATTAATTTTGCAACATTATTTATTTTTATGAGTGATACTAAAAATATATTTATAAAAGGCAAAAATATTTTTTTAAGGGACTTGAATTTAAATGATATTAAAGGAAATTATAAATATTGGTTGAATGATCCTGAAACCAATCAATATAATTCTCATGGTAAATTTCCATATTCTATTTCAGCATTAAAAAAATATGTTGAACGAGTTACTAATCAAAATGATTGTATTGTATTGGCAATAATTGAACTTAAATCTTCTTTACACATTGGAAATATTAGCTTACAATCTATAAATTGGCTTGACAGGAATTGTGAAATTGCTTTTTTATTAGGTGATAAAAAATATCGTTCTAAAGGGATTATGCGTGAAGCTGGTATGTTATTAATTGATCATGCATTTAATAAATTAAATATTCACAGAATATATTGTGGAACTTCATCTGAAAATATAGGAATGCAGAAATTAGCATTAAAGTTAGGTATGAAAAAAGAAGGTACTAGAAAAGATGCAATATTTAATAATGGAAAATTTCATGATGTTATAGAATTTGGTGTTATAAAAAGTCATGAGATATTGTAAAAAATGTTTGCAAACTGATACTAGACCAGGCATAAAATTTCTTGAAAATGATATTTGCCCTGCTTGTAATTATCACAATCAATTGAAGACGGTTGATTGGGATTCTAGAAAAGAGTATTTAAAATCAATTGTTGAGTTTGGTAAAAGAAATAATAATTCTGGATACGATTGTATAATTGGGGTTAGTGGAGGCAAAGATAGTTTAAGACAGGCATTATATGTTAAAGAAGTGCTTAAAATGAATCCCCTACTTGTTTGCTTGTCCTATCCGCCAGAACAATTAACTCAAAGAGGTGCTGATAATATTTCAAATATGATTAATCATGGATTTGATTGTGTTAATATATATCCATCTCCTCAAATTTGGAGAAAATTAATGCGTAAAGGTTTTTTTAATTTTACAAATTGGGCAAAATCAACTGAGCTAGCATTATTTAGTAGTGTTCCAAGGCTTGCTATTGCTTATCAAATTCCTTTAATATGGTGGGGTGAAAATGCTGCTCTACAATTAGGAGACTTAAATGTCATGGGTAAGGATGGATCTGATGGTAACAATTTAAAGAAGATGAACACACTTGGAGGAGGAGACTATTCATGGCTTCTTGACCGAGAAATTAATAAAAATAAAATTTTACAATATTTATATCCATCAAATGACAGAATGGAGAAAGCAAACCTTAGAATTACATTTCTTGGTTATTTTTGGAAGGATTGGTCGCTTGTTGATAATGGAAATTTTTCTACTCTGAGAGGTCTAGATATAAGAAGTGAAAAACCATGGGAAATAGGAGATCCCTTGGGCATCACTTCTTTGGATGAAGACTGGGTTACCCTAAATCAAATGATTAAATATTTAAAATATGGTTTTGGAAGAATTTCTGATTATGTAAACGAAGATATAAGATTAGGTAGGATTTCGAGAGAAGAGGGAATTGAATTAGTAAAAAAATATGATGGAAAATGCTCTGAAAAATATATCAAAAGCTTTTCAAAATATATTGGAATTAGCATAGACGAATTTTGGGATCAAGTTGATAAATCAGTAAACCTTAATTTATTTAGTAGAGTTAAAAAAGGTGTATACAAAAGAAAGTTTAAAGTTGGAAAAGGATTATGAAATCAATAAAAATTACGATAATTGATTATGATGTTGGTAATGTCCACTCTGTTTACAATGCAATTAGCAAGCTTGGTTATAAAAATATTAATGTTAGCAGCAATGAGGGTCAAATTAAAAATTCAGATTGCTTTATATTGCCAGGTGTAGGAGCTTTTAATAAATGCATTGAAAATTTTAAATTAAATAATTTAGATAATATTTTAGGTGAAGAAGTTCTTGTAAAAAATAAACCTCTTTTAGGTATTTGTGTTGGTATGCAAATTCTAGCCACTTATGGAACTGAAAATGGATATTGTGAAGGACTTGACTGGATACCTGGTGTGGTCGACAAGATTGAATTAAAAAAATCCTTTAGAATTCCTCATGTGGGATGGAATTCAGTTAATTTGAATGATTCAAAAATTTTCTCAAGACTAGAAAAAGAGCCGGATTTTTATTTTGATCACAGTTATTCATTCAGATGCGACGAGAAATATGTTGACGCAAAATGTAATTATGGGTCTGAAATTATTTCTGCGGTAAGCAATGGAAATATTTATGGAGTACAATTTCATCCTGAAAAAAGTCAAAACAATGGTTTGAAATTGTTTCGTGGATTTTTTAACAATGTTTAAAAATGCTTAAAAAAAGAATTGTAGGTTTAGTTGTAGCTAAAGGCGGTATTGTCGTCCAAAGCATCAAATTTAGAGAATATCTTCCAATAGGGAAACCTAAAATTGCTTTTGAATTTTTAAATAATTGGGGAATTGATGAAATAATATATACTGAAATTGAAGATCAGGATGAACCCAATTATGATTTGATAAAAAAATCAACATCGAAATGCTTTGTACCACTTACTGTTGGAGGTAATATTAGTAAAATATCACATATTGAAAAATTAATGAAATCAGGTGTTGATAAAATTTCTATTAATTCCGCATCTATATATAACTCTAATTTAATTAAAAAATCCTCAAAAATTTTTGGTAATCAATGCATTGTTGTAAGTATTGATATTTCAAATGTTGATGGTAAATATTTAATATATAACAATAAGCAAAGAAAAGTTATTGATTTGAAATTAGATGATTATGTAAAAAAAGTATGCGATGAAGGTGCTGGAGAAATTTTAATTAATTCTGTAGAATTAGATGGTACATATAAGGGTTATGATATTGATTTAGCAAAAAAAATATGTAATCTAACAGATATTCCTGTAATTTTTGCAGGAGGGGCAAAATCAGCCAAGGACTTCGAAAAAATATTTAATCTTACAAATGTTGCAGCAGCTGCAGCTGGAAATTTCTTTCATTTCACAGAACATAGTGTAATCAAATCTAAATCTTATTTGAGTGATAAGATTAAAATTAGAATAAATAATAGGGTGAATTATAAGGAAAATAAATTTGATGATAGGTTAAGATTATCAAAGAAAGATGATGAAATTTTGGATGATATGTTATTTATTAAAATTGATGATGAGATAATATGAAAATTTGTAAAAGATGCTTGTACAGTGAGTTCCATCCGCTAAATATAACTTTTGATAACGCTGGCGTTTGTAGTGGATGTAGAATACATGAGGAAAAAGACATTATAGACTGGAATGAAAGAAAAAAAATATTAGAAAATATTTTAAAAAAATATAAAAATAAGTCTAAAAGTAATTATGATTGCATAATTCCAGTCAGTGGTGGAAAAGATTCTTATTTTATTGTTCATACAGTCAAAAATGTTTTAAAAATGAATCCATTATTGGTTTCATATAATAAGCATTATAATACCGATGTAGGTATAAGAAATTTATCTAACCTTAAAATTAAATTCGATTGTGACTTAATTAATCTTACTGTTTCACCTGAAGTTGTTAAAAGGATTACTCGATCAACATTTAGGAAGTTTGGAAGTATATATTGGCATTGCATTGCAGGTCAAACAGTCTTTCCTGTACAAATAGCTGTAAAATTTAAAATTCCATTAATTATTTGGGGTGCCCACCAAGGAGTTGATCAAGTTGGGATGTATTCACATTTAAATGAAGTTGAGATGACTAGAAAATATAGGAAGGAGCACGACTTAATGAACCATGAAGCAGAGGATTTAGTTGATGAATTTGATGGGGTAACATATGATGATATAAAACATTTCAAATATCCACATGATAAGGAAATTGAGATGGTAGGAATTAAAGGTATTTATTTAAACAACTATATTCGTTGGGATTCTAGATCACAACACGAGCTTATGATAAAAAAATATGGATATGAAACCAGTTATCAAAATAGAACTTTTGATAATTATAATGATATAGATTGTTTTAATTATTCAGATGTTCATGACTACATTAAATTATTGAAACATGGATACGGAAAGGTCTTAGATCATGCAGTAAGAGAAATAAGATTAAGAAAAATGACTAGAAATGAAGGAATTAAATTGGTTAAAAAGTATATGTTTAAAAAACCTGTGAACTTAAATTTATTTTTGGATTGGCTTGGAATTTCTGAAAATAGTTTTTATTATATTATTAATCAGCATAGGAATAAATTGATTTGGGAGAGAAATGATAATTGGGATTGGGTCATAAAATGGGATTTAATTGAACTTTATAAAAGAAGCGGTGACAAAAAATTTGAACTTAATGACATTAAAAATTATAAGCCATTTATTTTAACTAAAACGAAAAAGAGTACCGATAAAAAACAAAATTATATTCTAATAGGTAGAGGATATAATTAATATATTTGTATTATGAATAATTTAAAAAGTGTAATTGACAGAGACACTGCAATAACTCTTAATCAAAAATATCCAAAAAAGCTTTGTAATGAAATAATTTCATTTATTGATAATTACCAAAGTGAAGATACCGAAATGAATTATGGCAACTCAGAAATTAGAATTTGGGATGCACATAAAAAAAACAAATTAATTTTAGACTTTAAAATTAAATCTGATACCTTGCTATCCAACATTTACAATAAAAAAATTGAAAGTTACACCATTTTAGCATTAAAAAATGTTCCTATACCAAGTGACGGAAAACAAATAAAAGGAAGATGGCACATGGATTCATTAAGAAAACAAATTAAAATTTTCACATTTTTATCTGATATTGAAGTTGAAAATGGACCATTTGAATATATCCCAAAAACAAATTCATATTTTTTTAAAATGAAACAGATTCTTAAAGGAGAATACTTCTCAATTAAGGATTTTTATCGATCTGACGGAGTGAGAAAATATCAAAATATCGATGATGTTTTTGTTGATAATTTATTGAAAAAAAACCCCTCAGTGAAATACATTTGTGAGTCTGGTACTACTGCGATTGTTGACACATCGAGTTTACATAGAGCAAGTCCTTGTGTTAAAGGTAGTAGATACTACTTATGCGCTTATTACAACTTTTTTTAGTATTTCAACTATAAATTATTTGAAATGAATTTATACAGGAATACTTTCTTGGGGATGTTCAATTCCTACAGAAATAAACTATTTAAGAATCTTGAAGAGTTAAATAAAATAGAAAAAGCAAAAAAAAATCTATTAGGATTCAGAACCTTAAATATTTTCTATAAATTTTTCAAAATAATAAAGTTAATCTATAATAATAAATCAAACTTAAAAGATCAATTCTATCAAATAAAAGATTTAAAAAGAGTATCTAATACAGTATTTATCTGTAATGGAAATAGAGATTTTATTAAAAAAAAATCTGGTTATAATATTAATCTTTATTTATCAAATCTTTTATATTCTCCTGAAAAAAAAGAAAACTACATATCTCAAATTCCTAAATCCAATACTAATCTAATTATTTTTGATTCAATGGTTGAAAGTAAGCTTTGGGTATTAAAAAAAAATAACCCACATTTAATTGTTATAGATGATGTTTATATATTTTATTTTTATCTAAAAAATCCACTAATTATAGGTAAATTAATTTTTAGTTTTTTATTCAAAAAAAAAAATATTTCGGTTTTTGCTCATGATTATTATTTAACATTCTTAAACAATTTCAACTTAAAAATTAAGCAATGTTTAATGTTAACAAGTAATAGTTTCAAATCAGAGTTATTAAGATATTACATGCCTTTATTATATAATTTTAAAAATATAATTGAAATTGGCCATGGCGTTCCAGATGTTCTCACAGAAGCCTACATAGATAATTTTTATTCGTTCAAAAATAATAGATCATCAATTAAGTTGATAATTACAAAAATGCTCCCAAAACTAATTGCTCACAACAAAAATAAAAATGTATATCCTGAAAAATTTTATATAAATCTCAGTTTTAATAAACACCTTATAAAAAATAAATTTTCTAAAAATGAAATATTTAACTCTGTAGAAAGTGGATTTAAAAAAATCTTTAATAATAATTTATCATCATATAAAGGGGTATTTATTTCATACTTTGGGGGCGTGCCATATGACAATGATGTGATTGGATCTGGGATGTTGAAGAAAGAAATTAATTTATGCAATGACATAATTAAATTTTTTAAAAAAGAAAAATTAGATTTGAAATTAATATATTTTCCACATCCAAGTATTGACTTAGACTTTGTTAATAAACATTTTTCTAATTACTCTATACCTGTTTCTAGAGAAACATTCATGGGTTTTTATTTATCGGACTTATGTATATCACATTATTCAACTACACTTTGGGAAGCAAAATTTTTCGGTAGTAAAATTTTTTCAACTGCCTTTAAAGATAATTCCTTATTCTCAAATGAAATATTAAAATATATTTCAGATGATTTAAGCTCTGATTTGTTTAAGGTATTAGAAGAAATAATAAATAAAAAAAATAATAATAATAACTTTCATTTTAGATTAAGTTCTAGAATTGATAAATTGTTAAATAACCAAAATGATTAAGTTTAAATTAAATATTTTTATAAAAATAATTATATTTTATTATTCTTTATATTACATATTAGTTCCGTACTTGTATGAGCAATACTTCTCGATTGATTCTATTTTATATGTACCATTTGAATTAGAGTTTAAAAAGTATTTTACTTTTTTAGTTATCACTTTTATAATATGTTTTATAAAACCCCTAAAGATTAATATTTATAACAGAATAGATTTGCTAAAACCCATTGTAAATCTAATCCTTAAAAAAAAGAATATACATCTTGTTGGTCACTTGATTTTTTTTATTGTAATGTTTATGGGGCAAGGGCTAAGTTCATTCCGATACTCAGGAGCTGGAATTTCTCAGGGCGGAATATTCTTATTTATTTATAGTACATTTCAGTCTATTATTTTTTATCTTGTTTTTTATTACATTTTTTCAAAATCTAATCATTTCTATTTATTAAAAAAATGGAGTTTTTTTAGAATACTTTTAATCTTTAATCTCATTTTATCAATCAATGGAAATTTTTCAGCAATTTCAAATTTCTTTTTAATTAGCATTTTGATTTTTCCAAAAATTCGATTGTACCTTTGCGAACCTCTTTCAAAATTATTTTCTTTAAAAAATTTTTTTTTAAGCTTAGTATTAATAGTTAGTTTATTTTTTGCTTTACTAATTGGAAATTCAATTAAAATGGGCATAAGTGTCAAAGAATCTGTAAACTTATACTCATCCAATGAATTATCATTAGGACCACAATATGTTTTTGGGTATTTATTTAGCACACCATATGTCTCATACAGATCAGCTCAAAACTTTAAAAAAGAAACTAATATTGAATATATAAAAATCCCAATAAATTCTTTAAAATATAGGATCTCTGTAATATTTGGAGGTGATAAAGTTAAGCCATATTACTCAACTGTAAATAGATTTAATTTTGAAAAAATATCCAACATTGATTATGTAAAAAATGATTTAGATCAAGGCACTAGTCCTGGGTTGTTAGCTTCCTTTAGATATATAAATAATAACATAATATTTCTACTACTTTTTTTAATTTATATAAACTTTATAAAAAAAAGAATTATAAGAATATATTCATTGTTCACTAGCTTTAATAGTATTGGAGTTGTATTTCTTACACTTTTCTTTTTTAATATTTATTTTCAATCACCATTAGATTTGTTTAATGTAATTGATAACCTATTTATTATTCTTATTTTTTTTGAAATTCTTTACATTAAAACTTACTTCAAAAGTTAAATAAATGAATTATAATAAAGAAAAAATTTTAACAATTTTCTCAAGAGGAATTGCTATAGTTTTCAAACCATTATTACTAATTGTTTTAACATCAATAAATTATGAAAATTCAGCTAGACAAATAAGTGTTATTTACTTAGCTCTAACATATGGAATGATGTTTTCGTCTTTTGATGCACATAAATCATATTATTATTCTTTCTTTAACACTAAAGAGAATACTGCCAAAAATTTTATAAGTTATTTATTAATTTTTTTTTACTCTGCAGTTTTTGGTGGATTTTTTGTTTTAATAATTAGTTATTTTGAATTTAATTTAGACATCACTATTTTCTATATATTTCTTTATTTTTTTTCTGAGAAACTTATTGATGAGGTCTTAAGGTTTAAATTGTTTAATAAACAATTTTACGCATGGTCAAAATTAGTTCTATTGAGATTTTTTTTGGTAGTTACCATTTTTTTTGGTTTAATATTTTATGAATTGTCAGATTCAGATTTTATTAAAATCTTTACTTTAAATTTCACTTTAATTAATTTTCTCACAGTAATATTCTTTTTCGATTTCATTAAAATTTTTAGGTTATTTTCAAGTTTAGTAATAGATTTTAAAACCACATTATCGGTACTTAAAAGTAAAATATCGGAATCATTATACCTGTATTTCTCAAATGTTTTTTCTATTGCATATTCAAGCTATGACAGACTTATTGTATTTATAATTGACAGGGAATTTTTACCCATAATTACTGTTATTATTATGATATTTTCCGTAATACCAGTCTCATTTGAGACAATTTATTTTAGTTTTAGACGGTCAGAAATTTTGAATCAAAAAGAAAGATTTTATGAAAATTTATTTAGCAAAAAGACAATTACTTTGATACTATTAGTAATAACGGTAACTTATAGTGGCTTTTTAATATATAATTATCTTCAGAATAATATTATTTCAACTAATTTGATTTTAATTGGAATGTTCATTATGATAAATCAGCTTCTACTAGCCCTAACTTTAATACCAAAAGATATGTATTATTGGAAGCAACCTATTAAATTGTTGTTATTTATCGAAATAAGATTTTCTATTATTTTATTAATGTTGTTTGGTGCGATACTAATATTTATATCAAAAAGTTACATAGTTTTAGCATCGTTAATATTAATAGGAATAATTTTATTTTTTAGATTTAGAAAATATCTTTTATTAACCAGAAATTAAATATGAATAAAAAAATTATTATCGCAATTCCAATTTTTAATGAGCAAAAGTATATTATTAAGTGTGTTGAATCTGTACTCGATTTTAAAATTCCAGTTAATTCTAGTGTTGCAATATTTTTAATTGATGGAATGTCTACTGATAAAACAAGACAATTAATTCAGGATAATTTTTTAAAGTATAAAAATATTTTTTTAGTAGATAATCCCGGTAAGTTTCAGTCACAAGGTTTAAATATTGTTATAAAAAATCAAAAATTTGATTATTTGATGAGATTAGATGCACACACAATATATCCAAAAGAATATCTAATCAATTGTTATAATGTTTCTAAAAAAACTAATGCAGAGAATGTTGGTGGAATATGGATTACAATGCAGTCGTCAAAATCTTACGAATCTGCATTAGTCCAAGCTTTAACAACACACCCTTTTGGAGTAGGAAATGCATATTTTAGAACAAAAAAAGTTTTTTCTAAACAGGTTGACACTGTTCCTTTCGGTTTTTTTAAGGGAAAAATTTTCCAAAAAATTGGTTTATTTGATGAAAGATTAATTAGATGTCAAGATTATGAGTTTAATAGGCGAATTAAATTAAATGGTGGAAAAGTGTGGATAGACTCAAGTATATATAGTAGCTATTATAATAAATCAACTTTAAAAGAGTTTTATAGTAAACAGTTTTATAAAGATGCCCCTTATAACCCATATATGTGGCACATAGCAAAGTATAGTTTTGAATTTAGACATGCAGTCACGGGTTTATTCTCTTTGGGTATTATTTTGGGTGGCATTATTTCAATTTTTTCTAATAACATTTTGTATCTCTATGTTTCAGTGATATTACTTTATTTTACTTTATCATTAATTTCAAGTGTCCAACAAGCCATAAAATACAATAAAATATTACATATTTTATTTTTGCCAATTTGTTTTTTTTTATATCATTTTTTACACGGACTTGGGGTTTTAATTGGAATTAAAAATCTTATTTTTGGTTTAGCACCTTTTCAAAATAATAGAATAAAAAGAGGATTCTAGTAATAATGAAACAATCATTTGATTCTAAGCAATATCAAAAAAAATCACAAAATGAGATTAATTTATCTGATGATGAAATTATAAAACATGGAGCAACAACATATCCACCTTATTTAAGATCACCATATAACTTTTTTGAAATTTTTATAAAAAACAATTTAAAAAGAAATTCAAGAGTTGTTGATGTATGTTGTGGCAATGGTAAACATTCCATAATATCTGCGAAATGTGGTGGTGACGTACTGGGGGTTGATATTGTTAAATCAAGTATTGATATTGCAAAAAAAAAAGCAGAATTAAACGGAGTTAGTAGTAATACCTCATTTATTGTTTCAGACGTTCTATCTCTTCCGTTGGATAATAATTCAGTTGATGTAATTACATGTTTAGGTAGTCTCAGTTATTTAGATTGTGATAAATTTTTAGATGAAGCTGAAAGGATACTTAAAATTGATGGAATTTTGATTATTGTTGATTCGCTTGATAACAATATAATCTATAAATTAAATAGATTAATTCAAGTACTTTCCTTTAGAAGGTCTTTATCTACATTCAGAAGAATGCCCAATCAGAAAACTTTAAATAAAATAGAGTCAAAGTTCCCCGATACTTCATTTTATTATTTTAATTTATTTGTATGGATTGCCCCAATTTTAAAACCTTTTCTAAGCCCTATAAAGCTTAAGAGAATTATAGATTATTTAGACAAAAGGTTTATTTTTTTCACTAGCTTTGCATTTAAATTCTCATCAATTTCAACTAAAAAATGATGAATGTACCCTTTTTCAATTATGGTTTTGTTTATGGTCAATATGCTGATGAATTCAAAAAAATACTTTTAGATGTTTCTAAAAGAGGGTCATTTATTATGCAGGATGAGCTAAAATTTTTTGAAAAAAATTTATCAAATTATTTAGAATCAAAATTTGCCCTTGGTGTTGGAAATTGTACTGATGGACTTTTACTATCAATTAAAGCCGCAGGTATAAAACCTGGTGATGAAGTTATTTTTTCATCACATACATTTGTTGCTACGGCTTCTGCAATTTATCACGCTGGAGCAATTCCTGTTCCAGTTGAATGTGGTCCTGATCACCTAATATCTGTTCAATCTATAAGAGAAAACATAACTAGTAAAACAAGAGCAATTATACCAACACAATTAAATGGACATGTTTGTGATATGGATGAAATAATTAAATTATGTAATGAAAATAATCTGATCCTAATTGAAGATGCTGCCCAATCAATTGGTGCAAAATATAAAGGTAAATTTGCAGGAAATTTTGGTATTGCATCATCATTTAGTTTTTATCCTGCTAAAGTCATTGGATGTTTTGGAGATGGAGGCGCAGTAATAACAAATGACGAAAATATTTATGAGAAGATTTTTTTGACTCGTGATCATGGCCGAGAAAAAATTGGGAATGTGGTTACTTGGGGCATGAACTCTAGGTTAGATAGTATTAACGCAGCAATACTTGACTTTAAATTGAAAATGTATGATAGAGATGTTAAAAGAAGGAGACAAATTGCTTCAATGTATCAAAAAGGATTGGTTGATGTAAATGAGCTAGTTTTACCCAGACATCCCGATTATGATTCAAATAAATTTGAAATATATCAAAATTATGAATTGGAGGTTGCTAACTCAAAAGATCGTACGTCCTTAATTAATTATTTAAAATCTCAAGGAATTGGTACAATTCTTCAATGGGGAGGTAAAGCTGTTCATCAATTTGAAGGTTTAGGATTCAAAATTTCACTACCATTTACAGAGGACATAATGAATAGATCTTTTTTGATACCCATGAACACATCTCTAGATGATAATGATATAAGTTATGTAATTGATAAAATCAGAAATTTTTTTGGTTATGGAAGTTAATATTAAAAAATTGGAAATTATTGCTAAGAATATAAGAAACCATGCTTTAGATATGACTAGTCGCGGATCAAGTTCGCACATCGCTTCAGTTTTTTCAATAGCTGATATATTATCCTGTCTTTATGGTAATTTATTAAACATATCCCCCAAAAATATAAATAATCCAAACAGAGATAGGTTTATATTAAGTAAAGGCCACGCCGGTGCAGGTGTTTATGCTGCTTTGGCTGAGACAGGTTTTTTTAAAAAAAAATTATTAGAAACTCATTACCAAGATGGATCTAATTTAAGTGGTCATGTTTCTCACAAAAATATTAATGGTGTTGAATTTTCAACCGGCTCTTTAGGACATGGACTGCCAGTTGGTGTTGGTTTTGCTCTTGCAGCAAAATTTGATAACAGAAAAAATAAGGTAGTTGTTTTACTAAGCGATGGTGAGTGTGATGAAGGTTCAAATTGGGAGGCAATAATGTTTGCTGCTCATCACAAGCTCAATAATTTAATAACAATTATTGATTACAATAAAATTCAAAGTCTTGATACTGTTGAAAATACATTAAGCCTCGAACCATTTGTTGATAAATGGAAAGCTTTTGGATGGAATGTAATTGAAATAGATGGTCACTCGATAACTGAAATTATTGAGTCATATAACAAAGCTTCAAGTTTTAAAAGTAAACCTACATGCATAGTTGCACATACAATAAAAGGTAAAGGGGTATCATTTTTTGAAAATAATGTTTTATGGCACTACAGATCGGCAAAAGATGATGAATATAAAAAAGCAAAGTCAGAATTAAAATGATCAAATTATGAAAAGTTTTAGAACAAATAAGGAATTAGAGGTTGGAAAATCTATAGAAAGAATTTTTAATAAGAGTCCAGAGTCCGTTGAAATTAAGTTAGAAAATTTTCCAAAATATGTCAGAAGACAACATTTAAAAAGATTTTTAACCTTGTATGAAATTTATAAAAACCTACTTAATGTTAAAGGATCAATTGTTGAATTAGGAGTTTTTAGAGGTTTTAGTTTAACAACATGGGCAAAATTAAGTACAATTTTAGAACCAGAAAATTTGATAAGAAAAGTTTACGGATTTGATACTTTTGAAGGATTTACAAGCTTACATGAAAAAGATAAAAATTCTGAATATAAACATGAGCTTGGCCATTTCTATACTGATGTATACCAAGAATTACAGGATTTGAATCATATTTATAATCAAGACAGGTTTCTTGGTCACATAAATAAAATTGAATTAATTAAGGGGGATTGCACTCTTACGATTCCAAAATTTTTAGAGAAAAATCCTCATTTACTTGTTGGGATGTTATTTATTGATCTTGATTTATATGAACCAACTAAATTTGCCTTAGAACAGTTTCTACCTAGAATGCATAAGGGATCGATAATCGCTTTTGATGAGCTAGACAATCCACAGTGGCCTGGTGAAACTTTAGCTCTTCTTGAAAGTCTTAATATAAAAAATCTAAAAATTCAAACCATCCCAGGAGATCCATATATTGGATTTGCAATTCTAGACTAGAAATATGAGAGATAATTTTATAGATGAGTTAACTCAGATTGTAAAGTCAAATAAAGATATAATTTTAATAACAGGCGATTTAGGTTTTGGCGTACTAGATAATTTTATTAAGAAATTTCCAAATCAATTCATTAACGCAGGAGTTGCAGAGCAAAATATGACAGGAATTGCAACTGGTTTGGGAATGGATGGAAAAATTGTATTTACATATTCAATTGGAAATTTTAATACATTAAGATGTTTGGAGCAAATTAGAAATGACGCATGCTATCATGATGCTAATGTTAACATTGTTTCAATTGGTGGAGGTTTCAGTTATGGTGCACTCGGTTATTCTCACCATGCAACTGAAGACATTGCAATATTAAGAGCACTACCTAATATCAGAGTTTTTAGTCCTTGTGATTTTTGGGAGGTAAGACAAGTTACCAGGAAGGTAGTTGAAATAGGTGGAGTAAATTATATTAGAATTGATAAATCTTTCGCTAAAACTATTAACAATGATGAAGAATTTATTGTGGGTAAAGGAAGAGTTTTGATAGAGGGTAATGATATAATTGTTTTTTCAACAGGTGGGATTACCGATTTAGTTTTAAATGCCCAAAAAAAATTATCAAAAAAGGGAATACATTGTAAAATCATTTCAATGCATACAATCAAACCAATTGATGAAGATATTATTTTAGAATCAGCAAGTAAAGGCATACCAATGCTTTCAGTTGAAGAACACACAAAGATCGGAGGTCTTGGTAGCGCAATAAGTGAAGTATTAATTAATAATGGTGTATTTCCAAGAAAATTTGTAATTATGGGTCTGGAATCTTCTTTTTCTACTATCGTTGGTTCACAATCTTACTTAAGAAAAATTAATGGTTTAGATACTGAATCTATATTTAATAAAATATTATCAATTATAAAATGAAAAGGTTTATTGATATCTCCTTTTCATCTATAGGTATTATTCTGTTGTCTCCAATTTTTTTATTTACAATTCTTTTTGTTTTTCTTGGCGATTTAAAATCACCATTTTATACTCCTTTAAGAATGGGTAAGGATTTAAAGCCTTTTAGAATGATTAAATTTAGATCTATGTCTGCTGGAGCTGATAAAACTGGAGTAAGTTCAACTTCATCTAATGATAGTAGAATTACATCTGTTGGCAAAATTATAAGGAAGTTTAAAATTGATGAGCTGTCTCAATTATTCAACGTTTTTATTGGAAATATGAGTATTGTCGGACCAAGACCTCAAATAATTGATCATGTTTTGAATAAATATTCTGATGAAGAAAAAAAATTATTAACAGTTCGTCCAGGTATAACAGATTTTTCGTCCATAGTTTTCTCTGATGAGGGTGAAATTTTAAAGTTAAGTAAAGATCCTGATACTGATTACAATCTACTCATTAGACCTTGGAAAAGTAGATTAGGTTTGTTGTATATTAAAACAAGGACAAATAAAATTGATTTATTTTTAATTTTACTAACTATAATTGCTATTTTCTCTAAGAAAAAAGCTTTATATTTTTTAAATAAGCTATTAAAAAAAATTAATGCACCAGAAAACCTTGTAAGTGTTTCAAAAAGGGAAAATAGATTAAAGCCATCGACCCCACCTGGAGTAGATAATTTAAATTGAATATAAGTGTTATTAAAAATTATATTTAAAGAGTTTTTTAGTGGGTGGTCTATATTAATAGATACAATTATATTGTATTTAACATTTAAGTTGGTATCTTTTTTATTAATAGAACCTACGACGTTTTTTGATAAAAATATTTTAGTATTTATTCTAATTCCCGTATTAGTACTTATATTCTCAAAATCCTATAACTTTTTTTTAAGATACACATCATTCAACGACATATTAAAAATTATATGTGTTCTAGCTCTATCGAACATTATTTTATTTTCTATAACAGATAAAACTAACACTTCTTTAATTTTTTGTTTACTTAATTTTTTTATTTCCTCCTCATTCATAATTTTTTACAGAATTTTAGTTAAGTATCTTAATAAAAATATGACAGCAATAAATGAAACTCCTTTTAAGGTTTTAATTTTTGGATGTGGAAATTCAGGTATTTTAACTAAACGAGCTCTTTTTAATAATTCAGAATTTAAGGTTCTAGGTTTTGTTGATGATGATAAATCTAAATTGAATATGAGTATAGATGGTGTAAAAGTTTATGGAATTAATAAAAGTTTAGAAAAATTTATTAAGAAAAATAAAATTGATAAAATAATTATCACTACCCAAAAAATATCTTCTAATAGGCTAAAATTTTTATATAATCATTTCAGAAAGTATAGTATTCAAATACTTGAAATTCCGCCTGTTAATGAATGGATTAATGGAATACCATTAGTTTCAGGTCTTAAAGAAATTAAGATACAAGACCTACTTGGAAGATCTGAAATTAATATAGATATAAAAAAGAATGAAAAGTTATATAAAGGAAAAAATCTCTTAGTGACTGGTGCAGCAGGTTCAATTGGAAGTGAAATTGTCAGACAGCTTATTAAATTCAATCCAAAAAAAATTATTCTGATTGACAATGCAGAAACTCCTATGTTTATATTAAGAGAGGAGTTAAAGAATAAGCCATGTAAAATAGAATTTATTTATCATATTAACTCTGTTACAAACAAAAAATTTATTGCTAGCCTTTTCAAAAAAAATAAAATTAATGTAGTTTTTCATGCAGCTGCTTATAAACACGTCAATATGATGGAGATGAATCCAAAAACAGCTGTTTATAATAATATACTTGGAACTAAAGTTCTAGTCGACAATGCAATAAAATTTGAAGTTGAAAAATTTATTCTGATTTCTACTGATAAAGCTGTAAATCCAACTAATGTAATGGGTGCAACAAAAAGAATTTGTGAATTATATCTTTCATTTAAGCTAACTGAAACTAAACACTGTACATCCCTAATATCTACAAGGTTTGGTAATGTTTTAGGATCAAACGGATCTGTAGTACCAATTTTCGAAAAACAAATTAAATCTGGTGGTCCAATTAAAATAACCCATCCAGAAATAATTAGATATTTTATGACAATTAGCGAAGCTACTCAATTGGTTTTAGAAGCTGGAGCCATCAGTAAGGGGGGTGAGGTTTATATTTTTGATATGGGAAAACCTGTAAAAATTGTTGACTTAGCCAAAAATATGATTATTCAATCTGGTTTTAAACCTAATAAAGATATTTTTATAGAATACATCGGTTTAAGGCCAGGTGAAAAATTGTTTGAAGAAATTTTAGTTGAATCAGAAGATTTAGAAAAAACTCATAATAAGTTAATTTACATAGCTAAAAAAGAAAAAATAGATATAAAAACTTATAATTTAATCGAAGAGCTACTAACTATTTTGGAAAAAAACAGTGATGATAATTACAAGATTGTAGAGTTTATGAAAAAAATTGTCCCGGAATATAAATCAAACAACTCAAAATATCAAGTTTTAGATAATGCTTAAAACTATATATAGAATTGTAGTTTATTTTTTTTCTAAGTTTATTAAAACTGATGAAATAGCAGATAAATTTCCAATTTCATTAAAAATTTTAATAATTGATAATAACAGGGTATTATTTCTAAAAAATGAGAGAAATGAATGGGATTTACCAGGTGGAAAAATTAATTTTTATGAAAATCCAATCCAGTGTTTAAAGAGAGAGGTTTTTGAAGAAACAAAACTCAGTTTAAAAAACATTGAATTAGTTGATTTTTTAAATTTAAAATTCAACGATATACCTGTTGGCATAGTATTGTATAAATCTTTAATAGGATCTGATAATCCTGTAGAAATTTCTTTTGAGCACTCTGATTTTAATTTTTTCACTAAAAATCAGATTAAAAATATCAATTGTCCGAATGAGTATAAAAAAGTTATTTTTAATTTAATTTTTTGATTACAAATGTTACTATCCCCCATATAAATAATTCATTATCATTGGTTATTTCTATTTCTTTATAGTTTTTATTTTCAGGCTTTAGATATAGTTTATTATTTTTCTTAACTATTCTTTTTACTGTAAATTCTCCATCTAAAAAACATATAGCTATTTTTTTGTTTTCAGGATTTAAACTTCTATCAATGACTATCATGTCTCCATCAGATAGTCCTGCATTTTCCATTGAATTTCCACTAACTCTAGCATAAAATGTACACTCTTCATTTTTAACAAGCTCTTTATCTAAGCTTATTCGTATTTCTTTAAAATCATCTGCGGGTGATGGAAAACCTGCAGAAACGCCCTGTTCAACTAACCATTGACCTAATGAATCTTCACTTTTTGGTTTTAAAAATGTGAGTTTATTTTTTTTCATTTTACTTTGATAATTTCATCTAATTTGCAAGTATAGTTAGGACTTAATTTTTCTTGCTTCATTTTCCACCTTTTTCTTAAATCTTGAGAGGCAAGTTTAATTTTACTTTGACCTTGTTTTCTCTGAATAAAATCTATAGTTTTCATTAGATGTTTGTGTTTTGGATTTTCATTTTCAAACAAATTCAGCTGATGATTGTTTGACGAATCTAATCCCATAACTATGGTTCCAGCTTTTTTATAGCTAATACCTTTTTTAAAAATCTTTCTAAGGCCTTCAATGGCATATTTACTAATTATAATATTTGAGTTTGTCGAAAAAGGAATTGTCATCAATATTCCATTTCTATATTGTGTTTTGTTTTTTTGAAATTTATTACTTCTTACAAATACATATATAGAATTACAATTACTATTTTGAGATCTTAGTTTTTCAGCGCAGCATATGGCAAAAGTTGATATCCTTTCCTTTATTTTTTCATAATTAGTAATTGTTCCCTCAAAACTTCTAGTGGTAGCAATTGCTTTTTTTGGAGATCTAACTTCTTCTAATTCTAATATAGACTTTCCTTCTAGTTCTTTTTTCAGTCTTAATCCCACCACACTCATATTTTTTCTTACCCAATTGTCTTCAAGGTTTATAAAATTATATGCGGTATTTATTTTGATATTTTTTAATCTTTTTGCATGCCTAAAACCTATTCCCCAAACATCTTGAATTTTTAGCCATTTTAATGCTTTAATCCTTCTTTCTTCTGAGTTTATTAAGTAAACTCCTTTTGTTTGATTTGGAAATTTTTTAGAAATTCGATTGGCAACTTTTGCAAGTGCTTTTGTAGGTGCAACTCCAATACTTATTGGTATCCCAGTCCATTTGAATACCATATTTTTTATTTTCTGACAGTAAAATTCTAAATCATAGTTTTCAAAGCCTTCAAATTTTAGAAATGCTTCATCAATGCTGTAGATTTCAATATTTGGGGTAAATTTTGAAAGTATACTCATTACTCTACTACTCATGTCACCATATAAAGGGAAGTTTGAAGAAAAAATCTGAACATTATTTTCTCGAAATATTTTTTCATATTTAAATGCAGGTGCTCCCATTGGTATACCAAGAGCTTTTGCTTCATTACTTCTTGATATTGCACAACCATCGTTGTTTGATAAAACTATAACAGGTTTATTATTGAGTTTTGGATTAAAAACTCTTTCACAAGACACGTAAAAATTATTACAATCGATTAGGGCAAACATCAATTTAAAAATACATTGAAATAACACCTAATTCAAGATTTTTTTATTAAAATTTAGATAACTTTAAAATATGGATTATTTACATGAAATTGAGGATGAAATTAAAGGCTTAGGTTTTGATATTATTTCAAAAGATTTTGAAAGACCATGGGGAGGGTTTTTAGTTATAAATGAAAATCAAGTACAAGAATTTGCAAATAAATTTTTTGATGGTATTAATATCCAAACTTTAAAATTAGGAGGAAAGCTAAGTCCAAAAATTCTCATTGTAAAACCAAATTCAAAACTTTCATGGCAGTATCACCAAAGAAGAGAGGAAATATGGAAAGTTTTTAAGGGTAACGTTGGTATATCAAGGAGTCATGATAATGAGCAAAGTCCAATTATAAAACTTATTCAAGGTGATATGGTTAAGTTAGAAAAAGGAGAAAGGCACAGGCTTATAGGATTGGATGATTATGCAGTTTTAGCTGAGATTTGGCAGCATATAGATTCAAATAATTCGTCTGATGAGAATGATATAGTTAGATTAGATGATGATTATGGAAGATAATTTAAAATATTCTGTTTTAAATTCGAGATTAGTTGTAATTTTAAATAGATAAAGGATTTATGGATCCCTATTCATTTTTAAACACTGCCCATACAGCTTATTTTGCTGAGCTTTACGATCAATATTTAATTAATCCCGAATCTGTTGAACCATCATGGCGCGCTTTTTTTCAAGGATTTGAATTTGGAATTGATAAAGCTTCAAAAAAAGAAGATATTCCAGAAAATATTTTAAAAGAATTTAAGGTTGTTAAGCTCATTAATGCTTATAGAACTAGAGGACATCTATTTACCAAAACGAATCCTGTTCGTGATAGGAGGAAATATTCACCAAATTTAGATTTAGAAAATTTTGGACTTTCAAAAGATGATCTAGATTTAAGTTTTAGTGCCGGTGAAATAATTGGAATTGGTAACTCTACTTTGGCTGATATACTAATTCATTTAGAAAGAATTTATTGTGATTCTATTGGAATTGAGTACATGTATATACGAACCCCTGAAAGAATCAAATGGATTCAAGAGAAGCTCAATGAAAATGATAATAGGACTAATTTTAATAAAAAACAAAAGAAACATATATTAAAAAAGTTAGTTCAAGCCACTAATTTTGAACAATTTTTACAAAAAAAGTATGTCGGTCAAAAAAGATTCTCACTTGAGGGTGGAGAGTCATTAATTCCTGCTCTAGATTCAATTTTTGAGAATGCTGCATCAATGGGAGTTAAAGAATTTGTGGTTGGTATGGCACACAGGGGAAGACTTAATACATTGTCAAATATTTTTGGTAAACCAGCAAAAGAAATTTTTAATGAGTTTGATGGAAAAGACTACGAGGAGCAAATTTTTGATGGAGATGTTAAATACCATCTTGGTTGGACATCAAAAAGAAAATCTGATGGAGGTGTAAATGTATACATAAATTTAGCACCAAATCCTTCGCATTTAGAATCAGTAGGTCCAGTTGTTCAGGGAATTTCTAAAGCTAAACAAGATAAGTATCACAAGGATAATGTAAAAAATGTGTTACCTGTAATTATACATGGTGACGCTGCAATAGCTGCCCAAGGAGTTGTTTATGAAGTAGTTCAAATGGAAAGGTTAAAGGGATATCGAACAGCCGGAACAATTCATATAGTAGTTAATAACCAAATTGGTTTTACCACAAATTATGTTGACGGAAGATCATCAACTTATTGTACTGATGTAGGAAAAGCTAATCTATGTCCAATTCTTCATGTCAATGCTGATGATGTCGAAGCAGTTGTTCATGCATCTAATTTTGCTTTGGAATATAGAATGAGATATGAAAGAGATGTTTTTATTGACCTATTGGGTTATAGAAAATATGGTCACAATGAAGGTGATGAACCCAGGTTTACTCAACCTAAGCTTTACAAATCAATTTCAACTCATCCTAGTGTTAAAGAAATATACTCAACACAACTTGTAAATGAGAAAGTTATTGATCGAGAGGAAATTAAGAATATTGAAGATGATTACAGTAAAGATTTAAATGAAGATTTATCAGATTCTAAAAAGGAAAAAAATGTTATTATTACACCTTTTATGCAGCATGAGTGGAAAGGTCTATCGAGTGCTAAAAGAAAAGAAATGTTAAAAACTTTTTCTACTAAGGTTGATAAGAACGTATTAGAAAAAGTTGCAAAAAATATTTTCAAGTTAGATAACCCTGATCTTTACTTAAAAAAAGTGGTTAGATTAATGAATGATAGAAACAATATGTTTTTCAAACATAATAAAATTGATTGGGCAATTGCTGAATTACTTGCATATGGAACCCTGTTGGATCAAAATTATAATGTTAGAATCTCTGGTCAAGACGTGGAGAGAGGAACATTTTCTCATCGACATGCAATATTAAAAACAGAGAAAACTGAAAAAGAGTTTATACCATTAAATAATATTTCAAAAGATCAAGGCTCATTTCAAATTTATAATTCGTTGTTATCGGAGTATGGAGTCATGGGCTTTGAGTATGGTTATGCACTAGCATATCCTAATACTTTGACGGTTTGGGAAGCTCAATTTGGAGACTTTAGTAATGGAGCCCAAATTATGATTGATCAATACCTTTCCTCAGCTGAGGATAAGTGGAAGCTTCAAAATGGACTTGTATTAATGCTTCCCCACGGATATGAAGGTCAGGGTGCTGAGCATTCATCTGCAAGGTTGGAAAGATATTTACAATTATGCGCTAAGGATAATATGTATGTGGCTAATTGTACAACTCCAGCAAATTTGTTCCACATACTTAGAAGGCAATTGGTAACTAAGTTTAGAAAGCCTTTAATACTATTAACTCCCAAAAGTTTACTTAGGCATCCAAAAGTAATTTCAAAAACTAGCGATTTAATTACTGGAGAATTTTTACCTGTAATTGATGACAGCGATAAACAAAAAAATGTAAAATCTTTAGTCTTTTGTAGTGGTAAATTTTATTATGATCTCCTGTATTATAAAAGACTAAATAAAGTTTCAAATGTAGCGATTGTGAGAATAGAACAATTGTTCCCTCTTCCGAAGAAAGAGATTGAAAGTATTATTGAGAACTATTCATTTGATGAGATAGTATGGGCTCAAGAAGAGCCAAGAAATATGGGCGCTTGGGGACATTTATTAATGCATTTAGATAGAGCAAAAGAATTCAGGGTTGCTTCTAGAAGATTTTATGGAGCTCCAGCTTCTGGAAGTAAAGCTAGATTTGATAAAAGACACAATGAAGTGATTGAATATGTTTTTGATAAAACAAAAAATAATTTTAAAAATTAATATTTGAAATGAAAAAGTTTTTTTTAGTGATTGGAATAATTTTATTTTTTATATCATGCTCTGGTGGAGATGAATCATCAGACGATATAGTTATCCCAGATACACCATCTATAATTGTTGATAAAACATCTTTGAATTTTGATGATACGATGGTTTCAAAATCATCATCTGCCTCATCTATTTTAGTTGAAAGTAAAAATGTGAACTCATCTGTGGAAATTATTGTAACTGATGGATTTGAAATTTCATCTGATAATCTGAATTTTGGAAATTCATTAACAATTGATGCCAATCAATCAAAAACTATCCATGTTCGTTTCTCACCTTCAAAAATTCAAACATATTCTGGATCAATTGATATTAAGAATGCTGAAGCTAATGATGTAAAAATTAGTTTGTCAGGAGATGGGGTCCAATTAAAGTATAATTATAAAGCTTTTTCAAAAACAAGGTTGGCATGGGGATCAGGTTTTAGTCAGTCAGCTTCACAGAGTTTTGATTTACACAATAATAATGACAACATAGAGGGGATTAAAATGTATATAAGACTTGAGTGTCCATCTGGAGGGTGTGACCCTTGGGATAGGTTTGCTAATATTTTAGTTAAAAATTCTAATACAAATCAGTGGTATGAAATGGCTCGTCACATAACACCCTATGGTGTAGGAAATTCACAGTTAACAAGAGGATTACAAGTTGATGTTACAGATTTTAAATCACTCCTTTCAGGAAATGTGGAACTAAAAATCTATGCTGAAACATGGGTTGGAAGTGGATGGGTAATTTCATTAGAATTTGATTATTTGGCTGGAAACCCTGACTATAAATATTATCAAATTACACCTGTCATACAATTTAATAGAAATTCACTTTCTGGAGTACCATATGGTGGTGAAAATGGAAATACACAACTTGATAAAGAAAAATTTGATTTAACTAAGACTATTTCAGTTGGTTCAAATATTAAAAGTGCCCATTTTAGAACAATAATTTCAGGATGGGGTCATGCCACACCTGCAGATAGTGATGGAAGGGCTTGTGCTGAGTGGTGCTTTAGAACACATAAGATTAAAATTAATAACGTTGATAAATTTAGTCACTACATGGGACCGATTGGTTGTGGTAATAATCCTATCAGTAATCAAGGTGGAAATTGGGCTCCTGACAGAGCAGGTTGGTGTCCTGGAATGGTTGTCCCTCTAAGATTAGATAAGTTTGATACTGATGTGTCAAATACTGATATTAATTTTGAGTATTATTTTCAACCATGGACAAATAATTTTGTTGGTACACCTGGTTATAATAATAAAAATGCATACAATGCCATCTCAACATTTATTGTATTAAAAAGTGATCAAGAAATTGAACCTGCTACAATTTCAAATTAAATAATTAAAAGTGGTAAATTTAAATTTAAACTTAACTGAATGATTTTAGAAATGCCTGTACCATCACCTGGAGAATCAATTTCTGAAGTAGAAATTGCACAATGGTTGGTTGAGGACGGTGATTATGTTGAAAAGGATCAAACTATAGCCGAAGTTGATTCTGATAAGGCAACTCTAGATTTACCTGCTCAGGAAAGTGGTACTATAACTCTTAAAGCTCAAGAAGGTGATACTGTACTAGTTGGTGATATAGTTTGCTTAATAGATACTAGTGGAAAAAAAGTATTAAAGAAAAATAACGATATTGAATCTCAAACTGTCACCAAAAATGAAAACCCAATAGTTATTGAAACTAAATCTGAAGATACAGTAAGTAATTCACATTCAGGCATACCATCCCCTGCAGCTAGAAAAATATTGGATGACAAAGGGGTTAATTACGAAAATGTTAAAGGAACTGGTAAAGGTGGTAGAATTTCTAAAGAGGATGCTTTAAAAACATTACCAAGAGTTGATATTGATAGCATTTCAAAAGATAGAAAAGTTGATACATCAAAAATGTCATTACTTAGACGAAAACTTTCTCAAAGACTTGTTGCTGTCAAAAATCAAACAGCTATGCTAACTACATTTAATGAAGTTAACATGACCCCCATTTTTGAAATTAGAAAAAAGTATAAAGAAACGTTCAAAGCAAAACATGATGTTAGTTTAGGTTTTATGAGTTTTTTCACTAAAGCTGTTGTATCAGCTCTTAAGGAATTTCCTGATGTACACTCCATGATTGATGAAGATCAACAAATTAAATTTGATTTCTATGATATTAGTATTGCAGTTTCTGGACCAAAAGGATTGATGGTCCCAGTTGTCCGTAATGCTCAAGATTTAACATTTTCTGGAATTGAAAAAGAAATCAAGAGACTTGCAATTCGTGCTCGCGACGGATTAATTACAGTTGAGGATATGTCAGGTGGGACATTTACTATTTCTAACGGTGGAGTTTTTGGATCAATGCTTTCAACACCAATTTTAAACCCTCCACAATCTGCTATTTTGGGTATGCATAATATAATTGAAAGACCAATTGCTGTAAATGGTAAGGTTGAAATCCACCCCATGATGTACCTTGCTCTTAGCTATGATCATAGAATTATTGATGGAAAAGAATCGGTTGGATTCTTATTAAAAGTTAAAGAATTACTAGAAAACCCTATTGAGGGACTAATGAATAGTGATTTAAAAAAATCTCTGGAAATCTAAGATTTTAAAAATAATTTATTTTCAGAATAGTCTATAATTGCTTTTCCTTTTTTTAATAAATCAGAGCCTATTATCCCGGAAACACATTCTATTCCATGCTCATTGAGCGTTTTGTTGATGAATGTCATATCAAATAAGACAATTGTCATATTTTTTTTAAACCATTTCCCAATTTTGATTTGATTTTTTTTTGAAATCATTGTATTAGAAATTTGATCTGTTGCACTTGATGCCTTTTCTGAGCTTTTCTCATAGCTGATATTGTAAAAATCACATAATTTTAAATCAATACAAGAATTAGATGCCCCAGTATCAATTATAAATACACCTTTTACACTATTTATTTCTGCCTTAATTTGAATGTGATTAGTTTTTAACCTCTTAAAGGAAATTGATAGGTATCCACTTTTTTTTAATAATGATTTTAATTTCAAAATATAATTTTCAACTAATGTAATAACTTTACACTAATGGAGATAATTGATACTCACACTCATTTATACTTAAACCAATTTGACGATGATTTTGATGAAATGATTTTAAGATCATTTCAATGTGGTATAAAAAAGTTTATTTTCCCTTCAATTAGCTCAAAGTATAATCAAAAAATGATTACCACACTTAAGCGTTACCCAGAAAACTTTTTTTTGATGGCAGGCTTGCATCCAGTTTATGTCAAAGAAAACTTCAAGGATGAATTAAAAATTGTTAGAGAAAATCTAAAGAATCATAATTGTGTTGCAATAGGTGAAATTGGATTAGATAAGCATTGGGATATTTCATTTTTAAAACAACAAAAAATTGCATTTCAGAGTCAAATTGACATTGCTATAGATGAAGACTTACCAATCGTGATCCATTGTAGGGAAGCTTTTGATGATATATACGAAATTCTAATTAAGAATAAGTCAGAAAAGTTAAGAGGAGTTTTGCATTGTTTTACGGGAACAATTGATGATGCTAAAAAAATTATAGATTTAAATTTTAAAATTGGAATTGGCGGGGTTGTAACATTTAAAAATGGTGGAATTGATAAGTTCTTAAACCAAATTGATATTTCTAATATAGTGTTAGAAACGGATTCTCCATATCTAGCTCCGGTACCACACAGGGGGAAGAGAAATGAAAGTTCATACATAAGTTATGTTATAGATAAACTTTCAGAAATTTATGGTCTTTCTAACTCTGAAATAATATCCCAAACATCATTAAATGCAAATGATGTGTTTGATTTTAATAATTAAGATTATTTTTACCCCAATTAGAGAGGTGGCCGAGTGGCTTAAGGCGCACGCTTGGAAAGCGTGTATATGTTAATAGCATATCGAGGGTTCGAATCCCTTCCTCTCTGCTAGCAAAATTATGAAGTCCTCTTTATCACCAACAAAATTAAATGAGAGAATCCAATCACTTGATATAATTCGAGGAATTGCAATTCTGGGAATTTTAATCATGAACATACAAAGTTTTTCAATGCCAGGCTCTGCTTATTCAAATCCTTTGGCCTTTGGTGATCTAAATGGAATTAATAAATGGGTATGGATTGTAAGTCATGTATTTGCTGATATGAAATTCATGAATATCTTTTCAATTTTGTTTGGTGCTGGAATAATTTTGGTAACATCAAAATCTGAAATCAAAACTGGAAAATCAGCCAGTCTACATTACAAAAGAACTTTTTGGCTACTCATCTTAGGTTTATTTCATGCACATTTAATATGGTATGGAGATATACTTTTTACATATGCTTTGTGCGCATTGATCTTATTCCCACTAAGGAAAATAAAACCTTCAATTCAGTTATTACTTGGACTTATGATATTTACTGTGCATTCAATTATGTATGGATTCTTTGGAGCTACAATTGGTGAGTGGCCTGCTGACTCATTAACAGAAATGGCGCAATCGTGGGCGCCAAATCTTGAAAGAATAAACTTTGAAATTGGAATGATAACTGGTACTTTATCACAACAAATTCAATATAATTCTGCTGTTGCCACATACCTTGAGACTAATTTCTTTCTATCACTCTATGGATTTTGGAGAGTGAGTGGTCTAATGTTGATTGGAATGGCTTTGTATAAATTAGGTTTTTTTACTTCTAAAAAGTTGAATGCTTATTATTACAGGCTTATATTTATTTTATCTCCACTAGGTTTTACGCTTATTATTATAGGGGTAATTAAAAATTTTAGCGCAGATTGGAATTGGGAATACTCAAGGTTTTTAGGTTCTCAATTTAATTACTGGGGCAGCTTATTCTTGTGTATTGTATATATATCAATTTTTATGATTATTATAAATTCAAATATTTTAAAATCCTTAAAAGTTAGATTAGCAGCTGTTGGACGAATGGCATTAACTAATTATATATCACAATCTTTTATATGCACCATATTATTTTTTGGAATTGGTTTTGGTTTATTCGGACAGGTTGATAGGTGGATCCAGGTTATTATTGTCTTATTAATTTGGATATTACAATTAACTTGGTCTAAGCCATGGCTAGAAAAATTTAGATTTGGTCCTTTAGAGTGGATGTGGAGATCGTTTACTTACGGCAAAAAACAGAAATTCATTAGATAATATTTATTGATACCAAATATATTAATGGGCATTTCAAAAATCCAGTTTATAATTGATTTGAGTTTTTAAGTTTTTTGTATATATTTAGCAATCCTTAAAACTATAATAATATAACCATGAAAAAAATATTATCATTATCAGTAATTTGTTCCTTCTTTTTACTAGTTGGTCAAATTAACTTTGCTTCAATTAATCAAGAACAAGAATCAGAGACTGTTGAAGTTGCTGAATCAATGCAGGAAGTTGAACAGAGTGTTGCTGAAGAACCTCAATCAATTGGATTTACGCAAGAACTTAAGAATAGATTTATAGAAGGAGGCCCAGGATTTATGGGTATCGTTCTAGCATGTTTAATTCTTGGTCTAGCGATTGCCATTGAGAGAATAATTTATCTAAATTTTGCTACAACTAATACAGACAAGTTAATTGGTGATGTTGAAAGTGCTTTAAAGTCTGGTGGAGTTAATGCTGCCAAAGAAGTATGTAAAGACACGCCTGGTCCTGTTGCTTCTATATTTTACCAAGGATTGGACAGAGCTGGTGAAGGTGTTGAAAGTGCTGAAAAAGCAGTTGTTGCTTATGGTGGAGTTCAAATGGGACAGTTAGAAAAAAATGTTTCTTGGATTTCATTATTCATTGCTTTAGCACCTATGTTAGGATTTATGGGTACGGTAATAGGTATGATCCAAGCATTTGATAAAATTCAAGCGGCAGGTGATATGCAACCATCATTAGTTGCAGGTGGTATTAAAGTTGCTCTTTTGACGACAGTATTTGGACTTATTGTTGCAATTATTCTTCAAATTTTTTACAATTACATTGTATCAAAGATTGATGGTATTGTAAATGATATGGAGGATGCATCCATAACTCTTATCGATATTTTAGTTTCACACAAGAAATAAAACATTAACATGAATATTCAAAAAATTACAAACATCACTGTAGTTATATTAGCTGTTGTTGCCTTAATTGTTTTAGGTGTTATTATAGGACAGGGTGATGAATATATTGAAATGTCTGCTATGCAGGGAAACTATGGCTTTGTATCTATCATGATAAATTTAGCCTTATTTGTTCTTTTAGTTACAGTATTAATGACTCTTATTTTTTCTGTGAAGAATTTAGTTTCTGAAAAATCTAAACTAAAAAAAGCTGGAATTTCTATAGGTTCATTTGTTTTTGTTTTTCTGGTTGCTTTTTTTCTCTCATCTGGTGTTGAGACCCCAATGCAGGATGGAAAAATGCTTTCAGCTCTTGAATCACAGTTAGTTGAAGCCGGGATTAGAACATTTTATTTGTTAACTTTTATTGCAGGTGGAATAATGATTTATTTCTCTGTAAGTAAATTCTTTAAAAAGTAATATGGGAAGAAGATCTGCTCCTGAAGTCAATGCAGGATCAATGGCTGACATAGCTTTTCTGCTTTTGATCTTTTTTTTGGTAACTACGACCATTGAAACAGACTCAGGTATCAATAGAAAGCTACCACCAATGGAAGAAATTATTGATCCTCCAATAATTAAAGAAAGAAATATTTTTACCGTAGTTGTAAATAAAAATAACCAAATTTTGGTTGAAGAAGAACTCATGAATATTCAAGATCTAAGGAGTGAGGCAGTTGCTTTTTTAGATAATGGAGGTGGTTTAGCAGAAGAGGCATGTGATTATTGCCAGGGATCTCGAGACAGAAGCTCGTCTGATAACCCTGATAAGGCTATTATTTCTTTGAAAAATGACAGAGAAACAGACTATAAAGTTTACATTTCTGTTCAAAATGAACTAGTGGCTGCTTACAATCAATTAAGAAATAGAGAATTTTTGAGATTGTACCCATCTGAGAATATGGATTATGTTCAGGCCGACAAAAAATACACTGATCCAAGAACTGATAAAAAAGTTAAGGAAAAGCTGAAGGAAAAACTAAGTGTTATAAAACTTATGTATCCAATGAAGCTCTCAGAAGCTGAACCAAATAAAACAAGTTAATATGTCTAAGTTTAAGAAAAAGGGTAGCGGAGAGTTACCAAAAATATCAACAGCTTCATTACCTGATATCGTATTTATGTTATTGTTTTTCTTTATGGTTGCTACAGTACTAAGAGATAATACGCTTATGATTCAGAATACTCTGCCTGCTGCTGATCAAATTCAAAAATTAGACAAAAAAGATAGAGTCATTTACATTTATGCAGGAAAGCCTAGCGCTAGATATCAAGATAAATACGGAAATCAACCAAGAATTCAGTTGAATGATAAATTTGCGACTGTTTCAGATGTCGGAGCATATGTTTTAGCAGAAAGAGCTTCCAAAAGAGAGGAGCTTCAAAATGTTTTGACAACAGCACTAAAAGTTGATGGAGAAACAAAAATGGGATTAATATCCGACATTAAACAAGAGCTAAGAAAAGTTAATGCTCTTAAAATAAACTACACAACTAGAATAGGAGACTATACTCAAAATAACTAGAGACATAATTTTATTTATCTTAGTCTAAACTACTTTTAATGCCTAGAATTATTTATTGCATGTTTTTCTTGTTAGTATATTATGGATATACTCAAGAAAATGTTCAAAAATACCGCGAGGATCAAATATATTTTAGCGTATACTATAATTCATTAGGGGATAATCTTGATAATTTTAAAGAGAATAAGTTTTCTAGTAGCCTTAATTTTGGATTTATTAGAGACATCCCATTATCAAAGTCTGGAAAACTTGCTTTAGGAATTGGTTTAGGATTAGGTGTAAATTCATTTAATAATAATCTTAAATTATCATCTGATAGTTCAAATTCTTATAATTTATTGAGTAGTAGGGAAATTCCTCAGAAAAACGTCTTTAATTTTTCTGAATTCCAAGTTCCCCTTGAAATAAGATGGAGGAATTCAACACCAAATAACTATAAATTTTGGAGGATTTATGCAGGCATTAAATATTCAAGGCTGTTATCATCTTCCTATAATTTTGAGAATCAACAGGAAAATTATAAAATTAATAACCCGTCAATTAATTTAGATCAGATAGGATTTACATTGAATATTGGATATAATACTTGGAATTTAGGTCTATACAAATCTTTAAACTCCTTTTTCAATAATAATGTTAAATCCCTTCCGAGAGACTTGGAACAGTTTAAACTTGGGCTTATTTTTTATATTTTGTAAAATAATCATCACATTTTTATCAAATTGTCCATAATAGAGGTAAAAAAATAATAGTTTTATAAAAATCCCTTATATTTACAGATTATATAAAACAACTAAAAAAACTAAATTTTTATATCATGAAAAGAATTTTGTCCCTGATGGCCGTATTAATAAGTACTTTCATCTTCGCACAAACTAATGTTTCAGGTACTGTTGTTGATGAAGACAACAATCCAATCCCTGGAGCAAATATTGTTTTTGACTCTACCACTGGAGCAGTTGCTAACTTCGATGGTGAATTTTCATTAACAGTAAATCAAAATCCACCCTTCTCTGTTAAAGTTTCTAGTATTGGTTTTGAAACTGCCACAATTGAAGTTGGGTCTGATAATTTATCATTATACATCACTCTAACTGAATCTGAAAATTTATTAGATGATGTTGTTATATCTGCCTCAAGGGTACCACAAAGATTATTTGATTCGCCAGTAACAATTGAAAGATTTGATTATAAAGATATTGCTCAATCAACTGGTGCAGATTTTTATTCAAGTTTGTCATCGTTAAAAGGAGTTCAAATTAATACTGGTGGATTATTGCTTCAAACTATTTCAGTTAGAGGTTTTTCTACAATTGATAACACTGGTTTTGTTCAGTTAATTGATGGAATGGATAATGAAGCTCCTGGTTTGAGTTTTGCTGCAGGTAATTTGGTTGGTGTTAGTCAACTAGACCTATTGAGTGCTGAATTACTCCCTGGTGCTGCTTCAGCATTATATGGAGCAAATGCTTTTAAAGGTATTCTATTAATGAATTCAAAAAACCCATTTGATTTTCAAGGTACTAGCGCATACTTTACAAATGGTGTAACGTCTCAAGATTTCTCCGGTGACAATCACTACTATGATGTTGGTGTTCGATTTGCTAAAGCTTTCAGTGATAAATTAGCAGTAAAGGTAAATATTAGTTATACTGAGGGTCAAGATTGGGGAGCTAATGATATGAGAGATGTTAATTACTTGGACGGTAGATATGTTCCTGGCACAACTGAATTGGCCGATTCATCAACATTCCCAGATTATGATGGACTAAACATGTATGGTGAACAAGCTGTTAATTTAAATTTGACAGACACATTTTTGGGATTAGTTGTTCCTGGGCTAGTCAATGCAGGACAACTTGGTGCTGGTCAAGCTTCGGCAATTACAAGAATTATGGGAATGATGGCTCCAGATTATTTTGGATCGCAACTTTTATCGACACAAGGATATGCTGAAAGTGATTTGATTGATGGAATTGCTTCAAGTTTTAAAATTGATGTTGCTGCCCATTACAGATTCAATGGAAATTCAGAACTGATATTAAATTCAAAAGTTGGAACTGGAAATACTATTTACCATGCAACAAACAGAAATATGTTGAAAAACTTTGGAATTCAACAACACAGAATTGAATATAAAACTCAAAATCTTAACCTTAGAGCCTATACTAGTATAGAAGATGCTGGAAACACTCACGATTTATCCGCTCTAGGTGGAAGAATTGCCAATGCTCAGCCAGGTGGAATTCAAGGTGGATGGGCAGGTACTTATCTTCAAAACTACTTTTTAAATTTATTTGGTCAGGTTAATCCAAATCCTGTAGCTGCATTAAATACTTTGTTAGGAGGTATCATGTTTTTTGGTGATACAAGCATGTTTGATTATTATGTTACACCAAAGATGAATTACCAAGCACATGCATTTGCAAGAGGAGAGGCAAATAAAAACATGCTAGTACCTGGTACAGATGCATTTAAACAAGCGTACTATGCGGCAACTACAACTCCTATTTCAGGTGGTGGAGCTGCAATTAAAGACAATTCAAAAAGTAACAACTTTGAAGTAAATTATAATGCCTCTGATCTTGTTTCAGGATTTGATCTTCAACTAGGAGCTCAGGCAAGAGAGTATGTACTTAACTCAGGAGGATCTTTATTTACTGACTACGATGAACCAATCAAGTTTAATCAACTAGGAGTTTATACTCAGGTTCAAAAAGATTTGTTCGACGGAAATGTTAAAATAACTGGTTCTATGAGATACGACAAAAGCCAATTCTTTGATGGTACATTTACTCCAAGATTAGGTGCAGTTATAAATCTAACTCCAATCCAAAATATTAGATTTTCTTATCAAACTGGTTTCATGAATCCATCATCTCAGGATCAATACATTGCATTAGACGTTGGTTCTGCTGTTTTAATGGGTTCTTCACCTGACAGTATTGATAGATTTAATATGTCATTCACTGGATCAAACTTTAACAAATACACAGTAACTGGTAATATGGTAATGAATAATGGTCTAATCGCACAAGATTTTCTCGCAGGTACGTTTACGCCAGGTAATTTAAAACCCGTTGAGCCTCAACATGTAATTTCAAGAGAATTTGGATATAGACTTAATGGTAAAAAAGTTTCAATTGATCTTGCAGCGCACTGGAGTACATTCAATAATTTTATTGCCTCTAAGCAAGTTGTTGTTCCATTTTATGGTGATATTAGTAATCCAGGTTCAGGTGGAGGTAGCAGTGCTCTAGCTGCTCTCGTAAATAATGATTTCAGAATATTTAGTGTTGATAATAATACCGAAGAAGTTGTAACTACAATGGGTGTTAATGTTGGATTAGAAACTAAAATTGACAAACTAGATTTTGGAGCAACTTTCAGTTACAATGAAATGGACCAGTCTAAAGTGGATCCTAATTTTACAACATATTTTAATACACCAAAAATTAGAACTAAGTTCACATTAGGTTCAACTGAAATTAGTGATGATTTTTCATTCAATGTTTCTGCCAGATATCACAATTCTTACTATTGGGATTCAACATTTTTCTCTGGCCAGATACCAGCAACATGGGTATTTGATGCTGCAATGAACTTTGATGCTCCTCAATTAAACGGTAATTTTAAAATTGGTGCAACAAACTTTACAGGACAAGATTACATGATGATGCCTGGTTCTGGAATGGTTGGTAGTCAATATTATGTTACGTTTACTTTGAATCCGTAATTAAATACATATCAACAGATATTGTTAATAAAGGCGTCTTTTGGACGCCTTTTTTTATTTAATTTTCTTAAAAAAAATCTTAGTTTGAACTATATTTGCACATCTAACAATACGTAATAATTTAAACTCTCAGTTATGTCAGAAAAAGTTGGTAAAGTTTCTCAAATTATTGGACCTGTAGTTGATGTTTCATTTGACACATCAAGTACAGAATTACCTAAAATATATGATTCTCTTGAAATTAAAAAAGATGATGGGTCTGTTCTTGTTCTAGAAGTTCAATCTCATGTTGGAGAAGATATGGTTAGAACAATTTCAATGGATTCAACGGACGGATTACAAAGAGGAGCAGAGGTGTTATCTACAGGTAATCCAATACAAATGCCAATTGGCAAGGACATATATGGTCGTTTATTTAATGTTATTGGAGATGCAATTGATGGCATGGAAGATTTACCTAAAAGTGGGGGTGATGGGTTACCTATACACAGAGAAGCACCACCATTTGAGCAACTCTCAACATCAACGGAAGTATTATTCACTGGGATTAAAGTTATCGATCTTATTGAGCCATATGCAAAGGGTGGAAAAATTGGATTGTTTGGTGGAGCTGGGGTTGGTAAAACAGTGCTTATTCAAGAACTAATCAACAATATAGCAAAAGGACATGGTGGATTATCAGTTTTTGCTGGTGTTGGTGAAAGAACTAGGGAAGGTAATGACTTACTTCGTGAAATGTTAGAATCAGGAATTATCGACTACGGAAAAGAATTTATGGAATCAATGGAAAATGGTGGATGGGATTTGAGTAAAGTAGATAAAAAAGCTCTTGAAAATTCCAAAGCAACATTTGTTTTTGGACAAATGAATGAACCACCAGGTGCAAGAGCAAGAGTAGCTTTATCTGGACTAACCGTTGCCGAATACTTCAGAGATGGTAGTGGTGATGGACAAGGAAAAGATGTTCTATTTTTTGTGGATAATATTTTCAGATTTACGCAAGCTGGATCTGAGGTATCGGCCTTGTTAGGAAGAATGCCATCTGCTGTTGGATATCAACCCACATTGGCAACTGAGATGGGTGCTATGCAAGAAAGAATTACATCAACAAAAAAAGGTTCTATTACATCTGTACAAGCTGTATATGTTCCTGCAGATGACTTAACAGATCCTGCACCTGCAACAACATTTTCACACCTTGATGCTACAACAGTTCTTTCAAGAAAAATTGCAGAATTAGGAATTTATCCAGCTGTTGATCCACTAGATTCAACATCAAGAATTTTAACACCAGAAATATTGGGTGATGATCATTACAATTGTGCACAAAGAGTTAAAGAAATGCTTCAAAAATATAAAGAACTTCAGGATATCATTGCCATTTTAGGAATGGAAGAATTATCAGAGGAGGATAAGCTTGTAGTTTCACGAGCGAGAAGGGTTCAAAGATTTTTATCACAACCCTTTCATGTTGCTGAGCAGTTTACAGGCATCCCTGGTGTTTTAGTTGACATTAAGGATACAATTAAAGGATTTAATATGATTATGGATGGAGAGTTAGATCATATCCCAGAAGCTGCATTTAATTTAAAAGGAACAATCGAAGAAGCTATTGAAGCAGGTGAAAAAATGATCGCAGACGCTAAATAAATTCCTTTATGTTTGTTGAAATTGTAAGTCCAGAAAAAACATTATTTACAGGTGATGTATCCTCTGTTCATTTACCTGGAAGTGAGGGATCTTTCCAAATTTTAAATAATCATGCTCCCATAGTTTCTACATTAAAAGAGGGGTTAATTAAATTAAAAGGAAAATTTGATAATAAATCAGAAAATTTAAATATCATAAACAGTAATGAAGCGTCACTTGAAATTCAATCTGGTGTAGTTGAAATGAAAAAGAATAAACTTATTATATTAGTTGACTAATTATTGTGCTTTTTGAAGTATAGCTGGTTCTTCATACTGTGTTTTTCTTTATCGATTTTTTCTCAAAAAAAACAATTTCTAGATTCTGTCATTGTAACTGAGACTAAAATCAATGTGCCATTTTCCAAAAATTATAGGTCAATTGAAATTATTAATTCATCTCAAATTCGTGAAAGTGGAGTTTCAAATATTATTGATTTATTACAACAATCAACTGGTTTAGATATTAGAAGAAGAGGGGCTGGGGGTGTTCAGGCTGATCTCTATATTCGAGGAGGTGGGTTCGATCAAACATTATTACTTATAGATGGTATGAAAATGGATGATTCTCAAACCGGTCATCACACATTAAACATGCTGATTCCTGTTCATTTGATTGAAAGAGTTGAGATTATCAAAGGACCTGCAGCTAGAATTTTTGGTCAGAATGCATTTAGTGGAGCAATCAACATAGTTACTAAATCAGCATGGAAGACAGGAAAAAAAGAAGCTGTGGTTTTCTTAAATAATTTATCTGGTGGATCTTATGGAAATTTTAAATACTCATTGTATTCAAATATTTCATCCAGTCAATACAGTGGATTGATTAATTATACAAGGGAAAAGTCAAAAGGATATAGATATAATACAGATTATAAATCTGATAACATTTTTATTAAATCAAGATTATCAAAGAAAAATGCAAACACTAATCTAATTGCCACTTTATCTAACAGAAAATTTGGTGCCAATGGATTTTACGCATCACCAGATGCAATTGATCAATATGAAGAAACCCAAACTAGTCTTGTTGGATTAAGTTCTATATATAATTCTGGAAACCTTATTATAAAGCCTAAAATATATTGGAGAAGAAATCAAGATGAATATATATATGTTAGAAGTGATCCTTCAATTTATAGGAATCTTCACAAAACAAATAAAATTTCAGCTGAAGTAAATTTTAATTATTTATCCTCTTTAGGAAATACTGGTTTTGGTTTAGAATTTTCAAATGTCTCCATAACAAGTAATAATCTTGGTGAACATAAAAGATTTACATCAAGCTTTTATGTTGATCATACTTTTAGTTTGTTTAATAATAAGTTAACTATCTCCCCTGGTGTTTCATTAAGCTATTTTTCAGACTTATCATTTCATTCTTTTCCTGGTTTGGATATTGGTTATGACTTAAGTAATAAACTACGATTATATGCAAATTTTGGGCAAACATTTAGAATACCAACTTATACAGATTTATATTATAGTGATCGGACTACAATCGGAAATGAAAACTTGGAGCCAGAAAGTGCTAAATCAACAGAGTTTGGGTTTAAATTCAATACAAATAATTTAATTTTTAAATCTGCAATATTTTGGAGAGATTCTCAAAACATAATTGATTATGTTAAAAAAAATGAAGATGATTTATGGCAGGCAACAAATATTAGATCTTTAAAGACATATGGATTTGAGTCTGACATAGTTATTAATTTTAACAGTAAATCATTTTTAAAATTAGGTTATGCCTTATTAAATGATGATACATATGTAAATAATATCAATTTTTCCAAGTACTCACTGAATTCATTAAAAAATAATTTTATTTCAAAATTTTCATTCAAGTATCTTAAGAATCTTACTCAAAATATTGTTTTTAGATATGCAGAAAGATCTGATGAGACAAACTATACGATCCTTGATTCAAATATTGTTTATAATCCATTTAAGGACGCAGGAGAAATATTTTTAAACCTAAATAATATTTTTAATGAAAGTTATTGGGAAACAAATTTAGTTCCTATGCCAGGTAGAAACTTTATAATAGGCTATAGGGCATCTTTTTGAAAAACCAATTCTCCATCAACAAATGTTTTTAAAACTTTTGTATTTGGAATTTTATCCGCTTCAATTTTCATAATATTTTGATCAATAATTATAAAATCTGCTGATTTTCCTTTTTCAATTGTACCCTTTTCATCTTCTTCAAAATTAAAATAAGCACCCCAAATTGTCATACCCTTTAATGTTTCTTCTCTGGTAAGCGCATTTTCTATTTGAAATCCGTTTTCTGGATAACCATTTAAATCTTTACGCTCAATCGAACTGTAGAATGTATGAAATGGATTGACTTTTTCAACTGGAAAATCAGTTCCCAAAGCAATTCTTTTCGACTGAGATAATAAGTCTTTAAAAGCGTATGCACCATCAATCCTTTTGCCTAATCTATCATATGCCCAATACATGTCACTTGTAGCATGAGTTGGTTGAACAGATGGCAAAATTTTATCATTATATAGTTCAAATTCATTTAGATCAACGACTTGAGAATGTTCAATTCTCCATCTGGGATCTTCAATATCGTTCAATACTTTTTGATATTCTTTGAGTAATACTGATACTGTTGAGTCTCCAATTGCATGTGTATTCATTTGAAATCCCATACCAGCAATTTCATTTGCATAATATTTTAAATCTTTGATATCGGTTCTCAAAAAACCATAATTGTGAGGATCATCACAGTATGGTTTTTTTAATGCAGCACCTCTTGAACCTAGGGCTCCGTCCCCGTATACTTTAAAAGATCTAACATTTAATTTTGGAGTTTTTATAATTCCGGTTTCCTTTAGTCTTTGAATATTCTTTTTTGATACGCTAACCATTGCGTAAATTTTAATTTTTAATTCTTCTGATTTATGAAGACTATCAATAACATTAATTATTTCAGTACTAAGCCCTGCATCACTAACTGTTGTTAAACCATAACTAAAGGAAATCTCTTGGGCCTGTTTTAATGCATTTACTTTTTCTCTTATTGATTTTTCTGGTAAAACTTTATCAACCATGGACATTGGCGCATCAATTAGTACTCCAGTTGGTCTATTATCTTTAAGCAAAACAAGACCTCCCCTGACTAGTGTATTTTGATCAATTCCAGCCAATTCCAAAGCATTATCATTTACAATATATGCGTGACCATCTATGCGTTCTAGTACAACTAATTTATTTTTAAAAACTTTATTTAGTTCAGTATTTACTGGAAATTGTTTTTTGTCCCAATCATTTTGATCCCACCCTCTACCTAAGATTACATCAGTTTGATTATTTAAATCACTAGCAATTAATCTCTCAATAATTTCTTCAAAGGAAGTTGTACCTCTTAGGTCAACAACTTGTTGATCAAGACCTAGATTATAGAAATGACAGTGAGAATCAATAAAACCAGGAAGAATCGTTTTCCCATTGGTATCTAATATTTCATTTGCTTCGTACTTGGAAACTAAGTTCTCACTGCTTACCTCGATAATTTTTCCATCTTTTACAGCAATCGACTTTGCAATTTGATTGTTTTCATTTGCAGTATATATTTCAGAATTAACAATGATTAAATCAACTTCATTATTACAACTGAAATTTAAAATAGATAATATAATTAGTATATAGCTTTTATATTTTTTCAAGATAACTTATTTATTTTTTTAAAAATTAAATCTTTTTCCCATCCTCTGTAATTAAAATAATCAAAAATTTTCTTTTTAGTATACATATCATTTTTACTAGAATGCCTTTCTAATTGTTTATCGAACAATTCATTAAACCTTTCAATGTAAATATCTTCATCTATTTCATCCAAACCCATCTCTATGTTTCTATTGGAAATTTTTCTTTTTTTTAGCTCAGAGATTATTCTATTTTTTCCCCAGTTTTTATGTTTAAACTTGCCAATACTGTATTCTTTACAAAATCTAGTTTCATTTAAATACCCATCATCAATTAGTTTAGTAATTATATTATTAGCATCTCCAATATTGGTTGTTAACGTCATAATTTTATTAAAAACCTCTGAGTGACATCTTTCCTGATAAGAGCAATAATACTCAAGTTTTTTTTGTATTTCATCAATTGAAAAATACTTTTTGTTCATTAAAATAAGTTAAAAAAAAAAGCGGCATAAAGCCGCTTTTTTAATAATTATTAATTTTTCCTTTAATATTAAAAAATCTATAGTGTAAATATGTATATGCATCTCTTGGAATTACCTTAATCCATTTTTTATATTTAATTAACCATTTCACACGTTTAGAAAATAATCCTTTAGTTAAATAAGCTGCAATAAAAGGATGTACATGAAGCTTTAAATTACGTTTAGTAACATATGAATTATTTATTATTTTTTCTAAGGAATTATTTATTTTATCAATAATGACAATAGGAGCCTCGACTTTTCCATTACCATTTGGATTGTCCTCACGGGTAACTATATTCATTTCTGGCCTAACCCTTTGTCTTGTCATTTGAATTAAACCTATTTTACTAGGTGGAAGAATCTTATGTTTAGCTCTATCAGACTCCATTTCAGTTTTGAAATGGTTAAAAAGTTTTCTTCTGTTTTCATGTTTTAGCATATCAATGAAATCAATTACTACGATTCCACCCATGTCTCGAAGTCTTAACTGCCTAGCTATTTCTGTAGCAGCTATTAAATTAACCTCAAGAGCAGTTTCTTCTTGATTTTCACTTTTGTTTGATCGATTTCCACTATTTACGTCTACAACATGAAGAGCTTCTGTATGTTCAATAATCAGATATGCACCTTTACTCATTGAAACAGTTCTTCCAAAAGCAGATTTTATCTGTCTTTCAATTTTGAAATGTTCAAAGATTGGTTTATCAGATTTATAATATTTAACTACAGACTTCTTCTTTGGAGCTATTTGTTGAATATAATCTTTGAGTTCGTAACAAAGATTTTTATCATTGCAATAAACACCTTTAAATTGGTCATCAAATAAATCTCTTAAAATTGAAGATGATCTATTCAATTCACTTAATATTCTTGAAGGTGGTTTTGCTCCATTAATTTTACTACAAAGCGTCAACCATTGGTTATACATACCTTGTAAGTCTTTTTCTAATTCAGCAATTTTTTTCCCTTGTGCTACTGTTCTTATGATTACTCCAAAACCTTTTGGCCTAAATTCCTCTATGAGTTTTTTTAATCTATCACGCTCCTTTTTACTTTTAATTTTTTGAGACACTGAGATACGATTAGAGAAAGGGATTAAAACTAAAAATCTTCCTGCGAAAGAAAGTTCTGAGCTAATTCTAGGTCCCTTTGTTGAAATAGGCTCTTTAATAATCTGGGTAAGAATGGTATTATTTGGAGATAAGACATCATCAATTTTACCATGTTTATCTATTTCTTTTTCAAAGTTTAGTTTTTCAAGAGAATAATTTGTGATTTTACCTTCACTTACAAGTTTTGTAAACTTCATAAGTGTTTTAACTTTTGGTCCTAAATCATGATAATGCAAGAAAGCATCTTTTTCATAACCAACATTAACAAATGCTGCATTAAGACCAGTAATTGTCTTTTTAACTTTAGCAATAAAAATATCACCTACATTAAATTTATTATTATCTTTTTCCTTATGTAATTCAATAAGCTTACCGTCATGTAAGACAGCAAAATCAACAGCTGAATTAATTGATCGAATAACAATTTCTTTATTCACAATTAATTTGTTTTAATTAAACTTGATTTGTTTCGTTTGAAGATTTTAAATCTTCTATTTCAATGAACGTAATTAAAAAATAATTTAAATTACTTTTTTTTATGTCTATTAGCTCTACTCCTTTTTTTTCTCTTGTGAGTAGAAACTTTATGTCTTTTTCTTTTTTTACCGCTTGGCATATATTTTTTTTTAGTTGTTGTTCTTTACATCCTCAACAAAGACTTTTGCAGGTTTAAATGCTGGAATGGAATGAGCAGGTATCTTAATAGTTGTATTTTTAAGAATATTTCTTCCAGTTTTCTCAGCTCTTTTTTTAACAATAAAACTTCCAAATCCTCTTAAATACACATTTTCACCTTCACTCAAAGAATTTTTTACTTCATCCATGAAATTTTCTAATGTTGCTAAAACTTCATTTTTTTCTAAACCGAGATTTGAAGAAATTTTATTTACTATTTCTGCTTTCGTCATTTTTAATAGTTTAATATTAGGTTGCGAATATATAAATTTATATGATAAAAAAACTATTGTAATATTCATTATTTTTAATTATGTAAACTTGTGATGTCAGTATCATTTTCAAACAAACTTATTAATTGGTATAATCATAATAAAAGAGATTTACCGTGGAGAAAAACCAAAGATCCTTATAAAATTTGGGTCTCTGAAATTATATTACAACAAACAAGAATTGAATTTGGAATTAAATATTACTACAAGTTTATAAAAAAGTACCCTGATGTTAAGAAACTTGCAAATAGTAAAGAGATGGATTTAATGAAGATTTGGGAAGGATTAGGTTATTATTCGAGAGCCATAAATATGTTAAAGACAGCAAAAATTGTATTGAATAATTTTAATGGAGTATTTCCATTAAGTTATGAAGAACTAATTCAGCTCCCTGGCATAGGAGACTATACAGCTTCGGCAATAAGTTCTATTTGTAATGATGAATTACAAGTAGTTGTTGATGGAAATGTTTTAAGATTTCTTTCCAGAATACATAAAATTGATTTACCAATTGAATCAATTAAAACAAAAAAATATTTTAAAAAATTAGGATTTAAATTAATTCAAGATGTAAAACCGGGAGACTTTAATCAAGCATTAATGGATTATGGATCTACAATTTGTAAACCAAAAAAATTTGATTGTAATAATTGTCTTTTTTCTTCCGATTGCAAAGCCTATAATTCAAATAGTGTAGAAAATTATCCAGTTAAAAAGAAAAAAATTAAAGTAAAGGACCGATTTTTAAATTATGTTGTTGTAGTTACTAATGATAATAAAACTCAAATAAAAAAAAGAGATTCTAGTGGCATCTGGAAAAATCTTTATGAATTCCCATTAATTGAGACTAAAATTGAAACATCAGCCAAACAAATCTCAAAAGAGCTTGACTTAAATCTTAAGGATTTATTATCTGTCAAAAAAATCAATCATAGGTTATCTCATCAACTATTGCATATTAATTTTTTTGTCTATAAAGTAGATTATAAACTTGATGATTTAGTCGATATTAATACCTTGGAGAGTTACCCATTCCCAAAGCCTATAAATAAATTTATTTCTGAGCTTATCTGACTTTTTTTTTAATTATATTTATCCTTATGAGTGGATCATTAAATAAAGTTATGCTGATTGGAAATTTAGGGGATGATATTAAAATGCATCATTTTGAAGATGGTGGATGCATTGGAAGATTTCCAATTGCTACTAACGAAAATTATACTAATAAGCAGACTGGCGAAAAAGTTATGAATACTGAATGGCACAATATTGTTGTTAGAAATAAGGCTGCTGAAATTTGTAACAAATATTTAAAAAAAGGTGATAAAGTATATGTTGAGGGAAAATTGAAAACCAGAAAGTGGCAGGGAGAGGATGGAATTCAAAGATATTCAACAGAGGTTCATGTAAATGAATTTAATTTTTTAAATAATAAATCTGATGGAGATAATCCAGTGAGTTCTGTCAGTCCTGAAAATTCTCAGTCTCAGACAAATAGCGAAGGCACTCAAAACCAGGTTGATGATTTGCCGTTTTAATTGATAATTTATTGGCTCTTAGACTACTATTTTTATTATTAATTATATCATCTTGCGATAGTAATATTCTTCCAAAGCAAAAAGGGTTTTTTGCACCAGACTTCACTTTTCCTAATTATAAAATTTTAGAATATTGCAATCATAGTTTTAAATTAAATAACGCTTCAAAAATTATTGCCAAACCTGATTGTAATTATGAAATTGAGTATGATGAATTAAATGCAAAAATTTATGTCAGTAGTATAATTGCTGATAACAATTTTGATTTGATATCTAAAAAATTTGATGAAAAAGTTTTTAATAATTCTGAATTTGCTGATCAAATTTTAACAAGTGAGTATTCAAATCAATACAAGGATGTGTTTTCTAGAGTTTATTTTTTTGTGGGTGATGCACCATCAAATATTCAATTTTTTATAACTGATTCTATGCAGAATTTTTTATCTGCTAGTTTATTATTTGATTCAAAACCAAATTATGATTCATTATTGCCTTACATACATTATATTCGCAACGATATAAAAAAAATCATAGAAAGTTTTGATTGGTCAAATAAGTGAAAACAATAAGAGATGGTTGTATTTAGCTGTTTTATCGATAATTTGGGGTAGCTCTTTTATTCTTATAAAAAAGGGTTTAGTTGGTCTGACTGCATTTCAGTTGGCAAGTTTAAGGATGATTTTTGCAGCAACCGCAATTGGTATTTACTCATTTAATTCTTTAAAAAAAATACCTAAGAAAAGTTGGAAATGGATAATTATTACAGCTTATTTTGGAACTTTTTTCCCTGTATACTTAATTAGTTATGGTCAAACAGAAATTGAAAGTGGATTAGCATCAATAATTACAACAGTAACACCAATAAATACGTTGATTATTGGAATTATTTTTTTCAGTCTAACATTTACAACCAAGCAATTGTTAGGATTATTTGTTGGACTGGTAGGATCAATATTATTGCTTTATGAGGCAAAAGAAACTAACTCAGATACAAACATTTTTTATTCATTTTTTGTCTTTATGACCACTGTTGGATATGCTGCATCAGTTAACTTAATAAAAAAATACCTTACGGAAATACCACCTGAGGCTGTAACAGCAGGTATTTTTTTATCCATTTCTCCACCAGCATTAGTTGTACTTTTTCTTTCGGATTTTACATCTTTAAACTTTAATGATTCAGAAGTTAAAACCTCAATTTTATTTATTTTTATTTTGGGTGTTTTCAGTAGTGCAATAGCTCAGACTTTATTTAACAAGTTCGTTAAAATAGCTTCACCATTATTCGCTTCAGCAGTTACATATACAATGCCTATCGTTGCAATTTTTTGGGCATTATTAGACGGAGAGATACTAACCTTAATGCAATATTTTGCAGCAGCAATTATATTAATTGGGGTTTATATGGTGAATAAAAAAAAGACTAGTTAAAAAAGTCATCAGCAATTTCCTCATTAACAATTACTTGATCTGCTTCAATTACAATTGTTTGTGGTCCAGTTACTATTTCAGTCTTAAAGGCAAATTTGATTCCATCAACTTCTTTATAATCAGAAAATTTAGTCACTGTAATTATTTCATTTCCCATTGCAGACGTAGTCTCCTCTGTCATGACTAGTAGTCCTGTTTCTGCATCATAAAACCTAAATGAATCATCTTTAACTTTGATTTTGTAAACATCTTTCCCATCAATAGGTGACAGGCTAACAATTTCCATATTTGATGGATCCAAATAAGCTTCTTCAAACAATCCTAATTTTTCTTTTTCAGAATTTTTTTGATCATCTTCGTATGGGATTTTTTGACCCATTTGCTCTATGTATCCGTCTTCTCCATTGAATTTTTGAGACATCAAAGTTCCCATACCAGGGACAGACATTTCCATTGATGATTTATTTGGAAACTTTTCTTTAATTATGGCATTTGGCTTAAATGGTGCTCCAGGAATTGTTACAGCAGCAGTAATACTTATCGATTTAACTGTATTTAATTTTTCAGCTCCTCCAATCGACTCAATGTGCTTATCAAAAATATTTTTAACTGTTACACTTGCATCTATTTCTTTTGCAAATACTGGTTTTTCAATTAGCTCTCCAACTTTATTAAAATACTTAACAGGTATAAGACTACCATTGTAATCAATATTCTCAAGTTTATCTGCTACATCAAGTCCTTTTCCGACTACTATTATCCTTAAATTTTCAGGCTTAAGATATTTATTAGCTATTCTTTTAACATCCTCTTTTGATACTTGATTAATCTTTTCTATAAAAGTCTCATAAAAGTTATCTGGAAGGTTTAAAGTTTTAATATTGACGGCAAAATCAGCTAGTAGGGATTTATTTTCAGTTGACATAATGAAATTACCTAAGTATTTTGCTTTAGCTGTTGCAAGCATCTCATCAGTTACAAACTCATCTCTTATTTTATTTATTTCTTTAAGTATTTCAACTACAGCACTATCTGTTACAGCATTTCTTACTGAAGTTGTTGCTCTAAATGTGGCACTTGTCCATTTGTTTCTAGCAATTGAGCTTCTAGCACCATATGTCCAACCATTTTCCTCTCTCAGATTCATATTCAAATAACTATTGAATGCACCTCCTAATATGTAATTAGTGACTAAAGCAGCGTGATGATCTTCGCTGTTAGTTTGTAAATCTGTAATATTCAAAACAGATAATTCTGATTGAACAGCATCAGGCATATCTACAAAATTAATTTCTGTTGATGACACATCAACAGGACTTTTGATTGTTTGAATAACCTCCTTCTTAGAACTTTTCCATTTTTTAAAATAATTAGTAACTAAATCTTTTATTTCATCAACATTAACATCACCTGAAACAACCATGTATGCGTTGTTTGGATTAAACATTTCGTTGTAATTATTTTCAATATCCTTAATGGAAACATTATTTACACTCTCTTCTGAAATATATTCACCATATGGATGATCAGTAGAATATGCTAAAATACCCGTTACTCTTTGCGCGATTGCCGCAGGACTATTTTCTTCAGATTTTAGTCCAGTGATTAATTTGTCCTTCTCTTTATCGAGTTCTTCCTGAGTAAAATTTGGATTTAGCGCTGCATCAGAGAGTAATTCAAATATTCTTTCTTTGTGTTTCGACAGACCATTCGCATAAGCAAATCCCATTCCCATGGAAATAGATGCTCCTAAATAGTCAACTTCTTCATTGAAGACTTCTTTAGAAATATTTTTAGATCCTTCACCAAATAAAGCACTTGATAATTGACTTAAACCAGCTTTATTTCCCTCACTTGATGGGGGATTATCAATCGATAGTCTTAAGCTAAATGTTGGTAATTTTTTGTTTTCAACAACTATAACAGTCAGCCCATTTTTAAGGGTAAAAATTGTGGGTTTCTTTAAGTCAATTGTAGGTGTTTTACCTTGCTTTGGTTGAATACTTCTATCAATTGGTTTTACATAATCACTTTCTTGACTGCTTAAATCAATTGTGAAAAAAAACGTTAGGACAATAAATAAAGTTAATTTTTTCATATGTTATTTCTTTTTAGGAAGGTAGTCTACTTCGACTCTTTGACTTTTATTGAGATATTTATTTGCAATTTCTTTAATTTCTTCTCTAGTTATACTTCTGTATATATCAATTTGATCATTTATGTTATCAATGTCCCCGTAAAGCATGTGAGCTCTAGCAAGACTATTAGCAATACCTTCAATTCTGGTATTACTCTGAATAAATTGAACTTCAAACTGGTTTTTAACTTTTTCATACTCTCTTTCCGAAATTAATTCTGATTTTATTTTTTCAATTTCTTCATCCATTGTTGCAGTCAATTTTTCAAGTGAAGTTTCTCCAACAGGAAGTGATAACATCAAATATTTTCCATAATCTTCTTGGGCTTGATTAAATGCAATGACTTGTAAAGCAAGTTTTTCATCATCAACCATTCTTTTCACCATTCTGGAACTCTTTCCTCCAGTTAAAACTGCAGATATATATTGTAACACATATGAATCTCTACTTTTCATACTTGGTGTCCTGTAAAGGAACGCCTTGGCTGGAATTTGAATATTACTATCGTATTCTGTAATCTTAATTGTTTCAGTAATTGGATCCTCAACAATTGTTTCTCTGACTGGAACAGGTCCATTATTCGGAATATCACCAAAGTATCCTTCGACCAGTTTTTTAGTTTTTTCAATTTCTATATCACCTGCCACAACCAAAACTGCATTATTTGGATTATTCCATTGATTATTAAAATCTATAAACTCTTGTAGTTTTGCTGCGTCTAGGTCTTCCATACTTCCAATGATGGATCTTCTGTAAGGATGTTTTTTATAAAGGTATGGATCAACTGCGGTACCATAAATCAAAGCACCGTAGGGAGCATTATCTATTCTTTGTCTTTTTTCTTCCTTAACAACTTCATTTTGAGTATCAACTCCAATCTGATTGATGATAGGATGCAACATTCTCTCACTTTCCATCCAAAGCCCTAATTCAAGGCTGTTTGATGGGAATGTTTCATAGTAATAAGTTCTGTCATGTGAGGTGTTAGCATTATTTGAACCACCATTAGAGGAAACAATATCAAACCATTTACCCCTTTCAATATTCTTTGTTCCTTCAAAAAGTAGGTGTTCAAAAAAATGTGCAAATCCAGTTCTACCATCAACTTCATCTTTAGCCCCGACATGATACATAACGGAGACAGTAACAACAGGAGAGCTATTTTCTTGATGTAAAATAACATCAAGACCATTATCCAAAGTGTATAATTCATAATCAATTAATTGAGCATTAATATTTAATGCTAAAAAAAACAGCGAAGTGTATAAGAAATTTTTCATAGGCTCGTGAAATTAGTAATTTAAAATAACATTTAAAAAACAAAATATAACTATACTTTAAGTTAATTACTTTATATGGAAAAAATGTTATTTAATCATAACATTTGAAAATAATTATAAATCTGTATATTTGCCCCGCAATTATTGATACTTTATCAATTTTTAAGTATAAAATTTATGAATGCTATTGTAGAGATTTCTGGAAAACAGTTTAAGGTTGAAAAGGATACAAAGTTATTTGTCAATAGATTAGATGCTAAAGAGGGGGATAAGGTAACCTTTGATAACGTCTTATTATTAGACAATGGTTCTAAAGTAGTAGTTGGAAAGCCAACCGTAAAAGATGCAACAGTGGAAGCCAAAGTTTTAAAGCATTTAAAGGATGATAAAGTAATTGTATTTAAGAAAAAAAGAAGAAAAGGATATAAAGTTAAAAATGGACATCGTCAAGCATTAACTGAAATTATCGTTGAAAAAGTTTCAGAAAAGGTTGTTAAAGCGAAGCCAACAAAAAAATCAGCTGAGGAAAAATCCTCAAAAACTAAAAAAGCTGCACCAAAAGCTAAATCTAAAAAGTAAAACAAAATGGCACATAAAAAAGGAGTAGGTAGTTCAAAAAACGGAAGAGAGTCAGAATCGAAACGATTAGGGGTTAAAATCTTTGGAGGTCAAAAAGCAATAGCTGGTAATATTATTGTTCGACAAAGAGGAACTAAGCATAAGCCTGGTGATAATGTTTATTTAGGAAAAGATCATACTTTACATGCAAAAGTTGATGGAATTGTAAAGTTTACAAAGAAAAAAGACGACAAATCTTTTGTGTCAATTATACCAGAAGCCTAATCTCATAATTTATATCTTTAGGACTTACAATGCCAGTTATAGTCCAAAAATCAATTTCCAATAACATCTCTTTATCAATCTGGAGTATTGAAGAGTCATTGGATTTTTTTTTATCAAACCTTCGTTTAACTAAAAACTGTGAGCAAAGGCTAGATAAGTTGAAATCTGATGAAATGAAAAAGCAATTTTTGGCAGTTAGAAAATTAATTCAATTAAATGGAATTAGTTTAGATAGCCTAAGTTATAGCTCTGAAGGAATACCTTTTCTTAACAATGAAAAAAATATTTCAATTAGCCATATTAAAGGCTTTAGCGCAATTGCTATTTCTCCAAAACCTGTAGGTATTGACATCCAAGACTTTAGAGATAAAATTTTAAGTATTTCTAAAAAGTTCATAAATTCTAACGAAAGAGATTTGATAGATCCTAGTTCAATCAAAGAATTGACTTTAGTTTGGTGTATAAAAGAGGCAACATACAAGGTTCATAGAAAACCTGGTTTGGACTTTAAAGATGAAATTAAAATTCAATCAATTTCAAATAACTTATCTCATTCAACAGTCGAAGTTGAAAAATTAGATAAAAAATATTTTTTTGAGTCATTTAATATTACAGAGTCAGATTACATTTGTTCAATAGTTCAATCCAATGAGTGATATAATTAATTACTTATTTCAACAATATTCTACCTATTCACAGCTTGATGTGGGTCTAGAAATTTTTGCAGTAATTTTTGGGTTTTTTTCTGTTTGGTTCTCAAAAAATAATAATGTATTGGTTTTTCCTACTGGTTTAGTGAACACCTCTATTTTTGTTTATTTGTTGTTCAAGTGGGAGCTTTTGGGAGATATGGTTATAAATGTATACTATTTTGTAGTAAGTATATATGGCTGGTATTATTGGACTCGAAAAAATAACAATGAATATACACCTATAACTAAGCTCAATATTTCTGATAAAAAAATTATGTTATTGATTGCAGTTCTATCCTGTTTATTTGTTTCATTAATGTATACTTACTTTGATAAGTGGAGTGGAGTAGTCTCGTATGTTGATATTCTTACAACCTCAATATTTTTTGTTGGAATGTGGTTGATGGCCAAACGAAAAATTGAAAGCTGGATTTATTGGATAATTGGAGATATTATTTCAGTTCCTCTTTACCTTTATAAAGGACTAGCTTTCACAAGTTTTCAATACTTTATTTTTACCTTTATTGCTATTGCAGGATACTACAAATGGAAAAGTATTTACAACAGGAAAAATCAAGTTGCTTAAAAGTTGTTTTATTTGGGCCTGAGTCCACAGGAAAATCCTCATTAGCTAAAGAATTAGCAGTTCACTACAACACTTATTATGTTGATGAATATGCAAGACATTATTTACAAGAAAAATGGGATAAGTATCAAAAGATTTGTGAATTAGATGATATTATACCCATTGCAAAAGGACAGATGAATAGTGAAAATATAATTTCAAAAAAAACTGATAAAATATTATTCTGTGATACTGATTTATTGACTACTGCTACTTATTCAAAATTATATTTTAATAATTATTGTGACCCTTTACTGGATAAATATTCAAAGCTTAATTATTATGATTTATATCTGTTAATGGATATTGACATTCCATGGGTAAAAGATGATTTAAGGGATAGGCCAAATGAAAGAGATATCTTTTTTAATTCATTTAAAATGGCACTTGAAATGAATAATAAAAATTATTTTACAGTCTCAGGTTCATTTCAAAAAAGAAAGCAAAAGGCAATTGAATTAGTGAACAATTTGCTAAATTTGCAATGATTTTCAGATAGAATGTCAAAAAAACTAATCATTTCCCTATTTATTTTTTCGGTATTTGTTCCCTATATAGCTCATGTAACGCATATATTCGTGCATTCTCATGAACATGATCATACTCATCATGAGCATTTTCAAAATGGAATAAATGAAATGGAGGAAGATTGTGTATTATGCTTAATCTTAAGTAATCCACTAAATCATTTTCTCATTTCATTTGCATCCATATTTATAATTGTATCTTATAACTCAAAAATTTTATTTGAAAATATAAATCTTAAATTTTCTAAACAATATTTAATTTATTTACGTGGGCCGCCCAGCATATGATTTTATCTAAACAAAAATTAAAATCAATTAACGTAAATAATTAAAAATGAAAAAAATATACAGTATAATTTTAGGATTATTATTTATCCTAAATATAAATCAAATACATTCACAAGAGGCTACAAATGATACAATTGTACCAGTATCACTAGAGGGGGTAGTTGTATCAACACCATTTAATGAATCTCTTGAAAATAATGTAATTAGTGTTGATAAAGTCAATTTAGGAGATTTAAGCTTTTTGAAAAGTCAATCTATTCCTAAAGCACTTTATAATGTTCCAGGTGTGTCATTCATAACCACAGGTCCTGGGATACAAAAACCAATTATTAGAGGTTTAAGTGGAAATCGAGTTGTAACTGTTTATCAAGGAATCAGGTTTGAAAATATGCAGTGGGGAGATGAACACGGCTTAGAAATCCATACATCAGGTATTTCCAGTATCGAAGTTATAAAAGGTCCTATGTCTGTACTTTATGGAAGTGATGCTATTGGAGGTGTTTTATACATTGCACCTGAGAAATATCTTTCAGAAAATGGTTTAAAAGTTAACATTGAAAGTTTGTATAATGCAAACTATTCAGGAATCAATACATCTGTTGGCTTAAATACGAAGATTAATAAATTCAGTATTCTTGCTAGAGCAAGCATAATTGATAATGGAGATTATGAAAATGCAGACGGCGTTGTAGAAAATACCTGGACCGAAATGGAAGATTTCAAATTTGGTGTTGGTTTTGAATCTAATGGTTTTGAATCAGATTTAAGATTTAACCACACAGCCACTAAATTAGGAATACCTCACGAAGAGGAAGAACATGATGATCATGACGACGATCATGACGATGATCATGACGATGATCATGACGATGATCATGACGATCACGAGGAGGAGGAAGAAAGCTACCAAGAATTAGAAAACACTGTTATTAGTTGGAAAAATTCTCTAAAATTTGCCAATAAATCAGAGTTACAGGTTACATTAGGTCTTTCAGATAATCTGAGAAAAGAATTTGGACATCATGATGAAGAAGGTCATGATGATCATGACGATGATCACGATGATGGTGATGATGATGACCATGATGATGATCATGATGATCATGATGATCATGAAGGGGGAGCTCATATTGATATGCAGCTCCAGACAACATCTTTAGATTTCAAATATATTTTCCCTAAGACTGATAAATTTGAGTTCATTCTTGGAGGAAGTATTTTAAATCAAGAAAATTTAAATTTTGGAGAAGAAGAATTAATACCTGATGCTGAGAAAAAAGACTTAGGTTTTTATGGTATTTCTCATGTTCACCTGGACAATTTAGATTTGATGGTTGGTTTTAGAGGTGATCAAAGAGATATTCACGCTCATGACCATCATACAAATTCTGATTTTGAAAAATCATATTCAAGTTTTACTTCATCAATTGGGATTAAGAAAAACCTTGGAAGTTCTTCAAACTATAGACTAAATTTTGCAACTGGTTATAGAGCTCCAAATTTATCTGAACTTTTTGCAGATGGAGTTCACCATGGTGTTGCAAGATATGATATGGGAGATGAGAATTTAGGTGTGGAAAAAAGTAATCAAATTGACTTTGCATTTAATACATTTTCTGAAAAAACTACATTTGGTGTAGATGTATTCTACAATTCTTTAGATAATTACATATATATTAAACCATCTGGTAAAGAGATGCAGGGTATGCCATTGTATAATTATGTACAAGAGGATGCAAATCTTTTTGGACTTGAAGTCACAATTTCAGGAAAAACTAATGCAGAATGGTTAACATACAACACATCAATCGAGTATCTTTCTGGTAAAGTTAAAGATGGTGGTTTTTTACCATTTATCTCTCCATTGACGTTTAAATTAGATTTTGATTTAGACTTTGATCAGGCTGGTAGTTATGAAATTGGATTGCTCTCGAAAGCAAATCAAAATGATGTAGCAGATTTTGAAACTACAACTGAATCTTACAGTCTTGTTGATATTTCAGGATCTTATATGTTAAACATGGCCAACAACGATTTAAATCTATTCTGGTCAGTTTCCAATCTATTTGATAAGGAATATGTTGATCATTTATCAAGACTGAAAAATTTAAATATACATGATATTGGAAGAAATATCTCTGTTGGTTTAAAATATTCTTTCTAGTATAAATTAACTCAAAAAAAAGGGCCTTGTGCCCTTTTTTTTTTAGCTTTGAACAAATTTGGGGTGCTAAGGCTGAGATTATACCCATTGAACCTGACAAAGTAATTTTTGTAAGGAAAATGACACTCACTTAACTTTTACCCCGTTAATATTATAATTATGAAAAAATTTTTATTAGCGGTGTTTCTTATTTCTAATGTTATTAGTTCACAAGAAATTATTAATGATACGCTACAAACAACAAGACAAGACTTAGATGAGGTCATTGTTAAAGGCATTCGTGCTAAATTTTCATCACCAATCAGTTTTACAAACGTTGATAAACAGGATTTAAAATCTAAAAATCTTGGACAAGATCTTCCAATTTTATTAAACTTTTTACCATCTGTTGTTACAACATCTGATGCAGGTGCTGGAATAGGTTACACTGGAATTAGAATAAGAGGAGTGAGTCCACAATCAACAAATATTACCATTAATGGAATTCCATTTAATGATCCCGAGTCAATGGGTACTTTTTGGGTTAATTTGCCAGATTTTAGCTCCTCAATTGAAAGCCTGCAAGTTCAACGAGGTGTTGGAACATCTACAAATGGCTCCGGTGCTTTTGGAGCAAGTATTAATATTTTAACGGACATTGTTTCTGATCAACCTTATGCTGAGCTATCAAGTAGTTTTGGAAGTTATAACACCTTAAAAAATACAATTAAGTTTAGTACAGGCAAGATTAATGATTTTTTTGAGTTATCTGGTAGGTTATCAAAGATTGATTCTGATGGATATGTTGATAGGGCTTATTCTGATTTAAAATCATACTTTATCCAAGGTGCTTATACAAATGGTAGTACATTAATCAAGGCTATATCATTTGGTGGACATGAAAAAACATATCAAGCATGGGATGGCTTATCTATGGATCAAGTTCTGGAAAATAGACGTCAAAATCCACTTACTTATGAAAATGAAATTGATAATTATAAGCAAGATCACTTTCAGCTGCATTGGAATGAAAAAATAAATAATTATTGGTCATTTAATTTAGGATTAAATTACACCGATGGAAGAGGTTACTTTGAACAATATAAAGAGGATGATGATATTAATACATATGGAGGAATTGTTAAATCAGATATTGACAGTAACGGAAACGAAACTGGAACGACAGACTTAATAAGAAGAAGATGGTTAGATAATGATTTTTACGTTTTAAATAGCTCAATTAATTATATCAAGGATAAGATTGACTTAACTTTAAGTAGTTCTTACAGCTCCTATGTTGGAGATCATTATGGAGAAGTAATTTGGGCTCGTAGTCTTAGTAATACAGGTGAAATAAGGGATAGGTATTATGAGGGCCTTGGTGAAAAAAAAGATTTAAGTTTTTTTGCTAAACTGCTGTATTCCATTAATAAAAAAACTGAATTATATACTGATATTCAGCTTAGAGGAGTAAAATATAATACATCCGGAATCACATCAGATTTAATCAATATGGTTTTAGATAAATCATATAATTTTTTCAATCCCAAAATTGGGTTATCCTATAAGTTGAATTCAAGTTCATTAATTTATGCTTCATACGCTAGAGCGAATAGAGAACCAAATCGAACGGATTTTGAAAGTAATTCTGAAATTAAACCTGAAAGGTTAAATGATATAGAAATTGGTTGGCGGTTTAGAAATGAAAATATTCTACTTAATCTAAATAGTTACTTTATGCTTTATGATGAGCAGCTAGTTTTAACGGGTGAAATTGATGATGTTGGGAATCCTAAAAGAACAAATAGTGGTTCAAGCTCCAGGATTGGTTTAGAAATTGAAAATTCAATAAAATTATCAGAGTTATTTTCTGTGCAAACCAATATTACATTAAGTTCGAATAAGAATAAAAATATCTTTTCAATGGTTGATGGGGCATTATATAATTATGGAAAAACAAATATCTCTTTTTCCCCATCATTTATTGGTTCAAATAGTATAAACTACAAATACTCAGAAAATTTAAATTTTACATTTTTATCTAAATATGTTGGTAAACAATACATGAGTAATACTGATCAGCCTAATTCAATTCTTGATAGTTATTTTGTAAATGACTTAAGTATTTCATATTTATTACAACCAAATAAAATTTTTGAATCTATTTCAATTAATTTATTGATTAATAATTTACTTAACAAAGAGTACATTTCAAATGGATATTATTATACATATGATGATACATGGAGCATTCCAGGTCAGATAACAACATTGGATGGTGCTGGATATTATCCTCAGGCCACAAGAAATTTTTTAGCGGGATTTATATTTAAATTCTAGTTGTAAATTCTGAGGTTGTTACCAATTCGTTCAGTTTTGTAACGGATTAATGGGTAATTTGATGTAGTATTACTATTTAGTAATTGTCCAGTAGCAAGACTATATATATTTCCTACACAATTACATTTTGCTTGAACTCCGTCAATTTCAAGCTTTGGACAATCATCTCTTTTTTTGTGGTTTGGGTCACAAGCCTCCCAAGCTAAAATATCGTTATTAAAATTAAATAGTATGACACCACAAACTCCAAGACCATCAATAATAACAGATCCTCCTGTAAAATTTAAATTATCGTAACTGGGAAGATTTAAATTGATTATTCTTTCGAAACTTATGTCTGGTAAATAAGGATTATAAGGCGATTGTTCATTTTCACAACTAACTAGAAAAAAAAATACAATCAAATAGTTTTTAACCATAGTGAATGTAAATTTAATTAAATAACACGTATAAATTTGTATATTAGTTGGACCTCTAATAAGAGGATTTTTTTTTAATATGGGAATTAATTATTACACTCAAGAAGGCTTAGATAAATTAAGGGCTGAGTTAAATCAGCTAAAAGATGTTGAAAGACCAAATGCGTCTAAAGCAATTGCTGAAGCTAGAGATAAAGGAGATTTAAGTGAAAATGCTGAATATGATGCTGCAAAGGAAGCACAAGGACTTTTAGAACTTAAAATTTCTAAACTTGAGGAAACACTATCTAATGCACGATTGATTGATGAATCACAATTAGATACTTCAAAAATTCTTGTATTATCTAAAGTTAAAATTAAAAACCAGTTAAACGGGGCAACTGTTGAATATCAGCTCGTTGCTGAAAGTGAGGCCGACCTAAAAAGCGGGAAGATTTCTGTAAATTCTCCAATAGGTAAAGGTCTACTGGGAAAGTCAGTTGGAGATGTTGCTGAAATTAGTGTCCCCAGTGGTAAATTAAAATTTGAAATATTATCAATTCACCGATAAATTTTGTCATCTATTTTTACTAAAATAATAAGAGGTGAGATACCATGTTACAAGGTTGATGAAACTGAGGATTGTCTTGCTTTTTTAGATATAAACCCTAATTCATATGGACATACTTTATGTATTTTAAAAAAAGAGATTGACTATATTTTTGATTTATCCGATGAAGAATATTTATCATTAATGAAATTTTCAAAAAAAATTGCATTAGCGATAAAAAAATCTGTTGATTGTAAGCGAGTGGCGATGTCCGTGGTAGGTTTGGAAGTTCCTCACGTTCATGTTCATTTAATTCCAATAAATAACATGAATGATTTAAATTTTTCGAATAACTTAGAATTGGAAAAAATCAGTTTTGAACAAGTTTGTAATAAAATAAAAAGTAATTTAGATTAAAGATGAATATATCAGGAAAAATAAAATTAATTAATGAAACAAAAGAGTACGGATCCAATGGTTTCAGAAAAAGAGAATTGGTAGTTACCACTCAAGAGCAATATCCACAAAACATTTTGGTTGAATTTGTGCAAGACAGATGTGAAATTCTGGATTCATTTCAAGTTGGGGAGTTAGTAAAAATTGATATAAATATCCGTGGTAGAGAATGGACAAATAAAGATAATGAAGTCAAGTATTTTAATTCTATTCAAGGTTGGAGGATCGAAAAGATTGAAGAAAATTATGATTCTCAGCTCCCACCAATCCCAACAAAAGAAGACTTGGGTACTAGCCAAGAAACTAACAAAGAACCTGATGATCTTCCATTTTAAAAGATGGTTAGACTTGGTGAAGATTTTGTTTTCCCCTCACCCAGAAGCGCAGATAGCCATGGTATTGTAGCCTATGGTGGTGATCTTAACCCCCAAAGAATAATTCAAGCATACAAAAATGGGATTTTCCCCTGGTTTGAATCTGATGATGATCTACTTTGGTGGTCACCTGATCCAAGGATGATACTATATCCTGAAAAAATAAAAGTTTCAAAAAGTTTAAAATCTTTTATTAAAAAAACTACACTAAAAGTTACATTTAATAATGATTTTGAAGAAGTGATCAATTCATGTTCTAACATAAAAAGACTTGGTCAAAAAGGAACTTGGATAACACCAGGTTTAAAAAAATCATTCATTAAGTTACACGAAATGGGTTTAGCAATTTCAGTGGAGGTTTGGAAAAACAGTGAAATTATTGGGGGCTTATATGGACTGGATCTTGGAGATATTTTTTGTGGTGAAAGTATGTTTTCAAAATCTACTAACGCAAGTAAATTAGCATTGGTTAGTTTATCTCTTGAATTAAAAAAAAATAGCTATAGGTTTATTGATTGTCAAGTGCCGTCTCAACATTTAAAAAGTATGGGTGCAGAGGAGATTTCCAGAGACGAGTTTCTAAAAATACTAATTAAATAATAGTTTGTTTATTTGATCTATGGTCAAACAGTCTTTAATGTTATAATCACCAATTGAGTATCTCTCCAAGTACTTCAGATATGCACCACTATCAAGTTTTTTTCCAAAATCATGTGCCAGTGATCTAATGTATGTACCTTTTGAACATTTAATTTTAAAATCAAGTTCAGGAAAATTGTTGTTGAGTAAATTAAAATCGTAAATATTAATCTTTCTGTATTTGATATTAATATCCTCTCCTTTTCTTGCCATCTCATATAGCCTTTTCCCTTTCACTTTTAGTGCAGAATAAATTGGTGGTTGTTGTTTAATTTCACCAATAAAACTACTTATACTTTTTTCTATCAATCTATCGTTGATATGATCTATAGGATAATGTTTATCAAATTCAGTTTCCCTATCAAATGATGGTGTGGTTTTGCCAATAGAAAAGGTTGCATAATATGTTTTATCTAATTCTTGAAGTTTTTCTATTTCTTTAGTTTTTTTTCCAGTGCAAATTAAAAGTAATCCCGTAGCAAGTGGATCAAGTGTGCCAGCATGACCAACCTTAATTTTTTTTATGTCGAATGATTTTTTAAAATCATATCTTACTTTTTTAACAACATCAAAAGAGGTCCAATTAAAGGGTTTAAAAACAGGAATGATTAATCCTTCAATAATTGAATCTTTATTAATCTTCACTAAAAAATTGAATATAAAATTGATGAAATCCCTACAATAAAGCAGTAAAGTGCAAAATATTTTAATTTACTTTTTCTAACAAAAAAAATCATCCATTTACACGCATAATATCCCGAAATCAATGCTGCAAAGAAACCAATGATGTAGTTAATTAGAATTGACCTATCATAAACAAGATTATCAAATAAGATCATTTTTAATGATGAACCAACAATTATTGGTATTACCATTAAAAATGAAAATTTTGCTGCAAGGTCTCTATTTATTCCCATGAATATAGAAGTTGCAATTGTTGAACCACTTCTTGAAATACCCGGGAGTATTGCTAGGGCTTGAGCTAAACCTATTAAAAATGAATTTTTGGCACTGAGTTTTCTGTTTTTTGATTTGATTTTATCAGAAATTAAAAGTAGAAGAGATGTAATTATTAGCATAGATCCAACCAACAATAAATTTCCATTAAAAAGTTGATTTATTTTTTCTTCAAGAAAAAAACCTACTAATCCTGCTGGAATCATTGATATTATTATCATAAGAGTAAAGTGAAAATTTTCATCATCCTTAAACTTAATTGTACTTTTTAAAATATTTTTTACGTCATCCCAAAAATATAGTAATGCACTAATTGCAGTTGCAAGGTGTAGAATTAATGTAAAAAAAAGTCCATTTTGGGATTCGAATGAAAAACCCAATATTTCTTTAAAAATCTCAATGTGACCACTTGATGAAACAGGTAAAAATTCTGTTAAGCCTTGTACAACACCTAGAATGAAAGATTTAATAATTTCCAAACTATTCTGATTTAGTTAAAATTGCGTAAACTTCAATAATAAACCCTGTTATAACTAGAATAGGTGCAAGCCTAATTCTTCTAAAACTATATATTTCTTCATTAAAAATATTTGGATCATCACTCCCTCCGCCTGACATTAATATAAAACCAAATGCAATGAAAAAAAGTCCAATAAGCATAAACTTGTAGTTTCTTTTTCCAAACAGTAATTTATTTTTTTTTCTCATTAATATAATTTATCAATTTTAGAATTAAGAAATCGAGATGTTATGTAATTCGTTGACAGTACTGAAATTAATAAACTTAAAATAAATGCAACAGCAATAGATATTAAAAAAGAATTTTTAATTGATAACAACTTTATCTCAAAATAATTTGTATTCAAGTAGTAGGCTGTTGATACAAAAAATAGTGAAGAAATTATTGCACTTATTAACCCTAATTTTATTTGGGTCAAAATGAATGGTCTTTTTATAAAGAATTTAGTTGCTCCAACTAATTGCATAGTTTTTATTGTCATTCTTTGGGAATATACAGATAGTCTAATTGTATTATTTATCAAAATTATTGATAAAAAAATGAAGAAAATAGCAAGGTATAAAACCCAATCTTTTATTTTTTTAAAATTCTCATTTATCAAAAAAATTAATGGAGCATCATAGGATACTTCATTTACAAAATCTTCACTCTCAAAACTTTTTACGATCTCGTTTATGTAGAGATTCTCAACTTTTTCTGAAAAAAAATAAATGTCAAAAGAATTTAGTAGCGGATTATATCCCAGGAATTCAACGAAATTTTCTCCAATCTCTGAACTAAATTTTGTTGCAGCATCATTCTTTGATGTGTATACAAAATTTTTAATATTTGGATCAATGCTTAATTTTTTCTCGAACTGTGAAACCTCAATATCACTTGCTCCATCTTCAAGAAAAACCACAACAGGAATTTTTTCTTTAAAATCATCAATGATTTTATTGCTGTTTAATACAAAAAATGTAAATGATGATAAAAAAAATAAAACAGATGAAATACTAACAACTACTAAAAAATAGTTTGAAAAAATTCTATTGCTTCTTGAACTTGACAATTTAATATTATTAGTAAAAGTAATAAAGCTATTTAATTTTAAAGAACATTTAATGGATTAGCTTTAAAACATTATTTTTGTTTTTATAAAAATTATGTCTTATAATTTTCTTGAAATAGAAAAGAAGTGGCAAAATTATTGGCTTGAAAATAAAGTATTTAAGGCCAATGATAACTCCCATAAGCCTAAATATTATGTCTTGGATATGTTTCCTTATCCATCTGGAACAGGGCTTCATGTTGGACATCCACTTGGCTATATTGCGTCAGATATTATTTCAAGATTTAAGAGAAACAAAGGATTTAATGTTCTTCACCCCATGGGATTTGATTCCTTTGGTCTCCCAGCAGAACAGTATGCAGTTAAGACTGGTCAACATCCTAAAACAACAACTGAAAAAAACATAGTAAGATTTAAAGATCAGTTAGACAATCTCGGATTATCTTTTGATTGGGATAGAGAAATTAAAACCAGTGACAGTAATTATTATAAATGGACTCAATGGATATTCTTAAAACTATATAATAGTTATTATGATGAAAAGTTAAATAAAGCACAACCTATTGAAAAATTAAAAATACCAACAAATATTTCCCAAGAAAAAATGGATGAATTTATTGATTCTAAACGACTTGCATATGTTGATGTTATAGACGTCAATTGGTGTGAAGAGTTGGGTACCGTTTTAGCAAATGAGGAAGTGATAGGAGGACTGAGTGAAAGAGGAGGTTTCCCTGTTGTTAAAAAGCCCATGAGACAGTGGGTAATGAGAATAACTGACTATGCTGATAGATTATTGGAAGATTTAGATGATCTAGAATGGCCAGAATCAATTAAACTTTCACAAAAAAATTGGATTGGAAAATCCGAAGGAGCTCAAATAAAATTTGAGGTCAATAAAAAAAACTTTGTAGAGGTTTTTACTACAAGACCAGATACGATTTATGGTGCAACATATTTAGTTTTAGCTCCAGAACATCCTTTGATTCCAATTATAACTTCAACAACAAACAAAAAAGAAATTGATCAGTACATTCATCAAACTTCAATGAAGAGTGATTTGGAAAGGCAGGAGAGCGAAAAGAGTAAAACAGGTGTTTTTACTGGTGCATATGCTTTAAATCCAATGTCAAAGAAAAAAATGCCCATTTGGATTTCTGATTATGTATTATACTCGTATGGAACTGGAGCTATAATGGCTGTTCCAGCTCACGATGAAAGAGATTATGAATTTGCCAAAAAATTTAATCTCGAAATAACGCGGGTAATTGAAGGTGGAGAAGATGTTGACTGTTATACTGGTGATGGTAAAATTATAAATTCAGAAAATTACAATGGCCTAGATAATCAGGAATTCAAAATTATTGTTGTAGACTTTTTAGAAAAGCAAAAAAAAGGAGAAAAGAAGGTAAATTACAAACTTAGAGATTGGATATTTACAAGACAGCGCTACTGGGGCGAGCCGATTCCTATTTTGTATGATGGTGAAAAAAAGAAAGATTTGGAATATGAGGATTTACCCTTGAAATTACCCGAGGTTGAGAGTTATCTTCCAACAAAAGATGGCTCATCACCACTCGCTAGAAATAAAAATTGGGTCTCTGTGCAAAAAGATGGTAAAGAATATCTCAGAGAAACTAATACAATGCCACAATGGGCAGGATCTTGTTGGTATTTTTTAAGATTTTTAGACCCTTTAAACGATAATGAATTTGCTAATAAAGATATTATCAAATATTGGATGCCAGTGGATTTATATATTGGAGGAGCCGAACACGCTGTTTTACATTTACTTTATGCAAGATTTTGGCATAAAGTTTTATTTGATTTAAGTTTAGTTAACACCAGCGAACCATTTAAAAAGCTAGTCAATCAAGGAATGATACTTGGTAATAGTGCATTTATACATAGGATTAAGAATACAAATGATTTTATTTCATTTGATTTGATTAAAGGACATGAAACGCAAAAAATTCATGTTGATATAAGTATGGTTGATGAAAAAAATAATTTAGACATTAAAAAACTGCAAAAATCAAATCCTGAATTTGAAGATGTAAATTTTGTTTATGAAAAGTCTTTTATAGTTTCTAGAGATATTGAGAAAATGTCAAAATCAAGATATAATGTTGTAAGTCCAGATGAAATTTGTAAAAAATACGGTGCAGATACTTTAAGGCTATATGAAATGTTTCTAGGACCAATTGATCAATCTAAGCCATGGAATACTTCTGGAATTACCGGAGTATTTTCATTCTTGAACAAATTTTGGAATTTGTTTCATACTAATGGTAAATTTCATGTTAATGATGAGAAACCTAATGATCAAATTTTAAAATCCTATCATAAAGTTGTTAAAAAAGTTAATTCTGACATTGAAAACTTTTCCTTTAATACCTCAGTAAGTGCATTTATGATTTGTATCAATGAATTGTCTTCATTAGGCTGTAAATCGAAAGATATTTTAGCAAACTTGTGTATATTACTATCTCCATTTGCTCCACATATTTGTGAAGAATTGTGGTCATTGTTAGGGAATAAAAATTCAATATCATATGAAAAATTTCCTATGCATGATGAAAAGTATCTAATAGAGTCAATGATTGAATACCCAGTTTCATTTAATGGAAAACTTCGATTTAAAATTAATTTATCAGCTAGCCTAAAACAAAACGAAGTAGAGGATATAATAAAAAATCATCAATCAACTGAGAAATATCTAAATGGTAACTCTATAAAAAAAATAATTTTTGTACCAAAAAAAATTATTAATGTAGTTTGTTAGTTGTTAATTATGTGATTAACTATTTTAGACTCAATGTCTTCTCCTTTCAGTAAATTTCTTAAATCTTTATAATCTTTTTGTATTTGATTTCTTTTTTCTTTTAAAATTAAGTTGAGTTCAGTTTTAATCATCTTATTATTGAAATCAGATTGAATAAGTTCTTTGACAACCTCTTTATTTAAAATTAAATTAACTAGTGAAATAAAATTTATTTTAACAAATAATTTAGCCAAAAACATATTTAAACTATTAGTTGCGTAACATACGATTTGGGGTGTTCCAATTAGAGCAGTTTCTAATGTTGCCGTTCCGCTTGTTACTATTGCTGCATTTGAATTTTTTAATAAGTCATATGTTTTATTATATAATACTTTGACAGATGCACCACTTTTAGCAACAGCTTCATCATAAATATTTTTATTAATATGATTTAGTCCAGCAATAATGAATTGATATTTTTTAAAATCTTTTACAATTGATAAGACTTTATTCAATGTAGAATTTATTTCTTGTTTTCTGCTACCTGGTAAAATTGCAATAATAGGTTTTACATTTTTTATTATTTCTTTATTTTTCAATGATTCATCTATTATATCAACTAATGGGTGTCCATAATATTGTACTTCATAATTATATTTTTCCTTGTAAAATTTTTTTTCAAAAGGCATAATAACATACATGTGATCAATATATTTTTTTATTGTTGAGACTCTGTTCTCTTTCCAAGCCCATACTTGTGGACTTATGTAATAAAAAGTCTTAAATTTTTTCTTTTTTGCCCATTTTGCAATCCTTAAATTAAATCCAGGATAATCAATAAAAATTATTTTATCAGGACTAAATTTTATAATATCATTTTTACATAAAGAAAAATTTTTTAAAATTTTAAAAATATTTGTTAGCACCTCAAAGAAGCCCATAAAAGCTAAATCTTTATAGTGTTTTACAAGTGTTCCACCCGACTCTTTCATTAAATCTCCACCCCAGAATCTAATGTTAGCTTTACTGTCAGATCTTTTGATTTCATTAATTAATCTTGATCCATATATATCGCCTGATGGTTCTCCAGAGATTATGTAGTATTTCATTTTAGAGATTCCAAGATTTAATTTTGCTAATAACCTCGTAATTGGTTAAATCGTGCTTCACAGGAACCACAGAAACATATCCATTTTCAAGAGCCCATTCATCCGATTCTTTAGATTCATCGTTGTTAATGAATTCACCTGTAAGCCAATAATATTCTTTGCCCTGAGGATTAGTTCGTTTATCAAATTTTTCAATCCAATAAGTATTAGCTTGATTACAAATTTTAATTCCTTTTATTTCGTTTTCATTTAAGTTGGGAAAATTAACATTTAAAGCTGTCCTATCGGGTATACCCTCTTTGAGTGCTTTTAATGTTATTTTTTTTACAATTTTTTTAATAGGATTAAAATTTGCTTTCCAACTATAGTCCAATAATGAAAAACCAATAGCTGGGACTCCTTCAACGCTGGCTTCAATAGCAGCACTCATAGTCCCTGAATAAATTACGTTAATCGAAGCATTAGAACCATGATTAATACCTGAAACACATATATCTGGCTTCTTATTTAAAATTTCATTAATTCCCAATTTTACACAATCAGCAGGTGTTCCAGAACACGTATATTCTTCTTGTGGCCCATCATCAATTTTTATTTTATGACATTGTAAAGTTGAATTTATAGTTATGGCATGTCCCATAGCTGATTGAGGACTGTCAGGTGCTACAACAACTACATCTCCTATTTCATTCATTACAGAAATTAGAGTTCTAATTCCTGGTGCAGATATTCCATCGTCATTTGTAACTAATATTAAGGGTTTTTTTGCCATTCTTGGTATAATTATTGGACAAAAGTAACCAATTCAACATATTTTTTTACAAAAGATGATTTCTAAATTCAAAATAATTATTTTTATAAGTTAAGATGAAAATTAATTTTTTACATATTACTTTTTTTATTGCAATAATCATTTTTGGTTTTTCTTTTTCTAACAAGAAGTTTTCGGATCCAAATAAAGAAAAGTTACTGATTGAAGTTGTTAAATATGTTGTTGAAAAAGGGCATTATAATTCAATTGAGATTGATGATGATATTTCTGAAAAAATTTTTGATTCTTACATCGAACAGTTAGATGCCCAAAAAAGATTTTTTTTACAATCTGATATTAGACAGTTTGAAAAATATAAGTATAAACTTGATGATCAATTAAAAGATTACGATTTAACTTTCTTTGATTTAGTTTTTCAGACATCGAGAGAAAGGATTGATGAAGTAAAAGATTATTACTATGATATAATGGAAAACGGTTTTGATTTTTCATCTAATGAGAGTATTGATTTAGATTTTGAAAACAAATCCTTTGCAAGAAGTAAAAATGAGATTAAAAATAGATGGAGAAAACAGTTAAAGTATTCTACACTCGATATTCTTACTTTGAAGTTAGGTGATTCAATTAAAATAATTGATAGTGAAACACTTGATGAGTCAATGTCTTTAATTAAAAAAAATACTGAAGATTTTTTTGATTACATAAGTGAAATGGATAGAGATGATTGGTTTGCAAATTATATTAATGCTTTTTTAAATCAACTAGATCCACACACAGTTTATTTCAATCCCGATGACAAAGATAGGTTTGATACCAATATTTCTGGAAAATTCAATGGTATTGGAGCTAGATTACAAAAAACCGAAGGTGCTGTCAAAATAGTTGATATTATAGTAGGAGGACCGATATGGAAAGATAAGTTATTGGATGTAGGTGACATTATTTTAAAAGTTGCACAAGAAAACGAAGATCCAGTCGATATCATTGGGATGAAGTTAGATGATGCAATTAAATTAATTAAAGGTCCAGCAGATTCTGTTGTAAAGCTAACAGTAAAAAAAATAGACGGTGAAATCAAGGATGTCTCAATTAAAAGAGGTCTTGTTGAGCTTGAAGAACTATATGCGAAATCAACATTGATAAGTAAGGATAATAAAAATTATGGATATATAAGTTTGCCAAAATTTTATGTTGATTTTTCAGATAAAAACAGTAGGAATTCAGCAAATGATGTTAAAAATGAAATAATAAAGTTAAAAAATAACGGAATCAAAGGTTTAATTCTGGATTTGAGAAATAACGGCGGTGGAGCTCTCCAAACTGTTGTTGACATGACAGGGCTTTTTATTGAAAGAGGGCCTATAGTTCAGGTAAAGTCTACTGGAAACAGAAAACAAATTTTATATGATAAAGATCCAAAAATAGTATGGGATGGACCTTTAGTAATATTGATGAATAAAATGTCAGCATCTGCATCTGAAATCCTTGCAGGTGCACTCCAAGACTACAATAGGGCAGTTATTATAGGTAATGAAAAATCATTTGGAAAAGGAACAGTCCAAAATGTAATCGATTTAAACAGGTTTATTTCTAATTCCTCATATGATTTAGGTGCTATTAAAATAACAACAGATAAATTTTATAGGATAAATGGAGAGTCAGTTCAGCTTGAGGGAGTAAAAAGTGATATAGTAATTCCCGATTCGTATAAATATATTTTTAATGGAGAAAAAGATGAAAAAAACCCACTTGATTGGGATAAAATTACACCTGCCAGTTTCCAAAAATGGAACCAAAAAGAAATAGTTACAAAAATCTCTACAAATAGTCAGTCTAGAATTGATAATGATAATTATTATAGCTTAATTAATGATCGGGCAAAATGGATCAAATCTCAACAGTCCAATAAGAGTATTTCTTTAAATTTTGATATTTACAATAATTATTTAAGTGACCAGAGAGAGAAAAATAAAAAGTTTGAAAGTCTTTCAAACTATGAAAACAATCTAATATTTAAACTATTAAAAGCTGAAAAGCAATATGTAATGTCTAATAAGGAACTTTTAAGTAGTAGAAATAGATGGCATAGAAATTTAACTAAAGACTTATATGTAGAGGAGGGAGTAAAGGCCCTTGAAATGTTATCTGCTTTAAGTGAAAATAATCTTATTTTAGCAGATAATGACAAAAAACTAAATTGATCTCTTCAAAGTTATTTTCTAAATTTTCTTTAAGTAATACACCTTACTATTTTTCATTTTTTTTTATAGGAACTTGCTTTATTTTCTCAATTTTTTCTTATTTGATTATACCTGATAAAACAAGAAATGCTAATACTATGAACTTAAATATCCAGTCTGTCAAGCCTGGATTTAAAGTTCAAACACTCTCTTTACCTTCAAAAAAAAATAAAAAATTTTCTGAATATGTATTTGGAACAGATTATTCAATTGAGCAGTATGCTATAAAGAATTATCGTTTTTCATCTGATTCAATATATTTTACCTTATACAGTAAATACGAGGATTATAATGATGAACTATCTATTAGTCTAGATAAATATAAAAATAATGTACCAAATAATGTACAAGATATTAAGTCCTATATAGTTGATAACTTAATCTCTGAAAAAATATTTTATTTCGGAACTGATCTTTATGGTCGTGATTTGTTTAGTCGTGTAATATTAGGCACACGTGTTTCATTTTCAATAGGATTAATGGCTGTTTTAATTTCTACTGTTTTAGGTTTATTTTTTGGTTGTTTGGGTGGTTATTTTGGTGGAACCATTGATAAAATAGTAGTGTATATAATAAATGTTTTTTGGTCTATTCCAACACTATTATTAGTAATCGCTATCTCATTGTCTTTAGGAAAAGGTTTTTGGCAAGTTTATATAGCGATTGGCTTTTCAGTATGGGTAGATGTTGCAAGATTAGTAAGAGGTAAAGTTATTTCAGAAAAAGCAAAGGACTATATTGTTGCCTCTAAAATTTTAGGTTTTAATAATTTTAGAATCATCATATCCCACATAGTTCCAAATATTTTAGGCCCTTTATTAATTATTGCTGCTGCTAACTTTGCTTCCAGTATATTATTGGAAAGTGGTCTTAGTTTCCTTGGTATTGGCACACAACCCCCAGTCCCAAGTTGGGGTTATATGATTAAAGAAAATTATCAATATATTATTTTAGGAAACGCCTATTTGGCTTTTATTCCAGCTTTTTTTCTTGTTTTATTAGTTTCTAGTTTTATGTTTTTGTCTAACTATTACTCCGAAAAAAAATAAAGATTACCATTTCTCCTTCTTATTAGCATCAATTTTAATGTAACCAGTAAACAGAATAGTAAATGCTAACATGCTTGAACCTCCATAACTAATAAATGGAAGAGGTATTCCAACACTTGGAAAAATACCTAATACCATGGAAATATTTATTGCAAAATGAAAGAATATTATACTTATTACACAATAAGAATATATTTTATAGAATAGATTTCTTTGCGTTGATGTTCTTTCAATTATTCTTAATAGTAAAAATGTAAAAATTGTAATAGTTAATAGTGATCCAACAAAACCCCATTCCTCACCAATAGTTGTAAATATATAATCACTGTGTTGTTCAGGTATAAAATCACCCTTAGTTTGAGAACCTTTTAGAAATCCTTCACCCAAAATCCCCCCAGCTTTAAAAGCGAGCTGCGATTGATTGGTGTTGTAACCTATACCCTTTAGGTCTTCATCTAATCCTAAAACTACATTAAATCTATCTCTATGTCTTTGTTCAAAAATATTATTAAAAATAAAATCTACTGAGAAAATGAAAATTGCAGCTATTAAACCCATATATATTAATCTCCTTTTTGGAAGACTCTTATATAACCTAATGATTAGCATTAGAACAAAAATTATAGAACCTATTAATAAAATATTATTTCTGCCAAATAATATCGTTATTATAAAAATTGAAATTGATGCTACAAAAATATTAAGATAAAAAGAGGGTAATCCAACTACATGTAAAACAAGATAAAAGCTTAAAAAAATTAATGCTGTGCCAGGATCTGGTTGCATTATAATTAAAATAAGTGGAATAGAGATAATTAAAAAACTATAAAACTGTATACTTCTTCTTTTAATATCAGAGTGTATATTACTTAAGTATTTAGCCAGTGCTAATGCAGTTACAGGCTTCATTAATTCAGAGGGCTGAAAACTAAATCCACCCAGAGAAAACCAAGATTTAGAGCCATTAACCTCATTTCCAAATATTAAAACAGCTATTAATATTATTATCATTAAAAGATATATTATACTAGCATACTTAAAGTAAAACTTAATATCAGGTATAAGTGATATGAAGAAAATAACAATACAAATGAAAAAGAAAAAAAGTTGTTTACCAAAAAAGTTGCCAATAGAGAAAAAGTCCATATTTTCAAAATATGTCACTGAATATATATTTACCAATCCAATTAACATCAATGTTAACACAAGTAAACACGAGACAAGATCAAAATTTCTAATACTACTCATTAATATTAAAATTACTTGTCAAATAGGGCTTAAGATATTCTGCTGAAAGATCACCTTCCAAAATATATTTTTCTAGCCAATCTCTTTCAATTTCACCATTAATATATTTCTCTATTATCAAACTGGAAATTGGAGCTGCCCATCTTGAACCCCAATATCCATTTTCAATAAAAACACAAACAGCAATTTTAGGATCATTTGCAGGTGCAAATCCTATAAAAATGGAGTGATCAGTTAGTTGTTTCTTTATACCATTTATTTTAACAAAATTTTCTGCTGTTCCAGTTTTTCCAGCAATTTTAATATTACGAATAATTGAATTAGTTGCTGTTCCTTTTTCAACAACATTAATCATTCCTTCTATAACTGGCTCAAAATGCTCGGAGTTAATAAGAGTTTTATTTTTTTTCCTGTAATTAATATTAATTGAATCGTTTTCTATTTCTTTTACAAAGTGAGGAGTAATATACCAACCCCTATTTGCAATAGTAGCGGCAAAATTTGCTAATTGAATTGGAGTTGTCAATATTTCTCCTTGACCAATTGAATTTGAGATAGTTGTTACAGCCTTCCATGAATTATTATACCAACTATTGTAGTAAGCTGATGTTGGAATAAAGCCTGGTTTTCCAGTAGGATGATCATACCCTAAATAATTTCCAAAGCCAAATGATTTTACATAATTAACCCATTTATCTAATCCAATTGATGGACTATCATAATTTTCTATAATTCCTCTGTAAGTTTTAGCAAAATAAGTGTTACAAGATGTATATACTGCATTATTTAAATTCGTAAAAGTAGGTTCTGATGTGTGACACTTCATAAAAGAATTTCTTGCATAAAAATGACCACCATCACATTTAAAAGTTGTTTCTTGTTTGATTATATTTTCCTGTAAACCAATGAGTGCATTTATAATTTTAAATGTTGAACCAGGGGGATATTGACCTTGTAAACCTCTGTCGAAGAGGGGCTTTCCAATTGAATCATTATTTAAAGATCTATATCTTTCAGATCTTTCTCTTCCTACTAGTAAGTTTGGATCATATCCTGGTGAATTTACTAATGCAAGTATTTCACCACTTTTTGGTTCGATAGCTACAATACTTCCATATTTGTTATTCATTAGAGAATCTCCATATGTTTGAAGATCGATATCTAACGTCAGTTTTAGTTTTTTTGATATAATTGGAAGAGTATCATTAATTCCATTATTGAACTTACCAATAATTCTATTGAACTTATCTTTTTGAAAATAATTAACACCTTTTTCACCTCTCAAAATTGATTCATAAGTTTTCTCCAGACCTTGTCTACCAATCATCTCACCGGATTTATAATATGAGTTGTTTTTTATCTCATAATCATTCACTTCACTTATATATCCAAATAGATTTGCAGCAGTTGAATAGTTATACTTTCTTTTAGAATTTTTTTGAACAAAAAAGCCACTTAATTTCCACATTTTTTCCTGAATTTTGGCATATTCTTCTTTGGTGAGACTAGAGATGAATATTGAAGCTTTTAGTGGAGAAAATTTTCTCGCTTTTTTATATTTGTTATTAAAATCTTTTACACTTATTCCTAGATCATTAGCAATTTTAATACTATCATTAATATTAACATCATTTGGTACAATTAATAAATCATAATATGGTTGATTTGAAACAATAAGTTTGTTATTACGGTCATAGAGGTAACCTCTCTCTGGAAAGTTATATATTTTTTGTACGGATGCTTTAGAAGACACATCGCTATTTTTTTTATTTAAAACTTGAAGATTAAAAAGTTGAATTGTTAGTATAGATGAAATAACAATTATTAATACTTGAAGTAATTTATCTCGCATTTTTTGTGTAAAAAATAAGAATGAAAATGTAACATAAAATTATAGAAATTATTGTACTTATCAGAGTTTTTTTAATAATCCAATCTAATTTTTCAAATGAAAAAGCTTCAACACTAAAAAGTAAAAATTGATGAGTGAAATACATTAAAATTAAAAATGTTAATTTTTGGTATAAACTAGTTTCTTTAATGTAGTCAGCTGTTTTTCTAACCTTACTAGCATCAAAGTGACCAAAAGAAAATTTTAAAAAATATGGTCTGAACCAAGCTGAAAGTAAGAGAGAAAATGTAATTATTCCATAAGTATTTGAAAAAAAATCAAGAATTAATCCTGCTATAAAAATATATATATAGAATAATGATTTATTATAAGTTAATGGAAAAACTATCAGAAATATTAAATAAATATTAGGGCTGATTCCATAAATTAAAATATTATTAAAAATCAATATTTGACTTAATATTATAAATAGAAATCTTAAAAAAACTAATTGATTAATATTTTTCATTATTTTTTTCTAAATCTTTAATCTCTTGTTTAAAGTTGTTTTTTACTACATACACATTATTCACTGAACCAATATCTTCAAAAAGTTTTACTTTAATTTTATAGTAATTACTAGCATCCGGAAGAGAATACTCTATTATTGTACCAATTGGAATATCTTCAGGAAATATTGATGACATTCCACCAGTTTGAATTGTATCCCCGTTTTTAATGAGTGCACTTTTTGGGACATCATCGAGATTCATTATCTGAAAATTATTTGCATCCCAACTTAAAGATCCAAAATGGTTTGTGTTTTTAACTTTTGCATTTATTTTTAGATCTGTATTAAGTATAGAAATAACTGTTGAAAATTTATCAGAGTTATTATTAATAATTCCTATAACGCCTATTTTAGAGATAACACCATCTTCAACATTTATTTTTTGATTAATTCCTTTATTTATTGTAATGAAATTTTTAGAAAATTTTATGCTATTAGAAATAATTTTTGCGGGTATATAAGTATAATTTTCATCTGAAATAATTGAATCATTTTCAGCTGTATTAATAGAGTTATTTTTTAAAAGTGTATTTTCTATAATTAAATTTTCATTGATTATTTTTAATTCAAAATATTCAGAAAAATTTTGTTTGAAATCATTTATTGTATTAATTACTGAATTTGAATAAAAATTAAATTTAGAATTATGATAAAAATTTTTATCAATTATCTGAATTAAAGAAAATGAAAGTAGAAAAGTAAACGTTAAAGAGTGAATGTTTTTAATTAAAAAATCAATTATTCTTCGCATTAAATTTTATTTCACTAATACGTTCTTATAACGTTCTATATTTTTTAAAGTTATTCCTGTTCCTCTCACAACGGCTCTTAAAGGATCTTCAGCAATAAAGACAGGCAAATCAGTTTTTTTTGAAATTCTTTTATCAAGTCCTCTCAACATAGAGCCTCCTCCTGCAAGATAAATACCAGTATTGTAAATATCGGCAGCAAGTTCGGGAGGTGTTTGAGACAATGTCTCCATTACAGATTCCTCAATTCTAATGATTGATTTATCAAGAGCTTTAGAAATTTCACGATATCCAATAGAAATTTCTTTGGGTTTTCCTGAAAGCAGATCACGACCTTGTACAAGCATGTTTTCAGGGGGATTCTCTAGCTCATCTAATGCAGATCCAATACTAATTTTAATTTTTTCTGCTGTTCTATCACCAATAGATAAATTATGCTGGGTTCTCATATAAAAAACTATATCTTCGGTGAAAACGTCCCCTGCTATTTTCACAGACTTATCGCAAACAATTCCAGCTAATGCAATTACAGCTATTTCAGTAGTTCCACCTCCAATATCGATAATCATGTTACCTTTTGGTTGATTAATATCAACCCCAATTCCAATGGCCGCAGCCATGGGTTCGTGAATAAGATATACTTCTTTTCCATTAACTCTTTCAGCAGATTCCCTTACAGCTCGCATTTCAACTTCTGTAATACCCGAAGGAATACAAATAACCATTTTTAATGATGGGGAATAAAATCTTTTATTAAGTGTTGGAATACTTTTAATAAGTTGACCAATCATTTGCTCAGATGCATTAAAATCAGCAATAACACCATCCTTTAGGGGTCTTATTGTTTTTATATTTTCATGAGTCTTACCATGCATTAATTTTGCTTCCTTTCCAACAGCAATAATTTTTCCTGATTTTTGATCTATTGCAACGATCGAGGGGCTATCAACTACAACTTTATCATTATGTATAATTAAGGTATTTGCAGTGCCCAAGTCAATTGCTATAGCTTCAGTCCAAAAATCGAAAAAACTCATATATCAAATTATTATTTAAAGTTAATAAATTAATGCTTAAAGTGCCTATTTCCAGTCATTACCATTGACATAGAATTAGAATTACAAAAATCAATAGATAGTTTATCTTTTATGGATCCACCTGGCTGAATGACAGAACTAATACCATTTTGGAAAGCAATTTCAACACAATCTGGAAAAGGAAAAAATGCATCACTAGCCATAACAGCACCTTCTAAATCGAAATTAAACTTTTTTGCTTTATCAATTGCCTGATTTAATGCATCAACTCTGGATGTTTGTCCAGTTCCAGATGAAATTAATTGATTATTCTTTACTAAGACTATAGTATTGGATTTGGTATGTTTACATATTTTTGAAGCAAACAATAAATCATCAATTTGAGAGTTATTTGGTTTTTTTTCAGTTACATACTTTAGATCTTCTTTTGAATCAGTTAAAAAGTCCTTTTCTTGTACGAGTTTTCCATTTAAACATGATCTTGATGAAACTTTATCAAAATTCAAGTTTTTTGTTTTTAAAATAATTCTATTTTTTTTCAGTTTTAATACTTCCAATGCATCCATGTCATAAGTTGGAGCTATAATAACTTCAAAAAACAATCCACTGATTAATTTTGAAGTTTTAATGTCAATGTTAGAATTTGATATCAAAACACCTCCAAATGCTGAAATTGGATCTCCTTCAAGCGCTAATCTGTAGGCGTCAAAAATATTGTTTCTTGTTGCTAATCCACATGCATTGTTGTGTTTAAGTATTGCAAATGTAGGTTTATCATTCCAAAATTCTAAAATGATATTCATTGCTGAGTCAATATCAAGTAAATTATTATAGGATAAACTTTTTCCATTTAATTTCTCAAAAACATCATTTAAATTTCCAACAAACTTTCCAGATTGATGAGGATTTTCACCATACCTTAGTTCTTTTGTTTCGCTCAAAAACCCCTTTTCAAAATAATTTGATATCAGATTATCATAATTAGAGGAAATGGAAAAAGCTTTTAAAGCATAATCTTTTTTAGTTTCCAATGAAAAAATACCATCATTTTCATTTAGATCTTTAATAAAATTATCGTATTGATCAGTACAAGAAACACAAACAACATCATTATAATTTTTGGCAGCAGCTCTAATTAAAGATATACCTCCAATATCAATTTTTTCAATTATTTCACTATGTGATTTTGAATCTTTCACGGTTTGTTCAAATGGATATAAATCAACAATTACGTAATCGATTGAAGGTATTTTAAACTTATTTTTTTCATCTATGTCCTCTGGTAAATTTCGGCGAAATAAAATTCCACCAAAAACCTTTGGGTGTAGTGTCTTAACTCTTCCACCAAAGATTGATGGATATTCTGTTATTTCCTCAACTTTATCAACTTTAAATCCTAATTTTTTTAAAAATTTCTCAGTTCCACCAGTTGAAATAATATTGATATTTAAATCAGTAAGTTTTTGAGCAATTTCGCCTATCCTATCTTTATTAAAGACAGATATTAATGCAGATTTTTGATTTTTTGTTGACATTTTATGAAAGATCATAAAAATAATCTTTTACAAAAAAAAAGCTGCATAATTGCAGCTTTTTTTTAAGTAATACCAGTGAAACTACATCATCCCTGGCATTCCCCCGCCACCCATAGGTGGTGCTGGAGGAGTTTCTTCCTTGATATCTACAAGTGCGCATTCAGTTGTTAAAATCATACCTGCTACAGATGCAGCATTTTCCAGTGCAACTCTTGTTACCTTTTTTGGATCAATAATTCCTGATTGAAACAAATCAACATATTTGTCAGATTTGGCATCATAACCAAAACCATCTTTTCCATCAAGAATTTTTGCTACAACAACAGAGCCTTCACCACCCGCATTCTCAACAATTGTTCTTAAAGGTGCTTCAAGTGCCCTTGATATAATTTGAATTCCAGTGAATTCATCATCATTAATTGCTTTAATTTTATCAAGCTGTTTTCTAGCTCTTATTAAAGCAACACCACCACCAGCAACAATACCTTCCTCAACTGCAGCTCTAGTAGCATGCAATGCATCATCTACGCGATCTTTTTTCTCTTTCATTTCAACTTCCGATGCTGCACCAACATATAAAACAGCTACTCCACCTGCTAATTTAGCCAGTCTTTCTTGTAATTTTTCTTTATCATAATCAGATGTGGTGGTTTCAATTTGAGATTTTATTTGACCAACTCTTCCTTCAATTTCTTTTTTTTCACCAGATCCATTAACAATTGTAGTATTGTCTTTATCTATTGTTACCCTCTCAGCAGAACCAAGCATATCAATTGTAGTATTTTCAATATTAAAACCTCTTTCTTCAGAGATTACAGTTCCACCAGTAAGTATGGCTATATCCTCAAGCATTGCTTTTCTACGATCTCCAAAACCTGGAGCTTTTACAGCAGCAATTTTTAATGCTCCTCTCAATTTATTGACTACTAATGTTGCTAATGCTTCACCATCAACATCCTCTGCAATAACTAATAAGGGTTTTCCAGATTGTGCTACAGGTTCAAGTATTGGAAGTAAATCCTTCATGGCAGAAATCTTTTTATCATAAAGTAATATGTATGGTGATTCTAGATCAGCTTCCATCTTTTCTGAATTTGTAACAAAATAAGGGGACAAGTAACCTCGATCAAACTGCATACCCTCAACAACGTCAACATATGTGTCAGTACCTTTAGCTTCCTCAACAGTAATAACACCCTCTTTTCCAACCTTTTCAAATGCCTGAGTAATTAGATCTCCAATAGCACTATCATTATTTGCAGAAATTGATGCGATTTGTTGAATTTTTTCAGATGAATTACCAACGGTTTTTGCAGATTTATTAAGCTCGTCAACAATTGTGCCAACAGCTTTATCCACCCCTCTTTTCAAATCCATTGGATTAGCACCTGCAGTTACATTTTTCAATCCTTCATTAACAATGGACTGAGCCAAAATTGTTGCAGTAGTGGTACCATCACCTGCAAGATCATTTGTTTTTGAAGCAACTTCTTTGACCATTTGTGCACCCATATTTTCAAGTGCATCTTCTAATTCTATCTCTTTTGCAACAGTAACACCATCCTTAGTTACCTGGGGACCGCCAAACGATTTGCCAATAATAACATTTCTACCTTTGGGACCTAGTGTCACTTTTACAGCATTAGCAAGTGCATCAACACCTTTTTTAAGGCCCTCTCTTGCTTCTATATCAAATTGTATTTTTTTTGCCATTTTAATTTCTTTTTAATTAAACAATTGCGAGGATATCACTTTCCCTCATTATTAAAAAATCTTTACCTTCAAATTTAAGTTCAGTACCTGAATACTTACCATATAAAACAGTTTGACCAACTTTGACTGTTATAGGATTGTCTTTAGTACCAGATCCAACAGCAACTACGTTGCCCTTTTGAGGCTTTTCCTTAGCAGTGTCAGGAATAATAATTCCTGATGCTGTCTTTGTTTCAGCTTCGAGAGGTTCAACCAGAACTCTGTCTGCTAGTGGTTTAATATTTACTTTACTCATAATTTATTTTTTTTAATGTTTTCATCAATCATGCCAAACAAAATTCTATGTCAAAAAGTACTTCCACGAGACTTATTTATGCCATGCTGACATACTAATTATCTAAATCAGGGACCTGACTAGAGTCATCTTCTAAAATCTCTTCAATAACAATATCATCATTGTTGTTTAAGAGTTCAGATTGATTGACCTCATTTCCAGAGTTTAATGTGATATTGGAGAAAAGAATAAGTAAAAACAAAAGCGAGGCTAAGATCCATGTGCTTCGATCCAAAAAATCTGTGGTTTTCTTTACTCCACCTATTTGTTGAGAATCTCCACCAAAAGTTGAAGCCAATCCACCTCCTTTAGGATTTTGTACCATAATTACTAAGACAAGTAAAAATGAAAGAAAGATTATTAAGAATAGTATTATGTTATACATTATTGATTTTTAATTTGTTTTTTTATAAACTTAATTTGGTCTGCAAATAAACTGATTTTTTCTGGATATTTCAAACATAATACCTTGTAAGCCTTCAGAGCTTCATGATATTTACCTTGAGTAATATAAAGATCAGCAAGAGTTTCAGTCATATAGTCTTTTTTCTTAATTTTTAAATCATCATGTTTTTTAGCCTTTAAATCATCTAGCCTAAAGTCATTTGAATTAAAGCCTTTTAATTTTTTTTCAGAACTATTAGGTGTAGGTTTCGTTTTTGATAACCAATCTAAAAAAGATATTTCATTTTTTAAATTAGCTTCTTTAAAATCACTTACAATTGCTTGTTTATCAACATCTTTCAGAATATCATTATTTAAAATATAATACAGATGAATTCTATCAGTAATATTTGTTGCTGTTGATTCTAGAATTTTAGAATAATCAATTGTTTTATATTTTTTCGCTAATAATAAAGACAAGACTTTACTAGGTGTAAAAAAGGGAAATTTTTTAGAAATACTTTTTAAAACTTTTAAATCAGTTTTATTTAATTCCTTGTTATTTTTTAGAATATTTAAAACAGTATTTTTTGTATTATTTACCATTTAGCTAATGAAGCGTTAAATATATCTTGTGTAATTCTTTCAAAAATGATTTCATGAGCTTCACTTTTAATAGAAATCAACTGTTGTTCAGCAGGAAAATCGAAATAAAAAGAGAAACGTCTTTCAAAACTATCATCTTCTTTCTTAAAATTTTGAAAGCTAACATTAACACTGATTGAAAGTCTATTTTGAGCTGCGTTTAAATCTGATGTAGCTGTCATTGGACTGACACGATATTCAACAATTTCACCCTCATATAATAAATCTCCATTACTTTGAACCATTTGAAGGTTAGTTTGATTCTCCAAAATATTCTGCAAAGCAATAGTAAAATCTCTGTCTAAACCAGGCTCAAATATTGATCCTGTATTGTTTCCTGCATTATTATCAAACAGATTTACCTGAAAAGATTCTGTTCCCTCAGGTATTGAAGCTCCTGTGAACGAATAATTCCCACAACCATTAATAAAAAACATTATGGAAATAGTTAAAATAATTTTTTTAAAGTTCAAGGTCATATTGTTTAATTTTTCTATAAAGAGTTCTCTCAGATATTCCTAATTCATTTGCTGCTGCTTTTCTTCTTCCATTATTCCTTTCTAGTGCTTTTATAATTAATTCTAGTTCTTTATCTTGGATGGACAGAGTTTCCTCCTCAATTATTTCTTCAGCAAAAGAATACTTATCATTTTTGTTTTCATAATTATCATCTAACAAAACATTATTTTGATTATTTGAATCATCAATTTCTTTAAATTTTTTTGGAATCAAACTTTGGATATCATCCAATTTTTCAGATTCATTTGACGAAGTTTTCTTAAAATTATTGGTTAATTTTTTCAATTCATTTAGATCTCTTTTCATATCAAAAAGAATTTTATAAAGAATTTCTCTTTCGGAAGAAAAATCACTATCGCTTTTATTATCAGATATTAATGCTGGAAGGTTATTTTTTGGGTCTGGTAAATATGTAGAAATCATATCGCCATTGATAGCTCTTTCTTGTTCCAGGACTGACAATTGTTCAGTAATATTTTTTAGTTGTCTTATATTTCCATTCCAATTATATTCTTGTAAAATTCTTTGAGCATCATCATTAAGTCTTACGGTTGGCATGTTATATTTTTTTGCAAAGTCTGATGCAAATTTTCTGAAGAGGAGTATTATGTCAGTTTTTCTCTCCCTGAGCGGAGGAATCTTTATTTCTACGGTGCTAAGTCTGTAAAAAAGATCTTCCCTAAATTTTCCTTTAGTGATTGCATCTTCCATATTTAAATTTGTAGCAGCGACTATTCTAACATTTGTTTTTTGAACTTTGGAAGATCCTACCTTAATAAATTCTCCATTTTCTAAAACCCGTAATAGTCTAACTTGGGTAGTTAAAGGAAGTTCACCTACTTCATCTAAAAAAATTGTTCCTCCATCAGCAACTTCAAAATAACCTGATCTTGAGGATGTAGCTCCGGTAAAAGCACCTTTCTCATGTCCAAAAAGTTCAGAATCAATTGTGCCCTCGGGGATTGCTCCACAGTTTACAGCAATAAATTTATTGTGTTTTCTATGGGAAAGTTGATGAATTATTTTTGGGAAAGCCTCTTTTCCAACCCCACTTTCACCAGTAACTAAAACTGTTATATCTGTTGGAGAAACTCGGACTGCTTTTTCAATGGCTCTATCAAGTCCTGAGTAAGTTCCAATAATTTCAAATCTTTGTTTAATATTTTGAATCTCAGTATTCATATTTCTATTTTTTTATTGCCTCTCCAATAAGAGTAGTTGAAGTATTGCTTAATATTTTGACTTTTGCATAATCTCCAATTTTATATCCATCTTTTGGAAAGACTACCATTATATTTTGAGGATTTCTGCCACACCAGTAATCTTTTGATTTTTTTGATTCTTTCTCGACTAATACATTTGAATATTTATCAATGTAAGTTGACAAATTTTCAAAACTATGTTTTAGTTGAAGATTAATAATTTCACTTAAACGTCTTTGTTTAATTTCTTCAGGAACATTGTCTTTATATTTTCTTGCAGCCAATGTACCAGGCCTCTCCGAGTACTTAAACATAAAACCAAAATCATATTTTACTTTATTCATTAAACTTAGTGTGTCTAGATGGTCATTTTCTGTTTCATAAGGAAATCCACAAATCATGTCATGTGAAATTCCACAATCGGGTAATAATTTTTTAATTTTATCAACAAGTCTTAAATACTCATCTGAGCTATGTTTTCTGTTCATTTTTTTTAAAATTTTATCACTACCTGATTGGACTGGTAAATGGATATGATTACAAATATTATTATGTTTCGCCATTGTTTCTAAAACAGTATCATCAATATCTTGTGGGTTAGAAGTTGTAAAACGAATTCTTGTTTTTGGAAAGTTTTTAGCTACAAGATCTAATAATTTTGAGAAGTTTATGGATGTCCTTCTTTGAATTTCGGATGCTTTATTAAAGTCTTTTTTTAATCCTCCACCATACCATAAATAACTATCAACATTTTGACCTAATAAAGTAACTTCTTTATACCCATTATTAACCAATTCATTAATTTCTTTTAAGATACTTTTTGGATCTCTACTTCTTTCTCTTCCACGAGTAAATGGAACAATACAAAATGTACACATATTATCGCATCCTCTGGTTATGGAAACAAATGCATTGATTCCGTTAGTATTAAATCTACTGGGATTTATATCAGCGTAAGTTTCCTCTTTTGATAATAATACATTTACAGCATCATTGCCAAATTCGATTTCTTTTAAAAGATTTGGAATGTCTCTGTATGCATCAGGGCCAACAACTAAATCAACAATTTTTTCTTCCTCAAGAAATTTTTCTTTTAATCTTTCAGCCATGCAGCCTAATACACCCACTTTTAAATTTTTGTTGATTTTTTTTACAGCATTAATACTTTCTAATTTTTTTCTAACGGTTTGTTCAGCTTTTTCTCGAATTGAGCAAGTATTTAACAGTACAAGTTCAGAATTATTAATATCATCTGAATAAGAATAACCAATTGATTCAAGAATAGAAGCAACAACTTCAGAATCAGAAACATTCATTTGACAACCATAAGAAATAATTGAGAATTTTTTAGAATTAGAAATTCTCTTTTTTTTCTTATTTAGCTCGAGAGTTTTTGAAATCATTTTTTTCCTGCCAAACGCAAATATATAAAAACCTGTCAAAATGTCGTGTCACAATTTTAATTATGGCTTTACTATTGTAAATACTTACAAAAATTAGATTTGACATTTGTATTAAAATTTTTTTTTAAAAAAAACGTATACATTTGTCATCCAACTTTTTATAAATGTCAAAGAATTTAGTTATTGTCGAATCTCCTGCTAAAGCTAAAACAATTGAAAAATTTTTAGGTGATGACTTTAAAGTCGTTTCAAGTAATGGCCATATTGCAGATCTCCCATCAAATGAGCTTGGTATAGACTTAGAAAATAATTACAGTCCAAAATATAAAATTTCAACTGATAAAAAAGATTTGGTAAAAAAATTAAAGAATCAACTCAAAAATGTTGAGACTGTATGGTTGGCTAGTGATGAAGACAGAGAGGGTGAAGCAATTGCATGGCATCTTGCGGAAAACTTAAACTTAGATGAATCTAAAACTAAAAGAATAGTTTTCAGAGAAATTACAGAAAATGCTATCAAAAGTGCAATCGAAAATCCAAGACAAATAAATAAATCATTAGTAGATGCTCAGCAAGCTCGAAGAGTACTAGATAGGCTAGTTGGTTATAAAATTTCCCCAATACTTTGGAGAAAAGTAAAAGGTGGTCTTTCAGCGGGAAGAGTTCAATCGGTAGCTTTAAGATTAGTTGCAGAAAGGGAAAAAGAAATTATAAATTTTGTCCCTGAGAGTAGCTTTAAAACATTAGGACAATTTAGTAAATCTGATAACAGCATTTTTACTTCTAGATATTCAAAAAATATTGATGAGGATGAAAAATTTAATGATTTTTTGGATGGATTTATTGACGCAAAGTTTACTGTTGAAACTGTTGAAAAGAAACCAATTACTAGAAAACCATCAGCTCCATTCACAACTTCTACATTACAGCAGGAAGCTTCAAGAAAGCTAGGGTTTAATGTTTCGAGAACAATGCAAGCTGCTCAAAAACTTTATGAAGCTGGTCATATAACATACATGAGAACTGATAGCAATAATTTATCTGAATTTGCAACTAAATCAATTGCTGATGTGATATCAATGAATTATGGCAATCAGTACTCTAAAACAAGAATTTATTCTACTAAAAGTAAAAATGCTCAACAGGCCCACGAGGCTGTAAGGCCTACAAATTTTTCAAATAAAGTTCTCAATTTAGATTCGGATCAGTCTAATCTGTACGATTTGATTTGGAAAAGGACAGTTGCAAGTCAAATGTCAGATGCAATATTAGATAAAACTATTGTAAAGATTAATTCAAATAATCATGAAGGCACTTTTCAATCAGAGGGAGAGGTGATAAAATTTGATGGTTTTTTGAAGTTGTATCAAGAGACTAAAGACAATGTTGTATTAGATGAATCAAAAAATAATATTTTGCCAAACTTTGAAGAGGGTGAGGAGATTAAAAAAATTAAAATTTCAGTAACTCAATCATTTTCAAAAGCTCCTTTTAGATTTTCTGAAGCAACACTAGTGAAAAAAATGGAGGAATTAGGTATTGGAAGACCATCAACTTATGCTCCTACCATAAGCACTGTGATGAATAGAAAGTATGTATTTAAAGGAACAAATAATGCTAAAACTAGAGATATTATCCGATATAATATTAGTGATAAAATTTTAAAGGAAACTAAATCCGAAAATTTTGGCTCAAATAAAGGGAAGTTGGTACCAAGTGAGGTTGGAATTTTGGTCAATGAGTTTTTAACAAATAATTTTAAAAATATCGTAGACTACAATTTTACAGCAAATGTTGAAAATGAGTTTGATTCAATTGCAAATGGCTCAAAAGATTGGAAATCGATCATAAATAAATTTTATGAGCCGTTTAGTTTAGTAATTGAGGATGTTCAAAAAAATGCGAAGAGGGAAACAGGTGAACGAATTCTGGGAAATGACCCAAAATCTGGTAGACAATTAAGTGTAAAGCTTGGTAAGTATGGTCCAATTGCTCAAATTGGTAAAGTTGATGATGAGGAAAAGCCCTTGTTTGCTAGCCTCTTACCTGAACAACAAATAAGTACTATATCTGTTGAGGATGCGCTAAAGTTATTTGACCTTCCCGTTTACGTTGGAGATTATGAAAATGAGAAAGTAGAAGCTAATATAGGTAGGTATGGCCCCTACATTAGATATAATAAAATTTTTATTCCTATCCCCGAGGGATTTAATCCATTTACCATAACACTAGACAAGTCAATTGAGTTGATTGAAGCAAAAAAAGCTGCTCAAAAACCTTTACTTACTTATAAATCACATGATGTTACAAAGGGAAGAGGTAGATTTGGACCATATCTAAAATGGAACAATACATTTATTAATGTTAATAGCAAATATGATTTTGACAGCTTAACAGAACAAGATTGTATTGAACTAATTGAGGAAAAAATAAAAAAAGACAAAGAAAAAATTCTTGTGAATTGGGAATCTGATCAAATTACAATTGAAAAAGGTAGGTGGGGAAAGATTTATATAATTAAAGGCAAAAAAAGAGTTCCTCTTTCAAAAAATGTTGATCCTCTGAAGATTTCTATCAATGATGCAAAGGATATTTTAAAAATAAAGAAATAATCCAGTTTTGTTTTCAGAATATTTTAGTCCCGTTAAATTTGAAATAATTGATTATGTAAATAAATTAGACAATAATCAATTAGGAAGTAAATTAAAAATTAATGGTCGCGACAACCTTAATTCATTTGAAAGTTTAGACATTGTAATTTTCTCTGTCAATGAATACAGATTCAATTCAGCCATTCAAAAATCGTTTAATGCTAATAAGGATTTTAGAAAAAAGCTTTATTCTTTATATTATGGTAATTGGGATTTGAATATTTATGACTTTGGAGATCTAGAAAATGGAAATTTAGTTTCTGATACCCAATTTGCTCTTTCTAAAATTTTAGAATTTTTTTCAAAAAATAAAATTCTTGTAATAACAATTGGTGGTTCTCAAAACTTATTATTTGATATTTATTCGTCTTTGAAGGTAACATTACAAAAAATTAATTTAGTCTCTGTTGATAATAAAATCGATTTTTCAAATAATAATGAGTCCTTTTTGCATAAAATTATTATGGATGAAAATAATAAGTTAGCTAATTTTTCAAATATTGGTTATCAAAAACACTTGACATCAGTTCCTGAAAATAAACTTCTAGATAAAATGTATTTTGAATCAATTAATTTAGGAAAGATTAAGTCTAATATTGCTGAAGCTGAACCTGTTCTGAGAGACTCTGATATTGTATCATTTAATATTAATTCCGTTAAAGCAGGGGAACTAAATAATGCTCATCAGTATCCTAATGGACTAAGTTCCTATGAATTGTGCTCATTATCAAGATTTTCTGGATTAAGTTCAAGAGTTAATATAGTTTCATACTTTGAAAATTGGGATTTATCAATTATGAATTCATTACTTGCAGAATCTACTTGGTATGTTATCGATGGTTATGCAACAAGAATTAATGAAAATCCCCTTAACGACAGCAATGATTTTATATATTATCACATTGAGTTGGATAATTATAAATTTAAATTTTACAGAAGTAAATTGTCGGACAGATGGTGGGTAGAATTTTTAAATGATGAAATAATATCAATTGAAAAAGATATTATTTCTTGTACTTTCGATGATTATAATAATTGTAAAAATTCAGTAATTCCTGAAAGAATATTAACAAGATTAAAAAATAAAATAACTTGAATTTAATTCAAAAGTGTTATTTTAGGGCACAACTTTTGATTCACAATAGTTAACAACTATGAAAAAAAGGTTTTTAATATTAATACTAGCATGCTTAATTCATTCTTGTTCTAAGAATGATAGGGGAGAGTTGATTGGAGTAAAATCTAATAAATTTTTCTCAGATAAGCCTCATGGTATGGTATTAGTCCCCTCAGGATCTTTTACTATGGGACCTTCTAATCCCAGTGCTGTGCTTGATCAAAACCCATCACTCAAAACTGTTTCTGTGAAAGCTTTTTACATGGACGAAACAGAAATTACAAATAGTGAGTATAGGCAATTTGTTAATTGGGTTAGGGATTCCGTTGTAAGAACAGAACTTGCAGTAGCTGCGTATTATAAAATAGGTGAGGATAATTCCGAGGATGATCCGCTCTGGGATTTTATGCCTGTTTACAGCAGACTTTCAGATGGTGAAGAAAAATCTGCTTATCAACTTTATTTAGAAGAAAATGGTCTCGGAGAGCTCGATATAGAAAATAAAACTACTTACAGACTGAATTGGGATGTAAAGATTCCATGGGAAAGATCAGATTACCTAGATGCAAATTATGCTGCTGTTCTTGAGGGTGGTATTGGTCCAGACTTACTTGAGGATTATGAAGGTTTTTTTACCCCAGCAGATTCTACTCCAAATGGTTTGAGAGCTTTTAAAACTAAAAGAATTAAGTATAATTACAGGGATTTTGACTCAAAAAATAATAAGTGGAGTGAGTTTAAAGAAATTGAAGTATATCCCGACACCACTGTTTGGTATAAAGACTTTTCCTACAGTTACAATGAACCAATGCACAATGATTATTTTTGGCATGATGCCTATGCAGAGTACCCTGTAGTGGGTGTATCTTGGGAACAAGCAAAAGCTTTTGCTCATTGGAGAACTTTTTATAAAAATCAACACCAAAGAAAATCTAGAAAAAATATTCAGTTAGTAAGTGATTATAGATTGCCAACTGAAACCGAATGGGAATATGCAGCCAGAGGAGGTCTTGAACGAGCTGAGTTTCCTTGGGGAGGACCATACACATATGATGACAAGGGTTGCTTCCTTGCAAATTTTAAACCTGAAAGAGGTGATTACATTGCAGATCAAATATTATATACAGCTGAAGCTGAGTCATATTGGCCTAACGATTATGGACTTTATAATATGTCGGGTAATGTTTCAGAGTGGACTGACTCGAATTACGAAAAAGCTGCAAATGATTTTGTTGCGGGATTAAATCCAACAATTGAAGGTTCAAAGGAGAACCAACTTAAAGTTGTCAGGGGAGGATCGTGGAAGGATGTCGCTCATTTTTTAAAGGTTTCGACAAGAGATTATGAGAACAAAGAAAAAAAGAGATCTTATATAGGATTTAGAACTGTCCAAAGCTATTTAGGTGAGGACGTTGGTTTTCAAGAAAATCCAAATAAAATATTTTAATTAAAAACTAAAAAAAAGAATTATGAAAAAACAATTATTACCAGATAACGTATTTGAGTTACTATTTGGTGTAGGTGCAGGTGTAGTAATCATTGGTGCCTTGCTAAAGATTATAAATGGTTCATTAATATTTTCAGCCAACACCTGGCTAATTGTTGGGCTCTCTGTTGAAGCAGGGATTTTTGTTTTGTCCGGTATTCAAGGTTTTTTACTTGGTAAAAAAGAAGAAGAAGATGATGTGGTAAGTACAATTGGAGTAGAGACAGCTGCTTTACAAAAAGCGGTTGATGGAACTGTCAGAGGACTCTCTGAACTTAATTCCAATATTTCTAATGCATCAAAAGCTGCCGCAACGATAAAAGTTCCAACTGATATGGAAAAAAATGCTGAAGATTTCAATCAAGGGTTATCATCTGCCTCTTCTAATATAAAAGAAGTTGCTAAGGTTCTTCACAACTTGAAAGAAACTGTTGCTGCCTTTGAAACTGTTAATATGCCTGAAGGTCTTGGTGATGAGTTCCAAAAGATGAAAAATACTGTTAAAGAGCTAAACGCTAAGTATGAAGCTATGCTTGGTGCAATGAACAAGTAATATGGCTGGGTCATCAGGAAAACAAACAAGAAGTCAAAAACTTCGTCAAAATATGATAAACATGATGTACCTCGTGTTTATTGCCATGCTTGCTCTTCAAATCAGTAAAGAGGTTTTAGCTACCTTAGGAATTTTGAGTGAGGACATGGAAAAATCTACTGCTGAGCTTCAATTTTCAATAGATAGTGCATACAATATTATTGATCAAAATAGTAATCAGGATTATTACAAAATCCCATCGGAAGAACTTCCAAAATTGAAAGAAATTACTGATGATTATTTCAATTTCATCCAAAGCTTAAAGGATTCCTTAATTGGAATTGATGAGAATAATTACATGATTGAAGTTGAATATATAGATGAAGAAGGAAATGAAAAAATTAGTGAAAGAAGAGATTATCAAGTAATGGATAAAAGTAATTATCTGGATGAAGTTTTCTTTGTAAATGATGGTGTTACTGCAAAAGGTCAAGAATTTATTGAATATTTTAAAGGATTTTCGGCAAAAGTCGAATCAGTTTTAGATTCTATTAGGGAGAGAGATTCAAGAACAGTGCAATCTAATTACGGTTTTTCATCAGCACTATCAAATCTATCACTCAGATTTAATTATCCAGATGATGATCAAGTTGTAAACCGAGATGGAATTAAAGAGGACTGGATTTACTATAATTATGAAAAATTTCCTCTTGTTGCTTCACTCTCAAAATTTACTAAGATTCAATCTGATATTAGATCCGTAGAATATGAAATTCTTAATTCTCTTGTCAGTAAAACTAAAGATCGTCAATTAAGTTTTGATTCTAAAAGCACACTCCTCGAAACAGATAAACAAGCATATTATACTAATAGCACGGTAGATGCTAAAGTAGTTGTAGGAAACACTGATTCAAGCTTCAAACCCGACAGAGTTGATTTAAAGGTCGATAATATTCAGTTAAAAGATTCTGAATTTGAAGTTGTTGACGGTAAGATTAAATTGAACAAAAGATTTTCATCACCTGGAATTAAAAAAATCTACGGTTATTTGTTTTTTGATAATAATGGAAATACAGATAGTCTTTTAGTGGATACTCAATTTTATGTAATTCCAAAACCTAATGAAGCAATAGTATCACCTGTTAACATGCAGGTTTTTTATATAGGTTTAAGAAATGAGATTGCTGTTGCTTTCCCTGGAATAGCTGATTTGACATCAATTAGAGTAAATGGTAAAAATGGTACTATTTTAAAATCTGGATCTAGATATTTTGCAGCTCCTAATGCTGGTGTTGAAAGTATGGATGTAATCGTCTCTGGTAAAGCTAATGATGAAGTTGTTACTAGTTTAGTGAACTTCAGAGTTGAAGATGCTCCACCTGGAAGAGGATCAGTGTTTGAAAGAGTTGGTGGCCAAGATTATAATTTTGTCAACAGTGATAAAATTTCAAAAGAATCATTACTTTATGGTCTTATTAGAGGTGAGAAACCACCAGGATTTTTATATGATTATGATATAAATGTTGAATCATTTCAGGTTACTGTTGGTAACTTACCAACGAGAACCGTTCAAGGAAATAAAATTCAAAATAGTAGTGAAGCAGTAAGAGATATTAATGGAGCAAATAGAGGGTCAAGTGTAACTGTTACAGTGCTAAAAGCTGTTAAAATTGATGGGGATTTAAAATCACCAACTAATGTTGAACCATTTGTAGTAACAATTGAATAAAATGAAAAAACTAATTTTCTCTTTACTATCTATCTTTCTTGCGCTTAATTATTCATTCGCGCAGGCTAATTTACTTAATGCAAAAAAACCCTCAGATATTGCAAGTGCAACAATGAGTTCAAATAAAGGTTCAATTGATTATCCTGAAGTTGAAGATAGTGATATACTTTGGTCAAAGGTTGTTTATGAATTTATTGACCTTAATGAAAAACTTAATTTTCAATTATTATTTCCTGTGAACGATGATCAGTATACTTTGACTAGAAAATCTCTTTGGAAGATTATTAGAGAAAATGTAGAAAATGGTAATATAAATGAAGTATTTGATGTTAGAAACGATAATTTTCTTGAAGCCAACAAGATTACTGGTGTTGATAAAATCAAAGATTTCTATGGGAGTAAATTTACACCTGGTGATTCTAGACCTCAAACGTACGCAAGTTCTTCTGACATAAGTGGTTATAAAATTAAAGGCGTTTGGTTTTTTGACAAAAAACACTCAGAGATGAAATATAGACTTTTAGGGATTCAACCTTTTGGAAGAAATTTAAAAGAATCTGGTAAAGAACAGGGATATTTTTGGATTTGGTATCCATCAATCAGAGATATTCTCAGTAATCACTTAGTTTTTAATGACAAAAATAATAATAATAGAATTTCCTTTGATGATCTTCTTGTTAATAGAAGATTCAGTTCATACATCTATAAATATGATAATGTTTATGGTGATAGAACTATTAGAGATTATATTAGACAAAGAAGCGGTGAGTCTAATCGACAGTACCAATTGAGATTAATAATGGAGTCAGAAAGAATAAAAAAAGAAATTTTGGACTTTGATGTTGATATGTGGGGATATTAACTCCTAATCCTTTAAATTTTTACTTCCTTTCAACATTTTCTTCAATAAATTTTATTAAATTAATTGTTTACTAAAATTTTAACTATGAAGAATATATTTATTTTATTCGTGCTCACACTAATTATTGCATGTGAAGCACCCGCGCCATCTTCTGTTTCTGACGATAATGTAGCAAAGTTTGAACAACAAATTGAAGCTTTTGAAACTTTTACAAAAGGATTTTATAATGAAGATATAGATGAATTGATGAGTGTTGTTGCTGATTCAGTTCAATGGAGTCCTCCTCAATATAACGGAGGGGAGTTATTAGGTTATGAAGATTTTAAAGAAGCTGTATTGTACTATTATGAAAATTTTGATGAAATCACGTTTAATCCAGCTGAGGGATTGATTGGATCAGATTATGCTTATTGGTCTGGTTCTTTATACTCAGAGGGTGAAACTAATACTGAACCTAATGTAATGAGAGTTTATGGAACCTGGAAATCAACTCATACTCAGACAGGTGCACCTGTCTACAACAAATGGTATGGAGTAATCAATTTTAATGAGGATAATAAGATTGCCACATTCTCTGATTGGATGGATGTCAATGGTATGGCAGTTCAAATAGAAAATTTTGTTAATAACAATTAAAACTAAAAATTATGAAAAACTTAATATTAATATTTATTGCAGCTTTATTTATTGGCTGCACATCAACAGGTGTTCAAGTGACATTTGATGATGAAAAATCAAATGCCTTAAAAGAGGCTTATGCTAAATATTTGGATCAAACTTTCGATGGAGATATATGGTCTGAAGATTTACAATTTTACGGAAATTCAACTGAGCCAATTGGTTATGATGAAGCTATTTCTTTAATTGGTGCTCATCATGAATTGTATGATGATATTTCTATGAGTTGGGGAGATGGTGAAGAAGTGAGTGAAATAGCATTTATTCAAACGATAAATTACCCTCAATATGGTTATGTCTCACAAGCTTGGTTTACATGGAAAGGTACTGGGAAATTCAGTGGAGAAACTGTAGAAATTCCATGTCACATAGGATATCTTTGGGGTGAAGATGGAAAAATTATTAATGAATGGCAACACAGTGATCAAACTCATTTTAATGCAGAAGTTGCATTATCTTTAGCTGCTGCTGAATAAATTTAAATATATATATATGAAAAAAACACTTTTTATATTTTCAATATTTTTATTTGTTGCTTGTGTAACAGATGATGATAAAGCAAAAATTAATGGTGCTAATCAATTTGTGTCTGGAATTGAAAAATTTGAAAAAAATAAGGAATTAGTTGAGAAAGGATTTGATGCATTTGAAGCTGGTAATTTTGAAGAATTATTTCAAATGAGCACTGAAGATTTAATTTGGAACCCTCCTCAAGCCGATTCTCTTTCAAAAGATGATTATAAAGCTCAAACTAAAGGATGGCATGCTGAATTTGAGAATATCAGATATGTAGATAGACAATACTTCCCTGGTGTTGATGACTCACTTTATTTACCAAATGGATCTGTAAGATCATATGGTACTTGGAAATCAAATCACAAGGCTACTGGTATGGAGTTTTCAACTAAGTATTATTCTGTCCATGAGTTTGATGAAAATGGATTACAAACTACTATCTATGAATTTTTTGATCGTGGGGATATTTTCTTAAAGCTACTTCAAGAATAAAGCACACTTTCTACAAATATGATGAAAAAGGGGTTATTAATTAAGCCCCTTTTTTTATTAAGTTCAAGGCTGAGCCTTCCTTATACCATTCAATTTGTTGAGAATTGTAGGTATGGTTTGCTTTTATATTGTCAATTGATCCATCAGAATGAACAATTTCAATTGTTAATTGTTTGTTGGGCGAGAAGCTCTCTAAGTCGATAAAATTAAAAGTATCATCTTCTTGAATCAAATCATAATCATTTTCATCATCGAAAGTGATCCCTAACATACCTTGTTTTTTTAGGTTTGTTTCATGAATTCTTGCAAATGATTTAACTAAAACAACTTTTACACCCAGATGTCTAGGTTCCATTGCTGCATGTTCTCTAGATGATCCTTCTCCATAGTTGTGATCTCCAACAACAACTGTTGATATATTATTTTTTTTGTAATCTCTCTGGGTATCAGGAACTGCACCGTATTCTCCAGTTAGCTGATTTTTTATATAGTTTGTTTTTTTGTTGAATGCATTTACTGCCCCAATTAAACAGTTATTTGATATATTATCCAAATGACCTCTGAATCTTAGCCATGGTCCTGCCATTGAAATATGATCTGTGGTACATTTTCCAAAAGCTTTAATTAATAATTTTGCCCCCTCAATATTTTTGCCATCCCACGGCTTAAAAGGTTCAAGCCTTTCTAGTCTTTTTGAATTAGGGTCAATTACAACTTCAATACTTGAACCATCTTTTACAGGCTCTATGTATCCATTATCCTCTACATCAAAGCCTTTTGGTGGTAATTCCCATCCTCTTGGTTCATCCAAGCTAACATTATCTCCATTATCATTCATTAGTTTATCTTTCATAGGATTAAAAGCTAAATCTCCAGAGATTGCAATTGCAGCAACCATTTCAGGTGAAGCAACAAATGCATGAGTATTTGGATTGCCATCAGCTCTTTTAGCAAAATTTCTATTGAATGAGTGTATAATTGAATTTTTTTCTTCTTTATCAGCATCCTTTCTTGCCCACTGACCTATACATGGGCCACATGCATTAGTAAAAATTTTAGCATCAAGTTTTTCAAAAATATTTAAAAGTCCATCTCTTTCAGCAGTGAACCTTACTTGTTCAGAACCAGGATTTATACCAAATTCAGCTTTCGTAGAGAGATTTTTTTCTAGTGCTTGATTAGCAATTGATGATGCTCTAGATAAATCTTCATATGATGAATTTGTACATGAACCAATTAATCCCCACTCAATCTTTCTTGGCCAGTCATTCTTTTTTAAAGTATCAGCCATTTTACTTACGGGGGTTGCAATATCTGGTGAGAATGGCCCATTGATATGAGGTTCAAGTTCAGATAAATTTATTTCAATTAATTCATCAAAATACTTTTCTGGATTTTTGTAAACTTCTGGATCGCCAGTCAAATAGTCTTTAATTTTATTTGCTTCATCAGCAATTAAATCACGTCCGGTAGCTCTAAGATACTTTTCCATTGACTCATCATAGCCGAAAGTCGATGTTGTTGCACCGACCTCAGCACCCATGTTGCAAATTGTACCTTTTCCAGTACATGAAAGTTCTTGAGCACCAGGTCCAAAATATTCAATTATAGCACCTGTACCACCTTTTACAGTTAAAATACCTGCTACTTTTAAAATAACATCTTTGGGTGCTGTCCAACCAGATAATTTTCCAGTCAACTTAACGCCTATAATTTTTGGGAACTTTAATTCCCAAGCCATTCCAGCCATTACATCAACTGCATCAGCACCTCCAACCCCAATTGCAACCATTCCAAGGCCCCCTGCATTCACTGTGTGAGAGTCAGTACCAATCATCATTCCACCAGGAAAGGCATAATTTTCTAAGACTACTTGATGAATGATTCCAGCACCTGGTTTCCAAAACCCTATTCCATATTTATTTGAAACTGATTCCAAAAAATTGAAAACTTCATTACTGGTGTTTATAGCATTTTGTAAATCATCATTTGCTCCAATTCTTGCTTGAATTAAATGATCACAATGAACTGTTGTTGGAACTGAAACTTTTTTCTTTCCTGCCTGCATAAATTGTAGCAAAGCCATTTGAGCCGTAGCATCTTGACAGGCAATTCTATCTGGTGCAAAATCAACATAGTCTTTACCTCTTGTAAATGGTTTTTTAATTTTATCATCCCAAAGATGTGAGTAAAGAATTTTTTCTGAAAGTGTAAGTGGATTATTGCAAATTTTTTTAGCACTATCAACTTTTTGTTTGATTGTGCCATAAACATTTTTTATCATGTCAAGATCAAAAATCATAAGCAGGAGTAAAATTAATAAAAAACCCCCAAACATGGGGGTTTTTTTAGTAGCGGGAGCAGGACTCGAACCTGCGACCTTCGGGTTATGAGCCCGACGAGCTACCTACTGCTCTATCCCGCGAAATGGAGAGCGAATGTACAATATTTTGATTTTATAACAAAAATTATTGGGTATTACCCTTAAGAACTTAAATTTGTGGCGTGTTTAAATCTGGTTTTGTAAATATTATTGGCTTACCTAACGCAGGAAAATCATCAATAATTAACAGGTTATTAGATGATAAGTTTTCTATTGTTACATCTAAAGCTCAAACAACAAGGCACAGGGCTCATGCTATTATTAATGGTGAAGATTTTCAAGTTGTTATTTCTGATACACCTGGTTTTACAATTCCTAAAAATAAAATTCACGAGTACATGAATAAAAAAATCTTATCGTCTTTTAAAGATGCTGATATTATATTATTTATTGTCGAACTAGGAGCAGAAAACAGAAGAGATAATCAATTAATAGAAAAAATTAAAAAAATTAAAATTCCTGTTCTTTTAGTTTTAAATAAGGTTGACAAAGTCAATCAAGATATTTTGGAGGAAGAAAGCAACTTTTGGTCTAATGAAATTGAAAATATTGAAACTTGGGTTGTATCTGCTAAAGAAAATTTTAATATTCAAAACCTGAAGAATAGAGTAATCGAGTTGTTACCTGAGGGCCCAAAATATTATCCAGATGACGTTTGGACCGATAAGAATGAAAGATTTTTTGTTAATGAAATAATTAGAGAAAAAATATTTAATATTTATTCACAAGAAATACCTTACATATCTGAGGTGATAACCGAAAGTTTTAAAATTAGAAATAAGGTTTTAAGAATATCATCCATGATAATAGTCGAAAGAGATTCACAAAAGGGAATCATAATTGGAAATAACGGTGAATCTATTAAAAAATTAGGCTCTGAATCTAGAAAAGATTTAGAGGATTTTTTTAGTAAGAAGGTTTTTTTAGAGTTAAATGTTAAAGTTTATAAAGATTGGAGAAAAAACAGTAATCACCTGAAAAAATTAGGTTATAATTAAAATGAGTAAAATTGTTGCAATAGTAGGTAGACCAAATGTCGGTAAATCAACTCTTTTTAACAGATTGATTAAGAAAAATGATGCTATAGTTGATTCTGAAAGTGGGGTAACTCGTGATAGGCACTATTCAATGTCAGATTGGAACGGTAAACCATTCACAATCATTGATACTGGCGGATATGTAATGGGTGGGGATGATAGTTACGAAAAAGAAATTGATACTCAAGTGATGATAGCTATTGAGGAATGCGATAAGATAATTTTTGTAGTGGATGTTAATGATGGAATTACATCACTTGATCAAGAAATAAATAAATTATTACACAAAACTGATAAAAAAGTTATTGTTGCTGTAAATAAAGTAGACAAAACAACAATGGTAAATGATTCTCTTGAATTTTTTTCATTAGGATTTGATAGTGTTTTTAGTATATCTGCAATTAATGGAAGCGGTACTGGAGATCTTTTAGATGAGTTAGTAAAAGATTTTGAAAAAGAAAACATAGACAAAGTTGATGACATCCCATCATTTGCTGTGGTTGGCCGACCCAATGCAGGTAAATCATCATTCATTAACACAATAATCGGACAAGAAAGAAACATTGTGAAAAATGAACCAGGTACAACAAGAGATAGTATTGATACTTATTACAACAAGTTTGGATTAAATTTTAAACTTATTGATACCGCTGGTATTAGAAAGAAATCTAAAATTAATGACAATTTAGAATTTTACTCAGTTGTAAGGTCAATTAAAGCAATTGAAAATTGTGATGTTTGTTTATTGATTATGGATGCGACTAGAAGTTTTGATACTCAAATAAAAAATATTTTTTGGCTTGCTCATAGAAGAAATAAAGGGATTGTAATTCTAGTTAATAAATGGGATCTGGTAAATAAAAAAGAGCAATCTACGAACAAATTTGAACAAAAGATTCGAGATGAAATTAAACCTTTTGTTGATGTTCATATTATCTTCATTTCTTGCCTTAAAAAGCAAAGAGTTTTAAAATCATTGAACTATGCTATTGAGACATATGAAAATAGATCTAGAAAAATTAAAACAAGTCAATTAAATAATGACCTTCTTCCCATAATTGAAAGAAATCCACCACCATCAAACAAAGGAAAGTTTGTAAAAATCAAATACTGTAGTCAAATACCTTCACATTATCCTCAGTTTGTTTTTACATCCAGTTTGCCAAAATATATGAAAGAACCTTACAAAAGATTTTTGGAAAATAAGATTAGAGAATTATATAATTTTACAGGTTCACCAATTAATATTTACAGTCGAAAAAAATAGTTAAAGCTCTTTTTCAATATTAATTAACTTGGATTTTATCTTTTCAAGCTTTTTTACAACCTCAAAAATTTCTTTACTTGATTTTAGTTTATTCTTGGCACCTTCAAGTGTGTAGCCTTTAACCTTAACTAGATCATATATTAATTTGATATTCTTGAGATCAACAGAGCTATATTTTCTAGTTCCACTTATATTTTTTTTTGGGGTTAGAATATCAAATTCCTTTTCCCAAAATCGCAAAAGAGATGGCTTTATATTAAATGCTTTTGAAATTTCACCAATGTTGTAATATAATTTTTCAGGAAGATTGAGTTCCATTTTAGTCTAGAGATTGATTTTCTTCAACAGAGATTCTAAGAACCTCATCAAACTCTTCAGGAGTCAAATTTCCATAGAAATAATTAACTGGATTAACCTTTTTACCATCTTTTATTACTTCGTAGTGTAGATGTAATCCCTTAGATCTACCAGTATTACCAACAAATCCTATAATATCACCTTTTTTAACATTTTGTCCTCTTTTTACATTATAAGAGTTAAGATGAGCATATAATGTAACAAACCCATAACCGTGATCAATCCTTATGTGTTTGCCATATCCTATTGATCTGTTGTCTGCCCTTACAATTTTTCCATTACTAGCAGCATATACAGGTGTATTTCTAGGGGCTGCAAAATCGATACCACCATGCATCTTTCTAGATTTATCAAATGGATCAGTTCGCATTCCATATCCAGAGGCAATTCTAGTTAAATCATTATTTTTAACAGGTTGGATTGATGGTATCGCTGCGAGCATTTTTTGTTTATCTTTTACTAATTTTTCAATATCATCTAAAGATTTTGATTGAATTACAAGTTGTTTAGTTAGTATGTCAATTTTCTTAGTAGTTTCAACAACGAGTTCAGAGTTTTCATATCCCTCCAAACTAGCATATCTATTAACTCCACCAAAGCCAGCTTTTCTTATATCTTCATCAATGGGGTTAGCCTCAAATAAAACTCTGTAAATATTATTATCTCTTTCTTCAATATTTTCAAGAACATTTTCTAACTGAGCAAGTTTTTTATTTAATATATCAAATTGAAGTTCAAAATTATTTAATTCTCTTGCTTGACTTAGTTCAGTAGGAGTATTAATCAATGGAGTACTTATCAAAACCAATAAGCATATAGTTCCAAAGAAAAATGATGCTAATACAAATGATAAAAAATTCAATAAACGATCCTTTGTTGAAAGTTTGATCTCTTTATATGAAAGAGATTTTTTATCATAATAAAACTTTGATTTACTCATAAAAAAATGACTTTTGTTTAACTTGTCACTATTTATTTTTTACTTTGTAAATATAAAGATTCTATTTGTAAGAAAAATTCTAATGAACTCTAATTTAATAAGGTCCAATTTTATTGATTTTTTTGAAGAAAAAACGCATACTTATGTACCCTCATCTTCAATTGTTTCTAAAAATGATCCATCACTTATGTTTACAAATGCTGGAATGAATCAATTTAAAAATATTTTTTTAGGGAATGACCCAAGTAAGTTAAAAAGAGTTGTTAATTCCCAAAAGTGTTTAAGAGTCTCAGGAAAACATAATGATTTGGAGGAAGTAGGTACTGATCATTATCATCACACCATGTTTGAAATGTTAGGGAATTGGAGTTTTGGAGATTATTTCAAAAAGGAAATAATAGGTTGGAGTTATGAAATTCTTACAAAGGTCTATAAGCTTAAAAAAGAGGACTTATATGTAACAATTTTTGAGGGAAATAAAGATGAAAATCTTGAAAAGGATAATGAGGCTTTTAATTTTTGGTCCGAAATTATAGATAAAGACAAAATTATTTTAGGTAATAAAAAAGATAATTTTTGGGAAATGGGCGACACTGGACCTTGTGGACCTTGCTCAGAAATTCATATTGATTTAAGATCTTCAAGCGATAAAAATAAGATACCAGGAAAACAACTTGTAAATCAAGATCATCCTGAGGTAATTGAACTATGGAATTTGGTATTTATTCAATACAATAGAAAAGCTGATGGCAGCCTAGAAGAACTACCAGAAAAACATATTGATACAGGCATGGGTTTTGAAAGATTAGCAAGAATTGTCCAAAATAAAAAATCAAATTACGATACAGATATCTTTACTCCGCTTATCAATGAGATTTCTAAAATTACTGGCATTAAGTATGGAAATGCCACTGAATCTGATGTTGCATTTAGAGTAATTGCTGATCATGTTAGGGCTGTCTCTTTTTGTATTGCTGATGGTCAAATTCCTGGAAACAACGGTTCATCGTATGTTATAAGAAGAATTCTAAGAAGAGCAATTAGGTATGGATATACATTTTTAAATCAATCAACCCCATTTATTTATAATCTCGTAGAAATATTATCAAAACAATTTAAAGGACATTTTGATGAGATTTTCAATCAAAAAAAACTAATTGAGTCTATTATTCATGAGGAAGAAAAATCTTTTTTAAGAACCTTAGCATCGGGAATCGATAGATTAGAAAATATGATAAAAAAATCTAATTCAAAATCAATTTCAGGTAAAGAAGTTTTTGAGTTATTTGATACTTATGGTTTTCCATCAGATTTAACATCCTTGATTTTGAAAGAAAGGAAGATGACATTCAACAATGAAGAATATCAAACAGAATTAAGTAAGCAGAGAGAAAGGTCCAAACAATCCACTAAGACAATTGCATCAGATTGGATTATTTTGAATGAACAACAAGGAGATGATTTTTGTGGCTATGATAAATTAAGCTGCGATACTAAGGTAAATCAATACAGAAATATTAGTGTGAATGGTAAACAAGTTTGTCAAATTATTTTGAATGAAACTCCATTTTATCCTGAAGGAGGAGGACAAGCTGGTGATAAAGGAAAATTAATTTTTGAAAATAAATTTGAAATTATTGTTTATGATACTAAAAAAGAAAATGGTAAGATTATTCATTATACAGATTTATCAGACATAGATTTTAAAAAAAATGTTACTGCAGTTGTTAATTCTTTGAATCGTAATGATTCTTCTTCAAATCATACTTCAACACATCTTTTACATCAAGCTCTTAGAAATGTTTTGGGAGATCATGTTGAACAGAAAGGTTCATCAGTAACATCAGAAAATTTGCGATTTGATTTTTCTCATTTCAAGAAAATTGAAGAACAACAATTAAAAGAAATTCAAAATTTTGTTAATGATAAAATTGATGATTCAATTGACTTAATTGAAAAAAGAGATGAGGATTACGATACTGCAATTAGCAATGGAGCAATTGGTTTATTTGGAGAAAAATATGGAAAGAAAGTTAGAACAATTAAATTTGGAGAATCATACGAATTATGTGGGGGAACTCATGTAAAAAACACTCTGAATATTAGAAATTTTTTGATAATTTCTGAAAGTTCAATTGCATCAGGAATTAGAAGAATAGAAGCTATCTCTGGAAAAAAGTCTATTAATTACTTGAGTCAGAGAAATAGTGAAATCAATGAACTAAAATCAATTTTATCTTCAAATAAAGATACTATTGACTCTGTTAAAAATTTAAAAAGTGAAAACTCATCGTTAATGAAAGGGTTAAAAAAGAGTCAACAAAAACTAATTCAATTCTATTCTGATTTTTATTCAAGTAAATTTTTCAAAGAAAATGATTATAATTTTTTAATACAGAAATTAGATACGGAGAATGACTTGATGAGATCATTATCTTTTAACTTGATAGGTAAGGTTTCAAATTCAGTAATAATATTTTATAATGTAGATGCAAATAAATTTAATTTCATCTGTAATGTTTCAAAATCATTACCTGAAAATTCTAAAATTGATGCATCTCATATAATAAATAAAATTTGCGAGGAGATTGGTGGTGCAGGTGGAGGCCAAAGGTACTATGCTAGTGGTTCTGGGCCAAAAAATGATAAAATTGAAACTATAATAAAAACAGTTACAAAAAATTTACTGTAAGACTAATGCAGGATAAGATTCCAGTAACTTACTCACAAAATTATTAATAAGTTCATCTCTAGTTGCACGATTAGAGCTTAATGTTCCAGATCCATTTCCTTGCCATAATAATGAACCTGTTTTAGCATCAATTACATCTATGTACAACAACCCGATAATTCTTGTGCTTGGTTTATAAGTGGTAGACATTCCATATGGATACCATCCATAGTATGGATAATCATTGTATCTATTAATGTAAACATCCTCTCTTGATTTTGTATTAACATTTATGATCAAATCAGGGTTATTGGAAATGGTATAACCTTTCATCTGCATTTGTTTTTCAATTGAGCTTAATATCCTTTTTTTATCTAAATCTGATATTTCAATTTTTTTAATTTGATCTTTTGAAAACGCAAATGATTTATACTTTGAAAAGTTTACTGAAGAGTCAAAATCCGTTAAGACTTTAACAGACGAACAGGAAATAAAAAAAATTGAAAAAATTGCTAGAAATATTAAACTTCTCATATCAGTAAAAATACAATAACTGTGCCTAAACTTCAATTTATTTAACAGGAATTGATAATTTTAGTGTATTAAAATGAAACTTGTTTCAATAAATAAGATTATAATCTCATTATTCATTTTATCATTTAGTACTAGTTGTAGTATTATTAAATTTCCTTTTAAAGCCGCCAAAAACGTTAAGAAATCCATAGTCAAAAAAAAGGACAATACAAGTAGTCAATACGAAAGATTTATTCGAAATATGAGCAGTGAAGAACGTTACAAATGGTACATTAGAACCTACTCAAAAATAGCTGTTGATCAAATGAAAAAAAATAAAATACCTGCAAGTATTATATTGGCACAAGGTCTTGTTGAATCAGGCGCTGGCGGCAGCAATTTAGCATTGAAATCTAATAATCATTTTGGTATAAAATGCCATCAAGAATGGAGAGGTAAAAAAGTTTACCATGATGATGATGAAAAAGATGAATGTTTTAGAAAATATAAAAACCCTGTAGAAAGTTATAAAGATCATTCAGAGTTTTTGACAACTAGGGGCAGATATTCTTTTTTGTTTAGACTTCCGAATAAGGATTATGTGAAATGGGCGAATGGTTTAAAAAAAGCTGGTTATGCTACAGATCCTAGGTATCCAGAAAAATTAATTTCAGTTATAGAAAAATATAAACTTTGGAAATTCGATGGCTCAAAAAAACAAATTACAAATTCGAAAAAAACAAATAAGCAAAAAAGTAAAGATGACTCAAATTATCTTGTAAAAAAAGGAGACACCTTATTTTCGATATCAAAAAAACATAATATCTCAATTGACGAGATAAAGAAAAAAAATAAACTAAAAAATGACCAACTTAATGTTGGTCAAAGGTTAAAAATTTAGCCTGTCTTCATTGCTTCATCAATCATGGCAATACAATAATTTATGTGACTTTTTAAAACCTTGTCAGAATATCTTTTGACTGCCTTATTTAAATCTTTCTTCAAGTCCATTAAAGTGCCCATTGTTATTGACCTGATATCAGAAACATCAACCTTTACAGATGTAATGTAAGAACCCCAACCAGGTCTTGCAGGTGGTTGTTCATTTTTCATAATATAGCCTAGCCTAGATATAAAGGTTTTTTGTAAATTTCTTCTGTATACATCAATTGATTTAGTATTTTTTAATTCTGACCAAATACCATCTTTCAAATCAATCATCATTTCATTGAGTGAATACGCATTATTTCCATTCAATGCTTCATTTTCAATCATCCTAGCCATTCTTCCAAAATCAAGAACTCTGTTTAGGTAACTAGATTGTACACCTCTAATTCTATTAGTTGTACCAGCATACTCAATTTTATTTAAAATATTCTTATCAATCATCCAATAAGGTGTTTCAAATAGATGCTTATTTAAAAAGTTTACACATGCTTTTTGATGATTTTTATCTACATGAGTGTAAACTGCACCGTCCTGGTCAGCAGTTTTATAAAATTGATAAACACCACCAATATTTGTTGCTACATGTCCCATGTACCTTCTAAATTGCCCAAGTATTTGACCATATATATATTCCATTTCATCATACGTTTCACCATCCTCCGTTGTCCATTCCATTAGCTTGGGTAAAATTCTTTTTAAATTTTTTATACCATATTCACTAGCTTTTATAGCATCGTCACCTAGGTCCTCAGTTTGTGAACTTGGATCAATACTTCCACTTGGTCCAAATCTATATGTTAAATCATCTTCTTTCTCTCTAATCCAACTTCTTAATATTTCTTTTTCCTCCTCCTCAGAAACTCCAAGAATTGGTTTGTAGCCCCACATCACTGAGTATCTATCATAGATTCCTACATTTGGTGTTTCCCAATCCGAAGGCATTAAAGCTACTCCTTTATCTTCAGGTTGAGCAACATAATTAAATCTAGCATAATCCATTATTGAAGGGGATGTCCCATATTTTTTTGTGAATGTTGCTGATCTGAGTGAATCTACTGGATAGGCACTACTACTGCCCATATTGTGTGGAAGTCCAATTGTGTGTCCAAATTCGTGAGATGATACAAATCTTATCAATTCACCCATTACTTCATTTCTAAATTCAACACCTCTTGCTTCAGGATCAACAGCTGATGCTTGAACAAAATACCAATTTCTTAATAATTTCATCACATTATGATACCAGTTAATATCAGATTCTATAATTTCTCCAGATCTTGGATCACTAACATGTGGACCATTAGCATTTAGAGTTGAAGAAGCAAGGTATCTGACTGTAGAATACCTAACATCCTCTGGACTCCAATCTGGATCCTCTTCTTTGCTAGGAGGATCTTTACAAATAACAGCATTTTTAAAACCAGCTTCTTCAAAGGCAGCATTCCAATCTTCAATTCCTTGTTTCAAGTACTTTCTCCATTTCATTGGTGTCGCTCTATCAATGTAATAAACAATTGGTTTCTTTGGCTCAACTAACTCACCATTTTTAAACTTTTCAATATCCTCATCTTTAACCTCTAATCTCCATCTATCAAGATATGTTACAGTTTCTGCTTCTTGATTATCAATTCCGTAGTCTGTTTGACTTGTTGTAAACCATCCAACTCTTTCATCAAAATATCTTCTTTTCATTGGTTCCTTTGGAAGCAATATCATTGAGTTATTTAATAACATTGAAATTTGACCATTCTTTGCATTTGAAGACTTATAAGTTTTAATATGTTTTGCCTCAATATTTAATGGAAAACTTCTGATTGACTCAATAAAAGATAATTTGGTGTCTAAACTTGTTATGTTATTTCTTTTTCTACTAGATTGTGGATAACCAAATGATTTTACATCATTTTTATATAAACTAGTAACATCAATTACATAAGAATTTTTATCCTTATTCTCAACTTCAATCTTAAAGCTGGCAATAATTGGCTCGAAATTAGAGTTTGAAACTGCCTCTTTAATCGGAAGAGAATCCGATGCATAATTTGAAAATGAAAGTTCTTTAAGTAGTAGGTTGTTATCAAATTTTTGCCAACTTAAAACTTGTTCACTTAACTTGTGTGCACCCAATGGAATTTCTTTAGCCATTTTTGCAATTCTAGTTACCATTAACATGTCCCTATCAAGTAAGCTATCGTTGATTTCATAGTAGTATTTTTCATCTACCTTATGCACATCAAACAAACCTTGATCGGTTACGGCTTTATCTGTTATGATATCAGAGTATGTTTTTTCTTTTTTATCCTTATCGGACTTCTCAGGTTTTTTTTGTGAAAATAATGAAGAGCTAAAAAGAATTAATGTAAAAAAAACAAATAGATATTTCGTACGGTAGTATGTTTTCATAATTATTTATAAGAGTTAGTTATTCAATTAAATTACAAAAAATGATCAAACTATTTCAACAAATAGCTCATCATTTGTTTTTGAAACTTTAACCAGGTTTTTTTTAGTGAGATTCTTAATGCTTTTATCCCATTTTTTATTGCTAAGTCCAGAGCTCTCTTTTATAGATTTGAGTTCAACTTTTTCAAGATTTTTGACCTGATTATATATAGATTTTTCATCAATATTTAAATCATCTAATGCATTATTTTCAGGTTTCATCTGTGGGAAGAAAATAACTTCTTGTATTGAGCGATGATTAGTTAGCAACATAACCAATCTATCTATACCAATACCTATTCCAGATGTTGGTGGCATTCCATATTCAAGAGATCTTACAAAATCGTGATCGATAAACATTGCTTCTTCATCTCCTTTTTCAGATAGTTTTAATTGATCTTCAAATCTTTCAAGTTGATCGATAGGATCATTAAGTTCAGAGTATGCATTAGCTATTTCACTTCCATTAATCAATAATTCAAACCTTTCAGTTAATAGAGGATTTTCCCTGTGTTCCTTAGTCAGAGGGCTCATTTCTTTGGGATAGTCAATTATAAAAGTAGGCTGAATGAAATTTGGTTCACATTTTTCACCAAAAATTTCATCAATTATTTTACCCTTACCCATTGTTTCATCAATTTCAACTCCAATTTTTTTTGCAGCATCAGCTAATTCTTTTTCATTTAAGCTCATAGCGTCAATTCCTGTTTCATTTTTTATTGCATCAATTATCCCAATTTTCTTAAATGGTCCTTTAAAATTAATTTCTTTATTTTCAAATTTAACATTAGAGGATCCGTGTGCATCAATTGCAACTTTTTCAAGTAATTTTTCTGTAAAACTCATCATCCAGTTGTAGTCTTTGTATGCTACATAAAACTCTAAGTTTGTAAACTCTGGATTATGTGATCTATCCATTCCTTCGTTTCTAAAATCTTTAGCAAATTCAAATACACCATCAAACCCTCCCACAATTAGTCTTTTTAAATACAATTCATTTGCAATTCTCATGTATAGGGGAATGTTCAGTGAATTATGATGAGTTATAAATGGTTTAGCTGCAGCACCACCAGGTATTGGTTGTAAAATTGGTGTTTCAACTTCAACAAAACCTTCATTCTCAAGTGAGGATCTAATTGACGAAATAATTTTAGACCTTTTTAAAAATGTTTCTTTAACATGGCTATTAACAATTAGATCTACATATCGCTGCCTATACCTTAGCTCTGGTGAGCTAAATTCATCATATGTATTACCATCACTATCAGTTTTTGGAAGGGGCAGGGGTTTTAAGGATTTAGACAACAATTTAAAATCTTTAACCAAAATTGTCATTTCTCCAACTTTAGTTTTAAATAATTCACCTTCAATCCCAATTATGTCACCAATATCTAATAGTTTTTTATAGAGTTCATTATATTTCGTTTTATCATCTCCAACACAAATTTCATCTCTGTTAAAATATACTTGAATTCTTCCACTACTATCTTGAAGCTCTGCAAAACTCGCATTACCTTGAATTCTTCTAGACATTAATCTTCCAGCTACAATCACTTTCTCACCTTCTTTGAAATTTAATTTAATATTAGATGAGTTTGTAGTAACCTGGAATAATTCAGCAGGATAAGGATTGATTCCAAGCTCTCTGATTTTATTTAGCTTTTCTCGTCTAATTAATTCTTGCTCAGAAAGATTTGACATTTATCAAATATAAGAATATAAGAGTTATTTAATGCTTATGTTTTTTAATTTTGCATAAAATCTAAGTTTGTTGAATAAGCATAAAAAAATTATAGTTAAAAATTTGGGTTTACTTGACTTTAAAAAAACATTTGATATTCAAAAAGATTATCAAAATCAAATTATTGAAACCAAATTATACAACAGAAGAAATAATCTCAATATAACCACCCCTAATTTTCTTTTATTCGTTGAGCATGATCATGTGTATACTCTTGGAAATAGTGGTGATGAAAAAAACCTAATATTTGATAAAAAAAGACTTGAAGAAATGGGCATAAAATACCATAAAACCAATAGGGGAGGTGATATAACGTACCATGGGCCAGGTCAATTGGTGTGTTACCCTATTATAGACTTAGAGAATTTTTATAGAGATATTCATAAATATTTGAGAGATTTAGAAGATGTTGTTATAAATACTTTGGATTATTTTAATATTTCCGCGTCCGGAAATTCAAAAGAAACAGGTGTTTGGTTAGACGTTGGCACGCCTGAAGAGAGGAAAATATGTGCTATGGGAATTAAAGTAAGTAGATGGGTTACAATGCATGGACTAGCATTAAATGTAAATACAAATTTATCTTACTTCAACGGTATTGTTCCATGCGGAATAAGTGAAAAAGGGGTTACTTCTATTTCAAATGAACTAAATAAAACTATGGAACTTGATTTAGTTCGTAAAGTCTTGACAGAAAATTTTTTAAAAAAATTTAGTTAAGGCTGTAAAGTAAAAGTTCATCATCGTCTCCTTTAAATGTTATATAATCTTGATTTTTATCAAAACTAAACTCAAAAGTTGATGTTGAATAAATTGGAAAGCCTGAAACCATTCCATTACTATTGTATAAGTAGGATTTTTTTTCATTAACATCTCTAAAATGAAAATAAGTATTATTTTTTGAGCCTTTAATATTTAAATCATCAAAGTCTCCAAAGGGAATTTTATAATCAATATTATTAATTTTAATATTTCCATTAGAAAGAACGATTAAATTATTTTTATTTGAATGAATGATATTCTTTTGGTCAGGTAGTTGTTTTGAAGAAATCTTTCCACTTAGTTCAATTCTTACAAGTTGATTCAAATCATTTATTGTAATTATTCCTCCATCATTTTCATAAAAATGATTTGTACTAGTTGTAAAATTTTCTGGTAATTTAATACGAATATTTCCTCTTCGATCTAATATTAAAGGCTTATTATTCTTAGTAACCAGCAATAAATAATCTTTGTTTAATATTCTGAGATGTTTTATTGGAAATTTTATGTCTGAATTTAATTTATTTCGCTTAAATCCTTTAACTGTATTAAGTTTAGAATCTAACATTTTTAATGATTTCCCCTCCTGAATTACAAATCTGTAATTTCTGTTATTATCATAATCAAAAACTGACAAAAACTTTTCAGATGAAGATTTTTTTTGACTTATTTTTTTAACAAGTTTTCCATTAATATCTAAGACAAGAAACTCATCGTCAGTTAAAAAGGCATATTGTAGTCTGTTGTTCTTGTATAAATCAACCTGAAAAATATCACTTATTATTTTTGAA
>CACJYD010000001.1 GCA_902597545.1 uncultured Bacteroidota bacterium | reverse complement strand
GATAATATATATTCAGTAAGCCCCTCATTATGAGACAGTTTCATTTTTTTTCTAAGTCTATATCTTTTAATTTCAACACTTCTAAGCGAAATATTTAGTAAAGGTGCTATATCTTTAGAGGAAAGATTTAGCCTTAAGTATGCGCATAATTTCAGATCATTTTTTGTTAATTCACTATGAACAGATTTTATCTTTTTTAAAAATTCGCTGTCTGCATTATTAAAAGCTTCTTGAAAAAATTTCCAATCATCTTCATTATTTAAATTTTTATCAATCGTTTTTATTACTTTATTCACCAACTGATCACTATCAATTTTTCTTAAGTCATTTTTAATTTTATTTAAGAACTGATTTTTTTTAATCATACTCATTGTTGATACAGCTAATTCACGATTCTTATTTTCTATGTCTTGCTGAAGTTTTTCATTTTCAAGGTTTGCAATATTTTTCTTTCTTTCAATCTCTTTGATCTCAAGTTTACGTTTATTTATTTTTTCTAACCTTTTTTCTTTCCACACATAATATCTTCTAGTATATCTATTGGTGAAAAACAATATTAATCCCACAAATAAGCTGTAATTTATAAACATAAAGTTTGATAAATACCATGGTCTAGCAACCTGAAATGATATTGATTTTATTTCCGGGTTTATCAAACCTCCATTTTTGGTTTTTAATTCAAATATATATCTACCATACATTAGGTTACTATAAGAAATTGCTGATTGTTCAGTCCAATTACTCCAATTATCATTATAACCAATTAATCTATATTGAAATTCATTTTTCTCAAAAACTTGATAATTTTTTACACTGTAATTAAAAGATATATTGTTGGTTTCGTAATCTAGAATAAAATTACTGTCTAAATCTATTAATTTAGGTTCTGAATCAATTGAATTAACTTCGATATTGTCAATAGAAAAATTATTATTTGAAAGCTTGTAATTTTTTAAATCTAATGTAATATAACCACTGTTCGTACCCAAAATATTTATCTCATCTTGATTTGATGAAACGTTTTCAAAGACTGTTCTTTTTAACTTATTTGGAATCAAAACTGAATCTAAGTTAACTGCATTACTAACGTCATCATTATATGCGTAAAAAACCTCATCCTCTGAAAAAATCCAAAGTTTATCAGAATCAGTTCTAATTAAGCCTGTAGGATTTGCTGCTTTACTTAATAATGTATCCAGGATGAAAGTATCATCTTCTTCATCAAAAAAATACATGCCATTTTTATTCTTATAATATATCTTGTCATTGAAATTAGCTAAACTTGGATTTCCTGCTATAGATAATGTATCTAATTTTACTGATTTTAAATTTTCAAAGTATGGTGCCAATTCCAGCATATAAACACCCTTATAACCATGAACAACAATAATTTTATTATCATCTGTTAATTCAAAAAATCTAGAGGAAAGGTCAAATCCTGAAAGTGAATTTCTAATCTTCCATACACCAGATTCTTTCTTTAAGACATTAATACCATAGTAATTCCCCTCGAACACTATGTCGTTACTTTTACCCTTTCGTAAAGTCCAAGAACCTTCCGTACCAGGAACCTTTAATGCTATTTCATTATTAACTATAAATGTACCATTATCATGTCCACAAAAAAGCTCATTATTAATTAGTTCAAGAGACCAGACTTGACCAGTCATACCCTCAACCAAGGTGAAATCATTTTTTGATGATGTTTTTTTAAAATACAGGCCTTGATTTGTACCTACATAAGTAAAATTTTTGTACTCTTTAAATGCATATACAGTTCCCAAAACTCCTTCATAATCCTCAAAAATTTTAAATGGTGAGTCATAATTTACAACTGAAATACCATTATCTAAACCTAGCCACAAGTTATTATTATTATCCTCATAAACTGATAAAATAGTATTATTGATAATAGAATTTTTTTTATTCAGGGTTTCAATCAAATTACCATTTTCATTAAGTTTTATTAGACCTCTTTTTACTGTTCCTATGGAAAATGAGCGATCACTATTAATAATTGAAGAATATACATTTAATTGATCTAAATCATTTAAATAAGAATACCATTTCAAGACTTTATTTTGAGGCAATATCTTATAAAATCCAGAGTACTGGGTTAGTGCTAATAAACTATCGCCTAATTTAAATAAGTTATTAATATTGTTCTGAGCAAAAATACCATTGGTGTTAAAAGGAACATAATTGCCACCATCAATTTTAAAAATTCCTTGACCAACTGTTGAAAAGAACAGATCATTATCTATAACAAAAGACTTAAAAATACCTCCATTTGGAATAATGCTACTTATTTCTTCAGTTACAGGATCAAAAAAAATAAACCTATTTAATGATTGAAAGACAATCCAATTTCTGAACTCAAGAATATTCCAAAATTCTTCGTCTTCAAGTAGAGGAAAGTTATATTTATTAGGTATTGAAGTGTAAACGTATGAACCATTTTTCTGCCTCAACCAAAAACCAAAATCAGTATTTTCACCTGTGTACACTTTATCCTTTATAAAATTAACCGATCTAATAATTGTATTATTTAAAGAACTATAGGAATACCATTTGTTTCCATTGTAAACTAGAAGGCCATCATTATTAGCAAAAAACATATCCCCATCATTAGATTGGGAAATCATCCAATTTTGACCACTTGCATTATAATCATCCATTTCAAATGATTGTATAGGTGAAAATTCCTGTGAAAAAAGTTCAGAAGAAATAAAAATTATGAAAAATAGTCTAATTGTAAACATTTGTTTATCAGTAATTTAAATAATATTTAAAGAAAAACTGAAATGCAAATGTATAATAAAATTATAACACCTTGAAAAATTTAAATGTTGTGGTATTTTAAATAATTATAAAGAAAAAAATACTACCAGAAAAAAGCATATAAAAAGGCTGTAATGATACAAATTGCAAAAGCTGAAATATTGAAGGTTGGGCTAGTGCTAAAAAGTTTCTTTGTGATATTAATACCCTTTGGATCATCAACACTACCTTCGATTTTACTAACTACAAAAATTATAAACATAGTTGCTAAACAGGTAATTAACATTTGATTCATAAAAGGAATATCGTGATTAAATAAAGATAAATCTGACCAACCGTTTGGACCAACTTTAAAATACATGGCAATTGGAATAGATGATATAACACCCCAAATCGCACCGTTATTACTAGCTTTTTTGTAGAAAAGACCCATAAGAAATACTGCTAAAATACCTGGACTCACAACACCAGTATATTCTTGTATATATTGAAAAACTTGACCTAAACTTTTTAGTTGAGGAGCAATCAAAATAGCAATAATTAATGCAACAAGACCTGCAACTCTTCCAACTGTAACTAAAGATTTGTCATCTGCATTTTTATTAATTATTGATTTATATATGTCCATAGTAAAAATTGTTGAAGTTGAATTTACCATTGATGCAAGTGAGGAAACAATTGCTGCAGCAAGTGCAGCTAAAATTAATCCTTTTAATCCAACAGGAATAACTTCTTTTATTAGCCATGGTGCAGCATTATCGTTAACAATTGATCCATTAGCACCAATAAATCCTTGATCTAAAGATTCTAAAGCTAAAGAACCTGATGCATCTAAATTCATAACATAAACAATAATTCCAGGTAAAACAACAAAAATTGGGATTAAAAGTTTTAAAAATGCAGCAAAAGCAATTCCTTTTTGGCCCTCCTCTAAACTTTTAGCAGCTAATGTCCTTTGAATTATATATTGATTAAAACCCCAATAATAAAGATTTGCAACCCACATTCCTCCAATTAATACTGCAAGTCCAGGTAAATCAAACCAAGCATCGTTGCCATTAGGAGTTATTATTTCTCCTTTTGATAAAATCATAGAGAATCTTTCAGGTACTGTTTCATAAACATATTTTAAACCATCAATTGCCGATCCTCCATCTGCTAGATTAACTAAGGCAAAATATGTCATCATCAAACCACCAAATATTAAAACTATAACTTGAACAACATCAGTCCAAGCAACGGCTGCAAGACCACCCCATAAGGAATATGCTGCAGCAAATAATGCTAAGCCAATAATTGAATTAATTAAAATAGATCCATCTCCTGTGCCCATAACTGTATCCAAAGCAAGGCCTCCTAAATATAAAACTGTTGTAAGATTAACAAAAACAAAAAGCGCAATCCAAAAAATAGCAAGAATTGTTTTGAGTTCAGTACTAAATCTTTTTTCAATAAATTCTGGAATGGTATATAAACCTTTATCAATGAAAATTGGTAAAAAATATTTCCCAACAATTAACAATGTAATTGCTGCCATCCACTCATAAGATGCAATTGCTAAGCCTAGAGCAAAACCAGAACCTGACATTCCAATAAACTGTTCAGCAGAAATATTAGCAGCAATTAACGAAGCACCAATAGCCCACCACGGCAAAGATTTCCCTGCAAGGAAATAATCTTCAGCACTTTTAACTTTTCCTTTCTTTTCACGCGATACATATAATCCAATACATAATATTAAAAGACAATATGCAGAAAAAACTATTATATCAGTTGTAGAGATATTCACAATATTAAAATAAGATATTTGGCATGAGAATTGTTTACTATTAGTAAATCTCGTGGAATGAAAAGAAAAAACCAAAATAAAAGAAGAGAATTTTTAAACAACGTTTGCCCAACAGTAGCTCTTGCATTTATGGGTGTTACAGTTCTTGAAGCATGTTCGTCCGGTGGCGATGATGGAGATATTACTGGAGGTGGGGGTGGAAGCAATAATAACGGCGGAAGTAGTAATCTTGGATATACTAAAAGCGGAAATAATGTAACAATTAATTTAAACCATTCAAACTTTAACAAACTGCATAGTGATGGTTGGTTTAATTTATACCAAGAAAAAATATTATTACTAAAAATTAGTTCTAGCTCATACAGAGCATTTACAGGTTCTTGTCCTCATCAGGGTACACACACTGCATGGTCATATAATGGATCATCAAGCGAATTTGTATGTGGTCAGCATGGTAATAGCTACAAAACTGATTGTTCAAGCTCAGGAGTTGGCGGTGTTTTAAAATGCTATTCATCATCTTTAAGTGGTAACAATCTAACTGTTACAAAATCTTAGTTAACTAATTAATGTCTAAACCAATAATTAATATTTATTGGTTCAAAAGAGATTTAAGAATTTTTGATAATGTTCCTCTCCAACTGTCTTGTGATGATGAACATCCTACCCTACTTATTTTCTTATTTGAACCTGAATTAGTCAATAATCTACACTATAGTGAAAGGCATTGGAATTTTATACAAGACTCAATACTAGATATCAATAAAAACTTAAAAAAATATAAAACAAAAATTCATTGTTTTGAACTTAATGCAATTAAATTTTTTAAGAAAATCTCTAATAGATACACAATCAATAAAATTTTTTCTCACCAAGAAACAGGTATCAATATCACTTATAAAAGAGATAAAGATGTTAGCAACTATTGTAAAGAAAATGATATTGAATGGCACGAAGAAATAAGGAATGGAGTTTTCAGAGGAAGGTCTAATAGAGATAATTGGATCAAAGACTGGAATGATTACATGAAAAGAAAAATAATTAATCTAAAATGTGATACTACTAGCTTCTATAACATAAGCGATGACTTAATTAAATTAAAAAAAATTGAACCAAAAAAAAATGTTGAGTTTCAAAAGGGAGGTACATCAGAAGGTTTGAAATATCTTGAAACCTTTCTCAATGAAAGGCATAAAAACTATCAAAAGAATATTAGTAAACCTCAACAATCTAGAACAAGTTGTTCCCGTCTTTCACCATACTTTGCTTGGGGAAATTTTTCAACAAGATATGTTTGGCAATTAGCTAAAAATGAAGTATTAAAAGGTAAATCCAAATTTCATTTAAATTCATTTACCTCAAGATTAAGATGGCAAGCTCATTTTATCCAAAAATTTGAAATGGAATCAGAAATTGAATTTAGGAGCATGAATAAGGGATATGGCAAACTCAATAAAAAAATAAATAATAAGTTAATTTCAGCATGGAAATTGGGAAAAACAGGTTATCCTTTAGTTGATGCAAGCATGCGATGTTTAATATCTACCGGATATGTTAATTTCAGAATGAGAGCTCTATTGGTATCATTTTTAACTCACCATCTTTGGCAACCATGGCAAGAAGGGGTTGAATACTTAGCAAGTCTATTCTTGGATTTTGAACCAGGAATTCATTATCCTCAATTCCAAATGCAATCTGGAGAAACTGGAATAAATATGATAAGAATATATAATCCTGTTAAAAATTCAATAGAGCATGATAAAAAAGGTGAATTCATAAAAAAATGGGTACCAGAACTAAAAAATCTTCCTGAAAGACTTGTTCATATGCCATGGGAAATCAATTTATTTGAAAAAGAGGAGTATAATTTTCAAATTGGCATCAACTACCCTGAAAGAGTTGTAGATATAAGTAAAACATATTTAAATGCATCTAAATTATTGTGGGCCATGAGAAAAGATGAGGATGTAAAAAAAGAGTCAAAAAGAGTTCTTGACAGACATACTAATTCAAATAGAAAAGCATTTATGGATTAATTGTAGCCCCACTAGGAATCGAACCTAGATCTAAAGTTTAGGAAACTTTTGTTCTATCCGTTGAACTATGGGGCTAAGCTAATATGAACTATTAATAATCTTGATAAGTTTATCTTTAATTTCCTCTGATGAAAAAGAAAATTTAATTGCTTCTAAATTGGTTTTCTTTAATTTTTTAAGATCCCAATTAAATTCTTTATAAGCTATTAAATACTCTTTAGAAAGTGTAGTATTTGATATTGTTCTTCCATCAGTATTCAAGCTTAAAGAAATTGATGAATCATAAATTTTATTTAAAGTGTGTTCCGAGTAAGTATTGAAGGTCTTGGTTTTTAAATTACTTGTTAAACAAATCTCTAAGTGATAATTATTCTCAGCTAAAAAATCTACTAGACCATTATCCTCAGTGCACCTAACTCCATGGCCTATTCTAGTTGCATGAAGCTTCTCAATTGTTTCCCAAATACTCTCAGGCCCCTTGGCTTCTCCTGCATGAGCTGTTATATTTAATTTATTTTGATTAACATAATCAAATGCATCAATGTGATTATCAATTGGATATCCAGCCTCATCAGCTGCAATATCAAAACCTACAATACCATTTTCAGAAAAATCATTTACTAATTTGGCTGTTCTAATGCTTTGATCCTTTGTATAATGTCTTAGGGTGCATAAAATTAATCCATAATCAATTTCATATTTCTTGGAACATAATAATGAAGAATCAGAAACTATTTTTACAACTTCAGATTCTGTAAGATTCTTATTACAATGTAAAAGAGGTGCAAACCTTATTTCAGCGTAAATAACATTATCATTTTTTAGTTGTTTAAATAAATCTTCAACAATTAATTCAAGGTTTTCTTTCGTCTGCATAAGTTCTATAGCTCTATCAGCACAACTTATATAATCTTTTAATGATTTACAATTTGGACTTGCCTGAAATAATTTTTTATAATCTTTTAAAGTAATATTAAAATCAATCTGCTTTACAACATCAAAACTTAAACTGCAATCCAAATGTAAATGAAGCTCAATCTTTGGAAGTTCTTTAAAACTGTTTGCTTGCATATTTAATATTTCTTTTTAATCCTTGGTACTTAGTTCTATTTATTGGACTATCCTTAAAAGCAAAATCAAATACCTCATTAGTTAGTTCAATCCAATCTTTTTTGCTAAAATTCTTTATCTCATCTTTTACTTTTAAAAGTTGTTCATCATTAGGCTTAGAAAATTTATTCCATGGACAAACATCCTGGCAAATATCACATCCAAAAATCCAGTTTTTAAAATCTTCATCTAGTTGCTCAGGAAAGTTTTCCTTTAACTCAATTGTAAAATATGAAATGCATTTAGATGCATCTATTTTATATGGTTCATACAAAGCATTCGTTGGACATGCATCAATACATGCTGTACATGATCCGCAGTAATCTTTAATTTGTTTATCATAGTTTAATTCTAAATCAACTATAATTTCAGCAATAAAAAAAAAAGATCCTGATTTTTTGCTAATTAAGTTTGTATTTTTCCCTATCCAGCCAAGTCCACTTTTTTTTGCCCAAGCCTTTTCTAAAATTGGTGCTGAATCAACAAAAACTCTACCATTTATATTTCCAACTTCACTTCTTATTTCATCGATTAGTATTTTAAGTTTATCCTTAATTATAAAATGATAATCTCGACCATATGCATATTTTGATATTTTAAAATTTTTATTGTTATCAATTTGTTCAGTAGGATAATAATTATAAAGCAGAGATATGACACTTTTAGATCCTTCTACTAATTTGGTAGTATCCATTCTTTTGTCAAAATTCCTTTCCATATATGACATTTTTCCATGATAATTATTTTTAAGCCATTTTTCAAATCTTTTAACTTCATCATCAAGAAACCCAGATTTTGAAATACCACAAGAAATAAATCCTAAATCAATTGCTTTAGTTTTTATATAATCAGTATAGTAAGATTTGAGCTTCATTATTAAATTAATCAAATAAATCTTTTTGATTATTTAATGGGTTAACATCTAAATGTTGATATGCTTTTTTAGTTACTTGCCGTCCTCTAGGTGTTCTGATCAAAAATCCTTCTTGAATGAGAAAAGGCTCGTAAACTTCCTCGATTGTTTCTGCAGTTTCAGAAACTGCAGTTGATAATGTATTTATACCAACAGGCTGTCCATTAAATTTTTTTATTAAAGTACTAAGGATTTTATTATCCATTTCATCCAGTCCAAATTTATCAACATTTAAAGATTTTAGAGCATACTTTGTAATTTCTAAATCAATATTTCCATCTCCTTTAATTTGTGCAAAATCTCTTACTCTTCTGAGTAAAGAATTACAAATTCTAGGGGTTCCTCTACTTCTTCCAGCTATTTCACTTGATGCGTCAGAATTAATTTTAATATTTAAAATATCAGCACTTCTATTAATAATTGATGATAATACGTTGACATCATAGTATTCTAATCTATTATTTATACCAAATCTAGCTCTCATTGGAGCAGTCAATAATCCAGATCTTGTTGTAGCTCCAATAAGCGTAAAGTCATTCAAATTAATTTGGACAGATCTTGCATTGGGACCAGACTCAATCATTATATCGATTTTATAGTCCTCCATTGCAGAATACAAGTACTCTTCAACGACGGGTGATAACCTATGAATTTCATCAATGAATAAAACATCTCTACTTTCCAAACTTGTTAATAATCCTGCTAAATCACCAGGTTTATCAATAACTGGACCTGATGAAACTTTTAATGATACTCCCAGCTCCTCAGCAAGAATATGAGCTAGTGTAGTTTTCCCTAAACCTGGGGGGCCATGCAAAAGCGTATGATCAAGAGCTTCTGATCTTTCATTGGCTGCTTGAACGAAAATCTTCAGATTTTCAATAACCTGAGCTTGACCATTAAAATCTGTGAAGGATAGAGGTCTTAATGCCTTATCTATTTCTAATTCATCATTGCTGAAGTTATCTTTAGATGGATCAAGATTTTCATTCATAATCAAATATAGTTAAAACAAAGTTTAACTAATTGATCGTAGAAATTAGTTAAAGTTAATGTTCTGTAATCTTCTCACCCTTTGCAATAGGGACTGACTGAGGAACAAAATCTTTCTCTTTTCCTGGCTTACTATAATCATATGCCCATCTAAAAACTTGAGGAATTTTTCCAGGCCAGTTACCATGCATATGTTCAACAGGTGCCGTCCATTCTAATGTATTGGATTTCCACGGATTTTGTTCAGCTTTTTTTCCATAATACATACTGTAAAAGAAATTGAATAAAAATACTAATTGAGCTAACCCAGCAATTAAAGCAAAAACTGTAATTAATACATTAATATCTGCTAAATCATCAAAATATGGAAACGCAGTATTAGTATAATATCTTCTAGGAAGACCTGCCATACCAACAAAATGCATAGGGAAAAATATACCATACGCACCAATAGCTGTAATCCAAAAGTGAATATATCCAAGTGATTTATTCATCATCCTTCCATATAATCTTGGAAACCAATGGTACACTCCAGCGAAGAGTCCATATAATGCAGAAATACCCATTACTAAATGAAAGTGAGCCACAACAAAATAAGTATCATGAACATTGATATCAAGAGCACTGTCTCCTAAAATAATACCAGTTAGGCCGCCAGTTATGAATGTTGATACCAATCCAATAGAAAATAACATGGCAGGGTTAAGTTGTAGATTACCCTTCCAAAGTGTAGCTATATAGTTAAAGGCTTTTACTGCAGATGGAATTGCAATAAGTAATGTTGTAAATGTAAAAACTGAACCTAAAAATGGATTCATTCCTGTGATGAACATATGGTGACCCCACACAATTGTTGATAAAAATGCAATTGCAAGAATTGAGGCAACCATTGCTCTATATCCGAAAATTGGCTTTCTAGAATGAGTTGCTATAATTTCAGATGTAATACCTAAAGCTGGTAACAATACTATATATACCTCTGGGTGACCAAGAAACCAAAATAAGTGTTCAAATAAAACCGGAGAACCACCTTGATAATGTAGAACCTCACCTTGAACAAAAATATCAGATAAGAAAAAAGAAGTTCCAAAACTTCTATCCATAATCAGCAATAAAGCAGCAGATAATAAAACTGGAAATGAGATAACTCCAATAATTGCAGTTATAAAAAATGCCCAGATAGTTAAAGGTAATCTAAAAAAGGTCATCCCTTTAGTTCTTAAATTCAGAACTGTAACAATATAATTTAATGAACCTAAAAGTGATGAAGCAATAAAAAATGCCATTGAAACAAGCCATAAAGTCATTCCCAAACCTGATCCTGGTTGGGTTTGAGGTAGTGCACTTAAAGGTGGATATATTGTCCACCCCGCAGCAGCTGGACCAGCCTCAACAAATAATGATGCCACCATAATTACACTTGAGATAAAGAACAACCAATAAGCGATCATATTTAAAAATCCAGATGCCATATCTCTCGCTCCAATTTGTAGAGGAATCAAAAGATTACTAAAGGTTCCACTTAACCCTGCAGTCAAAACAAAAAATACCATTATGGTACCGTGAATGGTTACAAGTGCCAAATATATGTTAGGGTCCATAACACCATCTGGCGCCCATCTATCCCCCAAAAATATTTTAAAAACCTGAAATGATTCTTCAGGCCATCCTAACTGAATTCTGAATAAAAGGGACATTAAAACTCCTATAATACCCATAACAATTACTCCAGTTACAAAGTATTGCTTTGCAATCATTTTATGGTCTTGGCTAAAGATCCACTTAGAAATAAAAGTTTCTTTGTGATGATGGTGCTCCTCGTGACTATCTACATTATTATTTATTGCTACTGACATTTTACTAATTTATTTATTGAATAATTTCAGAAAAAGTTTTTTGATTATTGATCCATTTATTAAAGTCTTTTTCAGACTCAACAATTATTTTCATTTGCATATTATAGTGTGACGCTCCACATATTTTAGCACACAAAAGTAAGTAATCAAATTGATATGGCTCTAATGATTCTTCACCTTTTGCAATTAATTCTTGACTATTTTCGTATCTAATTTTATTAATTCTATTTACTTTATCAACTACATCAGGATTCATTCTCATATCAGCTGTTGTGATAGTAGGTGTAAATGAAAATTCAGTAATCATACCAGGCACACAATTCATCTGTGCTCTAAAATGTGGCATGTATGCAGAATGTAGAACATCCTGTGATCTAAATTTGAAAATAACTTTCCTGTCAACAGGTAAATGAAATTCTTGAGTTACAACGATATCATCAAGACCATTTGGATCAGATGAATCTATTCCAACTGCATTTAAGCCATCATAATCATTTAAGAATCTTACATTGGCATCTCCCAGGACATTATCAGCCCCAGCATATCTTGCTTTCCAATTCCACTGCTGGGCATACAATTCAATAACAAGTGCATCTTCATCTTCCTCAAAATTCATAATTTGAGACCAGGTGGTCATACCGTATAAAATCAATCCAAATAAAACAATTGCAGGAATTATTGTCCATATAAATTCAAGCTTATTATTATGTGTGATGAATTCAGCTTTAGTATCTTTTAGACCTCGGTATTTATATGAAAAGTAATGTAATAATGCCTGAGTTATTATTTGTACAAACATTATTAATGCAAATGATACAAAGAATAAGGTATCATAAGTAGATCCATGTTCAGACGCAGCTTCAGGCAATAAAACTTTTGTATAAGAAACAAAAGAAAAAATAGTTACAAGATAAATGAAGACTAAAAATGCAAACATTAGCTTTCCATGCAAATCATTATCCTTGTGATTAGCAACTTGTGAATCATCTCTCTTTTTTCCAAGATTGGAAACCTCAAAAATCTTTGCTATTTGCCAAACAGAAATTGAAAGTAGAATTACGGTTATTATAGAAAAAATTATTGTCATTCTTATATATTAAAATGGATAAACAAACTTTTTACTTTCTTCATTAAATGGATCGCCTTTAGCTTCAAGTGGAGCTTTTGTTAGAGTTGAAAAAACAATGAATATGAATAAGCCTGCAAAAAACATTAAAGACGCTAGCTCAGGTATTCCAAATCCCCACTTATCCCCAACTGCAGATGGCATAATCATGTTATAAACATCAATGTAATGACCAACCAATATTATAATTCCAGCCATTGTAATAATCCAATAAACTCTCTTAAAATTACTGCTAACTAAAATTAAAAATGGTAAAATAAAATTAATGACAACCATACCCCAAAAAGGAATGGTATAATCATCCATTCTTGTAATAAAATAAACAACCTCCTCCGGAATGTTTGCGTACCAAATCAGCATAAATTGTGAAAACCACAAATAGGTCCAAAATACACTAAAACCAAACATAAATTTTCCTAAATCATGAATATGATTATCATTTACATTAGGTAGGTATCCTTTAGACTTTAGATATATCGATATCAATGCAATTGTTGTAACTGCTGACACTGCCATACTTGCAAACACATACCATCCAAATAAGGTACTAAACCAATGAGGGTCAATTGACATAATCCAATCCCAAGACATCATTGATTCAGTAACTAAGAAAAAGACTAGAAAACCTGCAGAAATTTTAAAGTTCTTTATATGATTCTTATTATCATTTGAATTGTCTTGAGCAATTGAAAATTTTCTAGAAAAATATCGATATAATGACCAGCCTCCCAGGTAAATAAAACCTCTAATTAAGAAAAAGTAAGGGTCTAAATAACCACTTTTAGCTTTGATAATTTTGTCATGTTCAACTACTTCAGGATCCATCCAAATAAACAGGTGATTGAAATGTAATACTGAGAGGATTAAAATTAAAAGCACGAATAGTCCCCCAGGAAGTAAATAACCAGTAATTCCCTCCATTACTCTAAATAATACAGGTGACCAACCAGCTTGAGCGGCTCTTTGAATTGCATAAAAAGCAAGTGTACCTAATGATATCATAAAAAAGAAAAATGCTGCTACATACAGTGCTGCCCAAGGCCTATTTGCTAATTGATGATACACATGCTCATCATGAGACATAACATGCGAGTCTGATGAATGTGTATTATATCCATATGATTCTGATGAGTCATATTCAGATGAATTTGAGTCTGAGTTGGAATGTGAATCATCATGATAATTTGCAACCATTTGTTTTGAATCCTCAATTGTTTTTGGAGCTGAGTAAAAACCATATCCTATACCTAGCAATCCTAAAACTATTAGTGAAAATGAGAAAATCTTAATATTTGTTGAAAGTTTATACATCACTTAATTAGATCATTTCTAAGTTTTAAAACATATTGAGATATTTGCCATCTTTCTTTATCATTGACTTGACCAGCATGAGAACCCATTAAATTGATACCATGCATCAATACATGATAAATCGAACCTTCTGTAATATCTCTGTCTGCATAACTTGGTATACCAAGAAATTTTTCTCTTTCCATTAAAATACCATTACCATCACCTTTTGATCCGTGACATACAGAACAATATATTTCATACATTTTTTTTCCATTTGCAAGATTCTCATCATTTTTTTCAAATGGAGACTTCAACTCAACTTTAGCTAATTCATAACCCTCAGTAGAGTTCTCATATTCGTATGGTTGCCATCCTCGTGGAATAGATTCTTCAACAGGAAGTTGAGCTTCAATTCCATTTGGAAAGGCTTCGGATTCGTCATACGTTCCATATCCTACTGATTCATACATATTAGGAAAATACTGATAATTAGGTTTTGAAGGATCAAAACAAGATAACATCATGGATAGTAATAAAAAATAGCCTGTATGTTTAAACAACTTCTTCATTAATTAATTATACTTTTATAAACATCTTCAAAATCAAGTGATCCATTAGAAAATTTATTTTTTGCTTCCTCAATATTAGCCTTTAATACATTTAGGGATTTATTTATTTTAATGTAATCAACATGTTTATCACTGACTTCATTTTTTTTAGATATCCAATGCTTTCTAAAAATTCTTAAACCTGAATTTTTAGCATACTGTTGACCTCTTCCTTTTGTAAATTGAATTCTTAAATTAGATGAACCATCAGAGTACTTTCTTGAATGGAACACAAAGCCAATTGTAATTTCTGTATCTCGATCTTGTGCATTATTCTGTACATTATCAATTTCTTCGTTGTTCTCTTTCTTTGCATCTATTATAGACATTTTAAATAAATCTGTTTTTTTCAAAATGGATTTAATTTTACTTTCGTTTCCGTATACAGGTATCTGAATTAAAAATTTATCATCCGTAGTTTCTGGTATTGGATTTTCAGCTTTTTTAAATGGCCATAATCTGCTTCTAAGATAAAAAGTGATAACCATTAAGTGCCCAGTGAAGAAAACTGTTAATTCAAACATAACTGGTACAAAAGCAGGCATATTTTCCTGAAAGCTAAAACTAGGTTTACCTCCTATATTTTGAGGCCAATCAACAATCATAATGTAATTAATCATTAAAAGTGCAAAAGTAAAACCAACACAACCATATAAGAATGCGGCTATAGCAATTCTTGTAGGAGCTAAGCCCATTACATGATCCAAACCATGGACAGGAAATGGTGTGAACACTTCCTCGATTGTGACTTTATTTTCTTTTAGATCTTTTACAGCGTCCAAAAGCTTATCATCATCATCATATATAGCGTGTATAAATTTTGCCATTACTTTTTATCTCTTAACTTTTTATAATTATCTCCGGATGATTTCAAAATTGTTTTTACCTCCGCTTGAGCAATAACAGGGAATGTTCTGGCATAAAGTAAAAATAGAACAAAGAAAAATCCAATAGTTCCAATAAAAATTCCTATATCTACGAATGTTGGAGAAAACATAGTCCATGACGATGGAAGATAATCCCTGTGGAGTGAAGTAACAATAATTACAAATCTTTCAAACCACATTCCAATATTCACAACAATTGAAATAACAAATGAGAAAACTATACTAGTTCTTAATTTTTTAATCCACATAAATTGTGGTGAAAAAACATTACAGGTCATCATCGCCCAATATGCCCACCAATATGGACCTGTTGCTCTGTTCAAAAATGCATATTGCTCATACTCAACACCTGAGTACCATGCAATAAATAGTTCGGTAATATAAGCGCATCCAACCAATGAACCTGTAATCATGATAACGATATTCATTAATTCAATGTGCTGTAAAGTAATATAGTCTTCTAAATCACAAACTTTTCTCATCACTATTAGAAGTGTTTGTACCATAGCAAAACCGGAAAAAATTGCACCAGCTACAAAATAAGGTGGAAAAATTGTAGTGTGCCATCCTGGAATTACAGATGTTGCAAAATCAAATGATACAATTGTATGAACAGACAATACAAGGGGGGTAGCTAATCCTGCTAAAACTAAAGAAACTTCTTCAAATCTTTGCCAGTCTTTTGCTCTACCACTCCATCCAAAGCTTACTAAACTATATATCTTTTTTTGAAAAGGCTTAATAGCCCGATCTCTAATCATAGCAAAGTCTGGAAGTAAACCTGTCCACCAAAATACTAATGAAATTGTTAAATAAGTTGAAATTGCAAAAACATCCCAAAGTAGTGGAGAGTTGAAGTTAACCCACAATGAACCAAATTGATTTGGAATCGGTACAATCCAATATGCTAGCCATGGCCTACCCATGTGAATAACTGGGAATAGCCCTGCCTGTATTACAGAAAAAATTGTCATAGCTTCTGCAGATCTATTTATTCCCATTCTCCATTTTTGTCTAAATAATAACAACACGGCTGAGATTAGTGTTCCAGCGTGACCTATACCAATCCACCAAACAAAGTTTGTAATATCCCAAGCCCATCCGACGGTTTTATTTAATCCCCAAACACCAATACCAGTTGAAATTGTATATATAATACAACCTATTCCCCACATAAATAATATTAAGGAAATACCAAATACTATCCACCACTTTTTATTTGCAACACCCTCAATTGGTCTTGCTACATCAACAGAAATTTGATGGTAAGACTTGTTGCCTGTTACAAGCGGTTTCCTAATTGGTGCTTCGTAGTGAGATCCCATTAAATACTTTTATCAATATTTCTAACCTTCGTATGGTAAAATACGTTTGGTTTTGTTCCTACATATTCAAGAAGGTGATATACCCTTTCATCTTTCTTTCTCTTGTATACTTCACTTTCCTTATTATTTATGTCTCCAAAACTCATTGCTCCGGTTGAACATGCTGCAGAACATGCACATGCATCATTAAATTCATTTTTATCAACCTCTCTTCCTTCATTTTTGGCTTTTAAAATAACTGCTTGTGTTGACTGTATACAGAATGAACACTTCTCCATAACTCCTCTTGACCTTACAACTACATCTGGGTTTAAAACCATTTTACCTAAATCATCATTCATGTTAAAGTCAAACTCATCATTATTGTTATACAAAAACCAATTAAACCTTCTAACCTTGTAAGGGCAGTTATTTGCACAGTATCTTGTTCCTACACATCTATTATAAGCCATGTGATTTTGACCTTGTCTTCCGTGAGATGAAGCTGCAACTGGACATACTGTTTCGCATGGAGCATGATTACAATGTTGACACATAACTGGCTGAAAGACAACTTGAGGATTTTCATTTGGATCTTCCATTTGACCAAAAACAGTTAGAGAATCGGAGATACCATTAATATTATCCTTGTTTTTATTATCGTCCTCAAATGATACATCGGATGAATAATATCTGTCAATTCTTAGCCAATGCATATCTCTTGATTTTCTAATTTCTCTTTTTCCAACAACTGGAACATTATTTTCAGCATGACATGCAATAACGCACGCCCCACAGCCAGTACAAGCATTTAAATCAATTGAGAGATTAAAATGATGACCAATAGATCTATCAAATTCTTCCCAGATGTCAACTTCGCGTTTGTTAACAGGTGTTTCAATGTGATCTTTAGAAACAACAGGTATTGGATTCCAATAGTTTTTGTCTTTTGTGTTAAATACTTCCAGAGTAGTCTCTCTTACAATATCACCTCTACCCATCAAAGTATTATGCAACTGTACACAAGCAAACTCATGAATTTCATAAAGTGGCTTAATTTGAACATCCTGTAATTTTGAAAAATCTTTATAGAGTAAAAAGGCATTTGAACCAGTTTTCATTTCAGATTTAACACCAAGAGTTCTACCATAACCAAAAGAAATTCCAACTGTTCCTATTGCTTGACCAGGTTGAATAATTACGGGCAACTTAATTTCTTCATCCTCCAGAATAACTTTGGCATAATTACTATTTAATGCACCATTGGATTCGTTGTAATTTTTAAGCCCAAGCAACTCCGCATCTTTTTTAGACACAGTTAAGTAATTATCCCATGACACTCTTGAAATTGGGTCAGGAAATTCTTGAAGCCAAGGATTATTAGCTCGTTGACCATCACCCATTCCAATTTTAGAGTACAAGAATAATTCAAAATTTTTAGTCTTATTTTTCGTTAAAGCATTTATAGAATTAACGACATCAATGGAGTTATTACTAAAATTAACTTTTTTGTTTAGAGAATATACACCATCATGAATTGCTTTGTTCCATGAGTCACTAGAATTTAAAATATTAGTTGTCCAATTTTCTTTTAACGTGTCATAAATTGATTCTGAGCTATTAGACCATTTCAATAAACATTCTTCAAACTGCCTTGTATCAAATAATGTTTTTATGGTCGGTTGACAAATACTATATTCTCCATTAACAAATTCAAAATCAGCCCAAGATTCTAAGTAATGAGAGCTAGCAGCAACATATTGACATTTTGATGAAGTTTCATCCATCTTCATAGAAATGTTAACAGAAAAATCCAACTTATCTAATGATTCTGAAAATTGTTTTGAGTTTGGTAGTGAGTATGCAGGATTAACTCCACTTATAATAAGTCCAGAAATTTCTTGATTATAAATTTTATTTATCAAATCTTTTACCTTCTTATTATTTCCTTGTCTTACTAGTGAAACTTTGGAAGTACTCTTGCATTTACTTTTTACTAGATCATTTATTGAATTAGTTAATATTTGTGCATGAATATCATCAATACCACAAACAACCAGAGATGAGCTACCATATGATATTAGATCTTCATAAATCTGGTTTAAATTTGATGAAAGTTTATCATCCAGCTCTGGTAGTTGAATATTTAAATTAGATACTTTTTTATATAAATGAGCAAGGAAAAGCTTTTGTAATGATGAAGATATTGGAATTCTAGTATCTGCATTTGCGCCTGTCACAGACATATTGGATTCAATCTGAATATGCTTTGACATCGACGCTGTGCCATCAATTTTAACTGGAATTCTACCTTTTGCATAATCACCATCATAATTTGATCCTAACCAATCTCCAAGAAAATCAGCACCTATTGATAGAATATATTTAGCTTTATCAAACTCATAATAAGGTATTGCTCGAACACCATACATCATCTCATGAGCATCTAAAACAGAACTTTCAGAAATTGAATCATATTCAACATGAGTGACGTTTGGATATTTTTCTGTAAAAGATGAAATTATTTTAGATGTTGTTGGGCTTACAATAGTATTTGTCATCAAAACAACAGGCTTATTTGAGAATCTTAATGAATCTAATTTTTCAATAATCTTAGTATCAAAATCATCCCAAGGAATATCTTTTCCTAAATGAATTGGCCCTTGAATTCTTGCACTATCATACATGGATAATATTGAAGCATGAACTCTAGCATTTGCTGACCCATGAAATTTAGCAAGTTTGTTATTTTCAATTTTTATAGGTCGACCTTCCCTAGTTTTTACTAAAATATTAGCACAATCATATCCATCGAACATTGAGGTTGCATAATAATTTGATATTCCAGGTCTTATTCTTTCAGGTTGAATTACATATGGAACTGATTTATGAACAGGGCCTTCACAGCTAGCTAAAACAGCAGCTGATGTACTAAAACCTAAATATTTTAGAAAATCTCTTCTATTTGTATTTGAGTTTTCAAGAGAATTTTTATCAGAAAGAATATCATCAACAGGTAGTTTATCAACAAATTCATTATTTCTCAATGTTTCTACTTTTGAGCTGTCTGTCAACTCAATTTCACTTTTCCAATATTTCTTAATATTCTTATTCATATTAATAGTGACACTTACCGCACTCTAAACCACCCATCTGTGCAACAGTTAATTTTTCAACACCATATTTTTTCGATAATTCTTCATGGATTTTTGTGTAATAATCATTGTCTTTAACTTTAACATCAGATTCACGATGACAATTAATACACCATCCCATTGTCAAAGGAGAATATTGGTAAGCAATTTCCATCTCTTCAACTGGTCCATGACACTCTTGACATTCAATTCCAGCTACATTTACATGCTGAGAATGATTAAAGTAAACATGATCAGGTAAATTGTGAATTCTAACCCATTTAACAGGTTCTGTTTCTCCAGTGTAAATTCTTCTTTCTTCATCCCATCCAACAGCCTTATAAAGTTTTTTTATCTCGTTTGTATAAAATTCTTTTGTGTAGCCCTTCTCTAAATCTTCTTCTCCATTATATTCAGCAATATTTTGGTGACAATTCATACAAACATTAAGAGACGGTATCCCCGAATGTTTTGATACACGAGCAGACGAGTGACAATACTGACAATCAATTTGGTTATCCCCAGAGTGTATCTTATGAGAGTAGTGAATAGGTTGAATTGGCATATATCCTTGATCAATTCCAACTTGCATCAACCACCCATATGCAAAATATGCACTCGACAACAAGAAGAATACTACTGAACAAAATACTAAAAATTGGTTCTGAATAAAAAGTATCCAAATTGGTTTACTTTGTTTTTTAACTTGCTTTTCAATTACAATTCCATTATTAAGCGCTATTGCTCTTAATGTCTTATTAACTAAGTACAACATAGAAATGAGAACAAATAATACAACAATAAGAACCGCAAGTATGATATCAGTAGAAATTGAACTTTGTGATTGAAGCTGAACAGCACCAGCGTCAGCAACGGCTGTAACAACAGGTTCAGGAACATAGTCAGTGTATGCCAGAATATTATCTATATCTTCATTAGAGAGCTGAGGAAAAGCATTCATTGCCACTTTATTCCATTCTTCGTAGATAGCTACAGCACGTTCATCGCCAGATTTTATCATGGCTGAACTATTTTTTATCCATGAATAAAGCCACTCTTTTTCGTACTTTGCAGAAACTCCTGCAAGCTTTGGCCCCACTAAATTCTTATTTAATTTATGGCAAGCCGCACAATTAGAATTAAATAAAGATTTTCCTTTTGAGATGTCAACATCCTGAGAATGAGAGTAAAAGGAAAAAAATAAGAGTGAAAATAAGAGCGCAAAATAGCTCCTAACATTTTTCAAAAAAAGAAAGTTTTTTTTAGTTTTTAAAAGGTTGTTTTTTCTAGTTTTCAACAATCAAAAATTGCTCGTTCTTTTAAAGAGAGTAAATATAATAAAGAATTATTATATTAGGAAAGAAAAATAGTTGATTTTTCTCTATTTATTTTTGAATTTAAGTTAACTCGTAATGTACGACGTAATGTATAATTGTTTTTTTAATAAAAAATCTTTTTTTAGTCTTTTTTTTATATTAATTTTTTTAAATGTTTTTAGCCAAAATTTAAACAAAAAAATTAATGATAATCCAAAGTTTTTAAAACTAATTGAATTATCAAAAAATGCTAACAATGAGTACTTTAAGTCAAACTATTTTTCAATTCAGATTTACAGTGGAGCGTACAAAGAAGCTGATTCAATTATGAATTTTGTTAAAGAAAAATATACCAATGATAGTATTTATTTTTTCTTTGAAACACCAAATTATAAAGTTCATCTAGGAAAATATAAATCTAAAATTGAAGCCCAAAAAAGCTTAAGAGAAGTGTCAAAAGTATTTAAATCTGCATTTATTCTAAAACCAAATACTAAGACTTAATTTTCTTTTTAACTTCCAGTTCAGTATAAAATTCAAGGGAATCTCCAACCTTGATATCATTATAGTTTTTCAACTGAATTCCACAATCATATCCTTTAGAGACTTCTTTAACATCATCTTGGAATCTTTTTAATGATGCTAGTGTTGTAGTAGTTATAACAATACCTTCTCTGATTAATCTAACGTTTGATTTTCTGTAGACCTTTCCGTCTGTCATCATACAGCCGGCTATTGTTCCAATTTTTGAGATTTTGAATGTCTCTCTGATCTCAGCAGTTCCAGAAACCTCCTCTTTTAAATCAGGGGAAAGCATACCCTCCATAGCATCTTTCAAGTCATTAATAGCATCATAAATAATTGAATAGTTTCTAATATCAACATCTTCTTTGTCTGCGATACTTCTAGCATTTCCAGATGGTCTAACATTAAACCCTATAATAATTGCGTCGGACGCAGAGGCCAACAATACATCAGATTCCGTGATTGCACCAACGGCTTTGTGAACAATATTAACATGAATTTCATCAGTTGATAATTTTTCAAAGGAGTCAGATAATGCTTCAACTGAGCCATCAACATCTCCTTTTAGTATAATGTTTAGTTCTTTAAATTCTCCAAGTGCTATTCTTCTACCAATCTCATCAAGTGTTAGATGCTTTTGAGTTCTAACACTTTGTTCTCTAACAAGTTGAGTCCTCTTCGAAGCAATTTGTTTTGCTTCTTTTTCATCAGAAAAAACATTGAATTTATCTCCAGCTTGAGGAGCTCCATCAAGACCTAAAACAGAAACTGGCATTGATGGTCCTGCACCTTCAATTTGATTTCCCCTTTCATCATATAATGCCCTGACCTTACCACTATATTTACCTGCGAGAAAATAATCCCCAACAAGTAAATTACCATTCTGAACCAAAAGAGTGGTAATATATCCTTTACCTTTATCAAGCCTAGCTTCAATCACTGAACCGCTTGCCAACTTATCTGGATTTGCTTTTAATTCAAGTAACTCGGCCTCTAACATAATTTTTTCTAGCAACTCTTCCACTCCAGTTCCTTTTAATGCAGAAATATCTTGAGACTGAACTTTTCCTCCCCAATCTTCAACTAAAATATTCATTCCTGAGAGCTTTTCTTTTATTTTGTCAGGGTTAGCAACATCTCGGTCAATTTTATTTATGGCAATTATCATTGGAACTCCAGCTGCCTGAGCGTGGCTTATAGCTTCTTTAGTTTGGGGCATAATATCGTCATCTGCTGCTATAACAATAACCACTATATCAGTTAACTGTGTTCCTCTAGCTCTCATAGCAGTAAATGCTTCATGACCAGGTGTATCAAGAAATGTAATTTTGTTTCCATTCTTTAATTCAACATTATAAGCACCAATATGTTGTGTGATACCACCTGACTCTCCAGCAATTACATTTTCATTTCTTATATAATCTAATAATGAAGTTTTACCATGATCAACATGACCCATTATTGTAACAATTGGTGGCCTTGATTTTAAGTTTTCTGGTAAATCATCATCTTCTTGTATTGATTCTTCTATTTCTGCAGTTACAAATTCAACTTCAAATCCAAATTCATCAGCAACTAACGTTAATATTTCAGCATCTAATCTTTGATTCATTGTTACCATGATGCCAAGTGACATACACGCAGAAATAATTTCATTTCCAGAAACATCCATCATTGTTGCAATCTCTCCAACAGTAATAAATTCAGTGACTTTTATTACTTTTTTATCACCCTCTAATTTCTCAATATCTTCTTCAAACCTTTTTTTATGAGTATCTCTTTTTTCTTTTCTGTACTTTGAAGCCTTTGATTTTGATGATGATTGTAATTTCTCCAAAGTCTCCTTTATTTGCTTTTGAACTTCGTCATCAGATGGTGCTGACGGAGGAATCTTTCCCTTATTTAATTTAAAATTTTTATTTTTCTCTGTAACTGATTCCTTATTAACTACGTCTTTCGCTATTCTTCTCCTTTTTCTTTTTGTTTTTTGATCAGTATCAACTTTGGGCTCTGACTTTTTAAAATTATCAAGGTTTATAGTTTGACCTGTCTGCTTTATTCCAGAGAGCTTTTCATATTTAGTATCAATTTTAGTTTTGGGCTTTTCATTTACATTACCTAAATCAGTTTTATCTTGATTGATGTTTTGATTAGAATTGTCTAATTTTTCCTCTTTCTTTGTTTTATTTAGATCAATTTCACCAACTTTTTTGAATTGTTGAAACGAAGATTTTGAGGTAATAACTTGTCTTTGAATCTTTAATTCTTTTTCATGCTCAGCTTTAGCTCTAATTACTTCCTTTTCCTTTTTTTTCTCTTCACTTAAATCATCAGACTCAACCTTGCTTGTTCTGTCAGAACTAAATTCATTTAACAATAAATCATATTGAATTTGAGAGATTTTAGTAGTAGGTCTGGCTTCAATTTCATGACCATTTGAGGACAAAAACTCTACAACTCTTTCAAGAGAAATATTAAATTCTCTCAAAACCTTATTCAATCTGATTTTATTCAATTCTGACATTTATCTAATTGTTTTCATCAAATTCTTCACTTAAAATTTTTCTTACATCTACAATTGTTTCCTCCTCTAAGTCAGTTCTTTTAACTAAATCCTCAAGATCCTGTTCTAAAATACTTTTTGCAGTATCTAAACCAACTTTTTTAAATTCATCTATGATCCAATCTTCTATTTCATCGGAGAACTCTGTTAACTCAACATCTTCCTCTGATCCCTCACGGAAAACATCAATTTCATAACCAGTTAACTGTCCAGCAAGTTTTATATTGTATCCACCCCTACCTATAGCTTTCGAGACTTGATCAGCATCTAAAAAAACTTGAACTGTTTTATTATCCTCATCAATTTTTAAAGAAGTCACTTTTGCAGGACTTAGAGCTCGATTAATAAATAATTGAGTATTATTCGTGTAATTAACAACATCAATATTTTCGTTACCTAGTTCTCTAACAATTCCATGAATTCTAGATCCCTTCATGCCAACACACGCTCCAACGGGATCTATTCTGTCATCATATGAGTCAACTGCAACTTTTGCCTTTTCACCTGGTACTCTGACAACCTTCTTTATAGATATTAAACCATCAAAAACCTCAGGTATATCTTGTTCAAATAATTTTTCCAAAAATTTTGGAGAGGTTCTAGACATAATTATAGTAGGTTTTGTTCCCTTAAGTTCGACAGATTCAATTATTCCTCTAATAGAATCACCTTTTCTGTAAAAGTCTGAGGGAATTTGTCTGTCTTTAGGCATAATAATTTCATTGCCATCGTCATCAAGAAGAATAACAACATTATGACGTACATGATGTACTTCAGCAGTATAAATTTCCCCGACTAAATCAACAAATTGTTTGTAGATAATTCCATTATCATGCTCATGTATTTTAGCTACTAAATTTTGTCTTAAAGATAAAACAACTCTTCTGCCTAGATTTACAAGCTTTACCTCCTCAGAAACATCTTCTCCTACTTCAAAATCAGGTTCAATTTTTTGAGCATCAGTCAAGGAAATTTGACTGTTCTCATCCTCAACTTCTCCATCATTTACAACAATTCTGTTTCTCCATATTTCTAAGTCACCTTTATCTGGATTTATTATGACATCAAAATTGTCATCATCTCCAAATTTTCTTTTTAATGTATTTCTAAAAACTTCCTCTAGAATTGACATTAAAGTAACTCTATCAATAAATTTTTCATCTTTAAACTCAGAAAAAGATTCAATCAACGATAAATTATCCATATCAAATATTTTAAGTATATATAATAAATAAGGGGACAAAGTCCCCTCATTTTTCTACCAGTGTGCAAATATAATAAAATTAATTACACTTAAAAGTTGGCCTACTAGGGATCGAACCTAGACTCTTCTGGACCAAAACCAGACGTGTTGCCAGTTACACCATAGGCCAATTGGATTCCAAATTTAAAATAAAGTTATAGGCTGGACAAATTAAATTAAGTAATTCATTATTTAGATACTATTGTTTATTTTCGCTAGTGATCAATGAAAGGAATAGACTTTTATAAATACAATAAAATTTTTGGTTTATCTGTAGGTATATTCTCATTTATTATTTATTCATTGACAGTTGAACCAACTGCTAGCTATTGGGATTGTGCTGAATATATTTCAACTTCAGCAAAACTTCAAATTGGCCATCCACCAGGAGCACCTCTATTTCAAATGCTCGGAGCTATCTTTTCAATATTTGCATTAGAATCAAATCAGATAGCCTATGCTGTAAATATGATGTCTGTTTTTTCAAGCTCCCTTACTATAATGTTTCTTTTTTGGTCAATAAGCTTAATTGGAAAAGAAATATTGAGTACAAAAAAAATGCTTAATAAGAATGATTCGGTTAAAATTTTTGGAGCATCTTTTCTAGGTTCATTAACATTTACTTTCACTGATAGTTTTTGGTATAATGCTGTTGAAGCGGAGGTATACGCAATGGCAACCTTAATTTTATCTGTCCTTTTTTGGTTAGGCCTTAAATGGGCTGATGATTTTGAAAATGAAAGATCCACTAAATGGTTAATATTAATATCATTTGTTGTAGGTCTTTCATTTGGAGTTCATTTTATGGGGCTACTTGCCATACCGTCAATTGGATTAGTTTTTTATTTCAAAAAATATAAGAATTTTAAATTAAAAAGTTTTTTAATTGCTAATATTTTATCTGTTGGAATTTTACTTTTTATTTTCAAACTTCTATTACCCTCAACTCTTTCATTATTTGGTAACCTTGAGGTTTTCTTTGTAAATGACTTAGGTCTTCCCTTTAATTCTGGAACTATCTTTAGTGCAGTTTTAATTATTTGCTCAATTTACTATGGATTATCTTACACTGCAAAAAAAAGATACTACTTAGCCAATACTAGCATACTTTCATTAACATTTATTTTTATAGGATTTTCATCTTGGCTTATGATTCCAATCCGATCTAATGCGGATACAGTAATTAATGAAAATTCACCAAAGGATGCAAGATCATTACTAGCATATTATAATCTAGAACAATATCCTGATACATATTTATTTTTTGGGCCTATGTTTTCTGATATTTATGCTGGTCAGGATCCTGATAACCCTTACAAAGATGATAAACCAAAATATGAAAGAGATTATGACATAAATAAATACATCATTGTCAATGACTGGGAAAGAGGCAAAATTAATTCAAATAAAAGCCATGAGGGCTTCTTTCCAAGAATGTGGAGCTCTGATAATGCTGTAAATTATTTAAATTATTATGGTTTTCTTGATTTTGAAATTAAATCTGAGTATAAGGATGAAAATCAAATAATTGAATTAGTTGATAGTTTTAAAAGCAGAATTGAAGATGATGATATTGATGCTGAAGATTATCATGAGTTTTTGTCAAACTTTGGTTCTTACTTGGACATTGAAAAACCTTCACTATTATCAAATATTAGTTACTTCATCAATTTTCAGCTCAGTAAAATGTACTTTAGGTATTTCATGTGGAATTTCAGTGGAAGACAAAATGATAAACAATGGAAGTATGATTTAGAAAATGGAAATTGGATTAGTGGTATTAACTTAATTGATGAATACAGGCTCGGTCCTCAAAAAAATCTTCCTTCAGATGTAATAAATAATAAAGCAAGAAATCAGTATTACTTGATACCATTTATATTGGGAATAATCGGATTGATTTTTATTTTCAAGAAAAATTTAAAGATATTTTGGCCTATATTTTTATTATTTATTTTCACAGGTATAGCTCTAAAATTTTATTTAAATGAAAGAGTTTTTGAACCTAGAGAAAGAGATTACGCACTTGTAGGTTCCTTCTATACTTATTGTATTTTTATAGGATTCAGTTTTATAGCAATAAGTGAATACTTTTTAAAATATCTTAAAAATAACTTTTCATTTTTGTTTGCAATTGCAATCACGGTAACATCTCCAATACTCCTATCATTTAATAATTGGGATGATCATGATCGATCCAACAGATATACTGCCCAAACATTAGCAAAAGCATATCTTGACTCGATTGACGAAGATAAACAAGCTATGATTTTTACAATTGGTGACAATGACACTTTTGCTCTTTGGTATGCACAAGAAATTGAAAATCACAGGACTGATGTAAGAACAATTAATACCAGCTTATTAGCTACTGATTGGTATATGGATCAAATGAAAAGAAAAGCTTACAAAAGTGATCCAATTCTTTCAAATTTAACACATAAACAATATGCATATGGAAATAGAGATTACATTAAATATGAAGAATTGATTGACTCTGTTCGTTGGGATCTTAAAGATTTTATGAATTGGATTTCAAGCGATAATAAAAGGACAACCTATAAATTTTTACTTGAGCAATATGGTTACGATAAAGATGATTTAGAGGAAATACCAATGTTTACTCAAAATATGATATACTATCCAACTAATAAAATTAGATTTTATGTTAATAAACAAAACGTGATAAATAGCGGAATAATAAATAACTCTGAAATTGATAAAATTGTTGATTACATAGATATTGATTTACCAAAAAGTGGTCTTTATAAAAATCAAATTTTAATGTTAGACATTCTTTCAAAAAATGACTGGAAAAGACCAATTTATTTTACTGGTGGAAGTTATAAAGACTCTGAATATATTTGGATGAAAGATTTTCTTCAGTTAGACGGGTTAGTTTATAAGCTAGTCCCTATTAAAACACCTTTAAATCAAGAAAACCCATATCAAATGGGAAGAATTGAACCCAATAGAATGTATGAAATAATTAAAAAATGGGAATGGGGAAATTCTGAAAGTTCTAGTATTTACCATGATCCTGAAACTAGAAAAAATAGTATTTCATTCAGAGGAAATTTACATAGACTAGCAAATAAATTCATTGGAAATGGAGAATATGAAAAGGCTGAAGAAATTATGGACTTATCATTTAAAAAAATGCCGATTGACTTTTTTGAATATTACAGCTTAAGTGAACCATATATTTCAAGCTACCACAAAATTGGTAAAATCAATAAGGCGCAAAATTTATACAAAAAAATTGAGGAAAAATATCTTGATCAAATAAAATATTATTCTATCTCAATGAAAGAATACGGAGAGATATTTGATATTGGTGAATTTGCAGAAAATATTTTTACATATACTGAAAGATACAGGGGTTTGATTGAAGATCAAATAAATTTAGGTAATTATACTTTCGTAATACCATCTATCGAATATTTCATAAACTACACTGAAATTTTTAAAGATATATATGGAGAATATGATTATTACATGTTTTTGATCAGTTTTCTTGAACCATTATATGTTTCTAACGAAAATAATTCTGCTAGAAAATTATATGAAAACATTTCTAACCAAATTGTTACAAGAATAGAAACAATTATCTCGGCTAAAGATGAATCTAACTTTAGTTACTTGAGTGATTTATTTGATGAAGAAATTGAATCAGCAAAAAGATTAATTGATATCATTAGTGTTTATGAAGAAAAAGAATACATTGATTTTCAATCAACGAAATACAAAGATTTTATAAATGAGTTTTTAATTAAATAAACTCATTTATAAGGTTAATTAAGGTATTAGCGTCTTGTTCTCCGCTTTGACGCCAAACCATTTCTCCAGATTTATAGATCATTAATGTTGGCAATCCTTTTATCCTTAATGCTTGAGCGAGTTCATTATTCTTATCTACATTAATTTTTATAACCTTTCCTTTATCTCCAATAGCTGCAGCAACATCCTTTAACACTGGGTGCATTGAAGTTGATGACTCATTCCAGTCGGTATAAAAATCCAATAGTATTGGTAATTCAGAATCTATTAGTTCACCAAATTTTGACATATTATCAAATCTTTACGGCAAAAATAACATTTTTTATAAACTACTGATTTAAATGAAGTTAACTGAGGTTTTATTTCATATTAAATATCTGTAAAATAGGTGATAAGTTTGTATTTTAGTTGATCTATAAATGTCGAAAAAAAAATTATTTTTAATAGATGCCTACGCCCTAATATACAGGGCATATTATGCCTTTATTAAAAATCCAAGGATAAATTCAAAAGGATTTGATACAAGCGCAATAATGGGTTTTTTAAACTCAATTTTCGATATCTTAAAAAGGGAAAGTCCTGACTATTTTTCAGTCGTTTTTGACAAAGGTGGATCAAGTGACAGAATTGAGATATTTGAAGATTACAAGGCAAACAGAGACTCAACACCTGAACCAATTCTAGATTCAGTACCAATTATTCATGAAATTTTAACACAATTAGGAATTAAAATACTTGAATTAAGTGGATACGAAGCCGATGACATTATTGGAACTGTAGCAAAAAAAGCTGAGAAAGAGGGACTATTAACATATATGGTTACTCCGGATAAAGATTTTGCTCAATTAGTTACTGATTCAACTTTTCTTTACAAGCCCGCAAGATTTGGAAATGGAATTGAAATCTGGGGAGTAGATGAAGTAAAGAACAAATTTGAAGTAAAAAACCCTATTCAGGTTATTGATTTTTTAGGTATGATGGGTGATTCAGTTGACAACATTCCAGGTTTGCCGGGTGTCGGTGAAAAAACGGCAAAAAAATTTATCAAGGATTATGGTTCAATTGAAAATTTATATGAAAATCTTGATGATATTAAAGGGAAATTAAAAGAGAAAATTTCTAGTAATAAGGAATTAGGGTTATTGTCTAAGAAACTTGCAACTATTATTACTGATGTTCCAATCGAATATTCAATTGAGGAATTAAAAATTAGTAATTCTAATTCTGAAAAAGTATTATCAATTTTTAATGAACTTGAGTTCAAAAGACTAAAAGAAAACTATCTAAAACTATTTGGTAAATCTGAAAATCAGGAAAGTCATCAAAGTCTTGAATTGGATTTTAAACTAGAAAACGAAAATAAAACCTTTAGTCAAAAAGTTGAATCCAAGATGGGTATTGAATTATTAATTAATAAGATGTTGTCCAAAAAGTCTTATGCCATCGACTACAAGTTTGAAAAAGATTATTCATTTATCTCATTTTGTTCAAATAATGAAGTGTCTTATTATATTGAATTTGAATATTCAGAATTATATAATATTCTTAATAACCTCAAGGATTTATTTGAAAGCAAATCTCTAAAAATAATCTATAATCATAAAGTCTTTTTAAAAGAACTCAAGAAAAATAACATAAATTTTAATAACAATTTCTTTGATATTAAAATAGCAAATTACCTTGCAGATAGTTCAAGAAGAGATGATCTAGAATCTATTATCAAAACTAACTTGAATATTGAATCAACAGAGTTTAGAGTAAATTCAAAGGTTGTTTTAATTAACAAGCTCTTTAATATTCTTGAGAATGACTTAATCAAGCATAATCTAATTGATTTATTTTATGATTTAGAAATGCCATTATCTAATGTCTTGATGCAAATGGAATATAGTGGAGTAAAATTAGACGAAAAATTGATTTATGAAATAAAAGTTCAATTCCAAGAAAATTTAAATCAATTAGAAAGTTACATTTTTGATTTTTGCAAAAAAACATTCAATCTCGCCTCACCAAAGCAACTTGGGGAAATATTATTTGATGATCTTAAAATAGAATCAAACCCAAAAAAAACAAAAACAGGTCAATACTCAACATCTGAAGAAACTCTTTCAAAACTTTCTAAAAAACATGAAATTGTAACCAAAATATTGGAGTGGAGGTCATTGCAAAAGCTAATGTCAACATACATAAACGCTCTTCCAGAACAAGTGGATATAAAAACAAAAAAAATTCATTCAATATTTAATCAAACCAATACATCAACAGGCAGATTAAGTAGCAATAATCCCAATCTTCAAAATATACCAATAAGGACCAATAATGGAAAATTAATTAGAAAAGCATTTACGTCGAGCGATAATAATAGTGTATTAATTTCTGCTGATTATTCACAAATTGAGCTCAGGGTAATTGCTTCGATGAGTGGTGATGAAAATATGATTAATGCTTTCAACAACAATGAAGATATACATGCCTCTACAGCTGCTAAAGTATTTAATATTGAAATAGGGAAAGTCACAAAAGAGCAAAGAAGTCATGCGAAAATTGTGAATTTTGGAATCATTTATGGAGTTTCTGCATTTGGGTTGAGTAACCAAACAAACCTTAATCGATCAGAATCAAAATTAATAATTGATAACTATTATAATTCATACCCGGCGTTAAAAGAATTTATGACAAATCAAATCAATTTTGCTAGAGAAAATGGCTTTGTGCAAACAATTCTAGGTAGAAAAAGATTTTTAAATGATATAAATTCAAGAAATGGTATGGTTAGATCATCAGCTGAAAGGAATGCCATTAATACACCTGTTCAAGGTAGTGCAGCCGATATTATAAAATTATCAATGATTAAAATCAATGAAGAATTAAAAAAACATTCATTAAAATCAAAGCTTATTTTACAAGTTCATGATGAACTTGTTTTTGATGTTCCACAAGAGGAAGTTGATTTGATAAAAAAAATAATAATTGAAAACATGGAAAATGCATACAAACTCAAAGTTCCACTAATAGTTGATTTAGGCATCGGAAATAACTGGCTCGAGGCTCATTAAATAATCTTCTTTTATAGGAGAAAGATTTGCATTTTTGATTATTTATTGTAGTTTTGCTGGCCAATAAATTAATTGATTTGAATTCAAATAGTTTTAAAACATTATCACTAAGGAAAGAAGATGTCAAGAAAAAATGGTTTCTAGTGGATGCTACTGACCAAAATCTTGGAAGAATGTGTTCTAACATTGCGAAAATTTTGAGAGGTAAACACAAAGCATCTTTTACCCCTCACGTAGATTGTGGAGACAATGTTGTAGTGATCAATGCCAAAAAAGTAAATCTTTCAGGAAATAAATGGGATAACAAAACATATGTGAGTCATTCTGGTTATCCTGGAGGTCAAAAAATTAAAACTGCTAAGGAAGTTTTTGCGAAAAGCCCTTCAATTTTAATTGAGAAAGCTGTTAAAGGAATGTTGCCTAAAAATAAGTTAGGTGCAGCAATCTTCAAGAACTTGAGAGTTTACAATGACGAAAATCATAATCAAAATTCTCAAAATCCAGAGTCAATTAATATAAACGAATTTTAGTTGTGGAAGTAATTCATAAAATAGGAAGAAGAAAAACATCAGTTGCTAGAATATATCTTTCAAAGGGTAAAGACAAGTATACTGTTAACGGAAAAGATTTTAAAGATTATTTTCCAACGACTTCTCTCCAGTATAAAATTTTACAACCTTTTAAAATAACTGACAACTTAGGTAAATTTGATTTATCTGTTAATGTTTATGGTGGTGGAATAACTGGTCAAGTAGAAGCAATAAGATTAGCGATTTCTAGAGCTCTTTCAGAAATGTCTGATGAGAACAAGTCTGCATTAAAAAAACTAGGCTTATTAACAAGAGATCCAAGAATGGTTGAGAGAAAAAAGTTTGGTCAAAAGAAAGCGAGAAAGAAATTTCAGTTTTCAAAAAGATAATTTTTTATCAACTGTTTTCTTATTGAAATTTAGTTTAGCATCTAAACAAGCTTAATAGTTTGTTGCTAAAATATTAAGAACGTAAACTAAATAATATGAGTAAAATTGAAATAAAAGAGTTAGTAAAAGCAGGAGTTCACTTTGGTCACTTAACCAGAAAATGGAACCCAAATATGTCGCCATTTATATATTCAGAAAAAAATGGCATTCACATAATTAATCTATACAAGACTATCAATAAGCTAGAGGAAGCTTGTGGAGCACTAGAAAAAATTTCCTCGTCTGGGAGAAAAATTTTATTTGTTGCAACAAAAAAACAAGCTAAGGATATTGTAGCAAAAAGTGCATCAGAGGTTAATATGCCCTATATTACTGAAAGATGGCCTGGTGGAATGTTAACAAATTTTGTTACCATCAGAAAAGCAGTAAAAAAGATGTCAGCAATTGATAGAACAAAGGAAGATGGTACTTTTGAAACACTTTCTAAAAAAGAAAAATTAAGAGTAGACCGAACTAGGGCTAAGCTTGAAAAAAATTTAGGATCTATAACTTCAATGACTAGGCTTCCAGGCGCATTATTTGTTGTAGATATTAGAAGAGAACATATTGCTGTTAGAGAAGCAAATAAATTAAATATTCCAATTTTTGCACTGGTAGATACCAATACAGACCCTAGTCAAGTTAATTTTGGAATACCAGCTAATGATGATGCAACAAAGTCAATTGAGATTATATTAAAGCACATCACTGAATCAATTAAAAAAGGTCTTTCAACAAGGGAAAATGAAAAAATTGAAAGTGAAGCCAAAAAAGAAAAAGGTGATGATGAAACTGAAAACAAGGATAAAAAATAAAATTATGAGTAAGATTACCGCCGCTGAAGTAAATAAATTAAGAAAAGCAACTGGAGCAGGAATGATGGATTGTAAAAAAGCTCTTGTAGAGGCTGATGGAAATTTCGAAGCTGCTATTGAGAACTTGAGAAAAAAAGGTCAAAAAGTTGCTGCTAAAAGAGCTGACCGTGAGTCAAGTGAGGGGGCTGTGATAGCTATGGTTAATGATAGTATGAATAAGGGCGTTGTTATATCATTAAATTGTGAAACAGATTTTGTAGCAAAAAATGAGTCTTTTATTGAATTTGCAAAATCATTATGTAAAATAGCAATAAATTGTTCATCAATTGAAGAGCTTTTGTCATCAGAATACGAATCAATGAATGTAAGTGAAAAACTTATTGAACAGACTGGAGTTATTGGTGAAAAATTGGAGATTGGATCTTTTGAATTAATTAATTCAGAGTATGTAGGATTTTATATTCATGCCGGAAACAAGATTGGTACATTGGTTGGTCTCTCAAATAAATTTGAAGGTTCTGAAGAATTATCAAAAAATATTGCTATGCAAGTTGCGGCTATGAATCCCATCGCATTGAATCAAGATGGTGTCAGTAACGCTATTATTGAAAAGGAAATCGAAATTGCAAAAGAACAATTAAGAGCAGAAGGAAAGCCTGAAGCTATGCTTGATAATATAGCTAAAGGTAAATTAAAAAAGTTTTTCAAAGAAAGTACGCTAATTAACCAAGCCTATATAAAAGATAATAAATCAAGTGTTTATGATTACGTAAAATCTGTTAATCAAGACTGTGAAATAACAGATTTTAAACGTGTTGCACTGGTTTAATTTTTTAAAATAAATCAAAAGACCTTATTGAAATAGTATGATTATATTTACATAATCATATAAAATGTCTTATAAAAGAGTTTTATTAAAGTTAAGTGGTGAAGCATTATTGGGTGAAAAATCATATGGTGTTGATCCAAAAAGAATCCTTGCATACAGTGAAGAGATTAAAGAGATTATTGATTCTGGTGTTGAGATTGCAATTGTAATTGGTGGAGGTAATATTTTTAGAGGTGTTTCTGGTGCAAGTAATGGAATTGATAGGGTACAGGCAGATTATATGGGAATGCTTGCAACTGTAATTAATGGATTAGCACTTCAAAGCAGTCTTGAAGATCTTAAAGTGCAGACTAGATTACAAACTGCTTTTAAAATTGAGGCAGTTGCTGAACCTTATATTAAAAGAAAAGCTGTCAGACATTTAGAAAAGAAAAGAGTTGTAATATTCAGTGGAGGTACTGGAAATCCTTTTTTTACAACAGACTCAGCCGCAGTATTAAGGGCTATTGAAATAAATGCTGATATTATATTAAAAGGAACAAGAGTAGATGGAATATACAATAATGATCCTGAAAAAAATAAAGATGCTGTTAAATTTAAGCAGATTAGTTATGATGAAGCAATAGCCAAGAAGCTTAAAGTTATGGATTCAACGGCGTTCACATTAAGTAAAGAAAATGAACTACCAATTATTGTTTTTAATATGAATAAACCAGGTAATCTTAAAAAAATTATTAATGGAAAAGAAGTTGGTACAATAGTAAATTAATATGGAAGAATTAGATTTTATAATTGAAAGCTCAAAAGAATTAATGGATAATTCAATTATATATTTAGAAAAAGAACTTGTAAATATTAGAGCTGGTAAAGCAAATCCTAATATGTTATCATCAGTTAATGTCGAATATTACGGGGTTATGACACCTCTTAGCCAGATTTCTAATATAAATACCCCAGACTCTCAAACTATCTCAATCCAACCTTGGGAGAAAGATAAATTACAAGATATCGAAAAAGCTATTCTTAGTAGTAATTTAGGATTTAATCCAATGAATAATGGTGAATCAATTTTAATTAATATACCCCCCCTTACAGAAGAAAGAAGAATTGAATTAGTAAAAGTTGCAAAGTCAGAGGTAGAAAAAGCCAAAGTAAGTATTAGAAATGCACGAAAAGAAGCAAATAATGAAATAAGAAAGTCAGATTTTTCAGAAGATTTAAAAAGTAATTATGAGCAAGATATTCAAGATCTTACTGATAAATATATTAGTAAAACTGATAATATTTTAGCTATAAAAGAAAAAGAAATTTTATCAATATAACATGCCACAAAAGACTGAAATAAAAAGTGTTTTTGAAAGTAAAAATATTGGTGATAATATATCAATCAATGGTTGGGTAAAAACATTTAGATCAAATAGGTTTATTGCTTTAAATGATGGTTCATGCTTAGAGGATATTCAATGTGTTATTAATTTTGAAGAGTTTGATAAAGAAATTTTATCAAAAATAAATACGGGGACATCTTTAAATATTGGAGGAAAAGTTGTAGAAAGTCAAGGAAAGGGTCAAAACATTGAGATATCAGTTAAAGAAATTAATATTCTTGGCTTAAGTAACCCAGATGAGTACCCAATTCAACCCAAAAAACATTCTTTTGAATTTTTGAGAGATAATGCTCATCTCAGAGTTAGAACTAAAACAATTAGTTCTGTTATGAGAATCAGGTCTGAACTTTCATATGCTATTCACAAATTCTTTAATGAAAATAATTTTTATTATGTACATACTCCAATTATAACTGGTAGTGATGCAGAGGGTGCAGGTGAAATGTTTAGAGTAACTACTCTTGATTTAAATAAAGTTCCTAAAGATTCTGATGGAAAAATTGACTTTACTAAAGATTTTTTCTCAAAGGAAACAAATCTGACAGTTTCAGGACAATTAGAAGCTGAATCTATGGCGCTTGGCTTAGGAAAAGTTTACACATTTGGACCAACTTTCAGAGCTGAAAATTCAAATACCTCTAGACACCTTGCTGAATTTTGGATGATTGAACCAGAAATGGCTTTTTATGAACTTGACGACAATATAAATCTTGCTGAACAATTTATTAAGTATATAATTAAGTATGTATATGATAAATGCAAAAATGAAATTGTTTTTCTAAGTGGCAGATTGGAAAAAGAAGAACAAAATATTCCCAAAAATGAAAGAAATGATTTTAGCTTGGAGGAAAGAATAAACTTTGTTATAAATAATGATTTTATTAGAATAACATATAGCGAGGCATTTGATATCCTAAAGAACTCTAAACCAAATAAAAAAGGAAAATTTAAATTTCCATTAAATGAGTGGGGTGTTGATTTTCAAAGTGAGCATGAAAGGTTTCTTGTTGAAAAATATTTTAAATGCCCTGTGGTTGTATATGATTATCCATCAAAGATAAAGGCATTTTACATGAGAATGAACGATGATAAAAAAACAGTAAAAGCAATGGATATACTTTTTCCTGGCATTGGAGAAATTGTTGGAGGTTCACAAAGGGAAGAAAGAATTGATGTATTAAAGGAAAGGATTAAATCGTTAAATATTGATGAAAAAGAATTATGGTGGTATCTAGATTTGAGAAAATTTGGAACTGTAAAACATAGTGGCTTTGGTTTGGGATTAGAAAGACTTATTTTATTTATCACAGGTATGGGAAATATACGTGACGTAATTCCATTTCCAAGAACACCTAAAAACGCAGAATTCTAAATTATATCCCCTGTTATTTTGTAATTTTGATTCATTAATATCTATGTTAAATCAAAAGCTACAATTAAAACTTTCACAAAAACTATCTCCTCAACAGATTCAGTTGATGAAATTAATTCAATTATCAACTCTTGAATTTGAACAAAGACTTTCAAGAGAAATTGAGGAAAATCCAGCTCTTGATACAGTAAATGACAATAATGAAATTGAAAAAGGTGAATTTGATTTTGAAGAAAACAATGAAAAACAAGAATCATCTGATGATGAAATTGATATTTCAGACTATTTGACTGATGATGATATACCAGAATATAATTTAAGAACTAATAATTACAGTGAAGAAAATGAAAAAGCAATTCCTTATGCAGCAGGGACATCATTCAATCAATTTTTAAAAAACCAACTGCATTCATTTTCATTTAAAGATGAGGAATTAAAAATTGCTGAATTTATTTTAGGAAGTTTAGATCAGTTTGGATATTTAAGAAGGGAGTTAATTGATATATCTGATGACTTAGCATTTACCATGGGTATTGATGCTGATGAAAATAGGATTCAAAAAATATTAGATAAAATTTACCTTTTAGATCCTGCTGGTATTGGAGCAAAAGATCTTCAACAATGTTTACTTCTACAATTAAAGAGAAAGAAAATTAATAAAAATGTTTCATATGCTACCAAGATAATAAAAGACTTATTTGATGAATTTTCAAAAAGACATTTTGATAAAATAAAGTCCAAATTAAATATTAGTGATGAGGATCTTAAAGAAAGTATCTATCAAATTGAAAAGCTAAACCCAAAACCCGGTGGAGCATACAATGAGACTACAAAAATTAATTCTTCAATAGTTCCTGACTTTACAGTTGAAGTCATTGATGGCGAAGTTAAACTAAAACTAAATTCAAGAAATGCTCCCGATTTGTATGTTTCTGAAGAATATAAAAATATGTTGTCTGGTTACTCTGAATCAAAAGAAAAAAGTAAAAGTCAAAAAGATGCAGTGATGTTTATTAAACAAAAGCTTGACTCTGCGAAATGGTTTATTGAAGCAATCAAACAAAGAAATCAGACATTAATTATGACGATGTCAGCAATTGTAAATTTTCAGAAAGAATATTTTTTAAGTGGAGATGAAAAAAAATTAAAACCAATGATTCTAAAGGACATTGCTGAAGAAATAACTATGGACATATCTACAATTTCCAGAGTTGCTAACAGTAAATACGTAGATACGCCTTATGGTACCAAATTAATAAAATCCTTTTTTTCTGAGGGTATAAAAAATTCTAAAGGTGAGGAAATTTCTACTATTGAAGTTAAAAAGACTCTTGAAGCAATTATAGAATCTGAGAATAAACAAAAACCATTAACAGATGATCAATTAACTAAATTGCTGAATAAAGAAGGTTATCCAATTGCAAGAAGAACTGTTGCCAAATACAGAGAAATGATTGGAGCTCCTGTTGCCAGACTTAGAAGAAAGTTATAATGATAAGCCTATCAATAGTAATTGTCAATTATAAATCATGGCTGCCATTGACTGAATGTTTAGATAGTTTATTAAATCAAAATAATATAAACCCAAAAATAATTGTTGTGGATAATGATTCACAAGATAATGATGAATTAAATAAATTTGAATCAAAATATAATTCAATTGTTTGGATAAGAAATGAAAAAAATTTTGGTTTCTCTAAAGCTTGTAATATTGGTGCAAAATTAGCAACCTCAAAATGGATACTATTTTTAAATCCAGATACAATAATTCCCAAGGATTGTCTTAGAAAATTAATGAATAAAGTAGAGCCTCTTGAAAAGCAAATCATTGGAATTAAACAAATCAATAAAGAAGGAAAAGACACTTATGCATATGGTAACTTTTTAAACTGGTATACCATAAATGGTATATTCCGATTTTTTTATCGAATGTTAAAAAATATATCAAAGGATAAGCTTAAGAAAAAAGAATTTTTTAGTCCTGATTGGATCTCTGGATCATTTGTCCTTTTACAAAAAAAAGATTTTGATGAAATTGGTGGCTGGGATGAAGATTTTTTCATGTATTACGAGGACATGGATATTTGCAAAAGAGCAAGAATATTAAATATAAAAACAAAATTTTATAATAGCATATTTTGTTACCATATGCATGGTAAATCATCAAGATTTGATTATGATATAAAAGTTAATTCCAAAGCTCAAGTTATAAAATCATCACACATATACATTAAAAAGCATTACAAAGGGTTATCTAGAAATATTATTAGTCTAATTCTATACATATCTCAAGCTACTGAATTATTAATTTTATCAATATTTGTTAAAGAAAAAAGAGATATACTAAAAAAAATTCTAGGAAATTAATTATTAATCTCAGTATAAAATAATTCTAGCCTAAATCTCTTATCGTGGTTAATTGGCTCAGGGTTTGGCCCATAGAGAATAGTACCTAAAGGATTAATTACAGATGAAATAGGTATATATTCTAATTCATCATTATTTTTAAGCTCAGTATTTACTGCATTAGTTATATCAGATGTTACTACCAATGCCAATTTTTTATTTAACGAATCATTTCTAATTATGTTTTTAACATGTTCTGAAATTCTTATTTTATACTTAATTCCTTTTCTATCTTCATCGATTTCAATTAATCCGCTGTGAACTGCTTTCTGATCTTTTGGTTTTTGACCCTGAGACTGGTCAATAAAATAATCAACCACAGGTGCTTTACTTTCAATATCATATAAAAATAGTCTAGATGGCTCAATAATACCTCCACTCATATCAATAGCTTCTTTATCAATATACATAGTAAGATTTGCTTCATTTATCAACCATCCGTTAGATTTAATTTCACCAAGAATATCATTTCCAGTACCATCATCAAATAAATCAATTTCCATCATAATACCTTCACCCCCTTTTAAATAAACTCTTTTTAAATCTTCTGAATTACTATTTAAAGCTTTTGAGATTTCTGGTGACAAAGGATCTTGTTTTAAGATATTTATTTGATTACCAGTTAAATTTAATTTGAATGTCTTTTCTTCTCTATCAATAGTATCGTCAGAGGTGTCATCAGTTGTATCATTTCTATTGTATCTATCATACTCATAAACAATATTAATAGAGGCATCGGCATAATTTAATATTAATAAAAGAGGATCAGAGAAATCATAGGCACTTAAAAATAAACCTTTGAAATACAAGTTAAAATTATCCTGGTTGGACAAATCAATATTTCCTTCCATATCAATAATTTTTGACTGCATATAATCTTTATCAATTGGGATTCTAAGTCTTGGCGTAAGTCTTTCCTTTACCTGAGTAGATTCATCAACATCATCAGTATCTGGGTCATCTTCTTTATAAATAACAATTTCTTCGGTATTAATTTCAACCTCACCATCGAAAAGAACTTTTCCAGTAAAATTTTCTATAACCTGATCATTGGAATAATATTTAAGAAATGTTTCAAAATTATTGGATGGGTCATATGTACTTAAAAAATAATCTAGTTCTTGGACCTTAACCTTGAAACTAGCTTCCCTATTTCCAATCAAAGAATCAATATCATAAACAGTAGCTCCTTGTCTAGGATTAATTGTATCAGTATCTACATTATCGAGTATACCATCATCATCAGTATCAGGATCCAACGGATCTGTTCCATTACTTCTTTCCAAAACATCGGCTAAACCATCACCATCACTATCGCTGTATATATCAAATGGATCTACATCATATTCATCAATAACACCATCACCATCGCTATCAAATGTATTGTTATAAAAAGGAATATCTAAATATGCATCAACAACAAGTTCATTTTCTTTGATAATCAAAATATTGGAATCATCCCCCTCTTCCTCTTTAGTTTGACTTGTTATTCCAAAAATTGGATTTAATTCTTCTAGCCCTAGTTGAGTAACAAATGTTGCATCTCTATTTCCAAAAATTTGATCTTGTATTTTACCTAATTGATATATTGGAAGAGCAATGGACTTAAATGGTGGAATTCGTTTTTGTTTTACTGCAACATCAACATATTCAACATTTGTATCAAATGTATCAGATCTAAGAAAATCCGTTCCAATAGTGTTGTATTCCTTATTACAAGAAATAAAAAATAAAAAACATACTATGTAAAATTTAACTTTCATCACCTAAAAATTTGTTGTAAAAGTCAAGGTATTGTTTATCAAAATCATCATCAGAATAACATTCTAGCTCTGGAATTTTTATTTTCTTTAACAAATCTTTGTATTTACTCTTGATATCAGAAGCAAAAATAACGCCATCAGCGAGTGCCAATGAAATGTTGTACAAATTTTCGTAAGTAGGATCATCAAGAATAGATAAATTTTTATCTTGAATTTCATCAAATTTTAATTTATCTACAACCTTCTTATCAAGCTTTCCTTTGATTTGATTATCATATAACGAAACAATGACCTTTGTCTTTTCAAACATAGGATCATCTTTATAAAAATTTTTCAAATATAATGGGAGTAATGAAGCTATCCAACCGTGAACATGGATTAAATCAGGCGCCCAATTTAATTTCTTTATTGTCTCAATTACACCTTTTGCAAAGAATATAGATCTTTCATCGTTATCCTTGTATAGCTTATTATTTTTATCAAATTTTACTAGACGATTTTTAAAATAATCTTCACTATCAATAAAGTATACTTGCATTCTCTCTTTAGGTATGGATGCAACTTTCAAAATTAAGGGCATATCCATATCATCAATTATAAGATTTATTCCTGAAAGCCTAATAACTTCGTGCAACTGATGTCTTCTTTCATTTATGATTCCATATTTTGGGATAAATATTCTAGTTTGGCCACCGTGTTCATTTACCATCTTTGGCAATGCATAAGTCATGGTAGCTATTTCAGTTTGAGGCATATAAGGGATGACCTCAGAGGAAATGAATAAAATCTTTTTTCCTTTCATATATCCTATCTAGAATTAAAGACTACAAAATTACAAAAATTAAATAAGATTAGATGTAAAGTGTTATGTTTGCATGCTGTTAAAATTTTCTTAAATGAGTATTGTAAAAACTATTAGTGATTTAAATACAACTTTGGTAAAACAACAGTCTAAATCCAATAAAATTGGACTAGTTCCAACAATGGGATCATTACATGAGGGCCATCTTTCATTAATTAGGAATGCAAGTAATAAATGTGATTTTGTTTGGGTAACTATTTTTATTAACCCTAAACAGTTTAATAGCTTAGATGATTTTAATGCTTACCCAAAGGACATCGATAATGATGTAAAAAAAATTTTCTCAATTTCAAAGCACATAAAAATTTTTATCCCATCAACAAATGAAATGTATCCTGATAAAAAATTTGATGAAAATTATGAATTTGAGCAAATTGGAAATGTTTTAGAGGGGAAGTATAGACCTGGTCACTTTAATGGAGTTGCAATAATAGTCAAAAAACTTTTTGATTTATTTTCCCCTAATATGGTATTTTTTGGAGAAAAAGATTTTCAACAAACTTTAATTATTAAAAGATTAATATCTTGGTATTACCCCAAGATTAAAATTTTTGTTTGTCCAACAATTAGAAATAAAGATGGCTTAGCTCTAAGCTCAAGAAATCAATTAATTTCAAAAAAATTATTATCAAAATGTAAAATAATTTTTGAGACATTGCAATTTGCAAAAGCAAATTATGAAAAAACTGATTTTCCAATTTTACTTGAGGAGATTAGAAAAAAGATTGAGATTTTAGATGAGTTTAAGCTTGAATATTTTGAAATTAGAGATGAGGAAAAATTAGATCTTTTTTGCAAAGGCGAAAAAAAAAGTTTCCGAGGATTTATATCAGTTAAAGTTGAGGGAATTAGATTGATAGATAATTTACTTTTTAAGAATTAAATCTATGGTGCAGGATTAGGAAATAGTTCTTGAACTTGATTAATGTCTTTAATAATTTCTTCAGAGAGCTTAACGTTTATACTTTCAATATTTTCTTTTAATTGATTAATACTAGTTGCTCCTATAATATTACTTGTGACAAAAGGCCTATCATTAACAAAAGATAATGCAAGGTTTGTTAATGAAATATTATATTTTTTAGCAATTTGGTTGTACATAAGTGCAGCATTCATTGAGTTCTTTCCATTGTATCTTTTTAAATTTGGAAATAAATCAAGTCTACTTTTTTTTGGAATTTTATTGTTGAAATATTTTCCTGTTAAAACTCCAAACGCAAGTGGAGAGTAAGCCAGCAAACCTAAATTTTCATATTTACATATTTCTGAGCTTCCTATTTCAAATAACCTATTAAGAAGTGAATAAGGATTTTGAATTGTAATCATTTTAGGTAAAGATTTTTTTGAATATTCATTGAACTTCATAATAGCCCATGGGTTTTCATTTGACAACCCAATATGCCTTATTTTTCCTGAAAGTATAAGTTTATTTAATTTTTCTAGTATTTCTAAAAAGTTTTCCTCCCATGAATCTTTAACATACTGAAAGCTTCTGTTTCCAAAAGTGTTTGTAATTCTTTCAGGCCAATGCAATTGGTAAAGATCAATATAGTCTGTGTTGAGTCTCTTGAGACTGCCTTCAACTGCTTCTTCAATAGAATTTCCTTTAAACCCTGATTTCCTTATATGTGCTGTATACGAGCCAGGTCCAGCTATTTTTGTTGCTAGAATTACCTTCTCTCTCTTTTTACTATCATTAAACCACTTTCCAATTATTTCCTCAGTGACGGCATATTTGTCCGCAGTTGCTGGGACAGGATAAAGTTCAGCAGTATCAAAAAAATTTACTCCATTATCAATACTAAAATTCATTTGATCAAATGCCTCACTAGCAGAATTCTGTCTTCCCCAAGTCATAGTACCTAGACAAATTTTACTGACTTTTATGTCTGTTGTTGGCAAAAAATTATATTCCATTATATTTTTAAATTTAACCCAATTGGACAATGATCTGAATGGACTACATCGTCTAAAATATAAGACTCTGAAATATTTTTCTTCAATTTTTCTGCAGCTAATAAATAATCAATTCTCCAACCCTTATTATTATTCCTAGAATTTGCTCTATAGCTCCACCAGGAATATTTATGTGGTTTATTATTAAATATCCTAAATGAATCAACGAATCCATCATTTATAAAATTATCAATCCAATCTCTCTCTTTTGGTAAAAAACCTGAAACTTTAGCGTTTCTAATTGGATCATGAATGTCAATGGCTTTATGACATATGTTGAAATCTCCCCCTATAATCAAGTTTGGGACATTTGAAGTCAAATTATTTATATATGCTTTAAAATCATCCATGTATTGAAACTTAAATGCTAAACGATTAATGTTGGTTCCTGAGGGCAAATATAAACTCATAACCGAAAAATTTTTAAAATCTATTCTCAAATTTCTACCTTCAAAATCCATATAATCAATTCCAGTTCCATATTCTACATTTAAAGGCTTCATTTTAGTTATTATTCCAACTCCACTGTATCCTTTCTTTTGTGCGGAAAACCAATAACTATGATAACCTAAATCAGTAAATTTTGATTTGTCAAACTGATCTTCATTAGCTTTAATTTCTTGAAAACAAACTATATCAGGATTATAATCTTTTAACCATTCCAATAAATTTTTTCTTAACGCTGCGCGAATCCCGTTTATATTATATGAGAGAATTTTAATCAATTTATTATTTAAAGCCAATTTGAAATATCAAGAGATTGAGAAAGAAAACTTTCAATATTTTCAATTGGAATCCTTTCTTGTACCATTGAATCTCTATCTCTTATTGTAACCGTATTATCTTCATTAGTTTGATGATCAATCGTAATACAATATGGTGTTCCAATTGCATCTTGCCTTCTATATCTTTTACCAATTGCATCTTTTTCATCATAAATCACATTGTATTTTAATTTCAATTGATCTTTTAAACTAGATGCAATTTCAGGTAATCCATCTTTTTTGACCAACGGGAAGATCGCACATTTATTAGATGCTAAGATTTTTGGGATTTTTAAAACTGTTCTTTCAGTTCCATCGCTTAATTTTTCAATATTCAGGGATTGTGAGAAAACAGCTAGAAACATTCTATCTAGACCGATTGAAGTTTCGATAACGTATGGTGTATATTTTTTTTCATCAACTGGATCAAAATATTTAATTTGTTTTGAGGAAAAATTTTCATGATTTGATAAATCAAAATCAGTTCTTGAGTGAATACCTTCAAGCTCTTTAAAGCCAAATGGAAAATCAAATTCAATATCACAAGCAGCATCAGCATAATGAGCAAGTTTTTCATGGTCATGAAACCTAAACTTATTCTGGTCGATACCTAATGAAAGGTGCCATTTCATCCTATTGTCTTTCCAGAACTCATACCATTTTTTTTGATCTCCAGGCTTAATAAAAAATTGCATTTCCATCTGTTCAAATTCACGCATCCTAAAGATAAATTGTCTCGCTATAATCTCATTTCTAAATGCTTTACCAATTTGAGCTATACCAAACGGGATTTTCATTCGACCTGTTTTTAAAACATTCATGTAATTAAGAAATATTCCTTGTGCAGTTTCAGGTCTAAGATATAAATCAGATGAACTTTCAAGAGATGCTCCAAATTTTGTGTTAAACATTAAATTAAACTGCTTTACATCTGTCCAATTGCATGATCCTGAGATTGGACAAAGAATATTATTATCTAATATTATCTGTTTAAGCTCATTTAAATTGTCTTCATTTAGTGCTTTATTTAATCTATCTTTTAGATTATTGATTTGAGAATTATATTTTTTGGCTCTTTCATTCGTAGATAAAAACATGTTTAAATCAAATTTTTCTCCAATTCTTTTTTCATTCTTTAAAACTTCCTTATTTAACTTATTTTGAACTTTATCAATAAAATCTTCAATTAAATTATCTGCACGATATCTCTTTTTTGAATCCTTGTTATCAATAAGTGGATCATTAAAAGCATCCAAATGACCGCTTGCTTTCCATGTAGTTGGATGAGAAAATATAGCTGAATCTAATCCAACAATATTATCATTCATATTTATCATTGATTTCCACCAATAATCTTTAATATTATTTTTTAGTAAAACACCATTTTGACCATAATCATATACTGCGCTCAATCCATCATAAATTTCACTGGACTGAAAAACAAAACCATATTCTTTAGCATGTGAAATTATTTTTTTGAATTTTTCTTCAGACATGTAACAAAAATACTATATTCATCTTTATTATGATTTTAATAATTAAAAATAAATTCTTTTAGTTATTATGTTTATGAAAGTTCAGTCCCCTCTACTATTACTAACAGTAATTATTTTTTTGAACTCTTGTGCAAAAAGAGGGACACCTGATGGTGGGCCTAAAGATGAAAATCCGCCAGAAATTGTAAGAGAACTTCCGGATAACAATTCTATTTATTTTAATGATGATAAGATTAGAATTTTTTTTGATGAATACATAAAATTAGAAAAATTAAATTCTCAGCTTGTTGTATCTCCTCCTATTGATAAAAGTAAATATTCCATTTTCCCACAAGGTGGTGCTTCAAAATATATTGATATAGAAATTAACGAGTCATTAAATGATAGTACAACTTATGTCTTCAATTTTGGACAAAGTATAGAGGATAATAATGAAGGTAATAAATTACCATTTTACAAGTATGCATTCTCGACTGGTTCATACATAGATTCTCTAGAGATTGATGGCTTAATTAAAGATAGTTATTCTGCAAAAACAGATGAATTAATAACGGTTATGCTTTATCCAAAAAACGAAAAATTTTATGATTCAATAATATATAAAGAAAAACCAACTTATGTTGCTAGCACTCTGGATAGTACATATTTTAATTTTACTAATGTAAAGACAGGCAAGTATCATCTAATAGCACTTAAGGATAACAACAATAATTTTTTATTTGATCCTTTAATCGATAAAATTGCCTATTATGATAGCATAGTAAATCTTCCAGGAGAGTATGAAATTGATTTGAGAATTTTTAAAGAAAATCCAGAATTTTTCATTTTCAAACCATTCCAAACATCCTATAACAAACTGTCATTTGGATATAGAGGAAGTACTGACAGTTTAGATATAAAAATTTCTAATAAAAACATTATTGATTCATCACGAATAACATTAGAAAAAGAAACTGATACCTTAAATTTTTGGTTTAAGGAATTCGATTATGATACTATTTATTTAGATATAAAAAATAAAAAATTCAATGAACAATTTAAAGTTCCGTATCCAAGAAAAAAATTAGAAAGAGACTCTCTTCAAATCAATAGCGATACACAAAACTCTATCGATTTGGGAGAAAAATTTATTTTAAATAGTAACATTCCTATATCAAAAATTGATGACCAATACATAAGTATTTATAATAAAGATTCAGTAAGAATTGAATTTTCAACTCGCATTGAAAATGGAATTGATATCATTTTTGATTTTGAGATTATACCAAATGATAAGTATACCATTAATGTCTTACCTAATGCAATCCTTGATTTTTTTGATAATACTATTGATACACTTAAATACTCGTTTAATACAAAAAAGAGTTCCGATTACGGATTGTTAATTGTTGATATTGAAACATTGAAAAAGTATCCAATTATTGTTGAACTATTAGATACTAAGGAAAAAATTATTCAATCTAAATATATTCAAAGTCAATTTGAAGAATGTATTTTTGAAAATATTAATCCAGGGGACTATAATTTAAGATTGATTCATGACAAAAATGAAAATTATAAATGGGACTCTGGAAATTATTTAAATAAAATTAAACCTGAAGAAACAATACACAGTTTAGAAAAAATAAAAATCAGAGCAAATTGGGTTATTCGTGAAAAAATATAATCTATTATTTTTTAATGTTTGCTTTAACATATTCTCTATTAAGCTTAGCAATATAATCTAATGAAATGCCCTTTGGGCATTCAACATGACATGCCCCTGTATTTGTACAATTTCCAAAACCTTCTTGATCCATTTGATTAACCATATTTAAAACTCTGTCGGTAGCTTCAACTTTACCTTGTGGTAAAAGAGAGAATTGGGAAACTTTTGCTGATACAAAAAGCATTGCAGATGAGTTTTTACAACTAGCAACACATGCACCACAACCAATACAAGTTGCAGCATCAAATGCTTTATCAGCATTTTCTTTTTCAATCGGTATTGTATTAGCATCTAAAGTATTCCCAGATGTATTAATTGAGATGAATCCACCTGATTGTTGTATTCTATCAAAAGCTGATCTATCAACAACTAAATCTTTAATAATCGGGAAAGCTTTGGCTCTAAATGGCTCAATATATATAGTGTCACCATCTTTGAATTTCCTCATATGAAGCTGACAAGTAGTAATTAATTTATCAGGACCATGAGGCTCACCATTTATAAACATGGAGCAAGAACCACAAATACCCTCTCTACAATCATGATCAAATGCAACAGGGTCACCATTCTCCTCAATTATTTTTTCATTTAGCACATCCATCATTTCAAGAAATGACATATCAGGTGAAATATTATCAATCTCATAATCAATCATACTACCTTTTGATTGGTTATTTTTTTGTCTCCATATTTTTAAATACAATTTCATTATTTATATGATCTACTTTTTAATTCAACATTCTCAAATTGTAATTGTTCCTTGTGTAATTTAGACAACTCTATATTAGGGTTATGCTCCCAAGCTGAAACAAATCTAAATTCATCATCATTTCTTAAAGCTTCACCTTCTTTAGTTTGATATTCTTCTCTGAAATGACCTCCACAAGACTCATTTCTATTAAGTGCATCTAAAGCAAATAATTCACCTAATTCCATAAAATCAGCAACCCTCAAGGCTTTTGCTAATGATTCATTGAAAGAAAATTTTTCGCCAGGAATTTTTAAGTTTTTATAAAAATCTTTTCTCAAATTTTGAATGTCTTTAATCGCTTTTTTTAAATCCTTTTTATTTCTTGACATTCCACAATTATTCCAAATTATTTTACCCAATTTCTTATGGAAATAGTCAACAGATTTAGATCCTCTATTAGACATAATTTTATCAATTTTTTCTTCAACTAATTTTTTTGCCTCTTTGAATTCAGCTAAATCTGATGAAATTGGTCCAGTTTTAATATCATCCGCTAGAAAATCATTTATTGTATTTGGAAGTACAAAATAACCATCAGCTAATCCTTGCATTAGTGCTGATGCTCCGAGCCTATTTGCTCCATGATCTGAAAAATTGGCTTCACCAATAGCATAGCAACCTGGAATGGTAGTCATTAAATTGTAATCAACCCATAATCCTCCCATTGTATAGTGAACAGCAGGATAAATCATCATTGGAGTTTTGTATGGATTTTCATCAACAATTTTTTCATACATCTGAAATAAATTTCCATATTTAGCCTTAATAACTTGCTCTCCCAAAGATCTAACTAAATTAATATCAGCTGTATCTAATCCTTTAATTAAAGCTTTCTCTTTTCCATACCTTATTATAGAAGAAGAAAAATCTAGAAAAACAGCTTCGCCTGTTTTATTAACACCAAATCCAGCGTCACATCTTTCTTTCGCAGCTCTTGATGCAACATCACGTGGTACTAGGTTTCCAAAAGCGGGGTATCTTCTTTCTAAATAATAATCCCTTTCATCTTCACTCAAATCAGTTGGCTTAAGTTTACCCTCTCTTATCTTTTTTGCATCATCAATTTTTTTTGGAACCCAAATCCTACCATCATTTCTCAAAGATTCGGACATTAAGGTAAGTTTAGACTGGTAATCTCCTGAAACAGGTATGCAAGTTGGATGGATTTGTGTGAAAGAAGGATTTGCAAAAAGAGCTCCTTTTTTATGAACTTTCCAAGCTGCAGACACGTTGCTTCCCATAGCATTAGTAGATAAATAAAATAAATTCCCATAACCACCTGACGCTAAGACAACTGCATGAGCAGAATGACTTTCAATCTCTCCAGTAATTAAATTACGAGTGATTATTCCTCTAGCTTTACCATCAACAATAACTATATCCATCATTTCATGTCTTGTAAACATTTTTATTTTACCTCTTGCTACTTGTCTATTCATTGCAGAATATGCGCCCAGTAATAATTGCTGTCCAGTTTGTCCTTTTGCATAAAAAGTTCTAGAAACTAAAACCCCACCAAACGATCTATTATCTAAAAAACCTCCATATTCTCTTGCAAATGGAACTCCTTGAGCAACACATTGATCAATAATACTAGATGAGACTTCTGCTAATCTATAAACATTGGCCTCTCTAGATCTGTAATCGCCACCCTTGATAGTGTCATAAAATAACCTGTAAACTGAATCACCATCACCTTGATAATTTTTAGCAGCGTTAATCCCACCTTGCGCTGCAATAGAATGAGCACGCCTGGATGAGTCTTGAAAACAAAAGGCTTTAACATTATAACCTTGCTCTGCTAATGTAGCAGAAGCAGAACCACCTGCCAAACCAGTACCAACAACAATTATATCAATATTTCTTTTATTAGCAGGACTTACCAAACGAACATTATTTTTATGACTGCTCCACTTAAGATCAAGAGGACCATCAGGTATATTTGATTTTAAAGTTGATTTGGATTGTAAGGGCTTTATATTCTTAATAAGAGAATGTAAATCGATGGATTTATTCCTAATAAGTCTATTTTTTTCTAAATAATTTGGGTCAGTAGACTTTATAGGATGTCTGTTATCAGATTTATGCCAGTCAGAATCCCAATCCTTAAGTTTACATTTAACTCCTGTACTTTTTTTAATTACCTTTTGAATACCATTATCGAACCTATGATAATACCTTACGCAGACAGTCAAAGTATCATCATCTTTATAGTCTTCCTTTGGTTTACGATAATTTAAAGAATAAGTTATTTTTTTCATTCACGTGTTAAAATTAATAATAAATAACAAAATATAAAAAAATAGATAAAAATAATTTTTTAACACTAAATAAACCTTATAAAATGAATAATTTATAACACATGTATAATTTTATAATGTGTTACATTTAAGTACATTATGTGTTATAAATGTGTAAAAAAATGAAATAATGCTATAAAACAAAATCCAGCAGGTATTCCAATACCGAATGCATAACTTATCTTATTTATAGTTGATGAATATTTATTGTTGGTTCCTAATGATTGGGTTGATGACGAAAGTCCATGTATTAAATGTAACGACAAAAAAATAAATGATAAACAGTATAAGCCTACTCTAACAGGATTTTCAAACTTATGTATTAATTCTTCATAATATCTGTCAGGGTCCTCTGGTAATACTTGAATATATTTGTAATCCATTTCTGGTACCCAAAAATCATAAAAATGTAAAGCCATAAAGGATAAAATAACGATTCCTGATATAATCATATTTCTTGATACAAACATTGAGTTTCTTGATCCTTTGTAAACTGCATATTTTACTGGCCTAGCTTTCCGATTTTGCCAATCTAAAACAAAACCCATTACAAAATGAAATATAACACCAACAATTAATATTGGCTGTAGAATAAACTGTACTAATGGATTATTTCCCATGAAATGTGAAAGCATATTGAAAATACCTTCACTGAAAACCGAGGTAATGTTTATTAAGAAATGTTGAGTTAAAAAAACTATTAAAAAAACTCCAGAAAGAGCCATTGCAATTTTTCTACCAATTGAGGAACTAAAAAGCTTGTTCATAGTTAAATTTCAATCTACAAAATTAACTCACAATGAAATTACAAACAAGAATTTATAACTATTTAATAGAAAATTTTCTTGAAAAATCATTAATTTTTAAAATATAATCGCCCTTGGGTAAATAAATATTTCCATCTTCAGATTTTTCTGAGCTTATCCCAATCTTCTTAAATTTCTTTGTAGCAATTGAGTAATTAATCATTGGTATTATTTCTATATTATTAAATCCTTTATCCAAATTCAACTTACCTTTATTTAGAATATTATTAAAGTTATCCGTGATTGTGTAATCATATATTATTGATTTGTCTGAGTACACTATTGTTTTAACTGAGGGTTTAAAAACATCATCTGAATAATTAGATCTTTTTCCCCATGAATTTGAGTGTCTTAAATCATTTATTTCAAAAATAATTAAGGGTTTTTCTCCATTTTTTTCAATCATGAAATCATTGAACAAATCTAAATTTGTTTTGTAGATAGATCTTCCGTGTGTTCCAACTAATAAATCATTTTTTTCGTTTTGAATAACTAAATCATGGACGGCAACTCTATTTAATGATGACTCAAATGGGTGCCATTTTTTTCCACCATTAAATGAAATAAATAAACCATTGTCTGTACCTACATAAAGAATTTCTTTTCTATTAATATCCTCTCTTATAACATTGACAGGTGACAAAGGAAGATTAGATGAAATATTTTCCCAACTATCTCCATTATCATTACTTACATATATGTAAGGTTTGAAATCATTATATCTATATCCATTCAATGATAAATAAATCGTATTTTTTTCATGTTTTGAAAAAATCACTCTACTAACCCAAAGATCAGGTGGTAAATTATCACTGACTGATTTCCAGGTTTTTCCAGAGTCATTACTAATGCTTACAATCCCATCATCAGAGCCAACAATTAATTTTCCAAACTGAAAATTAGATTCATCAAAACTGGTTATAGTGCCATATGGCACGTTTCCTTTTTTCCCACCAGATGTTAGGTCTTTAGAAATTTCTTCCCAATCATCTCCTTTATTAAATGATCTATGTAATTTATTACTCCCAAAATATATAATATCTTGATTATGAGGAGATATTAATATTGGTGTTTGCCAATTGAATCTTAAAGGAGAGTCTCCAAGCTTATGTTTAGGTTTAATACTTTTTCTTTCATTATTAAATAAATCTAATCTATAATAATTTCCAAACTGTAATCCTGTGTAAACAATATTATTATCTCGGTTATCGATTTGAATTTGCATGCCATCTCCTCCCATAATTTTAGTCCAATTATTATGGCCTGTTTCATACCATGATGGAGATTCTATCGAATTATTTTTTGCCATCCAAACTCCATTGTCTTGCAGTCCGCCATAAACATTGTATGGATTAGAATTGTCAACATTAATTGAATAGAATTGTCCAACAGAGGGCTGGTTTAATTTAATCCAATTATTTCCTTGATCATACGAAATATTAACACCCCCATCATTTCCTAAAACTAGATGATTTGTATTTTTTGGATTGATCCATAAATCGTGATGATCAACGTGAACATTACTTGCTCCAATTCTTTTAAAAGTTTTTCCTGAATCATTTGATTTTAATATTGGGACACCATAAATATATATTTGATTTGAATTACTTGGTGAAACATGTATTCTTCCAAAATAATATCCGTAACTGTTGTAAACACCATCCAAATAATTAGAGTTTTGTTTTTGCCAAGTAATCCCTCCATCTATCGATTTATAGACTTCTGCTCCTATTACAGGTGTATCAAACAATTCAGCATTAGCATCCGTTAAAAACTTATAAATGTCTTCTGGAATTAAATTGTTTGAATCTATTTTAGATTTTAGCGAAACAGCATCTAAGTTTTTTGGAAAACCGTTTTGCTTAATAAACTTGTTTAGCTGATCATTTTCTAAAGCCATAAAACTTTGTTTAGACATTTCTTTAAAATCTATTCTTTGTAATCCTTCATATTTATTTTCTAGTTTTCTTCTGAACTGATTATCTAAAACAGCATAAATAATAGAAGAATCATAAATTGCTAATCCTATTCTACCAACCCCATCGCCTACTGGGAACCCAGAATCAGCAGTCGATATTTTCTTCCAGTTTTTACCTCCGTCGATGGTCTTATAAATTCCTGAATTGGCACCACTTCCTAAAAAATTCCATGCATTTCTCTCTCTTTCCCAAAAAGCAGCATATTGAATATTAAAATTACTTGGATCATAAACTATATCAATTGCTCCTGTGTTATCTTTAATATATAAAGATTTAGTCCATGTTTTTCCTCCGTCAAATGAATTAAAAATTCCTCTTTCTTTGTTTTTTGAATATAAATGGCCAATTACTGCTACTACAATATGTTGATTATCCTTTGGGTTTATAAGAATTCTACTAACATGATGAGAATCTCTTAGGCCAACATTCTGCCAGGTCTTGCCATTATCCGTAGATTTTATTACTCCAATTCCAGGATATGATGATCTCGATGAATTACTTTCGCCTGTGCCAACAAAAATTGTTTTTGATTCCCAATCTATTGCAAAATCTCCTATGTTTTGTGTTATACTGTTATCCATAATTGGCTCAAATGTTGTACCGTTGTTTATTGTGTGCCATAATCCACCCGAAGCATATGCGACATAAAATTCTATTGAATTCTTAGGGTTAACTTCAATATCTGTAACCCGACCACTCATTACACTTGGTCCGATATTTACAAATTGAATATTTTTTACAATAGAGTTTTCTAATTGATTTTTATATTGGAGCTCAGATTTCTCTATTAATTCTGCAGATGTATAATTATTTTGTGACTGGCAAAAAATGGAGAATAAGATTATAAAAAAACTTATATTTTTCATCTTTTTTAATTTGTTAAATTTGACTGATATCAATTTTAAATGAAATACAATAAAATAGATAGTAGCTTATTCATTAAAAATCGTAAAAATTTTGTAAAAAAGCTAGAATCAAATAGTATTGCTTTTTTTAACTCTAATGATATATATCCAGTAAGTGCTGATTCTACGCTTCCATTTGAACAACATAGAGATATTTTTTATTTGAGTGGTATTGATCAAGAAGAAAGTATCCTGGTTTTATTTCCAGATTCTAAAAAAAACAGCTTTAAAGAAATGCTATTCATTAGAGAGACTAATGATCATATCACCCACTGGGAAGGTGAGAAATTAACTAAAGAGAAAGCTAAAGATATTTCTGGAATAAATAATATTTATTGGACAAATGAATTTGAAAATATTCTTATTCAGATAATCAAACAATCAAATAATATATATATAAATACCAATGAACACTACAGGCAAAATGTAGAGACTCAAACAAGAGAAGATAGATTTATTGAAAAGCTTAAAAAAATTGGTGGTATTAATTTTAAAAAAAGTAACCCTATTCTTCAAAAACAAAGATCCATTAAAGATGAGATTGAAATTAAGTTAATCGAGCATGCCTGTGAAATAACTCGTAAAGGCTTTGAAAGAATTTTAAAATTTGTGAAACCTGGTGTTTGGGAGTATGAAATAGAAGCTGAATTTTCACACGAATTCTTAAAAAATAGGTCTAAAAAATTTGCCTACAGCCCAATTATTGCTTCGGGCAGAAATTCGAATTTTTTGCATTATATCGAAAATAACAGGCAATGTCTAGATGGGGAAATAGTATTGATGGATGTTGGTGCTGAATATGCAAATTATTCAAGTGATATGACTAGAACTGTCCCTGTAAACGGAAAATTTAGCGATAGACAGAAAATTATTTATAATGCTGTTTTAAATGTTAAAAATGAAGCTACTTCATTGTTAAGACCAGGAATTTTGTGGAAAGACTTTCATTTTGAGGTTGGTAAAATTATGACCTCTGAATTATTAAGAATTAAACTTTTAGATAAAGCTGACGTACAAAATCAAACTAAAGAGAAACCAGCTTATAAAAAATATTTTAGTCATGGAACATCACATCATTTAGGCTTAGATACTCATGACTATTGTGATTTAGATATGCCTTTTGAAAAAAATATGGTATTAACGGTTGAACCTGGAATTTATATTAAGGATGAAGATTTTGGAATAAGATTAGAGGATGATGTAGTTATTAATAGTTCAGGAGACCCAACTAACTTAATGAAAAACATACCAATTCAGATTGAAGAAATTGAAGCAATCATGAACAATGGTTAAAAAGATTTCCAACCCAACGATTCTATCATTATATTTCTTCCTGATTTTTCCATTAAAATCATCTCTTTGGACGAAGTAATATGTCCAATTACTGAAAGGTTTAAATTATTTTGAATTTTTTCTAAATTTTCTTGACCAACTGTAAATAATAGTTGATAATCCTCCCCGCCTGATAATGCAATTGTTGTAGGTTCTAAATTAAATTCTTTACAAGCCTTAAAAGAATCATCACTTATTGGTATTTTATCTTCATAAATTTTACATCCTTTATTTGAACTTTTACATAGGTGAATGATTTCTGATGAAAGTCCATCAGAAATATCAATCATGGATGTTGGTTTAATTTTACATTCCTGAAAAAACTCAATAATATCATTTCTAGCTTCAGGTCTTAGTTGTTTTTGAATAATATTTTTATAAGCTGTCAAATCAGGCTTATTATTTGGATTTACTAGAAAGACCTGTTTTTCTCTTTCTAATACTTGTAGCCCTAGGTAAGCTCCGCCTAAAGTGCCAGAAACAACAATTAAATCATTGGTTTTTGCTCCTGACCTTTTTACAAATCCATTTTCACATGAAAACCCTATTGCAGTTACAGAAATTATAAGTCCTTTGTTTGATGAGGTTGTATCCCCTCCTACTAAATCAACATTATAATTTTCACAGGCTACTTTAATACCTGAATAAAGATCTTTCAGTGATTCAATTTTAAACCTATTAGACATAGCTATAGAAACTGTTACTTGGCTACAGATACCATTCATTGCACATATGTCCGAAATAGATGAGGTTATGGCCTTATAACCAAGATGTTTTAGTGGGAAATATGACAGATCAAAATGAATCCCTTCAACCAACATATCAGTTGAAATAAGTGTATTTTTTTTATCGAAAGCTATTACAGCAGCATCATCACCAACAGAGAGCTGGGTAGAAGTATTTTTTGAAGTAAATTCTTTAGTTAACAGCTCAATTAGACCAAATTCACCTATTTCCGCTATATCAGTAAGTTTTTTTGTTTTTTTGGGCATTTAGATTCGCAATTGAATTTCAAATTTAGAGTAATAATTATTTTTTAAAGGTTTATATTTGCAAAATATGATTAAAGTAGCAGATACAGCAAAAAATCAAGTATCAAAACTGATGAAAATGGATGGTTTTAGCCCAAGTAAAGATTTTATCAGAGTTGGTGTAAAAAGTGGTGGATGTTCAGGTCTGTCTTATGAGTTAAATTTTGATAAAAATAAGCTAGACAATGATAAGGTTTTTGAGCATAATGGTATAAAAATTGTAGTTGATAAAAAAAGTTTTTTATACTTGATAGGAACAACACTTGAATACTCTGGAGGTTTGAATGGAAAAGGATTTATTTTTAAAAATCCCAATGCTTCACGAACTTGTGGTTGTGGTGAAAGTTTCTCCTTATAACAATATAATATGGCGTATACAGAAGAAGAATTAAAAAAAGAACTAGAACAACAGGAGTATCAATACGGTTTTACAACTGATATTGAATCTGAGACTTTTCCCATTGGACTTAATGAAGATATTGTTCGTTCTATCTCCAAGAAAAAAAATGAACCAGAATGGATGACCAATTGGCGGCTTGATGCATATGCAGCTTGGAAAGAAATGGATGAACCTAAGTGGGCAAACATTCATTATAAAAAACCTGATTTTCAAGCTATTTCATATTTTTCAGCTCCAAAAACTAATAATAAATACAAAAGTCTAGATGAAGTTGATCCTGAACTTATTAAAACCTTTAATAAGCTTGGTATTTCGATTGATGAACAAAAAAAACTTTCTGGAGTTGCTGTCGATATTGTAATGGACTCAGTTTCTGTTGCGACTACATTTAGAGAAACTTTAGCTAAAGATGGAATTATTTTTTGCTCAATTTCTGAAGCAATTAAAGAATATCCTGATTTAGTAAAAAAATATATTGGTAAGGTCATCCCGAAAAAAGATAATTATTACGCTGCATTAAATTCAGCTGTTTTCTCTGATGGATCTTTTTGCTACATACCTAAAGGTGTTAAATGTCCTATGGAGTTATCTACTTATTTCAGAATAAATCAAGCTGGTACTGGCCAATTTGAAAGAACCTTAGTAATTGCTGATGAAGGAAGTTACGTAAGTTATCTTGAGGGTTGTACCGCCCCAAGTAGAGATGAGAACCAATTGCATGCTGCCGTAGTTGAACTGATTGCCCACGATAACGCAGAAATTAAGTACTCTACTGTTCAAAATTGGTATCCAGGGAATAAGCATGGCAAGGGCGGGGTTTTTAACTTTGTAACAAAAAGAGGTTTATGCCATAATAACTCTAAAATTTCATGGACGCAAGTTGAAACTGGATCTGCTGTAACATGGAAATATCCATCATGTATTTTAAAAGGTGACAATAGCATTGGTGAATTTTATTCAATTGCTGTTACAAATAATTATCAGCAAGCAGATACTGGAACAAAAATGATTCATCTTGGCAAAAACACTAAGAGTACAATTATATCTAAGGGAATATCTGCTGGAAAATCTCAAAACAGCTACAGAGGTCTTGTTCAAATTGGAAAAAATGCAGAAAATGCTAGAAATTTTTCCCAGTGTGATTCTCTATTAATGGGAAACAATTGCGGTGCACACACTTTTCCATACATAGAGGCTAAAAATAAATCTGCCCAAATTGAACATGAAGCAACAACGAGTAAGATTGGAGAAGATCAAATTTTTTATTGTAATCAAAGAGGTATCGATGTAGAAAAGGCAATTGCTTTGATTGTGAATGGTTTTAGTAAAGAAGTATTAAATAAACTTCCAATGGAATTTGCTGTTGAAGCTCAAAAATTATTAGAAATATCTCTTGAGGGATCTGTCGGTTAAAATTATATTATGTTAAAAATTGAAAATTTACATGTAAGTATTGAAGATAAATCAATACTAAATGGTTTAAACTTAGAAGTAAATCCAGGAGAGGTTCACGCAATTATGGGACCTAATGGATCTGGTAAAAGTACTCTTTCTGCAGTAATTGCTGGAAATGAAGATTATGAAGTTACAAAAGGAAATATTTTTTACAAAGATGAAAATATCGAAGATTTGTCAGCTGAGGAAAGAGCACATAAGGGAATTTTCATGTCATTCCAATATCCTGTCGAAATACCAGGAGTGACAGTAACTAATTTTATAAAAACTGCAATTAATTCTAATCTAAAAGCAAGAGGTCAAAAAGAAATGCCTGCCAATGAAATGTTAAAAAACATAAGGGACAAAGCGGCTCTTTTAGAAATTGATTCTAAGTTTTTGTCAAGATCCTTGAATGAAGGATTTTCTGGGGGTGAAAAAAAGAGAAATGAAATTTTTCAAATGGCGATGCTAAATCCGACCCTAGCTATTCTAGATGAAACAGACTCTGGATTAGATATTGATGCATTGAGAATTGTAGCAAATGGTGTTAACAAACTTAGAAATGAAAATAATGCCATAATTGTCATAACCCACTATCAGAGACTATTAGATCATATTATTCCTGATTATGTCCATGTATTGCAAGATGGAAAAATTGCTAAATCAGGCGATAAAAACCTAGCTCTTCAGCTTGAAGAAAAAGGTTATGATTGGATTTAAATTATAATTTATGTCTTTAAAAGAAAAATTAGTATCATCATTTTTAGCATTTGAATTGGATGCTGATATTAATTCTGATGTCCATGATATTAGGTCAAAATCAATCAAAGAGTTTGAGAAAATTGGTTTCCCTGACAAAAAACATGAATATTGGAAATACACTCCAATTAAAAAAGTCTTAAATGAGAAATTAACAATTTTTAAAAAGAAAAGACACCTAATCGAATTTGAAAAAGTTAAAGATTTCTTTTTAGGAGGTATCGAGTCTTATAAAATTGTATTGATAGATGGAATGTACGATCCTCTTTGGTCAAATACCACCCACAAAGGAGCAGATATTTGTATTCTTTCCTCTGTACTTGAAAATGAAAAATACTCTAATGTCATATCAAAATATTTTAACCAAATTATCGATGACAAAGAATCTTTTAGTTTGCTTAATAGCTCTTTTTCCAAAGAAGGCGCATATATACATGTTCCAAAAAATGTTGAACTAGATAAGCCTATTGAAATAATTCATATTAATTCTGGTGGTGAATCCTCATTAATGCTTCAACCAAGAAATTTAATAATTCTTGAAAAAGGATCAAAAGCTCAAATTGTTGAGAGTCACTATTCCTTAATTGGAAATAATATTTCACCATATACATTTCCTGGATATATTGACCCACTTACAAATACACTAACTGAAATTCATTTAGAGGAAAATGCAAATCTTGATTACTACAAGATTCAAAATGATTTAGAAACAACTTCAATTATTGATAACACCTATATAAATCAGAAAAAGAATAGTACTGCGAGTTGTCATACATTCTCTTTTGGAGGCAATATTGTTAGAAACAATCTTAATTTTTTCCAGAATGGTAAGAATATCAACTCCATTATGAAAGGAATTACTATTCTTGGCTCTAATCAACATACAGATCATCATACTCTTGTTCATCATGCAAGTCCAAATTGTGAAAGTTATCAAGAATACAAAGGAATTTACAATGATAAATCTACTGGGGTTTTTAATGGAAAAGTTGTAGTCGATAAAATTGCTCAGAAAATTAATGCATTTCAACAAAATAATAATCTTTTAATTGGAGATCATTCATCTGTTAATACTAAGCCTCAACTAGAAATTTTTGCTGATGATGTGAAATGTTCTCATGGATGCACCATTGGTCAATTAGATAAATCTGCCCTGTTTTATTTAAAAACAAGAGGAATAGCTGAAAAAGAGGCTAAAGGCTTACTGACTTATGCATTTGCGAACAATGTCTTAGAAAATGTTAAAATGCAAGTTTTAAAAACAAAAATTAAAAAGATTATTGCTAGAAAGATTGGCGTTAATCTTGGTTTTGAATTGTAATGAATTTTGATATAAATAAAATCAGATCTGACTTTCCCATTTTAAAAAAAAAGATTAATGGAAAGCAATTAATATATTTCGACAATGCAGCAACATCACAAACACCCAGTTGTGTAATTGATTCAATCTCTGATTATTATAAAAATTACAATTCCAATATCCACAGGGGTGTTCATTCATTAAGCGAACAGGCAACTGAATCATACGAAGATTCAAGAGAAAAAATTAGAGCACATTTTAATGCAAAACATAAAGAAGAAATAATATTTACATCAGGTTCAACTCATTCGATTAATATAGTATCTAACGGATTTGTTAAACTGATTGGTAAAGGTGATGAAATTATAGTATCTGGCTTAGAACATCATTCTAATATTGTTCCTTGGCAAATGATGTGTGAGAAAAACAATGCAAAACTTAATGTAATTCCAATAAATGATGATGGTGAGTTAGACCTTGATGAGTTTAAAAAAATAGTTTCTAAAAAAACTAAGATTGTTTTCCTTAATCATGTATCAAATGCATTAGGAATAATTAATCCAATTAAAGAAATAATTAAATTGTCTCATGAAAATGGAGCATATGTCCTTATTGACGGAGCACAAAGTGCAGCTCATTTCAAAATTGATTTACAACATCTTGATGTAGACTTTTTCACTGCATCTGCACACAAGCTCTGTGGTCCTACTGGAATTGGATTTTTATATGGAAAAAAAGAATTATTAAATAAAATTGAGCCATTAATGGGTGGAGGTGAAATGATTTCTGATGTAACATTTGAAAAAACATCATATGCTGATCTTCCTCATAAGTTTGAAGCTGGAACGCCTAATATTTCTGGTGTTATCGCCTTTGGAGTTGCTATTGATTATTTGAACAAAATTGGTTTTAATAATATTGAAAAATATGAATTGGAACTCCTAGATTACGCTACGACAAAACTTAAAAAAATTGACGGTCTGAAAATTTATGGTGATGTAAAAAACAAAACCTCTGTAATTTCATTTAATATTATTGGAATACATTCTTACGATATTGGATCAATTTTAGATAAATATGGTGTTGCTGTCAGAACTGGTCAGCATTGCGCCCAACCTATTATGGATTATTTTAATATTCCTGGAACTGTAAGAGTCTCATTATCATTTCTAAATACATTTGATGAAATTGATATTCTTTGTGAAGCTCTATTAAAAGCAAAGTCAATGTTAAGCTAATTCGTATCTTTGATTAGGTATGACAATTGAAAATTTACAGCAAAACTTAATTGAAGATTTTTCATTTTTTGAGGACTGGACTCAAAGATACGAGTATATGATTGAGCTTTCAAAAGGGCTTGAAAAAATGGATGAGCAAATGAAAAATGATAAAAACATAATAAAGGGATGTCAAAGTAAAGTTTGGTTACATGCTGAGTTGAATGAAGGAAAAATTAAATTTTTAGCTGATAGTGAAGCTATTATTACCAGAGGAATTATTGCAATACTTCTTACAATTTTTAATAATAGAACGCCCAAAGAAATTATTGAATCTGATACTAACTTTATAGAAAAGATTGGGCTTAAAGAGCATCTATCACCAAATAGAGCTAATGGATTATATTCAATGATAAAGCAAATAAAATTTTATGCAATTGCATTTAGTAAAAAATAAATAATGAGTGAAAAAATTATAGACCCAAATAAATTAGGTGAAGAAATTGTAAAGGTTTTAAAAACAATTTTTGATCCAGAAATACCAGTTGATATATATGAACTTGGATTAATTTATGATGTATTTGTAAATGAGGACAATGATGTAAAAATTTTAATGACCTTAACAACACCTAATTGTCCTGTAGCTGAGAGTTTACCTTTAGAGGTTAAAAATAAAATTGCAGATATCGAAGGTGTAAAAAGTTCAGAAGTTGAGATGACTTTTGATCCACCATGGACAAGAGATTTAATGAGTGAAGAAGCCAAACTAGAATTAGGTTTTTTATAAATGAGCTTTGAGATAGAAAATAGAGTTTCAAAAAGTCCTATTCAGTCAATTGATTTATCAGATTTTCTAATAAATAAAGAATTTGACACTTTTGATATTAGGAACTGGTTAAAGGATGATCTGATTTTAATTGAAAAAGATTTTAGAAATCATGTTAAATCATTTGATTGGTCAATTTACAAAAACAAACTTGTTTCAATAAGTTGTTCAACTGATGCTATAATTCCTGACTGGGCATTTATGTTGATTTCATCAGAATTAAATAAATTAAATATTAAAAATTTCATCGGATCAGTAGAAGATTTTGAAGATATATTAATGATTGAGTCTATTAATTCTCTTGATTTATCCACATATAAAAATAAACCAGTTATTATAAAAGGTTGTACAAATAAGAAATTCAAAAAATATTTCTATTCACTATTAATTGATAAGATTCAACCTGTTGCTAAAAGTATTATGTTCGGAGAAGCATGTTCATCAGTACCCATATTTAAAGCAAAAAAATGAGAATTTTATTATTTTTTTTTACGCTGATTTTATATATATCTCCTGTTTTATCTCAAAATGATGAAGTTAAAGATTCTCTGAATTTAAACTGGTCGCTTTCAGGAAAATTTACTTTTTTAGGTAACCAATCAAGTTATAGTTATTGGACTGCGGGAGGCCAAACAAGCGTTTCTGGAACAGTAAAAATTGATTATGATTTTAATTATGAAAACAATGGATGGAATTGGGATACTAAATTAATTACAGCCTATGGACTCAATAGCATTGGTGGAAGTAAATTTTTAAAGAAGACCGATGACAAGCTTGAAATTAACTCCCTTTTGGGAAAACAATTTACTAACAATCTTATTGGAAACTGGAGCTATTCTAGTTTTATAAATTTTAAGACACAATGGACCAAAGGATACAGATTTAGAAAAAATAGTGAAGGGCAAGAAGAAAGAACTGAACTAACAAGATTTTTATCTCCTGCATATCTTCAAATTGGTGTAGGTTTATATTGGAAAAAAAATAAAGATCTTTGGATAAATATTGCACCAGTTACTGGACGATTAATCATTGTAAATCGATTTTTTACTAATAACCTACAGCCTAACAAAGAATATTTTGGTGTTAAAAAAGGACAAAATAGCAGATTTGAGTTAGGAGCTTCCATAAGATCCTTTTTTAAATTTGAGCTACTAGAAAATGTAGATGTTACAAATAGAATAAGTTTATACTCTGACTACTTAAATAATCCATCTAATATTGATCTAGACTATACCATAAATACAGTAATGAAAGTTAACAAGTATCTTACTACTAATCTTATTATTCAATTTATATATGATGATAACTCTGTTAAAAGACTTCAAGTAAGAGAAGTCATGGGTATTGGAATTAGCTTAGATATCTAGTCTATTTCAGGGTATAAGAAATTATTGTAAGGAAATCTTTTGACATGGATGCTTCGTACATATTTATAAATTTTTTGTTTCAACTCATTAATATTTATTTTTTTTTCAGCTGATATATATACTCTACTTTTTAACTTGTTTGATTTTATAAATGAGTCATCTTCTAATCTGTCGATTTTATTAAATACTAAAATAGAAGGCTTATCAATACTATCAATTTGTCCTAATATTTCATTTACAGAATCAATATGTTCTTCATAATTAGGGTGTGAAATATCTACAATATGCAACAATAAATCAGACTCTGTAATTTCATTAAGTGTACTTTTAAATGATTCAACAAGTTGGGTTGGTAGCTTTCTAATAAATCCAACAGTATCTGTCAATAAAAACGGAAGATTACCAATTACCATTTTTCTCACTGTTGTGTCAAGAGTTGCGAAAAGCTTATTTTCAGCAAATACATCTGACTTAGTTATTAAATTCATTAATGTCGATTTACCAACGTTTGTGTAGCCTACCAATGCCACACGAACCAAACTTCCTCTGTTTCCTCTTTGAACTGACATTTGCTTATCTATATTTGATAGTCTTTTTTTTAGTAGACTAATTTTATCACGGACAATCCTTCTATCAGTCTCGATTTCAGTTTCACCAGGTCCTCTCATGCCAATACCCCCTTTCTGTCTTTCAAGGTGAGTCCAAAGTCCTTTCAATCTTGGCATTAAGTACTGATATTGAGCCAATTCTACTTGATTTTTAGCATAGCTAGTTTTTGCTCTTTGAGCAAAAATGTCCAAAATTAAACCTGTTCGATCAATTATTTTTGAACGTAAAATCTTTTCTAAGTTTAATTGTTGAGTAGGCGACAGCTCATCATCAAAAATGACTGAACCAATATCGTTTTTAATACAATAGTTTTGAATTTCAATTATTTTTCCAGATCCAATAAAGGTTTTTGGGTTTGGTTTATCTACCCTTTGTATAAATCTTTTCGACACATAACCTCCGGCAGTTTCAGTTAAAAATGATAATTCATTTAAATATTCATTTACAATTATTTCACTCTGAACACTATTGATTATTCCAATCAAAATAGCTTTCTCATAGCTAATTTTATTAGTTTCAATCAAATTTTAATTTTTAAAATATTTAAGTTCAAGTGAATCATCTTTGAAATGAAGAAAAGAGTAATGATTTATCCAATCACCTGTGTTAAAATAGTAGGAATTATTGCCTAATTCAATTTTTAAAGGCAAATGTCTATGTCCAAATACAAAGAAATCGTAATGTTTAACATTTAACTTTTTCTTACAGAAATGATATAGAATTTCATTTTCTTTAGATATAAATTTTATATTATTTCCGGAAAGAATCTTATTTTTCCTTGAAAAAAAGTTGCCTAATGGAATACCAAACCATGGATAATTTATTCTAAAAAGAAAAATAAATAGTGGATTTCTGAAAATTCTCTTTAAGAATTTATATTTAAAATCACCGGGGCCCAAGCCATCTCCATGGCCAATAAAAAATAACTTATTATTAATTTTAAACTCAGTGGGCTTTTTTAATACTTCCATACCGATCTCTTTTTGAAAATAATCCCTAGTCCAATAATCGTGATTACCAACAAAAAAATAAATTTTAATTCCTGAATCGGAAAGTTCAGAAAGTTTTCCAAGAACTCTAGTGAAGCCTTTAGGAACCGATTTATAATACTCAAACCAAAAATCAAAAAGATCCCCTAATAAAAAAATTACTTGAGCATCCTTTTTAATTTTGTCAAGCCATGATATAAATAACTTTTCTCTAATTAGGCTATCTGAATAGTTTGGGGCTCCAAGATGATTATCTGATGAAAAATATATACTCTTACCCTTATTTAATTTAATATTGATCATTAAGATTCTAAGTCAATTTTTTCCCACTTATCATTTGAATCTAACCTGAAAGAGCCAATATATACCATGTTCCATTCATCTGGGCTAATAATTGATAAAAAAAGTTTTTCATCTTTTCTTTGATATAAATGATAAATTTCACCCTTCTCAGGCTTAAAACTAAAGCTAGAGTTATAGATTAATTTATTCCATTCATATGAGTCAATTAAATCTTGATACTCTTTTTTTATTTCTTCATACTTAGACTTAAAGTAATTATTTGTTTTTAAGATTTTTTCTTGTTTAAAAGATGTAAGGTCAGTTGGCTTAATAACTGGTGCCCCAACATTTGAAGCGTATGGAAGAATATTCGGATTATCTGCTACTTGATCTGGTTTTTTTTTTGCCATAATTATAAAACAAAATTAAACAATCTATTTTAAGCGCTTTTCATAGCAATTAAAAGGCATATCACTTTGGTCTCTGAAATATATTTGTCCTAACTTTTCATAACCAATGTTAGAATAAAAATTATTATTTTTTTTGTTCATACTGAACGTATCTAATCTAATAGAATCACAATTATTTTCAATTGCATCATTTTCAATATGTTTCATTATTCTTTTTGCATAACCAAGTCCCTGATATTTGGGGTGAATAGCTAATCTATGAACATAAATATTTTTTTGGGTTGTAGCAATCCAATCAATTGTACTGTAAAAGTCATCCATTTTATTAGTAACTGATACACAGCCTAGTAACTGATTACCCTCAACGAGTAAAAGCAAATCTTCATTTTCAATGTCATTAAAAAAAGTTTCTCTGTTAGGGTATTTATCATTCCATTGATAAATTTTTTTTGATATCATATCCTCTGTACAGGATTTAATTATTTGCATTACAGCGTCAAGATCCTCCTGAATAGCTTTTCTTATATAAATATTATTACTGCTCATTTTGAACTAATTCACCTTTGAAATTGACTTTAAAATTTTCGAAAGGATTCAAAAAATAATCCACAATGATAGCAAATTCTCCTCTATTTACAAGTCTATTTTTATTAAAATTGGAAAGACCTAAATCTGACCAGACTTGATTGTGATTTTTAATTTCTTGGTTTAATATTAATGAGATCCATTTAAAAACTGAATAAATTTTTAAATCACTTAATGGAAACTCATCTAAGTCATAATAATCTGTAAGGTCTGACCTCAATAAATTTAATTCAATATCATTCTCTGGATAAAACCAAGTTTGATTAGACCATCCTACATTTAAACCGGTTCCTTTAAGTATACCAGTTGAACCAATTCTTTGGTATGCTTTAAAAAAAGTATGGTTTTTTTCTACATCAAGGAAGGGCTGAATATATCCTCCCCTATTTAAAAATTTTGTTTGAATAGTTCTAATGTCTATTTGTTGTGTGTTTATATTTTTATTGACTGCTTCAGATGCTATTAATCCTGCAATTTGTCCAATCTGTAAAACTACAGGTTGAAGTCTGGTCGTTCCATTTACCAAATTTGAAACAGAAATTGATTTTTCTGCCACCAAAAAATTAGGATTCTTTTTTGAAATGATTGAGCCAATTGGTAAGGTGTACGATGGAATTGGATAAAATGAGAGCTGTGGTAACATTTTTTTATTTGGATGAGCATCGTGATGATGATCTACTGGATAATCTCCAACTAAAACACCAGTTCTATATAAAGGATTTACCTGATCATATGGTTTCTTTATGTAATTAAGAGAAAAAGTCGTGATACCACTAATTCTTCTAGCTTCTCTGTAATATGGAATTAAAGGAAAATTATCTTTCGTATCGTATTCTTCATCACTGATTGAATAATTATCAAAACCTAATTCATTTTGAATATAGTACAGGTATCTCATTGATTTTTCCTTAGCTTTTTTAAAAACTACTTTTCTTTGATCTTCGTTCATCTCCAAAAGATTTGAATAATAATCATTTCCATAGATTGGCCAGTTGATCATTATTTTATCATTTGGTAATTTGCCATAATTCATCATTTGATCTGGTGACCATAAAGCTTTATCAGATTCAGGGCAGTTGATTGACGCGGTTGAGCAATAAAATTCTGATGGATCATAATTAATAGGCTTTTCAATTTTCATGCTCTTTCCAAAATTCTTTAAAATCATTACATAAGTTAAATCTTGGATAATATCATTCTTCTCGTCTGGTGCAATATCTTCACCATACATTATTTTGTTATCCATACCAATGTCATAATCTTCATCTAACATTGGAAGAATATCTCCAAGCTCAGTGGCATCTATAAGAACCTTTGATGAAAAATTACCTTTTGAAGATTTTACATTGAAATTATAATTATTTCCTCCTGTTTGAACAACAGAGTTTACTTTGGAACTATATAATATTTTTAAATTCTTTTCTTTACTTGTAATTGCTTTTAAAATTTCATTTCCAACTCTTGGCTCAAATAAAACATTACTAACCCATCCGGTTTTCAAAGCATCTAGGCTACCATAATGAGATACTAAGCTATCTTTGAATTCACCCCAGAAACCTGATGGGAGTTTATAATTACCATCTACTGCACTAACTCCAGCTGATGTAAGCATACCTCCTAACCAATCAGTCTCTTCAATTAGAAGTGTCTTGGCGCCATTTCTAGACGACTCTATAGCAGCAGATGTTCCACCTGCTCCTCCACCAACAATTATTACATCATATTTAGTTGATTCATCACATGAAAAAAAAATTATAACAAGAAATAGTATGATTTTATTTAACCGCATTAAAAAATTAAAAGTCTAGTTAGATATTTATTCTAAAGTTTTAATGCCAGTACTAAAATCTTTAGTAATAGTAGCTGTATCATATTCATCACCTAAGGCTGTATAAGCTTTATATATCAATGATTCATTTTCAATTGAAATAACTTGAAAAAATTGCGTTTGTTCTCCAATCTTGTTAGATAAATATCCATCAGTCTTATACTCCTCCAATTGTTGTAAACCAATTTTGTATTGCTTGGGGCCACTAACTGAAGTAATATATAACGTGTTGAAATTTCCTGTTTTATTTTCATCCTGAGATTTTACTGGTACATGGCCTCTAGCGTATGTATGATCATGACCATTAAGTACCAAATCAACACCATATTTGTCAAACAATGGCTTCCAATTTTTTCTAGCAAATTCAAAATCTCTTCCCTCTGCGGGTGAAAAAACTGAATGATGACAAGTTACAATCTTCCATTTTGCATCGCTTTTACTCAATTTTTCTTCAATAAATGCCGTTTGCTTTTCAAGAAAATCTGTAGAATTCAAGACGAGTATTAGTACGTCCTGATATTCTACTGTGTAAACTGTTTCATGTAATTTTTCGTGTAAACTCTCCTCAACAGGCAAAGTAAATTGAGGTCTCCATTGTACAGATAGTCGTTTAGGGCTTAATCCTTTAATTCTTTGAAATTCATGATTTCCAACAACAGGAATTGCTGTCCACTGACTATGTATGAAACCACCAGCCTTAAACCACTGTGCCCACTCATAATCTCTATGAGCTGTATCAACCATATCACCTGCATGTATAACAAAAGCAGCATTTGGAGCAGTTTGATAAGCCATCCTAATTACTCTTGACCAGTGATTTAATATATCATTTTGTGCATCCCCAAAATAAACAAATTGAGTAGGACTGTACCCAGTTTTTGCAGTTTTAAATTGAATCCATTCTGACCAATTTTTTCCATCTCCAACTCTATATGCATATATTGTATTTGGGTTAAGATTATCAAAAATTACACTATGATAATTCACTACAAAAGACTTGTTTGTCTTATAAACTCCTAAATCAAATTCCTCAGTAATTGCATTGTAGTTTTTAGCATTTTCAGTAAATTTTGAATTAACTCCGGAAATTGCTATTTGAGCAATTGCATTTTTTACAGATGAATCCGTTCGCCAAGTCACTGCTCTTGTAGAAGAAGGGTCTCCATTGAAATTAAGCATTATTCTATCAGGATCCTTGCTTGGTATTTCCCAATGATGTAAACCTAATCGGTGATCCTTGTTAAAATGAGAAAATTCTTGTGCATTAATAAATAAACTATAAATAAAAGCAAGTATAAAAATAGATTGAAACTTATTCACTGTTTTAAAATTATTTAAAAATCTGCAGACGATCGTCATTATTGGCTATTATTAAAAGGTTATCATTTTTACTTTTTAAGGAAATGATTTTTTTTGAATCACCAGGTGCAAAAAAACCAGATTCGGACACAGAAATTTCCTTAAAATCTCCATTGCCAATGCCTTGTAAAAGTAAACCGTTACCTGAATCATTTCGTGTGGTTTCGATTTCAGCATGATACATGTTGCCGACTAGTACAATATCATTTATTTTATCATTATTAAAATCCTGAATTATTATATCATTTGTTGATGAAAATTGTGCATAATTAGGTAGTGGTTTAAAGTCAAAAAACGATTCATTATTTATAAGTACTGCACTTTCAAATGTATTTACAGATAGTCTTAATGCATTTTCAAGATTCTCTTCGCCATATACTTCTTGTACGTCTAAAGAAGCAAAAATATCATACTTTTTAAATTTATCTTTCAAGTCAGGGACTTGTTGTGAGGAACATGAAAAGCCTCTTAGAGGAAATTGTATTCCGTAGTTATAATATGCAAGAACAATATCTTTAGATCCATTATCATCAAAATCATCATAAAAAACTTCAAAAGGTTCATCAACGGAGGCTTTGTACTTATAATTTAAACCTAAATTCCCAACAACTAAATCTGGAAGATTATCATTATTCAAATCACCAACTTCAACACTATACCACCAGCCTGTTGATGAGCATCCAAGGTTGGTGTTTATTTCCTCTTTCGTAAAATTCCCATTATCGTTTTTTATAATAGTGATTGGCATCCATTCACCAACAACTACAATATCAGAATCTCCATCATTATCATAATCAAACCATTCAGCATCTGTAACTAACCCTAAGTCAACAAGTGAATTAGAATCATATTTACTAAACTTTCCATTTTCATTTATAAGCAAATAACTAGAAGCTGGCTCTGGGTAATTCCATGGTTTCATTCTAGTACCAATAAATAAATCTAAATCTCCATCCATATCAAAATCGTGAGGTTTTACAATTGAGCCACTTTCAAAAACAGAAGGTAAGAGTTCCCTTTTAAAAATAAAATTTCCCTTACCATCATTAATGTATAATCTATCTAAATATGTACTAGAATTAGGCATAAACTCATTCCCCCCCGATACAACATACAAATCTAAGTCTCCATCATTATCCGAATCAAAAAATACAGCGTCAATATCTTCTAATGATTTATGTCTGTTAAAAATATCGTTTTGTTTTTCTGCAAATGATTGATCCTCCAGTTGTAAGTATAGTGTAGCCTCTTGACCAGAAGCCCCACCAACAAATAAATCTTCCATTCCATCTCCATTAACATCTCCTTTTACCAAAGCAGGGCCTAATTGAGATAATTTGTGAGGAAGCAATACCTGTTTACCATAATCATCAAAGTAATTTTCTTTATGTACGTGCTTTAATATTTCTCTATCCTCTTTAAATATTTTGGACTCTTTTAACTTATTTTCGTTAAGAGATTTTGCTTTCTTTTTAATAGTATGTAGCTTATTTTTTTTAGGATTGAAAATCTTTTGAATTTTTCTATCAGGCCACTCTATTATAATACTATCAACTGAACTTGAGTTTCCTAAACCAAAATGAACAATATTTTCACTATTTGAATAAATCCCTCTAACATTAGTTGTTTCAAAATATTGGAATTCATCTCCTTGGAATAAAGATACTTTGGAGCCAAATGTTGGTTTATCATCAATAAGTTTTAATCTTAAATAGGAATTACCATTTTTTTCAGAGTTATTTCTATAAATAAATGCTTGTTCATTAACATTATTCACTACCAAATCCAAATCTCCATCATTATCTAAATCCACATATGAGGCTCCATGAGAAAAAGATGGCTGATTCAGTCCTGTATCATCTGTAATATTTGAAAATTGTAAGTTACCGTGATTCTTATAGTAATAGTTTTTTAATTTTTGTGAGGGGAGAATATCAAGTAGTTCTTTTAGATTAACTACATCCCAAAGACTTATATCATTATCGTTAGGGTTTTTGATAATGTATTCGTTGATTTTTTTTGAAACTATCTCTGAAATTTTTTTATCTGCATCAGTATTTCTAATATCTCTTAAAAGTCCGTTGGTTATATAAATATCCTTATTTCCATCATTATCAAAATCAGCTACTAAACTTGCCCAACTCCAATCTGTAGCAGCAGTTCCTGTAAATTGGGCAATATCACTAAAAGTATTATTGCCATTGTTTAACTGCAAAGTATTAAACATATATTGATAATGTCCTCCACCATTTACAACATTCCAAAAGGAATCAGGATTCATACCACTCATATTGGATTTTAATCTAAAATTGTCTTCAGCTGTCATATCTAATACCATTAAATCTAAATAAGAATCATTGTTGATATCAGCAGCATCTACACCCATACTGTAAAACGATGTATGTCTTAGAGATGATTCTGTTTTGTAACTGAATGATCCATCTTTATTATTAAAGTAAAGAAAGTCAGGTGCATCAAAATCATTTGCAACATATATATCAGCCCAACCATCTTTATTAAAGTCTCCAATCACTGCTGCATTTGGGAAACCTGCTCTATTTAGGCCTGCTTTCTCAGTAACATCTACAAAATGGTCTCCTTTATTTTCAAAAAGTTGAAGATTATATTCAGGTAAAGTCATGTCCGATCCAAAAAATGGAGAAAAATTACCAGTATTTGGAGGATGATTTAATAAGTATAAATCTAATAGCCCATCATTATTATAGTCAAAAAATACTGAGTGTCTTGTTCTTCTATCTACATCAACCCCCCACTTTTTAGCAGATTCAACAAATTTAAAATCTCCTTTATTTATATATAATTTATTTGTTCTAAGAAATGGAGCATCATCGTAAAGTTCACAGCTAACATATATATCTAATAATCCGTCATTATTAACGTCTGCAACAGTAACACCAGTGGACCATGATCCATTATTAATAATCCCAGACAATTTTGTTTTATCCTCAAATTGAAAATTACCAAGGTTTTTATAAATTTTATCATCAATCAGATTCGCAGCTAAAAAAATATCATCTAAGCCGTCATTATCAAAATCTCCTATTCCAACCCCAGCTCCACCATAATAATTAGCATATAAAAAAATACTATGGTCCTTAGTATCAACTAAATCGTTTGAAAAAGTAATCCCGGTTTTTTCACTATCAATTAAAGTGAATAAAGGCTCCTGAGAACTTAAAAAAAAAGAAAAAAATAAAATGAAAACTGATATTAATTTCCTCATATTTTAAAAAAAAAGGGAGGATAAAAATCCTCCCTTAAATATAATTATAATAAACTAAAGTTTACTACTTATCCCACCACATTCTAGTTGTGAAATCATCAGCACCTTGTCTAGCAACTGCAGCAGCATAATTGTCGCCGTTAGTTGCAGATTCACCACCTGGGTAAATCATTCTTCTAAAGATTTGATTATTTGACACACTGTTCGGGTGTTTAGTTGGAGTAAGAGTTGGATATCCAGTTCTTCTCCAGTTAGCATAAGCTTCGTATTCATTTAAGAAAGTAGCTTTCCAATACTCATTCATAGCCATTTCCCAGCCTTTAGATGCATCATAAGCACCTGGTCCAGCTAAGTAAGCAGAAATTTCAGCATCAGTTATAGCAGTTGAAGCTGGATAAAGTTGCTTAAGCATTTTCATCGCAGCAGTAACTCCCTTGTTGTAATGCTCCTCAGCAGAAGATGAAATCCATCCTCTGATGGCAGCTTCAGCTTTTAAGAATTCTACTTCAGCGTAAGTTTGGAATACCATAGGAACATCTTTACCTTTCAAAGCAGAATGCGTTTGAGCGTAGACATGTCTATCAGTTACTCCAGGAACTGAAACGCCATCAGTACCTACATAAGTATCTGATGTACTACCATTAGGCATACCAACAATTACTGAATTACTACTACCAGGAGCAAATAATACTGACAATCTTGGATCACCTGACAGGTGAGATTCAAATGTAGCACTTAATCTCATTTGAGAATCTACATCAAATACTTCACCATGACCATTTTTGTTAATTCCTTCAGGTCCATCAGTATGAGTAACTGCAGCAATATGATCATTTGAAGTCATAGTACCTGCGCTAATAGCCTTAACTGCCCAAGCTTGAGCAGCTGAAACATCAGCTTTAGTCATTCTCATAGCTAATCTGAGCATCATGGAGTTACCAAAGGCTTTCCATTTAGTAGTATTACCACCAAATATTGCATCAGCATTACCCATTGATGATGAAGAACCGATCTGAGCAACAGCTTCTTCTAGTTCTTTCAACATATCCATATAAATGTCTTGTTGAGCATCATACTTAGGCTTTAAGATACCATCAATGTATCCTTTACCTGCTTCAGAATATGGTACATCTCCGTGAGTATCAGTTAGTCTATGATAAATAAAGACTCTCAAGATTCTAGCTATACCCATCTCTGATCCGGAATTACCTTCCTGATTCAATTGGTTGATAATATCCTCAATACCTTTTACAGCAGTTGGATAATTTCTATCCCATAAAGAAGTAGCATAACTATCATATCTGAAATATTTATCTCCAGCCCAATAACTAGCAGTAGTAGAGTAGTGCTGAATTAAAACAGAGTTATAGATCAAACTATTTCTCCAGTTTTCATACCTACCTCCACTTGTATCAAGAACAGTTTTTGCAAACTTGTTCGCTACAGCTACATTGTTAGCGGCATTTGGATTTACATTCATATCCTCAAATCCTGCATCAAACTCACAAGAAGTAAGAGCAAAAGCGAAAGATAAAAATGCTATATATACTTTTTTCATATTATTAAAATTTAAGATTAACATTTATACCAACAGTTGTAGGTACTGGCATACCTGCAAACTCAAGACCTTGTGAGTTGCTATTGTTGTAAGCAGACTCAGGGTCAACGTTAGGAACACTATTGTGTATAAAGAACAAGTTCTTACCAATTAATGATACACTTGCAGATTGAATAAATGTACCTTCCAACATAGTTTTTGGGAACGTATATCCAACACTCATTTGTCTCATTCTAAAGTAGTCTGAGTCATAAATACCAGCCTCAGCTACATCATTATATCTTCCCCAGTAATTTTGTTGCTGAGTGTAATCTAATGATTGAGTAATAGGTGTACCATCTTCAAGTACACCATCAGGAACGAATCCAGCTTCTCTTCCTCCAGATGGTACAGTCATTTGATGTAGACCATATCCAATTAGACGTACGTTAGTACCTGAGAATACTTGAGCACCAGATTTTCCTTCAACTAAGAAACTTGCATTCCAATCTTTGTATCTGAATGAAGCTCCAATACCAAGTTGTTGTGGTGGAACTCCAAATCCTAAGATTTTTCTGCTTGTATTCAAACTAGGTCTAGGATAACCTTGTGACATTTCGTGGATAATTCTTCCTTGATCATCACGGTTAAAATATGTACCAAATAAAGCACCATATTTTTCACCAACAATGTGCGTAACTCTTAAAGTTCTTTCCCTTGGTTCATCTAATGAAATATTACCATCAGTATCATTAGTAGCAACAACTTCACTATCGTTGTTAGTATAGTTAAATGAAACTTCCATAGCAAAATCATCAGTTACCACAGGCTTAACTCTAAGTAATAATTCTATACCAGTATTGCTAATCTTACCAAGGTTAGCAAGAGCACTTCCAAAACCAGATGTTGCAGACGCACTTACACCTACAATATCTCCAACAGTTTCGTTGTCATAGAAAGTTGCATCTAGACTTACCTTGTTATCAAATAATCTGAAATCAAAACCAAACTCTGTTTCATTCTTTTGGAATGGAGTAATTTCTGAGTTAGGAATTTGACCACCATTAATTTGACCTAAAGAAGCACCTAAGTGACCCTGACCTGTAATACCATACGTTAAGCTTAAAGCATATGGGTTATCAGCACCACCAGCAACTTCAGAAATACCTGCTCTTAACTTAAGGAAAGAAACTGCTTCTCCTAAATCAAGTGCATCAGATAATATTAATGATAAAGTTGCAGATGTATAAAGATCATTGTTTGGTGAATCTTTACCAGCAAGTGATAATGTTGAGAACCAGTCATTTCTAGCTGTAACAGTTAAAAAGGCATAATCTTGGAAACCTAATTCAGCAGATCCGTATGCGGAGTTAATTTGCTTTTTAGAATAACCATATCCTGCAGATTTATTTGCTACGTTATTTATAGAAACTAAACCAGGTACAATAAAGTCATTACCATTTACGCTTAATGATTCTGCCTCTTGTACGTTAGAACCAACTCCAACAAATGCTGTTAATGCAACATCATCTGTTAAAGAAAGGTTGTCTGTACCTAAGAAGAAGTCAGAATCAAATTGTTTAAACGCTAACTTATAATGGTTAATACCACCTTTTGGCTTATAACCAGTTCCGAAAGGCTCAGATTGAGTTCTGTGAAGATCATATCTATCAGCACCAACTCGAGCTCTAGCATATAACCAATCGGTTAAATCCCATCTCATGTTGATCGATCCAATGAATCTTTCTTTTTCAGAGTCGTTAACGTAATAATTTTGAGCAAACCATGGGTTCTGAATATAGATACTTGGCGTCATTTGATATTCAGACAAGTCATCATTTCTACCGTCTCCATTAGGACCTTTACCCCAGTTCACATCTACAGATGGTGAAGTGTGGTTAATAATCCAGTTTGCGTTACCTGGACCGTCAGATAATCTAGGGTTACCTGATTGATCCTCTAACAAATACTTAAGATTTGCATCAATTCTAATGTTTTTTCCAACATTTTGTGATGTGTTAATACCAATAGAATTTCTATCAAGAGTAGAATTTGGTGAAATATCATCATTATCTAAGTTAGTTAATGAAAATCTTGTATTTCCGTTATCTCCAGCTGTGGAGAAGGAAACTGTATTTGAAAATGTAGTACCAGTTTCATAGAACGAATCTTTGTTGTCATAATATGTATATGGTCTACTAACTCCATCAAATTGAGGAACTAATTGTCCATTCATTTGACCTCCCCAAGCACTCCAGACGTTATCCATTGCTGAAGCTGCATTTGTTGGAGCTGCACCAAGAGAACCTGACCCATAAATGCTTTGAGTATCCCAAAGACTTGTGTTTAACATATCGAACTGTGAAGTTGAATTAATTTCGATACCTAAACCTTCAGATCCAAGACCATTTTTGGTTGTAACAATGATTACACCATTTGATGCTCTTGAACCATAAAGTGCAGCAGCGGCACCACCTTTTAAGACGGTGATATTAGCAACATCGTCTGGGTTGATACTTGAAATACCATCACCAAAGTCAGTTCCACCCCACATACCTGCAGCACCTAGGTTATCGTTATTAATTGTAATACCATCCACAACATATAGTGGTTGGTTATTTCCTGTTAATGAACTTGAACCACGAATTACTACCCTTGAAGAACCTTTCGCTCCCATGGCACCACCGGTAATATTAACTCCGGCAACTTTACCTTGTAAAGCGTTGATTGCATTCGTAGAAGGGTTAGCGCTGAGTTCATCACCATCAACGTTAGTCACAGAGTAACCAAGCGCTTTAGTGTTTCTTTGTACACCAAGTGCAGTAACAACTACCTCTTCCAAGGTGTTGTCTGGCTCTAATGAAACATTGAGAGTTGTTGATGAACCAACTACAACAGACTGAGATGCGTATCCAACGAAGCTAAATACAAGGGTATCCCCTTGAGAAGCACTAATTGAATAGTTACCATCAAAATCCGTTGAAACTCCGTTCGAAGTTCCCTGAACGATAACAGTAGCTCCAGGTAATGGAACACCATTCTCGTCAGACACCGTACCAGTAATTTGTTGTGCATACGCTGACAATGTCAACGCAAAAAACATCAAAAAACTAACACAGATTTTCGTGAATTTTGTTTTCATAAGTGTTTATTTTAATTAATTGTTAAATAATTATTTAGTTAATTAGGGTGCAATTTACGAATTTTTTAATTGATAATATGGAAGTAAATAGCATATTTATTTATGAAAATGGTAAAAAAAACTCTAAATTTTTGATTTTCAGTAATTTCTGGGGTGATTATTTAAGATTATAGCAAAAATATTTCATCTACAAATACCCATGCAGGCTCACCTTCAGCAACATGGCCTTTAGGAAGTTTTTTATTGCTAATAATCTTTAGTCTAACCCTTTCAATATTTTTTTGATTTAAGCTTAATTTAAAAACCTTTTTTGAGTCTGGCTCATCAACATCAGATTTAGGTATAGAAATGGAAGAAATTAGTTTTTCTGATCCATTTGAAATGTCATATAAACTTATTGATTCAGGGTGGAGAATAAATCCTACATTGATGCTCTCCATACAGGAAACTGCAATTTCAGAAACATTTTTATTTTTAGGCAAGTCAAAATCAACAATTAAATTTCCAGAATTTTCTTTTCTTCCCTGTTGTTTTGCCTTTTCTTCATCTTCCTCGTAAAAAACTCCATTCCATTTTCCATCACGAAAGTCAAGGGATCCTAATTGACCATCAAATAAAATATCATTGTTGTAAGGGTCGTAAGGTTTAGTTAATAAATTATAGTTATCGACATTTGCTTTTATTTTATCAAAATAGAAAGATTTTGTTACACTGTTACGATATCCTTCTTTGAATGCCTTAACGTTAAAATTCCCTGATTTAGTAAAAATTATAGATTCATTATATATACTAGAAAGGCTATCAGGTTCTGTCTCATTAGTTGTGAATCGATAAGTTGGATCCGAAATCGCTCTATTAACCCTAACCTCCAAAGAGTCAACAAATAATATCCTATTAAATGATGGATTTATATCAGTAATTGGATTTGGATTCACCTCGATTCCGTTAGCCTCAATGATTGGTTTTTCAAGGGGAAAACCTTCAAGGCTAGAAAAATCTTTTAGCGACATTCCAAAAAACAATTTATTATTTGTTTCACTAGTTAATGATTTCTCCAATTTTTCATTATTTACAGTATTGTAAGCAAAAATTTTATTGACAAAAGGATTATTTGCAATCTTTATTAATTGGGGAGCTTGAATAGGATTACTGTTGATTATCAAAAGTTCTAAATTTTCAGGAAGTATTTCTAAATTTTTTCCTGATAAATTTGTTTTTGATAGATTTAAATATTTAATGTTTTTTAACTCTTTTAACTTTGATATATTGACACTTGATAGATCAATATTTGACAAGTCAAGTCTTTGAATATTTTCTGATATTTTTAAAAGTAGATTAAGTTTTTTTGAGTTAAAAGAATTTCCTAAATATTTTACATCAATAAAATTAGATTCAGCACTTACTTTTTCAATTCTAAAGTCATTTTCCAAAAGATTGATTAGATTTTTCTTTGAAGGAGGATCGACATAAGTGTTTATTGGAGGTAGATAATTTAAAATTTCTGTTGAAAATGAATTGTCAGAAATTTTCATGTGCCCTTCAAATGGAGCTCCACTGTCTATCCACATTTTAATCAAATTTTTCTCATTATCGTTAAGTTGTGAATTACCATCAGGTGGCATATGCATCTTATCGTCTAGTGGTAAATTTAAATAGTAATAAAGCTTGCTTTCTGCAGAATTATTAGCTGTAAAAATCTGCCCATTTTCACCTCCTTTTAGAATATCAAAAGAGCTCGCTAACATTAGCCCCCCTTTACTTTTTGACATGTTGTGACATTTAACACATTTTGTGTTAATTATTGGAGATATTACCTGTTTAAAAACCTGAATACTATCATAATTAACAAATTGAACTTTCTGTTCAAATTCAGGCAACTTTAGATAATCCTTCCCATGCGTAATTGACCCTCCAAAATGACCAGTAAAAACCAATAATAGAGATGAAACACCAAAAAATTGAGGCAAATATTTATGATTATTGTTCTGCTTATGTAAATAATAAATTATACCGAATAAAATTGTAGTTGATATACCAAGCCACATATGAAAATCAATCAAGTTCCCATCATAATCTCCATAGTACTGTAGTATAAATCCAAGTATGGATGAAATTATAGCAGAAATAAAAGAAAATACTAAACCTAATCGAATTGGAATTGTAAGTTCAATTTTACTAAACTTTCCATAAATAAAAAGCAGTAAAGTAAATAAGAAAGCACCGATTGGAAGGTGTAAAATAACAGGATGGAAATTTCCTAAATATTTAATTATTTCTTCCATTATTTAATTTTAAAATTTGCGTCTATCATTTTTTCATTTTCATCATCTTTTAAAGCGTAATTGAATCCTTTTTTTAGACTGTAGCCAGCGTGTTCTCCATTCTTGTTTAGAGCAATAAAACCAACCTGAAGATATTCCCACTCAGGCCTGTTTCGATGAATTTTTGATATTCTATTCACAACTTCTTTACAAGCTTCTAATGGTGATGCACCTTGTCTCATGATTTCTACGACCATTGCACTGCCTGCAGTTCTGATCACAGCTTCTCCTAGACCTGTTGCTGCTGCTGCTCCAACATCATTATCTAAAAAAAGGCCTGCACCAATAATTGGAGAATCACCAACTCTTCCATGAATTTTCCATGCAGCTCCACTGGTAGTACAAGCTCCAAAGATGTCTCTATTTGAATCAATTAATAACATACTTATTGTATCATGATTTTCTATATTTATTGTTGGTTTATAATTTGATTTCTCTAACCATTTAAGCCAATCTTCCTTAGATTTTTCAGTTAATAAATTTTCAGATTTAAAACCTTGTTCAATAGCAAAATCATAGGCTCCTTTTCCTGTTAACATAACATGAGGTGTTTTTTCCATAACAAGCCTAGCCACTGATATCGGATTTTTAATATTTTGCAAAAAACTGACTGCACCACAATCATTATTTTTATCCATTATACAGGCATCAAGAGTGACATTTCCTTTTCTATCTGGAAGCCCGCCAAGACCAACTGATCGTTCGTTCGGATCATCCTCAGAAACTCGAACTCCTTGTTCAACGGCAGTAAGACCTCCTTTTCCATCTTTCAAATTTGTCCATGCAACTTTGTTAGCACCTAACCCATGATTCCATGTTGAAATAATTCTAGGAACACTAAACTTTTTAAGATTTGAATCATTTAAATTAAAACCTATGCTACTTGTTGCAATGGAACCTAAAAAAGTATTTGTTATAAATTTTCTTCTACTCACCCTTATTATTTTAATCTATTGATCCAATTTTTCTAACACCACTACCGACTCTAGAGGTTAGTGCGTCTCCTAATTCTTGTCTCGCATTTTCTCCCATTTTCTCAAGCTCTTTAGCTTTTTCTATATATTCAGAGTAAACATTTGTTGTTTCGCTAGGATCCTCTTTTAAATTATACAGTTCATTAGATTTTACAATATTATTTTCATATTTAACAGGTACACCATCTTTTCCTCCTGGTTTTCCATTTAATGTTCTATATGACCTTGGAAAATATAATTTCCAATCTCCTGATCGCACTGCATGTAGTTCATTTTGTCTATAATAAAAATATAATTCTTTGTGAGGAGATTTATTTTCTTTTTGAGTTAGTAATGGCCAAATATTTTTTCCATCGATTTTATTGGTTGATAATTTTGAGCCCGTAATATGTGAGAAAGTTGGCATCCAATCTATACCCATTACTGGTTCATCAATTATTGTTTTAGCTTTTATTTCTTTTGGATACTTTATTATACATGGAACTCTTTGACCGCCTTCCCAAGCAGTACCTTTACCCTCTCTGTATATACCTGATGAACCTGCATGGTCCCCATAGGAAAGCCATGGACCATTATCTGATGTAAAAACAACAATAGTATTTTCCGTTAAATTATGTTTTTCCAACGCTTCAATAACTCTACCTGTTGAAAAATCGATTTCAGAAATAACATCTGCAAACAAACCATTTCCAGTGCTACCATTAAAATCTTTTGATGCAAAAAGTGGAACATGAGGTTGAGGATGTGCTATATATAAGAAAAATTGATTATCCTTATTTTCTTCAATAAATCTTATGCTTTCGTCTGTGATGTCTTTGGTTAAATCCGATTGGTCTATTATCGATTGTATTGGGGTTTCGTTTCTGTAAAGCATCAAATCATCAGGATAATCTTGCGGTCTCTCAGGATGGAATTTCCACATGTCATTAGAAAAAAGTATCCCATAAAATTCATCAAATCCATGATTTGTGGGTAGGAATTTTTCTGCATCTCCCAAATGCCATTTTCCAAAAATGCCAGTTTTATAATTATTTTCCTTTAACATTTCAGATAATAATAATTCTTCTGGATTTATACCTCTTTTTGATTTTGGGCCAAAAGCACCGCTAATACCCAATCTATTTGGATAACATCCTGTTAAAATTGCTGCTCGTGAAGCTGAACAAACAGCTTGAGCTGCATAATATGAAGTCATTTTAACACCCTCTTCAGCCATTTTATCAAGGTTTGGTGTTTCTATAAATTCCGAACCATATGAACTTAAATCTGCGTAAGCTAAATCATCAGTTAAAATAAATACAATGTTAGGTGATTTTTCAATTGATTTATTACACCCAAAAAGAAAAATTATGAGTATGACCGAAAAGTATTTTAAAGTTTTATTATTCATTGTTATTAGTTATTAATTTCAAAGCTGCTTCTACATTATTTACAGGATATTTACAAGTGTTATTTACACATACATAAATGAGATTTTCACCTTTAATATATCTATTTTTAAGCAAATATTTTTCGCTATCTTTTTTTGATGTAGCAATTAATATATTTGGTAGGTAAATTGAATTAATTTCATTGGCCATTTCGATTGATTTTTTACCTGAAATAACAACTTCATAGAACTTATCATAATAGTCTAATGATACGCTCAGCCAGTTCATATAATCAAGTGGGTTACTAATTAGCTGAGTCGAAATTTCATTTAACATGGATTTGCCAATATTTAAAAAATCTCTATTTCCAGTGTGATGAGACAATAAAAATAAATTCTTACACATTACAGAATTTGCCGAAGGCACAACACCATCTTGATTTACAAATAAATTTTCTGAAAATAACAATGATTGATCAGAGCTAAACTTTAAAAAGGAAGAGTTTTTATCAGCAAAGATTGCAATAGCCTTCTTTGACAATGCATCAGCTTTATCGATAAAATCATAATTAAAAGTTGATTGATATAAACTTAAGTATGCTGAAATCAAATAACTATAATCTTCCAAGAATAGAATATTTTCATTGGAAATTGATAATGATCTTTTTACTGTTAAATCATTATTAATTAAATTTTCCTCAATTGCGTAAACAATATCTACAGCTTTTTCAATGAATTTTTTTTCTCCAGTTGATTGAAATGCATTGGACATGCCTATTGCCGTCAGAGCATTCCACGCTGTTAGGACCTTTTTATCAATGATTGGCTTTTCTCTTTTTTCTTTTGATTTTCTAAGCTTTGTGATAGACTCCGAAATGACAGATTTTAATTTTTTTGATGAGATATTATATTTTTTAGTAAAAAAATCATCATCATTAATTCTTTTTAATACATATTTATTTTTTTCCCACAGTCCATCTTGATTTAAATTGAAATATTCCTTAAACAAATCAAAATCTTCTTGCAAAATATCCTTTACTTCATCTTTATCCCAAACATAATAATCCCCCTCAATTTTATTTTTACCAATTTCTGTCACAGCTGAAATACTTGAAAAAATTAAACCATTATCCCCTGTCAAATTGTTTTCTAAAAAGTCGAATATATCATCAATTAGTTTTTTATACACTTTATCATTATTTCTTTTGTAAGCTCTGGAAAAAACCGAAAGCATTTGTGCATTATCATAAAGCATTTTTTCAAAGTGAGGAATGTGCCAAATTGAATCTACAGTATATCTATGCAATCCTCCATCAACATGATCATTAATACCACCATATGCTATGTTTTTTAATGTTAAGTCTGTAAATTCTAAATACTTTCTTTCTTTGAAATGATAACTACCTTTTTGAAAAAAATCAATTAAAGACGGTAAATGAAATTTTTGATTTGATTTTAATCCCCCATTATCTGTATCAAGAGATTTGTATGCAAAATCACTTGCATCTCTAATTTGAGAAAATAATTCTGATTCCTTAATTTCATAGTTAATGATTTTTTTCGGAGATAGTCCTTCTTTTAACTTCACTGAGTATTCTAAAACATCATCATATCTCTCATTGTATAAATCACTAATTTGGTTTAAGACAGTAATCCAATTTTCTTTTGGTAAGTATGTTCCTCCCCAAATGGGAGAACCATCCGGAAGTGCAATTATATTCATTGGCCAACCTCCACTGCCTGTCATCAAAACCAATGATTTCATATAAAGTTCATCAATATCAGGTCTTTCTTCTCTGTCAACTTTGATATTTATAAATTTTGAGTTCATAATTTCTGCAGCTTGTTCATCACTAAATGTTTCTTCCTCCATCACATGGCACCAATGACACGATGAATATCCGACACTAATGATTAATAACTTGTTTTGCTTAGATGCAAGTTTTAAGGCGCTCTGATTCCAAGGCATCCAATCCACTGGATTTGTAGAGTGCTGCTTCAAGTATAAACTTTTTTCATTACTGAGTTTATTCATCCTATTTTGAGCATAGCTAGTTAGTGAAAAGAAAAAAGCAATGACTAAAAAAAATATTTTTTCTGTTCTCATCAATTAAATTAATGATTTGGAAATTAATTCCTAATTTACTCTTTAATTTATTAAAATAAACACTTATAATAAATTATGAAAAAAGTACTATTACTAATAGCATTTATCATAGTAAGTTGCAAAAATGATGAAATTAATAAGCCTAATATATTGTTTATAATGTCAGATGACCACACTTCTCAATCATGGGGAATATATGGTGGTATACTAAAAGATTATGTTAAAAATGATGGTATAAAAAGACTTGAAAAGTCAGGAGTTGTCTTGGACAATATGTTTTGTACAAATGCAATTTGTGTACCTAGTAGAGCTTCAATTTTAACCGGACAATATAGCCATGTAAACGGCGTCTATAATTTGCCTGACGCTCTTGATCCAGATTCATTAAATGTAGCTAAGATTTTAAAAAATAATGGTTATCAAACATCCATTGTAGGTAAATGGCATTTAAAAAAAGAGCCCAGCGGTTTTGACTATTATAAAGTTCTTCCTGGGCAAGGTTTATATAACGATCCATATTTTAAAACAAAAGAAAATTGGGAAGATGGAAGCAGAGGAGGAAAAAAGGAAAAGGGATTTTCAGCAGACATAATTGGCGATAGTTCAATAGAATGGTTAAAGAAAATAGATAACACAAGGCCATTTTTTTTAATGACTCATTTTAAAGCAACACATGAACCATTCGATTATCCAGAACGAAACAAAGATTTAAATAAAAATATGGTATTCCCTGAACCAAGCTCACTCTATGAATTTGATCCATTGCAATCTGGAAGAAAGCATATTGGTCAGATTGTTGAGAATTTAACAGAACGTTGGGTCAATGATACCAAAAATAATACTGGGCGATATCCTGGTTTACCTTTTTCTGTTGATGGTCTAAATAAAAAAGAAATTAGGTCTAAAACTTATCAAAAATTCATTGGAGATTTTCTAAAAAGCGGTGCAGCAATTGATGATAATATTGTTAAAATATTAGACTACTTAGAAAAGGAGAAAATGATTGATAATACAATTATAATTTACACTTCTGACCAAGGATATTTTTTAGGTGAGCACGGTTACATGGATAAAAGATGGTTTTATGAAGAGTCTGCAAGGATGCCCTTTGTTATTTCTTATCCTAATGAATTACCAAAAGAAAAGAGAATAGATGACCTAATATTAAATATTGATATCCCTTCACTTTTGTTAGATTTTGCTGGGATTTCTCAGCCTGATAGTTTTCAAGGTTACAGTTTCAAGAATAATTTATTGAATGAGGATAAAAAATCAAGAGATTATATTTATTACAGATACTGGCAACACGATATAAAAAGACCTGCACACTTAGGCATAAGATCTAAAAATTTTAAATTGATTTATAATTATGGTGAAGGATTAGGAAAATCTGGAACGAATCAAACGAAAACTTCTCCGAATTGGGAATTTTATGACCTAATTCTTGATCCTGGCGAAAATGAGAATAACATTAATAATCCAATTTATAAAGACAAAATTAATTTGTTACACACTCAGTTGATAATTGAGAAAAGAAAAGCTAAAGATTTTGAGCTTGAAATCCCAGAAATTTCATGAGAATATTTATTGTTTTACTTTTTATTCTTAAAAGCTTGTTAAACCATTCGCAAGACATAAATAAAATTGATAGTCTTATAAACAATGGAATTAAATTAAATGCTTATCCAGGTGCGCAATTATTTTTTAAAAAGGGTGATTTTAAACTTTATAAATCATATGGTTATCATACTTATGATTCTATTGTAAAAGTTGATGATGATCATTTATTTGATTTAGCATCAATAACAAAAACACTTGCATCAACATTAGCCATTATGAAGCTTTATGATGAAAAAAAGCTAAAGCTTGATAATACAATTTCATCATTTGAGAAAAAACTGCGAAGATCTAATAAAAAAAATACAAATTTTCATGAGCTATTAATTCATCAATCAGGTTGGATACCTTATATAAATCATCAACAATTTTTAATTAAAAGAAATGGGGAAGTAAAAAAAAGACTTATATCCAACTTTCAAAAAAATAATAGTATACAAATTGCAAATGACTTATATATTAAATCAAACTATTACAAGACTATTGTAAAAAGAATTAAAAAAACAAAAGTTGACAACAACGCAAATTATAAATATTCAGGATTATTTTTTTGCTTAGTTCCTAAAATAGTAAAAATGATATCAAATAAATCTTTTGAGGTTTTTCTTAATGAAAGCTTTTATTCAAAGCTTAATTTAAACTTATCGTTTAATCCTTTAAATGGAAATTCTAAAGAAAAAATTGTTCCAACAGAATTAGATACAGTATTTAGAAAACAACTAATTCATGGCTTTGTCCATGATGAAACTGCGGCAATTATGGGTGGTATTTCAGGAAATGCAGGCTTATTTGGAAATGCTAAAGATATTGGAAAAATATCAGAGATGTTCTTAAACTATGGAGTTTATAATAATGAAAGGTTTCTATCAAGTAATACTGTAAAATATTTTACAAATCCTGGAAATTATAAGAATGCAAGAGAAACAAGGGGTCTTGGCTTTGATAAGCCTCGTTTAAATTCTCAAGATACTTTATACCCAAGTGAAAAACTTTCCATAGATAGCTATGGTCATACAGGATTTACTGGAACATTTTTTTGGATAGATCCTACAAATGATTTTATAATTGTTTTACTCACTAATAGGGTTTATCCTAGTAGGTCTTATGAAAACTTGTATGACTTGGATATAAGAAGAAAACTTATAGATTTGATAATTTAAGACTAATCTCTAGAATTAATTTTAGCTAAAAGCCTTAATATTTCAAGATATAGCCAAACTAGAGTTACCATTAATCCAAATGCAGAATACCACTCCATATATTTTGGAGCACCATTCTCAGATGCTTCCTCAATGAAATCAAAATCCAAAACGAGATTTAAAGATGCAATAACAACAATGAAAAGTGATATTAATATGCTAGTGATAGATCCATTTAAAGGATTTAAAATTTCGAAACTAAAACCAAAGAACATCCCAACAATTGATATTAAGTAAAAAATTCCAATGCCGGCAGTTGCAGCAAAAATTCCAAGCTTTAAGTTATCACTTGGCTTTATTATTCCAGACTTGTATGCAAACAATAATGATAACAGTATAAAAGCGGTTAGACAAACAGCATTAAAGACAATCCCCTCAAATTGCTGAGCATATATTAAAGAAATTCCACCTAAAAATAAACCTTGACATAAAGCATAAATTGGTGTTGTGATTGGCGAAAGTTCCTTCTTAAAGATTGTTACAAAAAAAGCAATTATCCCAAAAATTGCGCCTGCCATCCACAAATATGTTAGTGTTGAAGTATATGAATAATAACCAGCAGCGATTAATAGAAATAAAGATATTGCGGTTTTATTCACTGTACCTTCAATTGTCATAAAATCATCTCTTATGATGGGGCCAGTAGATCGCTGAGCCGTCATACCCTTAAATGTATTTTTATTTAATGCTGGATTTCCAGATCTGAAAGATAAATGTCTTGCCATTTTAATCTAAATTTGTTTTAACTTTAATTTATGTATAGAATATTTTTATTCTTTGTTCTAGTTTGTTTCAATAATCATGCCCAAATTGATAAAGTTTCTGAAGAAGTATATCCAATTTTTCCAATTTGCAAGCTAATACCAAATGATAAACAAAATCAGTGTTTTGATGAAAGTATGTTTGAACACGTTGAGAAAAATTTTAAATACCCTCAAACTGCTTGGGAACTTAATTTAGAATCATTGGTAAGAATTAGGTTTGACATAGATGAGCAGGGAAAAGTTGATAATATTGTTGCCAATTCATCTGTTGTGGGGATTAGCTTTATTGAAAAAGAAGCATTAAAAGCAGCTGAAAGCATGTTTGAAGTGGCTGCTGCAAATATTATCCGATCACTCCCTCAAATGAACCCAGCAACAAGAGATGGCCAACCTTTTAGAAAAACATTTCAAATTTCGGTTGAATACAGAATTCCAAAGCAATTAGATTATGATGAAATAGATAAAGCTCCAACTTTTTCCGAATGCAAAGATGTTAAAATTGATGAGTCTAAAGAATGCTTTGAAAATTATATTACAAATCATATTAAAAAAAACTTTAGATATCCTAAAAGAGCTGCTAAAAATAATATTGAAGGTGATGTTTTTATTCAATTTGAGATAACAAAATCAGGCTATTTTATAAATTTTTCAACTATCGGACCTAACAAAATATTAGAGGACGAAGCATACAGAATTATGTCAAGACTTCCTCAAGTGCAACCAGGCGAGTATCTAGGCAAGAAAGTTAGTGTTGTCTACGGACTACCAATTTCATTTAGACTTAATTAGAAATCATCTCAATGAAAAATAGTCTAATAAATTTTAAAGAAAAATTCCAAAAATTTTCAGATTATTGGTCCCCCAAAGTAATAGCCGAGCTGAATGATTATCAATTCAAATTAGTCAAAATAAAAGGTGAATTTATTTGGCATAATCATGAAAATACAGATGAAGCATTTATTGTTTTAGAAGGCAAAATATTTATTGAATTTGAGCAGAAAACAGAAGAGATTAACGAGGGTGAAATGATAGTTGTCCCTAAAGGTATAAAACATAAACCTTATGCTGATTCAGAAGCTAAAATCATGATAATTGAACCAAAGGGTGTAATTAACACTGGGGATATTAAGGATAAATTGACTGCTCCTAATGATGATTGGATTTAATACTTATCCTTTTTAAATGTTATATTTATTGTTGTATGAAAGAAATATCTAAAAGCTATTTGTCAAAAAAAATTAATAAGCTTAATAAAAAAATTCACAGAGCAGAGAGTCAAAATGATGACAATAAAGTTTGGTGGAGAAAAATGAAATTAGAAAAATTAAAATATAAGCTAAATAAAATAAATTGATATGTCTAAACTTCTTTCTAACAATGAAGTCAATGAAAAAATAAATATGCTTTCTAAAAACTGGAGCATTGATGGCCTATTTCTAAAAGGTTCATATGAGTTTAAAAATTTTGATCAAGCTTTTAATTTTATGAAGGTGGTTGCTGTAAAATGTGAAGAAATAAATCACCATCCTAAATGGACTAATGTTTACAATAAACTGGATATTGAGCTATATACTCATGACTTGGGTGGTATTACAAATAAAGATTTTGAACTATCACTTTTTATGGACAGCGAATTTAAAAAGTTTTAAAATGAAAAGATTAATAATCTTGTTGATTTTTATTCCATTTTTATCTCAATCACAAATTGAGGGGAAACAACATAATCAATTAATATTAAGAGGTGCTACTTTGATTAATAGTACAGGAGCTCCACCGATAGGTCCGGTTGATATTGTAATTGAAAAAAATATTATCACAAAGGTTCAAAATGTCGGTTATCCTGGTGTTCCAATTAATGAAAATAGAAGGCCTAAATTGTCTAAAAATGGAGTTGAAATTAATTGTGAAGGAAGCTATATACTTCCCGGATTTATAGATACTCATGGGCATATCGGAGGAAGATCACAAGGGGCTAGTCCTGATTATGTTTTTAAACTATGGATGGCGCACGGAATTACAACAATAAGAGAGCCAGGAGGCTCTTTAAGTCATGAATTAAAATTAGAATTAAAAAATAAAAGTGAAAAAAATACGATAGTTGCACCAAGAATTATTGCTTTCTCAACTTTTAACTCAAGAGTTCAATCTCCTGATGAAGCAAGGGAATGGGTTAGAGAAAATGCAAAAAAAGGTTCTGATGGTATTAAATTTTTCGGTGCACCACCTGAAATTATGCAAGCTGCTATTGAAGAAAACAAAAAGTTGGGTTTAAGATCAACATCTCATCATGCTCAATTGAATGTTGTAAGATGGAATGTGTTAAATTCTGCTAGAGCTGGTTTAAATTCAATGGAGCACTGGTATGGATTGCCTGAAGCGTTGTTTAACAATAGGGTTATTCAGAATTACCCCCCAGATTATAATTATCAAAACGAACAAAACAGATTTGAGGAAGCAGGAAAACTATGGAAACAAGCAGCTAAACCTCGCTCTGAACATTGGAATAATGTAATGGATGAATTGATTTCACTCGATTTTACCATTTCACCAACTTTAAATATTTATGAAGCTAGCCGTGATTTACACAGAGCGCGAAGAGTTGAATGGCATGATGATTATACATTACCAAGTTTGTGGGCTTTTTATGCACCAAGCAGGATTTCACACGGCTCTTATTGGCACTATTGGGGGACAGAACAAGAAATAGCATGGAAAGAGAACTACAAAATTTGGATGACATTTTTAAACGAATTTAAAAATAGAGGAGGTAGAGTTACAACTGGATCAGACTCTGGATTTATATATCAGCTATATGGATTTGCCTATGTTAGAGAATTAGAGCTTTTGAGAGAGGCTGGATTTCATCCCCTAGAAGTTATTCAATCTGCTACTTTAAATGGAGCTGAACTTCTAGGAATTGATCATATGACAGGATCTATTGAGCCTGGGAAACATGCTGATTTAATTATAATTGATGAAAACCCTCTAGAAAACTTAAAAGTATTGTATGGAACTGGAGCAATTAAACTTGATGAAAATAATAAGGTTACAAGAGTTGGCGGAGTTAAATATACTATCAAAGATGGAGTTGTTTATAACTCAAAAAAACTCCTTGAAGAAGTTAAAGAAATGGTTGACATTGCAAAAAAAGAGGCAGGATACAAAATTAAACAACCCGGTATAAATTAAATGAAGCATAAATTATTACTAATAATCTTTTTTTCATTGCTGATTGCTTGTAGCACGGATGACGATGATTATGGGAATGATGATAGAGATGATAGCAACATAAATCTATTTAGTAATAAAGCTAGGGTAGTTGGCTATTTTCCATACTATCGATTTTCACTCAACAATCAAATTGAATATTGTAAAGTAACTCATTTGAATATTGCATTTGCTAACCCTGTTGCTGATGGTACAATTGTACTTCCATCTACTGATAATACTACACTTTCGGACGTAGTAAATAGAGCTAGATCACAAAACAGTAATATTAAAATATATATATCATTAGCGGGAGGAGCACTATCATCAACCACTGCAGATATTTGGAAAAACTTCCTTGCCAATACCCAGGAGAGGCCTAAACTAATTGACAAAATAGTCCAATTCACCAAAGAGAATAATCTTGATGGAGTTGATGTTGATCTTGAATGGAGCCATGTTACTGCTGGATACAGTGATTTTGTTCTTGAGCTAAAACAAAAACTGTCCGAAAATTCATTAGGAATGACCGCTGCCTTTCCATCTGAAACAAAATACTCACTAATTACAACTGAGGCATTAAATGCGTTTGATTTTATCAATATTATGGCTTATGATTATACAGGATCATGGAATCCATCAGCACCCGGGCAGCACAGCTCAGCTGAGCATGCTCGAAGAGGTGTTAATTACTGGAAAAATACCATTGGAGTATCTGGTGAAAAACTAACCCTTGGAGTACCTTTTTACGGATACGACTTTCAAAATTCAACAACAGTAAAATCATTTACTTATGGCTCAATGGTAGCTTCTGATATTTCAAATGCTGACAGAGATAATGTTGGAAACAAATACTACAATGGAAGACCTACAATTCAAACTAAAGTCAGATTAGCCGCTGAAAGCTTAAGTGGAATAATGATTTGGGAATTAGGACAGGATTCTTTCACAGAATACTCACTTCTTGAGACTATTCATAAAAAATATACAGATTTAGGAGTTGAAACCACCAACTTATGTGGTAATTAGTAGAAATAGCTATTTTTGCATAAGATATGCTTATGGATAAATTAGAATTTTTAAATAATATTTTTCTTGGGAACGAAATTAAGGATTACTTAATCTTTGTATTAATTCTTTTATTTGGCTACATATTAATATCTCCTATTAGCTCTTATTTAAGAAAAATTATTTTTAAAATAGTAGGAAATAAGAATCACAATAATGGTAAAGCTGAATTTGATTCTTTATTAAAGAAGCCTTTATATTATTTTCTACTATTATTAATATTCTATTTTGCATTTAATACATTATCATTTCCAGTCTCATGGGGGCTAGTAGACTCTTCAGAGTTGGGTTTAAAAATGATTCTTTCAAAGTCATTTTCTTTTCTACTTATAGTAACAATTTTCTGGACAATATTACAGTCAGTTGAATATTTGGGTCTGAGGTTACAATTTAGGGCTGAGCAAACAGAAAGTAAAGTTGATGATCAGTTAATCCCATTTGCAATTGAAATTGGAAAAGTCTTAGTTGTAATTTTTGCTATTGTAGTCATTCTTGCAAATGTATTTGATCAAAATGTTACGGCTTTAGCTGCTGGTCTTGGAGTTGGTGGTGTTGCAGTTGCGTTAGCATCCAAAGAAAGTTTAGAAAATCTTCTAGGATCATTTACTATTTTTTTAGATAAACCTTTTCAAGTTGGTGATATTATTACAATTGGGAATATCACAGGAAAGGTGGAAAAAGTTGGTTTTCGCAGTACAAGAGTCAGAACATTTGATAAAAGTGTTGTTACTGTCCCAAATAAAAATTTAGTTATTGCTGAATTAGATAACTTAGGAGTAAGACCTGTTAGAAGAGTTAAAATAAATATTGGACTTACATATTCCACAACTGTAAATCAAATCAAAGAAATTGTTGATGATATTCAAAAACTTATTGATGATCATGAACAAACAAATCAAGATGGAAAAGTTAGATTTTTAAACTTTGGTGCTAGCTCTCTCGATGTTATGGTTCTCTATTATGTCAACAGTCCTGATTGGGATGTATTAGTTGACACTCAGCAAGAAATCAATTTTAAAATTATTGAAATTGTAAACAAACATGGAAGTGATTTTGCATTTCCAACAACTTCAGTTTATTTAGAAAATCAAAATAAATAGAATACGCTTTCAAATTGAATCGTTCTGCAATAATTTCAAAGAATAAGAAATATAGATACGAACTTTCCAGGGTTTGGTCTGAATCACCAAAAATAACATTTATCATGTTAAATCCCTCTGTAGGTAATGAAACTTATGATGATAAAACAATAAAAAGATTGATATTTTTTACAAAAAAATTTGGGTATGGAGGTTTTTACGTTGGTAATATTTTTCCTAATATAAATACAAAAGTCAATGACCTATATTTGGATGTTTCACATGATGAAAAGAAAAATAGAAAACATGTTAGCTCAATGATTAATAAAAGTGAAAGTGTTGTTTATGCTTGGGGCAAAACTATTGACAAACCTCCAAATTGGATTGATAAAATTGTAGACAAACCCATGTGTTTTGGTTTTAATAAAAATGGAACTCCGAAGCACCCTCTCTATTTAAGAAAAAGTACGTCTTTAATTTGCTTCAGGTAAATCAATTTCGGGTGGTCCAACTTCGGGCGGCTCATCTACATATTCATTAGTATATCTCGTTGGAAATTTTTTAAAAATCCATTTATCATTTTTTACTTCTCCATAATGCTTCCGAGTAACTACCATATCAATAATTTTTAATCCTTTTTCTGCCATTGATTCAAAATTATCTATTTCATTTTCAAAACCAATTCTAGTTCTTCCAATATTGTAACTGGTTGATAATTCTTCATCAAACATTTTTACAATTTCTTTTTTACCATAAATAAATCCAAGCAACCCTGCCCAAGTAGATGCTGGATTGTCAGAATCCCATCCACACAAAGATGCAATTTTGATTGTTTCTTTAAAATCTCCTTCACCATAAAATAAACTTATAATACTTGCTCCAAAATTAATACCAGCAGCAAAACAGCCATTACATTTTGTTTCTAATTTTGACCAATTATAACCATCTTCATTATTTATTTGATATTTATAATTTAGACTATCTCTAGTTATTTCCCATTCTATGCCGGATTCATAATTGGATTTGACATAATCATACATTTTAGCTGAATATGAAGAATTAGGTAAAACATATCTAGCTTTTTCAGACATCCAAAAAAGTTTATCTTTTACAGTTTCATGATCAGTTTCAAGAGATGCTAAAGAGTGCATAATAATATAAAACTCCGAAATCCAAGCAGCATTTTCCCTAGCTACTGTTCTGATCGGCATATAAGCCATTCTCAAAGCTATATCAGGATAATTAGGTGAGTATAATCCAAAAATTTCTGTTGTTAACTGAGCGTCTATCATTTCATAAAACTCATTATTATTCGGGGAGCTTGTATCAGGCGGTAAAACCCCCTCTTTCATCAGGTCAAAAGCTCTTTGATTCGATACCCATAAATAGTTTTCTTCATCATTTTTAATATGTTTTAACCAGCCATCTTTAATTTTATCAGGTCTGAGATTTAAATTATTATTTTCTAATAACAGTTCTTGATACATATATTCAATATCCGTATCGTCATCTGAACCCCAAATACTATCAGCTTTTGCTAAATTAAAATCGATTGTTTTGAAGTTAGAGCTAGTTGACCAAATATTAGGTTCATCTTTTTTCCCCCAATCATCGTAAACGTAAAAGCCACCCCCTTTACCATTTACAGGAATCCCAACTTTATCCATTTCTGTAATGATACCAGTCCAGTTTCCTATGGATTGTCCAAGCCAAAACCCCTCAAGCTTGTCCTTGTAATCCTTTTTACTTATGACAAAATAATCCTTCTCATTTGTACATGAGTTAAGGATTAAGAAAATCAAAAAAATAAATCTCATCTTTTAAAATTTACATGAGTAAATAATAGAGCATTAAGCGGTATTAACTTTTTTGTCTAAAAATATTATTGCAATACAAGATAGCAGCATTAGAGAGGATGGTAATGTAGGTATAAACGGATCGCTTATACTAACATGAAAATAAATTGCGGCAAGCATGAATGTAGCCATTACAAAAGCTGCAGGAGTTATAAGTTTTTCGTATTTGATTCCCAAGAGAAGTAAAATAGCACACAATACTTTAAAAATTCCAACAACAATCATTGTTGTTTTACTTAGCCCATAAGCTTGAAACTCCTCTATCATATTTGAGGCGTCTGCTCCTCTGTATATTGTATCCATCTCCAACCTAAAAGTCCATGCACTTAATACTGTTATTGAAACAATTAGAATTAATATTTTTAAAAAAACTTTCATTTATTTAGCACTAAATTTGATTGCTAGATGTTATTGTTAAACATAAATTTAATATAATCCTACATAATTTAATATGAAATTATTTATAAAATCCTTTTCAATACTATATTTTTCAATCTTATCATACTCACAATCAGATAATAATTATAAATCCTATGGTGAATTATTTGAAAGCTCTGAAACTATAAATTACAATTTAGAAAAAGATAATTTTTTAAATAGTTCTTCTAAATTAAAAATAGAAGGAGAAATATTATCATCATGCCCTATGAAGGGTTGTTGGATGAAAATTTCTGTCGAAAATGATACTGTGCTTGTAAGATTTAAAGATTACGGTTTTTTTGTGCCAAAAAATGGGATAGAAGGAAAAAGAACAATCATAAACGGCAATATTTCAGTTGACACTTTAAGTGTTGCCCAACTTCAACATTATGCCGAAGATGCTGGAAAATCTAAAGAGGAAATTGATTTAATAACTGAACCTGAAATTACAATTTCATTTCTTGCTGATGGAGTTTTAATTAAAGAATAATATTGCTTGAATCAATAATTGTATATATTTGGGAGCTAATTATATAATTATGAAATACTTAACTACAATAACTACTGTAATTTTTATGTTTGTTTTAAGTTCTTGTTCAACTGGAGGTAATCACCCTGATTTTGAAGGTAATGTGGAAAAGGTCAAAGCTTTTCTTGAACTTCAAGGTTCAGAAGCTGATCCTCAAGCACAATTAGATATGATTCACGAAGACCTTGAATGGCAGCCTGCATTTTATGGCACTGGATTGATTGGTAAAGCTGAATTTGGAGAATATTTAATTGGCTGGCAAGATGCCATGGAAGATGTTGTATATACTGCAACTAATTATCTTCCTGGTGTTAATGCTGAAACTGGAATTTTAGACGGAAGTGTAAGATCTTATGGTACATGGACAGGCGTTCACACAGAAACTGGTAAAAGCTGGGAATTAAGCTCTTATCATACGTGGGATTTTAAAGATGGTCAAATTGTCTATGGAGGCGACTATTTTGATGCTGGAGGTTTTCTAGCGTCACTAGCTCCTGCTGAAGAATAAAACTTGACTATTTATTTAATATTTAAAAAGCCTCAAAATGAGGCTTTTTTTATTTAAAATAATTTTTGAGAGCAACAACAATAAATTTTCCTAAATAATAAAGAACATGTTGATAAAAAAATATTTGAACAAAATATATTAACGCAACTATTCTCTCCCCTTCATTGTAAATCCAATCAAATGGTACTTCACTGGTGCTATTGGCATATAAAGACACTAATATTGCTGAGGACAATGCAAAAAGTAAAATTCTAATTTTCAACTGGTTAAGTTGTTTTATTTATTGATTAATACTAAATATATATAAAAAAATTGTATCTTGAAATTTCCCAAAAAATTATGCGACTAACAAAAAGAGACATAGCGCTAACAAAAATAAGTATTCCTGCAGCAATTCATTCTGTTTATTTTAGAGGTAAAAGATATTCTTATAATGATTATTTAGCGATACTCAAACAAGCTGATAAAAATAAAGACAGGAAATAATATACACTTAGTTTATTTTTGCACACTTATTGATAGTAAACTTTTAAAATTATTTATATGAGTGTTAAAAAAATCTTTCTTTTGACTTTTTTTACTTTAATTATTGCATGTAATGTTGATGATGACGATTTAATTAATAACGTACCTGCTTTTGAGTGGACATTTATTGCTTGTGAGGGTAATTATGGATCAAGTAATGGATCAATAACAATGATTAATGGGAAAGGCGATATTAAAGAATTAAATGATATTGGGGATGTAGTCAATTCTTTGGCTATTTACAAAAATAAGTTAATTGTTTTAGTTAATAATAGTCATAAAATTTTGATATATGAAATTTATGAAGATGGCCTAAGGCTTCCTGGAATAGAGGTTGACACGCAGGGCTCAAGCCCAAGAGAAATGGTAGTTGTTGATGACAAGCTATACTTTACAAATTGGAATTCTTCAGATGTAAAAATTTTTGATATGATAAATTATATCATTGAAGATAGTATTCAGTTATCTGGATATCCAGAATCAATTGTATATGGAGATGAAAGTTTATGGGTTGGAATTCAATTAAATGATGACTATTCAGATTCAAATAAGTTACATAAAATTGATCCAATTAGTAAAACTATTAACCAAACTTATGAAATTGGATATGGTCCAACTGACATTGAAATAAATGGAGAATCGATTTATGTTGCAAATACTTATTATGATTCTAGCTATAATGCTTATTATGGATCAACTGAACTTAATTATAGTAATGATCAAATTTCAATAAATAATTATGGTCCGGGTATTGTTTGCGGAGGAGATGTTTTAACCTTAAATAATGAAATTTATAGATCATTTTCTGGTGGAATAGCTAAACTAAATGAAGAGCTTGAAATAATTGAAGAAACAAAAATTGGAGATTTTCCTCCTGCTCAACTATACTCTACAGAAATAAATGATGGAAAAATTTATTTTGGATTAACAAATTTTACAGACGTTAACATTGTTAAAGTTTATGACAAGGAAAATAATGAATTAAATTCCTATAATGTTGGAATAATCCCTGGGGATTTTGCATTTTGGAAAAGTGAATAGATAATTTTTTTGGTTTTATCTCAAAAATCCATCAATTGAATTTCTGTACTCAATTACAAAACCATTTTCCTTTGTAAAACTTTTAAATTCTTCAGAAGCTGGGCCTGTTACAATAAATTTTTCTAAAGTAAATAAGTTAAAAAATCTATCAAAAAATGGTCCTGACATAAAGTTTTGCCCATGTTTTATAGCAGCATCACTATTTATATATTTTTCATATAATGTTACTGAAACTCCATCATCAGAAAGATAATAAGCATATTCTAGACAAAAATCTTCTTTATCGATAACATTCTGAGTAATTTCTTCGACAAATACATTTAAATCCTCATTTGTATTTTGATTTATTTTTAAATCAATAATAAACGTTATATCATCAGATTCTGAGTTTTTAATAAGGGAAGAAGTATCTTTTTTATCATCTACCTTGACGCATGAAAATAGAAAAAGTGGAACCAGAAGATAAATTAGTTTTTTCATAATTTTTTAAGATTTGAAATAAATATATAAAGAATAATTTAGAATGACCCCCACCTATTTTTTATCATTAATCCAAGTCCTAAATTGATTAATATTAATGATACTGTTCCAGAGAAAAACCATTCTTTACTTTCATATTTAAAAATTATTGACTCACCAAATAAACACAGTCCGCTTGAGAAAAGTATTAATCCGACAAGAGCAAAAGTGTAGGTTTTGATTTTTGTATTATTCATTAACTCTTATTTAAATTTGTATTCAAATATATTAAATGGCATCAATAACTTTATTTGGTTCAACTGGACTTATTGGAAATGAAATTTTGAAATTACTTGAAAAGGATGATTATTTTAAAAATATTAATGTAATATCAAGACGAGAGATTAAATTAAAATCAAAAAAATCTAAACTAAAATTAATTGACTTTTCAAATTATGATGATTACTTGTCGGTAATTGAGAATAGTGATATTGTTTTAGCTGCCATTGGCACTACTCAATCAAAGGTTAATTTTAATAAAAAAAAGTATGTAGATATTGACCTTGGTATTGTTTCAAAAATTGCAAAAGCTTGCAAAGAAAAAAAAGTTAAGCATTTCTCATTTGTTTCCTCAGCTGGAGCTGACATAAAAAACAAAAGCTTTTATCTCAAACTTAAAGGTCAAATCGAACAGGAGGTTAAATCTTACAAATTAAATTCATCCTCAGTTTACAGACCATCACTATTGCTAGGTAAAAGGAAGGAGAGTCGTTATGGTGAACAATTAGCTCAATTTATAATTCCACTTATTTCTTTTTTGATGCCTTCAAACTATAAGCCGATTGAAGCCATAAAAGTTGCAAAAGCTATGGTTATTGAGTCTAAAAAATATAGTTCTGGATTTAAGATTTTTCATTATGATCAAATATTAAATTTGAATTAAAATTTTTGAGTTTATATTTTTTGTTCCTTAAATGTTATAAAAAACAATTAATATTGTTTTTCTAAATAATTTATTATGAAAAAATATATATACATTTTAACAATTTTATTTTCATTTTCATTATCTGCTCAGGATGGATTCTGGTATGACGTATTGCTAGAAGTTGAAGGTGAAGATACTAATGAATTTGAAAAAACAGTGGATGGATTTTATTCATCATTGGATTTCCCTGATGATGTAACTCTTTCATTTTCTAGAATCCAAATTAAAGGACAAGGCTTTGAAGAAACTCATATTTTAAGTTTTTTAAGCCCTTCGTCTGAATCATTAGCTAATTTTTTATCTACACTAAGTGGATCAAAATGGGAAAACTATGTTGAAAAGGTAAGGCCTTACGTTGATAGTGTAAGAAGATCAGCTGGCATAGTCACTAAAGCTTATAATCAGGAGGATGTTGATCCAATTGGTCAAGCATGGCTATTTAAAGTGAAAAGTAAAGATGCTCCTGCTTTTTATGAAGAATATACTAAAGTAATGGAGGTTTTTGATTTTGCAGGATTTTCTGGAACAGGTCAAATAACTCATGGAGTCAGTAATGGAGAAAGTCATTTTATATACGCAACCTACGATGACTTAAATTCTGCATTTACATTTGGTCCTAAAAATGATGTAGAAGCAAAAGCCTTTGCAAGCTTTTTTGAAGCAACAGCTGATTTTGCTGAGTTTAGCCAATCATTCACTAGAGTTTTAATTAAAGAGTACAATTAAAATAAAAAAGAGCCCAATTTACAGGGCTCTTTTTTTATTTAAACTAAATCTTAGTCATTTCTGCTGATGCAACAAATGAAACACCATCAGGACCACTAACTGTATATTTATATAGGATTTTATTTTCCTCGTCAGGTAATAAATCAATTTCCCATGATGTAACATAAGTGTCTTTTTTCAAACTTAATCCACTCATATTATCATCTGTTTTAAAAATGAACTTTCCATTTTTATTTGATGTAAGTTTTGATACTGGCTTGTTCATTAAGCCACAATAGTGAGTTAGAAGTAATTCATCATTTTGATAGTTGAATATTGTTAGCATTTCAATTCCTCCAGTGTTACTTTCCTCTAAAATAGCACTACCATTTGATGAAATACTAAATTCTAAAATAAAACTATCTGTGGTATCATCGGTTCTTTCCAATGTACCAATCCATTTTCCCTCAAGCTGTTTTAATGACTCGAAATCATTTGGATCAGTATTCGCATTTAGTTGAAATGCAAATAATAAACTTAATAGTAAAATAAAATTTTTCATTATATATAATTTTAAGTAACAAGTATAAATAAAATAAATTGTAAAAATTAATTAAATGTTAATAATAACAATAATTATTTCTGAGCAATATATATTGTTGAAGCTCCAAAGAACTTTTCTTTAAATTGAACATCAACAAAATTTGAATTCAAAAGTATTTTTTTAAACTTTTCACCGAACGGAAATGTTTTGGCTGAGCTTTTTAAATAAGAATAAGCCCTGAAGTTTTTTGAAAATAATTTACCAATAAGTTGTACATAAATTATAACATAAATGCTGTATATAAAATTGATAAATATATTTTTTGGAAGTGAAGTTTCTAAAATAATTAGTGTTCCATTTTTTTTTAATACTCTATAAATTTCGTTTAATCCTTTATTAAGATTTTCAAAATTTCTCACACCATACCCAACTGTAACTATATCAAAGCTGTTATCTGCATATTTTATATTTTCTGCATCACCAATATCCAAACTAATTCTTTTATATAAGTTTAGTCTATTAATCTTTGTTTTACCTATTTCTATCATTTTTGAAGAGATATCTAATCCAATAATCTCACAGCTTTTTATGTGAGATAGCATTATTGCAATATCAGCAGTTCCAGTTGCAATATCTAGTATTTTTCTAGGATTCTTTTTCTTAGCAATTTCTACTATTTCACTCTTCCATTTATTATGTAAGCCAAATGTTAAAAGATTATTGATCAAATCATATTGACCTGAAATTGAATCAAACATTTCCTTTGTTTCATTTTTAGATCTATTCAAACTCATACATTGATTTTTTTAAGAACTGAAAAAAGGAAATTTTGGGTTGTATTAAAAGGAGTTGAATGATCTATTTTAAATGAATTTAACAGAGTAAAGCTCTCAATGAAAGTTGTTTTAATTAAGGATTCTGAATAGCGAGAGACCTTTAAACCACTACACTTTAAAGGTCCTTGTTCAGAAAATGTTCCTATTATTAAATATCCATTATTTGAAATATTTCTTGAAACTAAATCAACATATTTTTTAATTTGATTTTGTTCAGTTAAAAAATGAAATACAGCTCTATCATGCCACACATCAAAATTTTGTTTTGGCTCAAAGTTTAAAACATCTTCAACAATCCATTCTATATTTTTTGATTCTTGACCCAAAAAAATTTTTGATTTTTTTGCAGCTGATTCAGAGATGTCTAGATATGTCAAATTATTATATCCTTGCTCAATCAAGTTCTTAAAAAGTCTACTTCTTCCGCTCCCAACGTCTATGATTTTTGATTGTTTTTTTATTTTAATGCTATTAATAATTTCAATTGATGTATCAGGGGTTTTTTGAAACCAACTAACCTCATCTTCATTTTTATTCTGATATATATTTTCCCAATGATTCTTTAAATTATTGTTCATAATTTAGTAGTGTAATTTAATTAAAACTCATGAGTTTTTTTGATAAATATTTTTTCGGTTATCTGCCAAAAAAAACAAAGGACATTGTTAGGTTAATTTGCCTACTGGTTTTATTGTTTCTTATTTTTGAAATTGCAATTACATTCATTTTTATAGTTTTTGTAATTGGAATTTTATCTAGGATTTTAATGTATTTTTTTAAATAGATTTTTCTCTAGCCTTTCTAATTAAAAATTCTGTTTCCTTAATTAAATTAGGTACTTGTAGATGAAAGTATGTGTGATATCTAGGGTGTAAAACCAATATGTTCATTGAACTAACCTTTTCTCCATAGTTGTCTTCTAAAATATATTTATATAGGTTTTGCTGCAAGCAATATTTATTATAACTATTATTAGACAAGTTTTCTAGTTCATCATATCCGTATTCAAAATCACTTTTTATTATTGTGCCAATATCATTGACTAGCTTAGTAGTTCTTTTCCAATCAAATATAAATAGCTCACCATTTGACTTTTTGTAAACCATATCAATTGTACCTGCAACGGAAGATTTTGAGTCAAAAACTTTCCATTCTGTTTTATAAGGCTCAATTGTTGGATATTTATTTATAAATTCTTTAAAAAAATTAAACTCAGGCGGAAATTCGTCCTGATTTTTTTGATTATAATAATTCTCGATTGATTCATGTAAAAAAGTGCCTTTCTTTGCAGAATCCACTTTTTTTAATTCCCATTCATTTAAGATTGTTTTTTGGAAATTATCAAGATTATCCTTATTAATTTTTTTACCGAGAAACTCTAACTTTTCTTTTGCCTTAATTCTTGACCAATACTCAGAGTCAAATTTTGGGAAAAAGTTATCTATAATCTGGGTTACAGAATATTTAACTCTTATTCCATCAACAGTGTAATAATGTTCATTAGAATTAAAAGTTATTCTATTGTCATTTGGATGTAAATTAATCTTCAGATTAGTAAATTTTTAAGTATTAATGTGCCAAAATATAGCTAAATTTACATTATTATAACCTCTTAAATTTGAAAAAAATCTTTATAATTCTTTTATTTACTATCGCTTCATGCAGTACCTATAATTGCGGGACTATAGTTGATAAATATGAAATGAATGGAACATATTTTTTTACGTTAACTTCAACTGGGGGCAGTCAAAATGCTGAGAATCCTGGAGGGGGTGGTCAAGTAGAAGTAACAAGAGATACATATAATTCTTTTATAATTGGCGAAGAGTATTGTAATGAATGATAAATGATGAAAAATATCATCCTTTTAATTTTACTTTTTAGCGTTTCTGTCAATTCACAAAAAGTACAACAAGTAGAAGTTGTAAAAAATGACAATCAAATCTCAGATTTATTTGAAGAATTAGGTCAAAATGAAATAAAATTAGATTTAATTGATATTCTAAGTTTACCAGCTTTTGATATAACCTATGAAAGAATTAAAGATCCTTATTCCTCTTTTGGGGTAAGCCTTTTTTTAAATGTAGGTGATAACGATTCAGCTTCTAGAAATTGGACTGATAAATTCTCGTTGACACCCTTCTACCGTTTTTATTTTTTTAATAAAAGAGATTATGGTGGTGCTGGATTTTTTGCTGAGGTATTCACCAAATTTTCATCTGGCAAACATGATGTAGAATATTATAACTTTAATCCCGATCCGAATAGCCCTGGTATAAGTTATTGGGAAACAATTGAAGAGAACTTTTTTGATATTGCACCTGGAGCTGCAATAGGTCAAAAATGGGTTAATAAAAAAGGATGGACATTCGAAATTAGTGGCGGAGTAGGCAGGTTTTTACTAAACAAAGATGACAACGATCAAGAACTTGGAAGAGAAGTTGATTACTTAAGGCCTGATTTTCTACTTAGAGGAGGTTTTTCGATAGGAAAAAGATTCTAATTAATACAATAGAAACTTTTTACTTTTATTTTTCCACCCAGCTTGTGACTTATATTTTACAAAATATATTTTTAAATCACCTTGACTACTGTAATCAACAAAGTAGATTTTTTTATCGGATTGTGATGAATAATCCACAAAATACCACAACCCTTCATTGCCTTTTGCTTGAGACTGATAATCAACTTTGAAGACCTTTAAATCTGCCTGAGATTCATAATCTACAACAAAAACTTTTATATCTGATTGTGAAGCATAATCAGTTGAAAACACCTTTTGGGAATAGGAATTATTAAAAAATATCACTAAAAAAAATAAAGTTAATTTCTTCATATTATTATTAAAAATTTCAAACTTAATGCCAGGATAATTAATTAAATTAGAATAGATTAATTAAAATTCAAGAATATGAAAAGAAAAATAACTGCAATATGGAAAGGTGATGGTCCAACAGGTACAGGTGTTTTGACCGCACAAAGTGGTGCATTTAATAATATGCCATACTCTTTTAAAACAAGATTTGAAAATGATAATGGTAAATTAGGAACAAATCCTGAAGAACTTATTGCTGCAGCGCTTGCAGGGTGTTTCAATATGAAATTAAGTTTTGTTTTGAATGAATCAGATTATGTTCCAGACGAACTTAATACAGATGCAATATTAACTTTTGTTGATGGGAAAATAATTTCAATTGACTTAGATTTAAAAGCAAAAGTACCAGGGCTAGATAAAGAAAAATTTGATGAATTAGCAGAGGATGCAAAGGAAAATTGTCCAATATCAGGAGCTTTAAATTGTGAGATAAATATAACAGGATCTCTAATTTAGAGATTTAATTTCATACCCTCTTCAGCTACATTATATCCTTTGCTTGTGACTAATTTATATTGATCACTATCTTTATTAATTAAAGGATTTGTATGATTTAGATGTATAAAATATATTTTATTTTTTTCTTTAATATCTATTGAATCAAAAAGGTCCATACTTTCAGTAACAAAAGGATGTGGAATTTCTGAAATATCTCTGTAGTTTACCTCTTTAGAATCGTAAAAAGTAGCATCAATTATTGCATAGTCAACTTGTTTAATCTCATCAACAATAGATTTTTCCCACAAGTACCATTTATCAATATCTGGAATGAATAGAGCTGTTTTATTAGGTCCATAAATTTTATACCCAACAGTTTCAGAAAATTCAGCTCTGTGAGGAACTTCAACAGGCTGAACAATTACGTTTGAGTCAATTGAGATTTTAGATTCATTACTTAATTCTATAATTGAAATATTTTGTAAAGAAACTAATTGGCTCCAAGGTCCATTTTCTTCAAGAAATTTTTTCATTCTTGGCATTGCATAAACATTGACTAATTTGGAATTGAGAGCTTCTCTGCCAAAATACATTAAGCCAGTATAATGACCAATATGAGCATGTGTCAAAAAAATACCTTTTAAATCTTTCTTAATTCTATCACCCATGAAATTGAGCTGTTTATTAATGTCAGGTGATGCATCAAATAGAAATGATTCATTGTTTTCATTATTCATTAACATTAAGGATGTTACATATTTATCTTGCTTAATATTTTCACAACATGTTTTATTATTTCCTAAATGTGGTATACCCCCATCTTGAACAACTCCCAATATTTTTAGAGTATAATTTGATTTAATCTGATTAAATGCAAAAAATGGAATTAAAAAAATAAGTAATATTGAAAAAAATCTATAATTCAAATCAATCAAAAATTGCCTTTAGTTCTGTTGCTTCGCTAGGACTCATCTTGCCTGCAAGTACCAAACTTAACTGCCTTCTTCTAAGAGCAGCATCATAACGAGTTTTTTCTAAATCAGTTTGGGGTGTAATTAAGGGTACTTTTACAGGTTTCCCTTTTTGGTTGACTGCTACAAATGTGTAAATAGCTTCATTAACTTTTACTTTCTTTTTATCTGTTTTGTTTTGTTTCCAAACATCAATAAAAACCTCCATTGATGAGTTAAAGGCTCGTGAAACTTTTGCTTCAATCGTTAAAATACTTCCGTTTGGAACTGGTTCTCCAAAAGCAACATTATTTATTGATGCAGTAACAACAATTTGCTCTGAATGTTTGATAGCTGCTATGCTCGCAACTTTATCCATTCTTGCTAACAATTCTCCTCCAAATAAGTTATTTAAACTATTAGTATCAGCAGGTAGAACAAAATCAGTTTGAATTGTTTTTGATTGTTCAGGAAATTTTGAGTCCATAATAGAATATTATTCTAAAACAAAAATCCAAGCATCTTTATTTTCAGACATTTGAAGTTGTCTCAAAGCAATTACAGCTTCTTTTCTATTTGAAAAATTATCAAAGGAAATAGGTATCAATCCTTTATCATTTAATGGAAGTTTTGTTGGGTTATAACCCTTTGACAGCAAATTATTATATAATTTGTCAGCATTAGACTTAAAGCCAAATGCACCTGCAATAATATGAAATTTATTAGGCTGAAGTTTGATTTCTAATTCAATTGCTGGTATTGATCCAAAGTCAAAAACTGCACTTTCGACACGTTGGATAGTTTTTTGTCTATTTTCTTGCTCTAGAATTAATTGATTCTGAATATTATACTCTTCATACTCTTTACTTAAAAAAAATGTGGTTGAAATAATTATAACTAATGCAGCAGCATACTTAACAAAATCAGGAACTCTGGAGTTTGATGAATTAACTTTAAGATCATTATATTTTTTTAGTGTTGATTCATTATATGTTGAAACTAGGTCAGGCTGTTTTTTGTAATATATAGATGGTAATCCAAACGAGCCTAGGAAATGATTTGAATCCAAGTCAGGTGAAAAAACAATATTTTCATCCGAGTTGTAGCTAAGCTCACCAATATTATTTAATACTAATGGCTCCTTATTTAATTTTTTCCTCCAATTTATTACTTCATTATGAATATTTTTAACAGCAACACTGAAATCAATACCGTCTTCATTGGAAATAAAATTGGCTAATAACCCGTCATTATTTTTAATTTTTGAGTTGAATGAAACTCTCCTTGATGGTGGATAAAACTTTCCGTTTTTTTCATCATAAACTGATGAAAACTTATTCACAATAAAACTACCAAATCCAGGAACTGTAACACAGTCATTAGTGTAAAGAAGAGAGTTGATAGCTTTGCTTAATTGCATAAAATAAATTTAAACTATTTTTCTTTAAAAAGGAAGAATTAATAACCAAGTTTTGCTCGAACTCTTGATAAAACTTGATCAGCAGTTTTTGCAGCTTTCACTGCGCCTTGTTTTAAAATTTTATCAATATCACTTTTGTTTGACATCAAATAATTATATTTTTTTCTTTGATCACTAAACTTTGTCAAAATAAGGTTTAACAATTCTTGTTTTGCATGCCCATATCCAAAACCGCCTTTTTCATAATTCATTCTTAATTCTCTTATTTGATCATTAGATCCAAGCAAGCTAAAAAGTTTAAAAACATTACAATTATCGGCGTTTTTTGGCAGTTCTAGGGGTGTGCTATCCGTCTCTATTGACATTATTTGTTTTCTTAAAAGTTTGTCATCTAAAAAAATATTGATAATATTATTTTTTGACTTACTCATTTTTTCACCATTTGTTCCAGTAATATATTTAGTTTGCTCATTCACTAATGCTTCAGGCACAATCAATGTTTCACCATATTGATTATTAAACTTTATTGCTACATCTCTTGTAATTTCCAAATGCTGTAACTGGTCTTTTCCAACTGGCACAACATTAGCATCATACAATAATATATCAGCGGCCATTAACATTGGGTATGTAAATAAGCCAACATTAACATCTTTAAGTTGATTAGATTTATCTTTAAATGAGTGTGCTAAAGTCAACCTCTGATAAGGAAATATTGTTGAAAGTATCCATGAAAGCTCAGTAGTCAAAGGAACATCTGATTGCTTATAAAAAACTGTTTTTGATGTGTCTAACCCAAATGCTAACCATGCAGCTGCTGTAGAATAAGTGTTTTCACTTAGCTCATCAGGATTTTTTATTTGAGTTAGAGAATGTAAATCAGCTATAAATAAAAATGATTCAGTATTTTTTTTTGATTCCTCAATAGCAGGGATTATTGCTCCTAAGATATTTCCCAAATGAGGTGTTCCTGTGCTTTGTATACCGGTTAATATTCTTGACATACTCAACAAAAGTAATGGTTTTAAAGACATTTATAACAATTAACTACTTTTGATCTGTGTTTAAGATTATAAAAATATGTTTGCTAGGGATATGGAATGTTTGGTTTTACGTTCTTTGCTTTATTGGAATAGTTATTTCATTCCCTTTCTTAATACTCTTTTCATTAAAAGAAAGTTGGTATCCACAATTCTTCTGGGTTGCAAAAAATATTTGGTCAAATACCGTAATGTACGGAATGGGCTTTTATCCGTCAATAAAATGGAAAGAAAGATTTGAAAAAGGCAAAAGCTATATGCTAGTATCAAATCACAAAAGCATGATTGATATAATGTTAATGCTTTCTGCTTGTGATCACCCCGTAGTTTTTGTTGGAAAAAAAGAGCTTGATAAAATTCCCATTTTTGGATATTTCTACAGTAAAGTCTGTATTTTAGTTGACAGAGATAGTGCTCAAAGCAGAAAAGATGTTTATGCAAAATCTGCTAAAAGACTAAGCAAAGGGCTTTCAATTTGTATTTTTCCTGAAGGTGGAATTCCAGAACCTGGAATAATTTTACAAGATTTTAAAGATGGAGCCTTTAGTCTTGCTATTCAATTTCAAATACCAATAGTTCCAATGAGTTTTTATGATTGTGAGGATAAGTTTCCCTACTTTTTTGCATATAATTATTTTGTTGGGAGTCCAGGAAGATTAAGAGCTCAAGTACATGATTTCATTGAAACCAAAGGGATGACACAAGATGACAAACCTTCTCTAAAAGAAAAAGTTTTTAAACTAATGAAAAATGATTTAGAAAAAGTTACTTCTCAGAATTGAGAAGTTCAGATATTTTCTTTTCAAGCTCATCGCAAAGCTCAGGATTATCCTTTAATAATTTTTTTACGGAATCTCGACCTTGTCCTAGTTTGGTTTCTCCATAGCTAAACCATGATCCACTTTTGTCTATAATTCCAGCTTCAGTTCCAATATCAATTATCTCGCCTAGCTTTGAGATTCCTTCTCCATACATTATATCAAATTCACAAACTCTAAATGGTGGGGCAACTTTATTTTTCACAACTTTAACTCTGGTTTTATTTCCTAAAGCATTTCCTGACGAATCCTTTAATTGTGTTGACCTTCTGATATCAAGTCGTACGGAAGCATAAAATTTAAGAGCATTACCCCCAGTTGTAGTCTCAGGATTTCCAAACATAACTCCAATTTTTTCTCTTAATTGGTTAATGAAAAATACCGTACAATTCGTCTTACTTATTGTAGAGGTTAGTTTTCTTAAAGCCTGTGACATTAATCTAGCATGAAGTCCCATTTTAGAGTCTCCCATTTCGCCCTCAATTTCACTTTTTGGTGTTAGAGCTGCAACCGAGTCGATAACAATAATATCAATTGCTCCAGATCGAATTAAATTATCTGCAATTTCTAGTGCTTGTTCACCATGATCAGGCTGTGATATTATTAAATCGTCAATATTGACTCCTAAATTTTGTGCGTAAAATCTATCAAATGCATGCTCAGCATCAATAAAAGCAGCTATTCCTCCAGATTTTTGACATTCGGCAATAGCATGCAAAGTCAAGGTTGTTTTACCTGAAGATTCTGGACCATAAATTTCAACAACTCTTCCTCTTGGGTAACCACCAACACCTAACGCAAAATCTAATCCAATAGAGCCTGTTGAGATAGATTCAACAACTTCATGAACGGAATCTCCCATTTTCATGACAGTACCTTTACCATAAGTTTTATCCAGTCTATCTAATGTTAGTTGAAGCGCTTTAAGTTTTGAATCTTTTTCAGAAGCCATTAATGGAAATTTAAATTTAAACATCTAAAAGTACATTTTATTTAGTTAAAATCATAATTTAAAAAAGCTACATTTGTAAAGATTTTTTATCTGATATTTATAACTTATGGAACTTTATAATAAGCTGAGTAAAAAAGAAAGAATTCAACTAATTGAAAAGGCTGGAGAAAAAAGGTTTACATTATCTTTTTACAAATACTATCAAATAAAAAATACCAAAATCTTTAGAAATTTTTTATATGTTGAACTTAACAAATTAGATGTTTTAGGTCGAATTTATATTGCAAAAGAAGGCATTAATGCTCAACTATCATTACCATCAAAAAATATAGAGCGATTAAAAAAAACCATTGATCAAATTCCCTTTCTAAAAAAAATTAGACTCAACATTGCTATAGAACATGATGATCATTCTTTTCTAAAACTTAAAATTAAGATTCGAAAAAAAATTGTTGCTGATGGATTGAAAAATAAAGATTATGATATTAATAAAAATGGTGTTCATGTAAATGCAAAAGAATTTAATGAGTTGTTAGTAAATCAAAATACGATTGCTATTGATATGAGAAATCATTATGAAAGTGAAATTGGCCACTTTGATGGAGCCAATTTACCAGACGTTGATTCTTTTCGAGAATCTCTTCCAATTATTAACGATAGATATAAAAAATTTAAAAAAACAAAAAATATATTAATGTATTGTACGGGTGGTATAAGATGTGAAAAAGCAAGTGCTTATATGATTAAAAATGGATACAAAAATGTTTTTCAATTAGAAGGTGGAATAATAGAATATGTACGTCAAGTTAAAAGTCAAAAAATTGAAAATAAATTCAAAGGAAGAAATTTTGTATTTGACAATAGACTATCTGAAAAGATTTCTGATAAAATAATATCATCTTGTCATCAATGTGGCTCTGCATGTGATCAACATGTAAATTGTAATAACGATGCTTGTCACTTACTTTTTTTACAATGTGAGAAGTGTAAAATTAAATTTGATGGTTGTTGCAGTTCACATTGTAAAGAAATTTACTCTCTACCAATTGATGATCAAAAAAAATTAAGAAAAGGGAAAAAGAATAGTAATAAGATTTTTAAAAAAGGGCGGTTTAATCAAAAAGTATTTTAATTTGAATTTTAAAAAAACGACTTATATCATCATAATTTTATTATCAGCAATATCATGCAGAAATGAAAATTTGGTATTCATAGATTTTGAAGATTTAAATGGTAGCTGGATGAGAAGTAATGAATTAAATTTCTCATTTGAGTCGTCAGATAATTCAATTTTAGATTTTAGTCTTGCATTAAGAACTGATTCTACATATCCCTTTTCTAATATTTTCATAGTATCTACAATAAAAAATAATAATTATGTAATTTCTGACACTTTAGAATATTCTTTTGAAAATAATGAGATCAAATGGTATGAGGTTAAACCATCTGGCATAAAAAACAATAAGATATTACTCAAAAAAGATTTAAAAATAGATGAGGGTGATGTAACTGTAAAGCTTAAACATTCTATTCGATATTTAGACAGTATTGCCCCACTAACAAAATTAGATGGTATCTTAGATGTTGGATTAATAGTTGAAAAATCATTTTTAGATGAAAAAATATAGATTTCAAGTCATTATTTTTTGGCTTATGTTCTCTTTTTTTGTTACCTGTCTTTATGGTGTTTTTTTCTTAGCATCAAGTGGGAAACTAGGTGAAATGCCTGATTTTAGACAGCTTGAAAATCCAAAGACAAATTTTGCATCCGAAATAATCTCGTCAGACAATAAAGTTTTAGGAAAATATTATTTTAATGATAATAGAACACCTATTGATTATGATGAACTTAACCCACAAACAATTGAGGCGCTGATTGCAATTGAAGATGAAAGATTTTACAGTCATCCAGGTATTGATTTAAAAGCTACAATAAGAGCAATTGTTTTTTTAAATACTAGAGGAGGTGCAAGTACAATTTCCCAACAATTAGCAAGGCAGTTATTTGTTGGTGTTAGATCTAGAAATATTTTTCAAGCAATTGTTCAAAAAATCAAAGAGTGGGTTATTGCAGTTGAATTAGAAAAACAGTACACAAAAGAAGAAATTATTACCATGTACTTAAATATTTATGATTTTGGATACTATGGAGATGGCATTAAATCCGCTTCTAACATATATTTTTCTAAAGAACCCAATGAACTAAAAATTGAAGAATCTGCTATGCTAGTTGGAATGCTTCAAAATTCATCTTTATATGATCCAATTAGAAGACCTGAAATTACTACTAAAAGAAGAAACCTAGTTTTTAATCAGATGGAGAAAAATGGGTATATATCTGCCAAAGAAAAAGATTCACTAAAAGGTCTTCCATTAGAATTAAATTTTAATCCTCAATCTCATAGGAGAGGTTTAGCAACCTACTTTCGATCATACTTAAGAGGATTTATGAAAAAATGGACAGATGAAAATCTGAAGAAAGATGGCACTAAATATAATCTTTATGTTGACGGACTAAAAATTTATACAACTGTTAATGCAGAAATGCAACAGTACGCTGAAGAGGCTGTAGGTGAACACATGAAGAATTTGCAAAAAGAATTTTTTATACAAAATGATACCCTTTCGACAGCACCCTTTAGAGATTTAGAGGAAGAAGATGAAGAAGCAATTATGAATCGTACTATGAAAAGGTCTGAAAGATGGAGAAAAATGAGACTGGCAGGGAAGTCAAATGAAGAAATTGAGGCATCGTTTGAAATACCAACTAACATGACTATTTTTTCTTGGGAAGGTGATATTGACACAATAATGAAACCAATCGATTCAATTAGATACTATAAACATTTTCTTCAAGCTGGTATGATGTCAATGAATCCGAAAAACGGACATGTTATGGCTTGGGTTGGAGGTATCAATTACAGAAACTTCCAGTATGATCATGTGATGCAAAGTAAAAGGCAGATAGGCTCGACATTTAAACCATTTTTATATGCAACTGCAATAGATCAACTGAAATTATCACCATGTGATGCATTTCCAGATATGATTCATTGTATAGAACCATATAAATACGGAAATCCAGAACCATGGTGCCCAACAAACTCTAGCGACAAATATGGTGGTGTTAGAACATTAAGCAACGCATTAGCTAATTCTAAAAATACTATAAGTGCTCAACTAATTGATAAAGTAGGCCCAAAGCCAGTAGCAGACCTGGCAAGAAATTTAGGTGTTTCTTCAAATGTTCCAAATGTACCAGCAATAGCACTTGGAACACCGGATTTGAGTGTGTATGAAATGGTTGGAGCGTATGGGGCTTTTGCAAACAAGGGGATATATGTTAAGCCAGTAATGGTGACTAGAATAGAAGACAAAAACGGTACGTTGATATATCAATATAAGCCAGAGACCAAAGATGTATTGAGCGAAGAGTCGTCATATGTTACTTTAAAATTATTAGAAGGTGTTACAAAATTTGGGTCAGGAGCTAGATTAAGACATAATATTCCAGAAGAAGAAAGAAACTATGTGTACAAAAATGTTGTTACAGGATATCCATATGAATTCAGTAATGCTATAGCTGGAAAAACAGGCACTACACAAAATCAGAGCGACGGTTGGTTCATTGGTATGGTGCCAAATTTAGTTACTGGAGTGTGGGTTGGCGGTGAAGATCGTTCGATTCATTTTGAAGAAATTGCGTTTGGACAAGGAGCTACTATGTCCCTACCAATTTGGGGATTGTTCATGAAAAAATGTTATGAAAGTGAGACACTAAATGTATCAAAAGAAGATTTTGAAGAGCCTGAAGAACTTGATATAATCATAGACTGTTCAAAAATAAAACCAATTGAAATTGAAGATGAAAGCGAGGATATTAATGATTTATTAGGTATTGGTAATTAGTAAATGAAAAGATTAATCTCATTAGATTTTTTTAGAGGAATTACAATTGCAGGTATGATTATAGTTAATGACCCTGGAAGTTGGTCACATGTATATGCTCCTTTACTGCATGCTGAATGGCATGGGGCAACGCCAACTGATTTAGTTTTCCCTTTCTTTCTTTTTATAGTTGGTGTTTCCATAACATTGTCGCTAAGTAAACTTAAATCAAATCCAACATCTTCAATTTATATCAAAATTTTAAGGAGAACTCTCATTATTTTTGGCTTAGGCATCTTTCTTTCCTTATTTCCAAATTTTGACTTTGAAAACCTAAGAGTCGCGGGTGTATTACAGAGAATAGCGCTTGTTTATTTAGCATGTTCCTTATTATTTCTGAACTCCAATTTCAAATCTCAACTTTATATTGGGATTGGTCTACTTATTTTATACTGGGTTTTTATGATGTTTATTCCTTTTAATGGCAATCCTGCTGGTACGCTAGAGCCAGGTGAAAATTTTGCTGCATGGATTGATAGTTTCATTGTTCCTGGAAGAATGTATCAGGAAACTTGGGATCCTGAAGGATTATTTAGCACTATACCCGCAATTGCTACAGGGATTTCTGGAATGCTCTGCGGAAAATTAATAACTGAATTAATTAAAACATCCGAAAAGATTATTAAACTATTTTTTTGGGGAACAATAATACTAATTGTATCTCATTTTTGGGATTATACATTTCCAATTAATAAGCATATATGGACAAGCTCATATGTGTTATACTCATCAGGTTTGGCAATGATTATTCTAGCTGCATCTATGTGGATTATTGATGAAAGAAACTATACTTCAAATATTAAATTTGGATTAGTTTTTGGATCAAATGCAATTGTGGCTTATGTCTTACATGGTATTGTTTGGAGGCTCTTTCAATTCCCAATAATTGGTGGTGTTGGTTTTCAGAAATTTTGGATGGACACTGGTATTGGACTAGGCTTATCTCCAAAATTTGTATCACTTGATTGGGCTATATTTTACACTCTTATTATTTATATGTTAGTTTATCAATTATATAAGAGAAAAATTTTCATCAAAATTTAATTATCATTACATTTAGCGGTCTAATTAAAGAAATTATTATGAAAAATTTTATTTATATACTAATGGGATTATTCCTGTTTACATCATGCGAAACAACTGCTCCGTGTGAATGTGAAAATGGTTCAAACGGATTTATTGAAGGTACAGAACAATCTATTAATATTGGTTCTGAATCAACAGTTGATGTGTTTAAAAAAATTGATGCTGCATGGGCTGCTAGAGATTACGAAACAATGAAAGCGCACATTGCAGATGATGGTAATTATAGGTTTTATGATGGTACTGTTGTTACAAATGGAGAAGACTTTGTTGCTAAAGTTGAAGAATCTTATCAAACTGACCTAGCAAATGGTGTTGCTTGGGAATGGACAACAGATTATGCATTTGCAGTTTATCCATCTGAAACTGGAAATGACACATGGAATGAAAAAGGTCAATGGGTCAACGCTTCATTTACTGGAGCTGATGGATCAGTTATTGTTGAATGGTATCAAATAGATGGAGACCAATTAATAAGCTGGTCACAAACTAAAGGTGAATCTATTAAAGAATAATTATGAAAAATTATATTTATTTACTTTTTGGTTTAATTATCCTTGTAGGGTGTGAAACGACGCCTTGTGAATGTGAGGAAAAAAGCAATGGCTTTGTTGAAAGAAGCGGACAGACCATAATGCTAGGAAGTGATGCTTCAGTAGATGTTGTTAAACAAATCGATAATGCTTGGAAAAGCAGAGACTATGAAACTTTAAAATCATTAGTTGCTGACGATGCTAAACTATATCACGATGACGGTAGAGTCTCTACTGGTGGTGATGAGTTTGTTGCAGCAATTGAAAGCGATTATACTGAAATGGTCGCTGAAGGAAAAGAGTGGGATTGGGTTATGAACTTTGCATTTGCTGTAAAAGTTTCTGAGTCTGACGATCCTGAAGAATTTAATGATGATGGTGAATGGGTTAGTGCTCGTTTTACAACAGCGTCTGATGAGATTTATGAAGAGTGGTACTATATTATAGATGGCAAACTTTCCTGGTGGGGATCTGCTAAAAGAGGACTATACACAGAATAGTATAAGCTCAAAATTTAATTTTAAAAAAGCTCATGTAAATATGGGCTTTTTTATTTTGAAATTTTTTAAAAATTCTAATTATGAATTTCAATTATAAAAATGAAAACATTGATATTTATCCTCTTTTTGGCGACTTATTAAAGGGTGAGCCATATGTTTTTGATTTTTCATCAAAAAATCCCAAAACTCTTGAATACAATTTAAATGATTTTAAGGAATTTAATGATGATATTTTCAATGAATTAAAAAATTCAGGTATGAGTTGGGGGATTGGAAAATACTTGGAAGAAAGAAGAAATATCTTAAGAGGATCCATTAACATAATTAATGAAAAAAGAATTTATCATCTTGGATTAGATATTATAGTTCCTTACAGTTCTGTAGTATTTTGCCCTATAGATGGTACCATTTACAAGCTTGGTAAGGAAACTCAAAAAGGTAATTATGGTGGTTATTTAGTTATAAAACATGAAATTAAGGACCAAACATTTTATTCATTATATGGGCATCTTAAAACACCCCATAAAGTACAATTAGGACAAGAATTAGTAGCAGGACAAGAGCTAGGTAAAATTGGGAAAGAAAGCGATAGTGGTGGATGGTTTTGTCATTTGCATTTACAGTTAATAACCCAAAAAGCCATGAATGAAGGATATTCAGAGTGGGGGTATATTTCAAAGAAACTTCTCCCAAAAGTTGGAGAATATTTTCCTGATCCTAATTCTCTATTTAAATGGTAATTTTTTAATTTATAACTATATACATTATCACACCTCCGTCGGCTGGATTATCTAAAGTAATAGTAATGGTATCGGTAGATGGAACTACTGTTTTTATATACCTTCCATTATCCCCACTTTTAAATGAAGCTGTAACAATTGAGCTGGAAGTAACTCCTGAAACAGTAAATGCTTGTGAGGCATTAGTACTCATTGTAACTGTTCCAGATAAAATTCCTGAAACTGTAGTTCCACCCGAAAGGTTTAATCCCCCAGCATAAACTGTAGCACCAGAATCCTGTGCCATATAAACAGCAGTTACATCTGTATTACCCAAGACCACTGAATCATCTGCTAGCCCTCTTGCCCCTTGTCCAATTACGATTCTGTTTTCTGCATTAGCATTATCCACACCTGATTGATGTCCAATTAATACATTGTTATCCCCGCCTGTAATAGCGGTATTACTATTTCCGTTCGAGCCAGCATAATATCCAATAGCCGTATTATATTCTCCACTACTAGTCATAGAATAAAGTGCACGTGTTCCAATAGCTAAATTCTGACTTGAGGTAAGGTTTGAATACAAGGCTTCTGAACCAATTGCAACATTGAATTGTCCTGACGAATTAGCGTACGAAGCTTGATATCCAACTGCTGTGTTATCGTTACCGCTGCTATTCCACAGGGCTTTTGAACCAACGGCGGTGGTACGAGATGTTGTAGTGTTGTTCTGTAGGGCTTCGAAACCAACTGCCGTATTATCATCTCCTCCAGTAATTGACTTCATAGCATCAATCCCAACTGCTGTGTTCTGCGCTGCATTAGTTAATGTTCCGGTTGTTGTATGGCCAAGGATCATGGAATCTGAAAAATTAGTACCACCACTTTTTGCGTCAGATAAATCATCCAAAGATGTTGCTGATTGTACATAAGTTTTTAAATCTGATGCTGGTATTGTCTTCATTTCACCACCATCATTCATAATAATTCCATCAGAATTGGCTACTGTGATTGAACTTCCAACCGATGTTCCTCCGTCTAACAGGTTTAATTCTGCAGCAGTAGAGCTAACTGCCGTTCCACTAAGATTTAGTCCTTCAGCGTAAACAGTTGCTCCAGCATCCTGAGCCATATAAACAGCAGTTACATCTGCATTTCCTATAACTGCCGTATCATCTCCCTGTCCAGTAGCCCCATATCCAATAACGATTTGGTCTGATCCATTATTAGCACTAGGATCTGTGCTCATACCAATCAAAGTGTTTCTAAAACCTGTAGTGATTACATCACCAGCTTGATAACCAATTGCGGTGTTATATCCTGCAGTGGTGTTCGTTAGAGCTTTATAACCAATTGCTGTGTTATAATTTCCTGTTTTATTTTCACCTAAAGCAAAGGTTCCAATAGCGGTATTATAAGTTCCTGATATAATTTCGTGCATTGCGCGCGCTCCAATTGCTGTGTTATATTGACCTGTAGTGAGCTGCAAAAAAACGTCGTATCCCACTGCTGTATTCATGTCTCCCTCAGTTATTGCTTTCATAGCATTAATCCCAACTGCTGTATTTGCTGTTGCAATATTTAATGTTCCTGTTGTTTCATGACCAAGGATCATAGAATAGTCAAAATTAGTGCCACGACTTTTTCCATCAGATAAGTCATCAATAGATGTTGATGTTGATGATTCAATATATGTTTTTAATCTACTAACCGCTGCTTTTCTATTTGTTCCTCCTCCTCCATCATCAATTATAATTAAATCTGAATCCGTTATTGCGGCACCAATATCTGTTGCTCCATCAATTTCTAATGACGATAATGCAACCTTTCCTGCTGTGGAGATTTGATTTAATTTCGAATCAGCTATTGAGCCTGCTAAATCATCGTTTGTAATTTGACCCAATGTAATTGCCTGACCACTTAATGTTAAATAATCATAAGATCCTGCTAAAGTCACATTGGTTGAATTATCGCTACCTGACGCATCAACACCTATTAATGATCTAATTTCTGCAGCAGTTATTCCGGTTTCTAAAGCTGGAGAACCTGAATTATCATAAATGGCAGGGGTATTTAAGCCATCAAGCTTGGACTTCAAAGCATTAGTAAAATTGTTTTGGGTTAATCCGCCATCTCCTACACTGTAAGTTGTATTAGTATCAGTGGAAGATATTGTTACTGCTCCAGCATTTTCTGTTATTGTAACATTCGATCCTGCTGTAAAAGCAAGTGTCTCACCATCTGCTAAAGTATTACCACCAGCTGTTACCGATCGTACAGTATCCGTATCTGTTACTGTAGTTGATATAGAATTGTTTCCATCTATCGATATCCCAGTACCTGCAGTATATTCCGTATTTGTATCCGTTGAAGATATCACACCATTTGTGATATCAATGTTAGTGCCTGCAGTATATTCCGTGTTAGTATCCGTAGAAGATATTACACCATTTGTAATGTCAATATTTGTCCCAGCTGTAAATGCTGCTTGTGCATTTGCATCTGTGTATTGTGTAACAGTTGATGATATAGCATTATTTCCGTCAATCGATATTCCAGTGCCTGCAGTATATTCCGTGTTAGTATCCGTAGAAGATATCACACCATTTGTAATATCAATGTTAGTTCCCGCAGTCAACGCTGCCTGAGCATCAGCATCTGTATACTGAGTAATGGTTGAGGATATAGCGTTGTTGCCGTCAATCGCAATTCCAGTTCCTGCAGTATATTCAGTCTTTGTATCAGTTGATGATATCACACCATTTGTAATATCAATGTTAGTTCCCGCAGTCAACGCTGCCTGAGCATCAGCATCTGTATACTGAGTAATGGTTGAGGATATAGCGTTGTTGCCGTCAATCGCAATTCCCGTACCTGCAGTATAAGGTATTAGTTTCTGTGGAGGATATCACTCCATTTGTAATGTCAATGTTAGTTCCCGCAGTCAACGCTGCCTGAGCATCAGCATCTGTATACTGAGTAATGGTTGAGGATATAGCGTTGTTGCCGTCAATCGCAATTCCAGTGCCTGCAGTATATTCTGTTTTAGTATCAGTCGAGGATATCACACCATTGGTGATATCAATGTTAGTGCCTGCTGTAAGTTTGTCACTTAAATCATTATATGATCCTGAACTTGCAACAGTTGATAGCCCTAAAACATTTCTTGCTGAAGCTGCATCTGCTGCTGTGATAACACCCACCATAGGTGCAGTTGATGAACCAGTTCCTCCATTCCCAATTGGCAAGATCCCTACAACATCATCAGTTAAATCAACTTTATTTACTGTAATTTCATTATTACTAATTGTGAGATAATCCTGACCGGTTATTGTTAGAGCAGAGCCGGATGAATTGGAATATAAAGCATATGGCACACTCAACAACTGAGTGGTATCTTCAGCGATATAATTAAACCCCCCTTCAGGGTCAACTTCAACTTTTAAATAATATGGCCCATCTGACCAATCTATTGACTCCATTTCATCTGCTGAAAGCCCCTTTCCAATAATCATTGTAGCTAATCCATTAGTATTTGTAGTCACGGTATGCTCCTCTGAATATACGCTAGATCCGTTTTGAGAACTTCTTAGTATTGAAATTCTAAAGCTGATTTCTTCATTAGACATTAAATTTCCTGACGCATCTCTTACGACCGATTGATATGTAAAATTATTAGGTGATTGCGAATAGATATCATTAATAAATAAAGCTAAAAAGAGACAAATTATTAGTTTTTTCATTGCTTGTTTACGGCTACTTTAAAACTACGGAATAATCCACAAAAATTATAAAACCCCAAAATATAAATACCTTCAGAATAAGAACTAAAATCCAGAGAAAATTGGTTTTCATTGAATGAGTGATCATAAATTTCTCTTCCTGCCGTATCAAAAACTACTACTCTTAATTCATCTGAAAGTTTTTCCATAGAAATGTTTACAATTGAAGATGTAGGATTTGGAAAAACAGATATTTTTATACTATTGTAATCTCTGCAGTCGAATACATCTATAATATAAGCATACTGTACGCCTTGGATAAAATCTAATTCAAGTATTGATGAATCAACTTTTTCAATTGTATTTACTTTAATCTGACCTATTGTATAACTTAAAGAAAACTGATTAGATTTTATTTCACCTCCACTAGTTGTTACGGTTTGCTGTGCTGATAAATAAGATCCTAGGAAAAAAAATGTAGCTATTAATTTTAATCTCATTTTACATAAGGAAAAGAAGAATGGTGCAAGATAATTTTTAAATCCCCATTATTATTTCTCTTGTACACAAAACTATACTCAACTTTTGTTTTTCCACCATCATTGTCTGTAAAAAAATAATTGCCCATTGCAATTGCTATGTCATTGATAATATTGATAGAGTTGTTTTCAAAATCTACTTTTACCCATGGGTTTAGAGCAAATCCTTTATCCTCACTGAAATCAGAATCAGAGCCTATAAAATAAGATAGGGCTGCTTTAATATCTCCTCTAAACTGAGAATCCGATGCTTTAGTTGGCTTAAACTGAACTATGCCATTTTCATAATCATACATTTTGTTAATGAAATCAATAGTAAACATTCTACACTCTTTTAAAGAGCCTTTTAGTTCTCCTATTTTAACAATTCCTTTTCCCCATTTTTCTTGGGCCTTTTCGATTTCTTGAATTTTCATAATGCTTAGACAAAATTAATTATAATTTTATGCTTTCATATGAAAAAACAAATTTCTATTTCAAAAACCGGAAAATATTCACAAATTGGAAAAAGCTCTAAAAAAATTAATAATGTATGGATTGTTTTACACGGATATGGAATGCTAAGTGAATATTTTGTAAAGAAATTTGAATGCATTATAGATGAAACAACTTTAGTAATTGCACCTGAAGCAACTAACAGGTTTTACTTAGCAAATAATTATAAACGAGTTGGTGCTAGCTGGATGACAAAGTTAGATAGAGAACAAGAGATTAGTGATAACATTTTATTTTTAGATAAACTTTTTTCAATTATAAAAAAAGAAATTGGGCACAATAACTTTAAATTAAATACATTAGGTTTTTCTCAAGGAGGGCCTACACTTGTTAGATGGCTAATGTCTAATAAATTAAATACTAATTCCTTGATTTTATGGGGCTCTGATATTCCAAAAGACTCATTAGTAATTGAGAATAAATCTAGGTGGAATTCTATGAATCTTAAGATTGTTATTGGAAAAAACGATGAATACATTAATGAAGAAAAAAAACAAGAATTTGTTGGAGTTGTTAAATCATATGGGCTAAAATATGATTTGATTGAATATGAAGGAAGTCATAAAATTATTGAAGAAGAACTTAAAAAGATTGCTAATAGCTTATGACTGAAAAAATTGAAAATTTAAATAAAGAATTAAGCTTAACTTTTAAAAGACTAAGTAAGTACTCAAACCAAGAAATTAATTTTAAGCCAAATTCAAAAAAATGGTCTATAGGTGAAAATATGTATCACTTATGGCTCACAGAAATTACCACAGAAAAATATATTAGAAAAAAAACCTCTTATCCTGATACTCTTGTAAATGTTAATAAGATTGCAAAGCTTAGGTTGAAATTATTAAAACTTATTTTTTTTATTGGGTTAAAATTTAAAGCACCGAAAATAGTTGTTGATCCAATTCCTGAGAATGTTGATCTACAGGAGCTTAAAAATAAATGGTTAAAATCAAGGGATTCATTTGAAATACTAATTAATAATTTGGATGAAGAAATTCTTAAAAAAGGTATTTTAAGGCATCCATTGGCCGGAAGAATTGACATGAATATGACTTTAAACTTTCTGCTATCTCATTTTATACATCATAAGAAGATTATTCATAAATTAGAGAAAAAAATTAATCTATGAATTGGGAAGATTGGTACGTAAAAAACAGATGGATACTCTGGTCTGTTGTTGGTGGTTACCTCCTTTTAAGACTTCTTGCTATACTCTAAACTTATTTAGATGATGTCCCATCTCTGTTAGGCTTTCTTACAGACGGCCATCCCCTAGCCCTCATCATTCTACCTGTCCTTGGATTTACACTACTTTCAGGTAAAACTCTTTTTTCTCTTGAAGCCTGATCTTGATCTTCACTTGCCTTATAAGCAAGAATTGCTGTCAGAATAACATTATTTTTTAAATCATCGAAAACTATTTTATCGTAACTATCAAGATTAGTATGCCATGTATAATTCCAGTATTCCCAATCTAAAGCACTTAAGTTAAAAGCGGGAACACCTGCAGCAACAAAACTAGCATGATCAGTTCCACCAGAACCAGGCATTCCTGGGAAATCGGTTTCAATATGTTTAGTTACATCTTGAGGGACGGATGATAACCAATCGGAAAGATAATCGTATGAGTTAAGAAATCCTTGTCCACTTATACTCACAACCCTACCTGTTCCATTATCTTGATTAAATACTGCTTGAATATTTTCAACAATATTTGGATAATCTTCAACAAAAGCTCTTGAGCCATTTAAGCCTTGTTCTTCACTTCCCCAATGACCAACCATTATAGTTCTCTTAGGGTTTGGGTAAAATTTCTTTAATATTCTCATCGCTTCCATCATAACAATTGTACCTGTCCCATTGTCTGTTGTACCTTGTGATCCATCCCAAGAGTCAAAATGAGCAGATAAAATTACATACTCATTTGGCTTTTCAACACCTTTAATTTCTGCAAGTGTATTAAATGTTGGTACATCCCCTAATTCTTTTGATGTTGAAATAATTTTAACAGTAGGAGTAGTTCCATTTTCTACCATCCTATATAACATGGTATAGTCTTCTAAATTTACATCAACATTAGGTATCTTATCAGTTCTTGCACTAAAAACTTTATTTGCACCAAAAGCTCTGGACCAATAACTTGAGATTAATCCTACTGCACCTGCATCTTCAAATGCTTTACTTATATCTCTGTAACCATATCCAGTTTTTCTAATATTTGAATACCAATTCTCACTAATCTTATCCCTTTGTTCTTTCATTTTTTCAAAAGATTCAGGTGTAGCATATTCCTCCCATTGTGAATCTGGCCTACCTGTTATTTGGTTTTGACTAACTAAGATAAATTTACCTTTGACTGTTTTTAACCAACTATCAAAATCTTCTTTATTATCGATTTCAGGAACTTTAGTTACCTCAGCTGTTACGCCTCTTTTGGATGTAGAAGGGCTCCATGCTAATTGTCGACCATTTAGCGTTCTTACTCTTGGTTTTAACATATCAATATGAGTGATTCCTCTCTCCCATCCTCTCCAAATTCCCCATTGGTGTAAGTATGAGTTTATTCCCCAACTTTTATATTTTTCTACTGCCCAGTCATGAGCATTTTTCATTTGTGGAGTTCCTACTAATCTAGGCCCCACTATATCAAATAATTCATGTGATAACTTTTCCACATGAGAATTATTCTTAACCTCATCGATAATATTTTTAATTACACTGTCAGAATTTTGAGCATTTAAAAAAGAGATTATTAACAAAAAAAAGAGAGAGATAAATTTTTTCATAATTAGTATTTTAATTTATTCTGGAGTCCGTTATAAACATTACACCAGTGTTATATTTTGGAATATAATAATTAAAGTTATGTTTATTTAAAATTTGATTTATAATTTTTTCTTGCAATTTAGGAGATTGTCCTGTAATTAATTCTAAATCGAGGTCATTATCAAATGAATTTAAGAGAAGATATTCTTCAACTTTAATTAGCGACTCTTCATGGCTAAGTCCATGTAAGTCAATGATTTTTTTCATTTAATTATTTTTCGAAAGACTGGCTTTCACCAATTTTAGAGGATCTAACATTGATCGTTTCTTTCTTGCTTGCTTCTGTTACAAAGGCAATCATCCTAATGTTATCTTTATTGAACTCACTGGGTATAACATATTGAAATTCTTTTTCAAATTCCTTATCATGGCCAAGCTGATCAGATGGTATTTGGTCTCCAAGAAGTCCAGTTATTGACTTTCTTAAAACATCATTGTGCTCATAATTTTTTATTGGATCACCTTGATAGTAAGAAGTCCAGTTCCTTTGATCATAAATTAATTTATCTTCAACTATGTATAAACCTAATTTTAAAGCCTTATAATTATAACCCATCTTGAGTTTAACCTTAATAGTTAGCATATCACCATCCAAAGATGAATCCATAGCTAATGCAGCATATGATTTATTTGAAAGTTTTCCAATTACTTCTGAGAGATTTGCAGGTTCAGGGGGGGTCCATCTTGCTTTTCTATCTATAAAAGCTGTTGGAAATCCTGTAACACCAAAATGACTTCTTAATGTTGATTCTTGTCCAAATTGCATAGGGTCACCTTGGTGAATGGCAATTACAATAGCATCATTAGTTTGTTTTTTTAATTGTTCGATCGCATAAGAAACTCTCGTGCAATATCCACACCATGTGCCAGTATAATCCTCCACAAGAACATATTGTTTATATTCGATGGGGACTTGATTTACAACTACCTGTTCTGTATTACTCTTAATATTCTGAAATTTGGCATATATATCAAATGTACCTATGTCATTGAATGTATGTGAACTTCCGTCTATTTCACTTTCGTTAACATAAAATTTTGCTTCAGTAGTTCTATTTTTTCCATTATTATCAAAAACACTAAATAAAATAGATTGACCAACAATAATTTCATCTGAAGAAACATACATTTCCAATGAATTAACACTTGGAGTGTTATTTTGATCTGTTGATTGATCATCTTCACTTCCGCTACATCCTAGGAGAAGAAAAATTATAAATATTTTACCAAATAAACTCTTCATGGACCTTCGAAATTAATAAATTGCTATTAAATTTGTAGTCCAAATGTTAAAAAAAATCATTTTTTGCTTTTTAGTGTGTTTTTTTACATACAATACTCATGGTCAAGATATTATTCCTAATATAAACTTAAAGACCATAAATGGTCAGACAATCAGTGCTGATGAAGCTGTTAATAAAGATGGATTTACTATAGTGTCATTTTGGGCTACCTGGTGTATTCCTTGCATAAATGAATTAGATGCTATCAACGAAGTTATCTCATCATGGAATGAAAAAGAAAACATTAAAGTTTTAGCTGTTTCCACAGATGATTCCAGAAGTAAAAAAAGAGTTAGACCGCTAGTAAATGGTAAAAACTGGATTTTTGATGTATTATCAGATACAAATCAGGAATTTAAAAGGGCAATGGGTGTGGTAGGAATTCCGCATACAGTTGTTACTTATAAGTCTGAAATAATTCACAGAAGGATTGGGTATACACCTGGAGAGGAAGAGGATTTATTTGAAGTTATTTCTAATTATAAAAAATAATGCTTAAATCAGTAACGATAACCTTAACTGCTTTGTTTTTTTTAAGCTTGAGCTATTCTCAATCAAATCGAATTTACGGTTCATTTGAATCTAATGCTGTTTATTATCAAGAAAATGAAGAAGAAGATTACGAAAACAAACTTGGATCAAATAATTATTTAAATATAAAGTATCTTTTTAATTCAAATTGGAATGTTGAAATCCAAGTTGAATCATATTTACCAAGACGATTGCAAAGTTATTCTGATAGTTTTGAGGATACACATTTATCTACATTAAGTATTAATTATTCTAAAAAGAATTTTAAATTGAGTGTAGGATCTATTTATGATCAATTTGGAAGTGGTCTGGTTTTAAGAACTTGGGAGGATAGACAGCTAGGAATCAATAATTCCATTTGGGGATTTAGAACATCGTTTGATACTGATAATGTTAGCCTAAAGCTGTTAGGGGGTTGGCAGAAAAAGGGTATTGGGATAAGTAGTGGAAAAATTGCAGGGTTTGACAGTAGCATTACATTAATCAATAGTGACACTAAGTATCAAAATTTAATTCTTGGACTTAGTTATGTTGGAAGGTTTGAGATGCCACACTATATCTCATATGACTTTAATGATTTAACTAATCTTTTTTCTACTAGACTAGATTATTTTTCTGACGATTTTTATTTTGAATATGAGCAAGTAATTAAATCGAAAGATGGTATTACTCAATTTGGATCAATTTCAAATGAATTTGTTAAAAAAGGAAGTGCTCACTCTCTTAATCTTGGAGTTACAAAGCCAGGATTTGGTTTAGATATGACATTTAGGAGGTTAGAAAATATGCCTCTTTTCAGTGATAGATTTGAACAAGGAGAAATTTACAATGAATCAAATGTTAACTATTTGCCAGCTCTTACAAAACAACACGACTATCAATTGGCTAATATCAATGTTTATGAGTCACAACCTAATGTTTCATTTCCAGACCCAGAACTAATGAAATCAGGTGAAATCGGTTATCAATTCGATTTGTATTATGATTTAAAAGAAGGATCATCATTGGGTGGACAATATGGATCTAAGCTATCTCTAAATATTAGCTCGTGGTATAATTTAAAGGGTCAGTATACTTACTATCCCTCTGATTATGATACAGATTTTCTTGGTTTTGGTGAAAAATATTTTTCTGAACAAAGTATAGAAATTAGAAAAAAATGGTCAAATAAATTTGACAATATTTTTCTCTTTATAAACAAATACTACAACAGGAGATTTGTTGAAGAAAAAAGTGGAGAAATTAACTCTCAAATTCTTGTGATTGACAATACGCTAAAACTAAATAATAAAAAATCGATTAGACTAGAAATTCAACATCTAAGTACAAAAGATGATAAAAAGAATTGGTATGGATATGGACTTGAATATAATTTTAACTATAATTTTTCAGCATATTATAATACAATAGTAAATTATGAAAACTTAGAAGATAATAAGCCAAATTATTATTCATTAGGTGCATCATATAATAAAAACGCTTCTAGATTTTCTGTTTCATATGGAAAACAAAGAGGAGGCTTGCTTTGTTATGGGGGAATTTGTCGATATATTCCAGAATTTAAGGGGCTTTCTTTTTCAATAAATACTTCTTTTTAATAACTTTAAGTTAAATGAAAAAATACTTAACAGAATTTGTTGGAACATTATTTCTTGTTCTAATAATAGGTTTGACACAAAACCCTTTGGCAATTGGTTTTGGTCTTACAATTCTAGTTTATATGGGTGCTCATATCTCTGGAGCTCATTATAACCCAGTTGTATCACTAGCTATGTTTATTAGAAAAGAAATTGGAGGAATTGATTTTATTAAATACTTAATTGCTCAAATATTAGGAGCTGCCCTTGCTGCATATTTAGTCTTTACGCTTTCATCAAATATGACAATCCAACCAAATTTGGATGAGTCTGTTTATCAAATTTTACTAGCTGAGGTGTTGTTTACATACCTTTTAGTTCTAGTTATTTTAAATGTGGCTTGTCATCCTAACCTAAAAGATAATTCCTTTTATGGGCTGGCAATCGGATTAACTGTGATGGCAGGAGCTTATTCAGTTGGGGATCTTTCAGGAGGTGTATTTAATCCAGCTGTATCAATTGGTCCATCAATAGTAGATTTTATATCTGGAACTGGTGTTTCTCAATATTTTACTTGGTATTATATAGTTGCTCCAATTATTGGTTCTTTGATTGCTGTAGTACATTTTAACTTTATACTTAAAAAATGAAAAATATCTTAAATTATAAATTCGGGTTTTATTTATTAATCATAATTCTCATTGGAGTTTTTGTTATTGATTCTATTGAAGAAGATTATGATGACGATGAAATTACTAAAGCTCAAGTAAAAGAAACTATAAGTAATTTTTTCTCATCAATTGAAATTGGTAGTGAATTAGACACCTATGATTATATAACAGAGGATTTCCAACTAGTTGAGCTTGGTGGGCCTTATACATTGGATGAGTTTTGGTCTCTAATTGAAGCCTCTCAAGGTGATAATATCCCCGTTTCAAGAAATTGGGATCTTTCCAACTGGACAATATCAATAGATGATGAATCAGCACATGTCAGTTATAAAAATGATGGAACTTTTGTGACATCAATAAATGGTGAGGAAATAACTACAAATCCAATATGGCTAGAAAGCGCATACTTAGTTTTAGATGATGATGAGCTAAAGATTAAGTATTTTCAGTCTGAGGAAATATCTGACTATTTATCAAACTGAATATCAAAAGAAATATTTATATAGTCTTCGATTTCTATCAACATAAATGAAGGCAATTTGATGGAAAATTCAGTTGGTATAATTTGAAATTTTCCAGTAACATTTATTAAGTTCTCATTGTCATCAACAGTCCCTAAAACCTTTATGGATTTTTTTTGTCCGTGAAACTCAATATCTCCATTAAAAGTTATGGCATTTCCCTCAGTCTCAATGTCATCTGAATAGAATTTAATATTAGGAAATTTTAAAGCTTCTAAGACTTCTAAAGAGTGTGAATCTCTGCCTGAATTTCCGCTATCAAAATCAACAACTTTTGCTGCAATTGCAATTTTTGAAATCTCATTGTCATAAATAATAACGCCGCTAACATTATCGTTTATCCCCTCCCAAGCGTGAAGTACATGCTTAGCTTCATAATTAATTGTTGAGTTTTCATTATTAATCATCAATGTTGTTTGTGAAAAAGAAAAATTGAAAACAAATAATAAAATAAAATATCTTTTCATAATTAAAACTTAAATACAATCACGGCAGTTGCATAACTTGCAAATGCAGTATATGCTGCAGCTCTATGAGCTTTTTTATTGTCGTCAGCCACAACATTTGTCAGAACCATAGCTGTAAAATGAATATTTGCTAGAAACTTGTGAGCCTTAATTGAGCTGAATCCTTTTGTCTTTTTATTTGTTAATGGCGGTGGTGAGAAAAGAGATAATGCGGCCCCAGTAAAATATCCAGCATTAACAATTTTTCCCATTGTTTTGTGTGTATTATATAGGCTGTAATCACCATTATATAATTTACCTCCAATAATTCCTTGTGCAACCATTGTACCCAACGTTGCATATCCGAGAATTTGATGAGTCTTTAAAAAAGATCTTCTCAATTTTAATTCTTTTTCTCTGTTCTTTAAATTAAGTGGTGCAATTCCTGTTTTTCTTAAAATTCCTTTTTCACCCCAAAAAATTCTTTGAGTGAATATCATTCTTTCAGGCAGTAATTCCGGTGTAGCATTTTCATCAGCAATAATTAAATCAAAAAGCTCTTTTTCCTGAGAAAAATTAAATATTGGAAATAAGGCAATTAAAAAAATTATAATTATTTTCTTCAAGCTATTAATTTAAAATAGATAATAATACTTTATTAAACTCCTTTGGATTCTCCATGTGAGGAAGATGTCCTGAATCTAAAATAAAAAACTCTTTTCTTTTTGGTAATATTGAATCGATTCTTTTTTCAAAATCTTTATATACAACTACTTGATCGCTATCACCCCAAATTGTAAAAACAGGGATATCACTGTTTTGAATTTTAATATGGATCTTGTCCATAGTGTAATGATTTTTTCTTGTTGATATTAAAGCCTTTGCAAATCCTTTGTATTTAAGTAGTTCTTCATATTTAATATCCCATCCAGAATGTTTTTCAGGATATTTAAAGTCTAATAGTTGACCCTTCGAAATTGTTGGATAATTTTTTTTAATAAAATTAGAAACTTCGATTTCAGAAACAGATTTATCCTTTAATTCACCAATATATTTGAACCCAGATGAAGCTACATAAACTAACTTTTTAACAATTGATGGATTAATATCAGCTATTTTAGAAATTACTCTTCCACCATTTGAAAGTCCAAGAAACTTGGCTGAATCTATATTTAATTTTTCAAGCAATTGAATAACTTGATTGGCAAATAACTCATCTGTATAGCTTTCACTTACATTTTCTGAGAATCCACGACCATATAGATCTAAAGAGATTACATAGTATCCCTTTTTTGAGAGATATTCAAACGTTGGATCCCAAATATAAGATGGAACAGAAAATCCATGAACCAATACAACAGGAACAGTATTAATTTTTTTATTTACAGATTTATAATAAGTAAATCCTTTTGATAGTTGAACTATATTGGAATTTTCTGTATGATTAAATTCATTAACAAAAACTTTATCCTTAATTATGTACTCATATTTATTGAAGGTATCATTACAAGAAAAAAAAAGTGTTAAAAGAAGTGTTGAAAATAATCTAATCATTAAGCTAATATTTAACTGCTATAATGACCTCATTTCTTCTTCCATAGAATTTATATGGACTGTCATAAGAAAGATATAGCATTTCACCGGCTGCTTCAACATTATGCTCCTGAAGTTTTTTTATTAATGCATTAGTATACTTTTCTCTTTTATTATTGTTTGAGTAGCCGCCATACTGAATTGATGCATAATGACCCCCTTCATCTAAATATATTTCGACATTGTTTGATAGAGGCATAGAAACATTTTTCATATCATATTTAGAAGGTAAAACAAACTCCATCATTGAACCTTTATCTTCATTTTTCATGTATACTGGTGTTGTCATTGAAATCTTTTCGTTTTTCTCATTGTAACCAGATATATATCTAAATAATTTTCCAAAATTATTATTTGAACCTTTTGTTGAATAGGTTTTTGCCTTTAAAACTGGTTCATACAGCCTTATCTCAAATTCATCATCAGAAAATAGAGTTTCATATTTATGGGTTTCATAGCTCTGAGAAAGCATATATGTTGTAAAAATAAAAAACGTTAAAAACGTAATAGATATTAATTTTAAAATTGATTCCATGTTTTTTATTTATTATCATACAAAAATGAAACCACAAAAAGGATTAATGCAATTATAAGGAACAATAAACCAAATATAAAGGACTTAAATTCCTGGTACACTAACAAGCCTACAACTAGAGAAATAAGGCCAAATACAAAAGAGTTATTTATGATTATTTTTTTCAATTATTAAATATAGTTAAATCAGAATAATAGTTTTTTTCTTCAATATTAATTTCATTACTTTATAAGAATGAGATTTTTACTATTTCTTGTTTTAATTCTTTTTATTGGATGTTCATTTAACAATGAAAGATCGGTGAAAGATCACTCCATGTATTGGCATAAAAACTCTGCAGAATATAAAGCTCTTTGCTTACAAGCTTATAATATTGCTAGAAAAAAATTAGAGCTGGAATTATCTAAGGAATATGAAAAACCACTTGCTATAATTGCAGATCTTGATGAAACGATTTTTGATAATACCCCTTACAATGAAATGTTAATTAAAGAAAATAAATCCTACAATCAAGAAAACTGGTCAGACTGGGTTAATAAAGAAATAGCAACTCCGGTGCCTGGATCATTAGACTTTTTTAATTATGCTAAATCAGTAGGGATTGAAATTATCTATCTTTCAAATAGAAGGGTTGAAAACTATGAAGCTACAAAGTCAAATCTAGTTAAGTTAGGTTTCCCATTTGATGAGTCTACTATAATGTTATTACGTGATGAAACAAGAGATAAATTAAAAAGAAGATCTTCAATTAAGGATTATGAAGTTATCATGTTAATTGGAGATAACTTGGGTGATTTTGATTCTGCTTTTTTTGGCAAAACTAATAAAGAAAGATGGGAGGTTTCGGTTTCTTTAAAAGACCGTTTTGGTGAAAAGTTTATACTGCTTCCAAATTTAATATATGGTGATTGGGAAATAGGATTTGAATGAAAAAATTGTTTATCCTTTTTCTATTTTTTACTCTTGAGCTATCATCACAGGAATGTTCAGAATTTTTTTTAATTCGACATGCTGAAAAAGACAGAACAGATCCAAACAATAAAAACCCAAATCTTAACGAAAAAGGCAAGCTAAGGGCATTAAAGTGGGTTGAAGTATTTAAAAATCTCGAATTTGATAAAATATATTCAACAAACTATTACAGGACTTTAGAAACTGTTATGCCAATATCAAAAAAAATTAAAAAGGAAATATTAATCTACAGCCCTTCAAAAATTAACTATGACAAATTTCTTTTGGATAACAATAATAATAAAGTTTTAGTTGTTGGCCACAGTAATACGATTCCAGGCTTTGTTAATGGGCTAATAAAAAAGAAGCTTTACGATCAAATAGACGATAGAAATAATTCAAACTTATACATAGTAAAAATCTGCAACAACTCTATTTCTCACAATTTACTCTATATAAAATAAAAAGCCCTTAATTAAAAGGGCTTTTAAAAAACTGTTTTAAATAGTTTTTATTTTATAAAGCTTTTGTTTTCAAAAGTAAAGTTGTGAATTAACTCAACTTCTCCCCTGTCTTCAAGGTATTTTTTAAACTTTTTAGAATAGGTGGTTTGAACCTCATTCGCAAAGTTTAAATGATCATCAAGATTAGCTCCTGAGAGTAATGCCCAATGAGTAGCTCCATTTGGACGATTTATATCATAGGTTCCAAAGCCTACAAATCTATCTTTAAATAATTCAGGTAAAGATTCGACAAACTCTGACTGAGCTTTTGCAAAAGCAGCAGGGTCTTGAGGAATTATATCCCAAATTTGTGCATAGGGATACTTTTCTACATCACCTTCAACAAAATTGATAAATCTCCCAGCATGGCCCTCTCCCCAAGATTCAACTCTATTTATAATATTAGACCAAAAGGCTTGGTTTTCAATTGGATTAAATTCACCTTCTTCAAAACCTTGATTTCCAATTTCCCACAAAAAAACTAATCTGTGTGACATATCTTGTGGACCGCCTATCCATAGTCTTTCCAAAGCTACAGCACCTCCAGGTTTAAACTTTTTAGCTCCAAAATAACTATCTAAAGCTTCAATAATATTATCTTCAGAGTTTGGCTCTGCTTCCACGTAAACTACATTAAATCCCATTTGTTGGGAGTATATGTTAATGCTTAATAAGCATATGAGTAATGTTAAATATTGTTTCATAATTTTTATTTTTTTAATTAAATGTTGATGCTAAGTCTTGATAAATTGAACTTGATACAGATGAGGAAAAGTCTGTCAAATCATTTTCAGAAACATATTTTTGAAATTTTTGAAAATGAGGATTAGGATCATTAGTTTCTTTATATGATCTTCTATGTAAAATATCTTCAATTGAAGCAAATCCATCAAAAGAAATGCCATTTACAATTTGTGATTCTTGATCAACGAAATTTCCTGCTGTAACCAAAGTTGCACAAACCCAGTTGTAACCTTCTACACTATCAAGCTGGGGCTTTACTACATATTCTCCCCAAGCCCTATTATTATCAATAAACTTTTTTCTATCAGTGTATGAGAATTTAAATTTATTCATAACGAAATATTTAGATGGTTCATTATCAAAAACAGCTGCATTAACTTGCCATAGATCTAAGTCTCTTAAGGTTGTCATTTCCCATTTGCTTCCATCAGGTTGTTCTAACCCCAATTCTTTTGCTTCATTAGCTCCCCATATACTTTTGGGTTTAGCATACTGCTCTGGACTTGAAAAATGATGGAAAAAAATAAATCTGCTTGGATATGTAACAGACCTGCTCATTGACCAGCCTGCCCATTTGCCATCCTCAACTGCTTTTGCAGCTAAAGGTTTATAATATTCTCTGTTTGCTTGTATAAAAGCACCAATATTACCTTCAACTTCAACTACATGAAGTCTTATTAAATAAGGTCCTTCATCTTGAGCCCCCAAATAAAAAAGCGGCATCAAAAGAAAAACGTAAAATATATTTTTCATAATAATTTTAATTTATAATTATCAAGATAATTAATAACATTTTTATTTTTTTATGAATTATGAATAAATGTTTCTGTTTAAGAATTTGATAAAATTAAAGTATAATTAATACAAAAAACCTAATGATTTTTTATATTTTTCATCAATTATAAAAACCTTACTTTCTAAATATATGCCTAACTCATTATTATTAAGATTTATAGCTTTCTTATTATTTTCTCTCATTTTAAGTTGTTCTGCACAGATTAATAATGATATAACTATCATTAAGAATTCTGCACTAGAATTAATCGACAAAAATTCAAAAATTGAAGTCTTAGGGGGTTCATTTAAAGTAAGTGAAGGTCCTTTGTGGGATTCTGAGAATAATCAATTGATATTTAGTGATGTTAGACAAAATAAAATTTTTACATGGTCTGAATTGAACGGAATCAATGAATACATAATTCCAAGTGGATCTACTGGATATGCTCCATCATTTAAAATGGGGGGTATAGGTTCTAATGGATTAGCATTCGACAAAAATGGTGATATAATTTTATGTCAACATGGAGATAGACGAGTTGCCAGTATTTCAAAATCTGCAACAGTAAATCCAGATTTCAAAACAATCGTAGACAACTACAATGGTAAAAGATTTAATAGCCCAAATGATCTGTCAATAAGCTCTAAAGGTGACATATATTTCACAGACCCCCCCTATGGTTTTTATTATAACCAAAAAACATTTGATGATAAATTTAGAGAGTTAGATTTTAATGGTGTTTTTAAACAATCAAAAGATGGATCATTGCATTTAATAACAAAAGAAATGTCTTTACCTAATGGCATTGCATTATCTAACGATGAGAAATTTGTTTATGTAAATAACTGTGGAACCGAAGATCCAAAAATTATGAAATTTAATACTTCAACTTTTGTTGGAAAACTTTTTTTTGATGGAAAAGAATTAAGCAAAAAATACAAAGGATGTTTTGATGGATTAAAAGTACACAGCTCTGGAAACATCTTCACTACAGGTCCTAACGGAATTTTAATTATATCCCCAAAAGGAGTACTTATTGCTACAATAAACTATGGAAAACCAATTACAAATTGCAATTTTGATACAAATGAAGAATACTTATATGTAACTGGTTTTGACGATATTTCCAGAATAAAACTCAAATAAATTTTTATACATTAGCTATGTATGAAAAAATTTAAAAATATCTTTTTAGTTACCTTGTTAATTGATCTTCTTACTGCAATTACATTAGTTTTATTTCTATTTAACCCTGAAATGATGGAAGAGGCAGTATACAGTCAATTTGAAGGAATTAATCAGGCTGGTAAGGATGCTCTTTATTTAATTCACATCGTTTTTGCATGTATAATCATTTCAATGATTATTGCTATAGCTGTTGCAATGAAAATTAAAATAAAAGAATCAGCGCAAACAGCCGCATTAATTTTATTTATTATTCATATTGGTTGGATATTACCAGACATTTTGAATTTTGTTTCTGGTAATGCACATCCTCCAATATTCATTATGGCGTTAAGTGCTATTCCAATTTTAGCTCTTGGTTATGCTTGGAAAAATGGAGAAGTCTAAATCAGACTTTCAATAAACCAAAAAAGGCCTGTACAGCCTATTAAAATTGATGCGGGAATTTTAAGTTGGTTTTTATATTCAGTTTTTAGATAAATTAATCGAATTAATATAAATGCTACTAACAAAACTGCAAATTGACCAAATTCAACTCCAACATTAAATGCTAAAAGCAAAGAAATAAAATTGTCTTTGGGTAATCCATACTGAGTTAGTAAGGTTGCAAATCCAAGACCATGTAATAGTCCAAAAGTAAAAACAACTAATGGGCGCCATTTTGTTGTCTTTTTAAAAAAAGTATTTTCAAAAGCTACCCAAACTATTGATAAAAAGATTAGTGGTTCAACTACTGATAATTGAAGCTTAACAAAACCAAGTGCAGCAAGAGCTAGTGTTATGCTATGTGCAAAAGTAAATGCAGTTACTTGTAATATTAGAGACCGTAATTTTAAAGTAGAAAAAAACAATCCAAGTACAAAAAGTATATGATCTAGCCCTTGGGGAATGATATGCTCGAAACCTGCTTTTATAAATATGTAAATCTTCTTAGACCAAGACATAGCTGAGAGTCTTCTAATTCTTTGCCTTTTAAGTGCTGCTGAATATTCAGCGGCTATCGTCTCATTTTCAAAATTCAGCTGTCCACGCTCTATCTCAGAAATAACAAGTTTTTCAGGGTTATGAGAGTTTGCAGTAAAACTTATAAAAAATAATCCTAAAAAGAGTATTTGCTTCAATATACTAATAGATAGATGTTACTAATCTGATGACCCGTCCAAACCTCTAACTTTTAATAAAGGCTCAATGATTGGTTTACGACCTCTAAAGTTTACATATAAATCCATAGCTTCTTCGGTAGATCCTTTTTCGTAAATATTTTTTCTAAGACTAGCAGAAAGCTCAGGATCAAAAACATCACCCGCTTCTTTGAAGGCCTCGAAAGCATCCGAATCAAGAACAGCTGCATGAACATAACTGTAGTACCCTGATGAATATCCGCCTGAAAAAATATGAGCAAAATATGTACTTCTATATCTAGGAGCTATTTCATCAATTAAACCTATTTTGTTCATGGAATTATTTTCAAAATTATTAGAGATGTTTTTAGCATCTTGTAAAGATAAAGTATGCCAATCCATATCTAGTAGAGAGGCCGCAAGGTATTCTGTATTAATAAATCCTTGATTAAATTTTCCAGCTTTTAGTAGCTTCTCAATTAATTCGTCAGGAATTGTTTCTCCTGTTTCATAATGTGTAGCAAATGATTTTAAAACTTCGGGTTCACTTACCCAATGCTCTAACAATTGTGATGGTAGCTCAATAAAGTCTCTAGGTCCTGATGTGCCTGCCATACTTCCATAAGTAACATCTGTTAGAATACCATGCATGGCATGACCAAATTCGTGGAATAAAGTAACAGCATTTTCAAAACTTAATAGTGAAGGGTTATCTCCAACAGGTGCTGGGAAGTTACATACGTTTACAACTATTGGTCGTTCTCTTCCATCTAAATTTGATTGACCTTTAAAGCTACTCATCCATGCTCCGCCTCTTTTGTTAGATCGAGTAAAGTAATCTCCAATGAATATAGCTAAGTGACTTCCATCTTTATCAGTCACTTCCCAAATGCGAGCATCGGGATGATAAGAATCAATATCAAAAATCTCTTTAAAGTTTAAACCCCATAGCTTATTGGTTGTGTTAAAAACTCCTTGAATTACATTGTCTAATGACAAATATGGTCTTATAGCTGCTTCATCTAAATCATACTTATCCTTTCTAACTTTTTCAGAATAATGCCACCAATCCCAAGCAGCTATTTTAAAATCCTTACCCTCAGAATCAGCAACCGCCTGCATATCTGCCACCTCAGCTTTAGCTCTTTTTAAAGCAGGTTTCCAAAGTTGAATTAATAAATCGTAAACTTCATCTGGGGTCTTGAGCATATTCTCTTCCAAGATAAAGTCTGCATGAGTTTTATAACCCATGATATTTGCTCTTTCAGCTCTTAGTTTAGCCATTTGAGCAGCAATATCATTGTTATCAGTTTCATTGGCATTATCACCTCTCATTACATAAGAGTTGTACAGTTTCTCTCTTAAATCTCTTCTTGTTGACTCTGTCAAAAAAGGATACATGCTTGTACGATGAGGAGTGAATACATATTTGTCTTTGTATTTTTCTTTTTCATCTTCAGATTCAGCTTGATCCATTTTTTGTGATGCTGCTTCTGATGCTGCAGAAATTACAGCGTCTGATAAACCGTCTAAATCTGATTTGTTTAAAATTAATTCAAATCCGTTAGTTTCAGCAAGTAGGTTCTGTCCAAACTCAGTTGATAACTCAGAAATCTTTGAATTTATCTCTGTAATTTGCTTTTTCTGTGAATCATTTAATAAAGCTCCACTTCTAACAAATTGCTTTCTAGTATCTTTTAAAAGTTTTTGTTGCTCTTTACTTAAATTAGCACTTTCTCTATTATTCCATATTTCTTCAACTCTATTAAATAAGTCCTCGTTAAGTACGATTTTATCATAATGAGCAGAAAGCATTGGGCTTAATTCCCTTTGTAGTTCTTGTAATTTTGGATTAGTATTAGAGCTAGCTAAATTTGAAAATACACGTTGAACCTTGCTCAATAATTTACCAGTTCTTTCAAGCTCTTCAATTGTATTAGCAAAGGTTGGGTCATCAGTGTTTTTAATAATAGTTTCTATCTCTGCAAGATTTTCTTCCATTCCCTTTTTAAAAGCAGGCATATAATCCTCGTTCTTGATATCCATAAAAGGGGGAACCTCATATGGCGTAGTCCAATCCTGGAAAAAAGGATTGATATTAGGGTCTAGTTTGGATTTTTCTTGACAAGAAACCATTAAAATTAATCCTGAAATTAATATAAGTTTTTTCATAGTTTATTCCTTTATTTACGTAAAGTTATAATTTATTGAATAATATTTTAAATTAATACATGCTGAGAATTTTAATACTTTTTATTGCCTTTTCATGTTATTCTCAGTCGCATATTGGAATTTTGACTGAAAGATATTCAGGGTTTAATGGTATAAGTATTAACCCAACTTCTTTTTTAAATTCCCCTATTGATCAAGAAATAAATCTTTTTGGTATAGACCTTCAATTCGAAACTGACTATGGTTTTATAAAAAATTCATCTTATTTAGACTTGGGGGATGTTTTTTCAAATATAAAAGTTACTAACCCATTTAAAGATGAATCTGTGGATGATTTAACAATAAATCTAAATAAAAGCAATAAGCCATATTCAATTTTATCCTCAATTCAATTTAATGGTCCATCATATATTTTTAAAGTTTATAAACCCTCAAAAGTATTTACATATGGACTGGGTGTTAGCCAAAGATTACATATTTCTAGTTTAGCACTTAATTCTGGATATAATTACGATAATTTTAGAGAAGAGAATTTTGGAAATGAAATTTTATTTGATCAAACTAATTCAAAACTTAATGCAGCAAATTGGACTGAAATCAAATTAAATTATTCTTTTACAACAGAAAATAGCAGCTCTTTCAAAGAATCGTTCGGGTTAAATTTAAAAACTAATATTTCATATAATTCTACTCACTTTAAACAAGAGAGTCCGACAAAAATGATTTATAGGGATGTGGAAACTCTGTTGTTTTTCAATGACTTTAGATCAGAATCTAAGTATTTCGTTGGTAATGCCGACAATCTTTTTCAAAAAAGAGGAATTGGATTTGGATTAGATTTGGGCTATAGTATTTATAAGAAAAAAAGCGATGTTAAAGACAATCATTCTTACTTTTATAAGCTAGGTGTTTCTCTTTTAGACTTAGGTTTTTTAAGTTTTAACAAATTAAGTGAAGTGCATGTTTACGATATAATAGGTCCTAGAGAGCTAGATATTGGTAACGTTAAAAATTATAAGGACATGTCTGAAAGAGTTTATGGGGACAGAAACAAATCTTTTAAAAAAAATTCCTTCATGCTATACACGCCATTAGCTTTAAGCATTCAATTTGATTATAACTTTTGGGGTTCATTTTATTTTAATACAACTTTAATTAATAGGCTAAATATTGCAGATAACTCTCTAATTAGACCAAATTTATTGAGCTCCAGCCTGAGAGTAGAAAAAAAGCAATATTCTCTGATTTTAAACTCAACCTTATACGAATATAAAAAACTCATGCTTGGAGTATCTTCTAGAGTTGGGCCTCTATATTTTTCCATTGATAATATTTCCAATATGCTGTTTAAAAAAGATAAACTCAATCATATCGAGTTTATGCTAGGATTTAAAATATATCCTTTTTACAAAAAGACATCTAATTGTGATTGCTAAACAAAAAACCCCTCAAGAAGAGGGGTTTTAAGGGTGGTCCCACCTGTCCTCACAGGAAGGTTACTCTTACTTCGTAAATACTTACTTTTTTAGATTTAAGAGGTTCGGAGTCCGAACCTTTTAGGTTCGTATTACGAACCTTCTCAAAAATCAAGATGTTTTGACTACAACCCCGGTTCAGGTTCTTTTAGAACCATTGTTTTGAATTGTTATATGTAGAGAATAAAAAACTATTCCCCCAATAATTGTCCATACAATATCATTCCAATCAAAAACTCCTCTTCCCGGAGTATAAATTGTTATGAATTCATTTCCAATTAGACCAATCATAGAAATGATTATTGACCACTTTAATCTATTTCTGTAAATAGATGTATTAGGTTTAAAAATCTCTGGAATGGTTACATAAAACATACTTGGAAGACCAATACCTGGAAGGAAGTTGGGAATTACTCCAAGAAAATAAATTATAAGGTCATTTCCTCCTTCATAATTTGGTCTGATGTAATCTTGAACCAATCCGAATGTTAAAAATGTAACTCCAAAAACTATATAATAAAAATATTTTCTGTTCATCAACTTTCAAAAATAATTAATTTGGTTTGGATTTAGGTTCGGAAAAAGGTTCGGACAAAAAAATCAAAAAAACAAAAACCCTCATAGTCAAGGACTTAGAGGGTTTAAGGGTGGTCCCACCTGTACTCAAACCAACCCCTTAAATATCTCTATATCAATTAGTTACAAATATGTGTTTTACCCTCAAGGTAATAAAAATGTTACCTTTTGGGTAAAATAAGAAAGTGTAAAAGCAGATACACTTTCTCGCCCATCACCTGGTTATAGTCCGGTTTAGACTATATAATTATTGTAGTTAAAAACTTATACTACATTTTGGTTTTTTTTGATAAAGTTCTTTGTTATTTTTAGGTCGTGAGTATAAAAGTATTATCCCTGTTTACTGGTGCTGGTGGATTTGATATTGGCTTCAAAGCTAAAGGTTTCAAAATAATTTTAGCTAGTGATATATGGGACAAAGCTCAAGAAACATATAGTTACAATTATCCTAAAATTCCTTTTCTAAAATCAGATATCAGACTGATTTCTAAAAAAACCGTTTTGTCTCTAACTAAAGGCGAGGTTCCAGATGTAATTATTGGTGGTCCGCCGTGTCAAGGGTTTTCTGTTATGGGAGACAAAAACACGGGTGATCCTAGAAATGAATTATATGAAGAATATTTAAGGCTAATTTCTGACCTTAACCCTAAGTGTTTTGTTTTTGAAAATGTTAAAGGTCTAAAAACAATGTTTAAAGGAAGGTTTTTAAATAAATTAATAAATCAAATAACATCTCTTGGTTATAATTTACATTTTAAAGTGTTTGATTCATCTGATTACGGTGTTCCACAAAAAAGAGAACGTGTAATTCTAGTTGGTACTAAATTGGACAATCCTTTTTCTTTTCCGAAGAAATCAAATAAAAATATTTCTAAGATAAAATCGTACAAAAATGTCAATGAGGCAATTGGAGATTTAAGTAACGGAACACAATTAGAAAATCATTTGATTTTAAATCACGGAGAGATTGTTATTGAAAGGTATAAGCTAATTCCTGAGGGCGGAAAACTTCCTCCTCCAAACGAACTACCAAAAAAAATAAGAAGAAAAAACTTTGGGAATACCTATGTGAGACTTCATAGAGATAAATTTGCTCCGACCATGGTTCCTGGAAATAATGCTTTTCCTGTACATCCATATCTAGACAGAAGTCTCACTCCAAGGGAAGCTGCTAGAATACAATCATTTCCTGACGAATTCATTTTTAAGGGCAACAGAAGAGAACAGTGTATATTAGTTGGGAATGCAGTTCCTCCATTGTTAGCAGCAAATATAGCCTCATCAATAAAAGACCATCTCAATAATAAAACAAAAAATAATAATAAAGAAAATTACTTCCCAAAGTATAATTCAACCCTAAAAGAGATTGACAACTCCAACGGTTTGAATTTTATTGATTTGTTTTCAGGAGCTGGCGGTATAGGAATTGGTTTTGAAAATGCTGGATACAATCATTTATTTTCTTCTGATTTTGATAAAAATGTTCAACAAACTTTTAGTAAAAACAACCCTAAAACTCCATTTGTATATGGTGACTTAAGTAATAATAAAGTTTATGATTCAATAAAAACTAAATATAAAAACACTCATGTTGATGTACTGGTTGGAGGGCCTCCATGTCAAGGGTTTTCAATGTTTGGAAAAAGACGATTTATCAATACTAAGAGTTTTAATCCTAAATCTGACATGAGAAACAATCTTGTTTTTACTTTTATTGAATATGTTGAATTACTTGAGCCCAATTGGGTGATGATGGAAAATGTTGCTGGTTTAGTTAGTTTAAATGATGGTTGGTTTCTTAAGACAATAATGTCAGACTTGAAAAACTTAGGATACGATAATATTGATTATAGAGTTATTAATACTGCAGATTATGGGGTTCCTCAAGAAAGAAAACGATTTATATTATTAGCAAATAAAATTGGGGTGAAAATTCCATGGCCAAAAGCAAAGTTTCATAAAGAACCAAAATCATGGCAAAAAAAATATCGTTCAGTTGGTGAATCAATTTTTGATCTTGATAACAAAGAAAAATCTTTCCATAATCACGAGCCAATGAACCACAATGAAACAGTTTCTGAAAGATTTAGTTTCATAAAAGAAGGAAAAAAAATTGATCCAAATGATCTCCCTGACCATCTAAAATATAGTAGATCAGGAAAGCTAATTAAAAGTTTTAGTAAGGTGTTTTTTAGGTTAAATCGTAAACTCCCCTCTCCAACTCTTGTCCCTGGACATAGTGCTTTCCCTATTCACCCTTGGTTAAATAGGCAGATTACAACAAGAGAGGCCGCAAGACTCCAAACATTTCCAGATACATATGAGTTTTTTGGGACAAAAGAAAGTCAAAATAAACAAGTTGGAAATGCCTTTCCAGTAAAAGCTGCTGAGTCTTTTGCTAATATTATTTACAAGGCTACAAAAAACAATTGGACAGAATCAACAATTTCTAAACACGCTAAATATTCATTAGTTAGATAAATGGCAACAAATCATGATATAAGATCTCGCCAGTGTCAAAGAATATTTTTAAATAACTTTATTTCTGGAATATGGTCTAATACTGTTTTTTCAAAAGATTTATTGTTAAAAAACACTAACAAAAGTTGGCCTAGTGAAGATGGGAACATTTATGATACATCTAAAAAAGTAAGTATAGCCTTAGAGTTTAAACCTGATATTGAAACCAAAAGAGGTATTCAAACAGGGCTTGGTCAATGTTTTACATATTTAGAAAAGTTTTCTGCCTCGTATTTGATTTGTCCAAAAGAAGTTGAGGATTTTAAAATATCAAATTATATGAAAGGAGTTTTTGAAAACTCTATAAAAGGAAAATCGCCCGTTGGACTAATTGAGCACAGCACTGATTCGAACGGAGAAATTCAAATTGAAATGCTCTGTGATATAGATGAAAACTTTACTCTAAAAGAATTTATTAGCAATAGAGAGTCGAGGTATTGGGCTAAATTTATAGATACCAACCCCCATTTAGTTTATTTATTGCTAAAAACTGCCGAAAAAGTTAGTTTAATTGACAACAGAAAAGATCAAGTATGGAAAGAGTTTTTTGACAATTATTATTTTCCACATGAAAATAGAAATCTTGAACCATTTGAAAGCATAATAGATCATTGGGGTATAAAAAAGATGGAACCGTTTAAAGGCAGGAAAGAAAAACTTAAAAGAAAGGTTCTTTCTGGCGAAATTACCACTGAACAAGCAATTAATGAGATAAATGAACACTGTAAAAAAGACGGAAGGCCGACCCTCACCAATAGTAGCCAAAATGATAATCTTTATAAATCTCAGTCTAAAAACTATTTAAAATTTGTTGACCATTTAAACCTTTGGGATCCAAATTATTTCTTAACCAATGATGGGGAAAAATACATTGAAATAGCGGAAAAATTTGGAATTGAATCGAAAGAATTAAAGCTTTATTTTGGAAAATTAGTTTTGGAAACAGGAAATCATTTTGATTTAATATTAGATTTGGAAGAGTCTATAAAAAACAAAACATTTGAATCATCAACTGAAGCTAGAATACATTCTCAGTATTATATGGAACAAAAGGGATTATATAAAAGAAATGTAAACAGAGCAGTCGTAAGTGGAAGAACAAAAATTTTTCAAGCAGAATTCCAATTATACCGAAAACTTAATATAATGGAGAGATCATCTTATAAAAACAATCAATACACATTTAATTGGGAAGAGATCGATAAGTACTTGACTTTCAAACCTTAACCAAGAACGTGTAAAAGCAGATACACTTTCTCATTCTTCGCCAGGTAATAATCCGGGTTTTACTATAATTATCGTATATTTAAGAAAGCATCAAGAACGCATAAGCGTACCAACCGACTCACTCGTAGCACGGTGGTTTAGAATGTGGGTAACTCTACCAAACAAACGAGTAATCTGATTCAATCTTGTTGCAATTGTTTAATTAAAAATTGTAACACTATGGCAAAATTTAAAGGAGAATTAACATTCAAAGTTTCATTTAAAAAATTAGGTGTTCCTGTTGGATTTGGAATGACCAATGCAATTATTTATCACCACTGTGCAACCGAAATTGGCATAAGATGTCCTTGGTCTAGAGTTGATAAGAAATACAAAAAAGATCCTAGATTCAAAATAGAATTAATTAGTAAAAAAATATATAAAGATGAAGAATAAAAAAGTTCAAATTAAAATGTTTAAAAATGAAAGTAAAATAAAGAGTCTTTTCAATTCAATTGATCATGACTCGCTCTCATTATTTCGTGAAATGATGGCTGACAGGTATAAATCACATGATGAAAATGAGTAGACTTAAGTTTTTTGGTTTAATTAGAAAGTGTAACTGCTTTTACACTTTCTCAAACTAAATTCATTAATTTATTACCCTATTTATTACCCAAAGGGTGTTTTTGGTTCTAAAAAACAAAAAACCCCTCAAGAAGAGGGGTTTTAAGGGTGGTCCCACCTGGGCTCGAACCAGGGACCAAATGATTATGAGTCATCTACTCTAACCAACTGAGCTATAGGACCGTGATTCTTTATAAGAAATCATCGCAAATTTAACATTATTAAAGAAATTAAAAAGGAATTTAATGGTTAAGGTTGATTTTCTGAAAAACTGATGGATTGATCAAAAATTTCTTCAATTATATTGTCTAACACTTTTTTAAAATCATTTAGTTCTTCGAGATTATAAGATTCTGTTTTTGACTTTTTTAAACTTATTAAACCCAAACTTAGATTTTTAAAAGAAATTATCCCAGCATTCAAATTTTTCGCTTTTTTTAAAGTATTAGAATACATCAAACAATAACATAATAATTGAAGGGCTTCTTTCTTTTTCTTATCAACTAAATCTTGGTAACTATTAAATGATAATTTATATGGTTCAAATGCACCTGTCTTATAATCAATAATTTTTACATCTCCATTTTCGCTCTGTATTCTATCAACAGTTCCCCTAAGTTTATATTTTATTTTTGATTTTTCTGTAACCAAGGCTATTTCCAATTTGGATTCTATATCTATTATTTTGAGTTTATAGCCCTTTTTGATTTTATTAATATCGGCTTGAACTAACTTACCGATTGTATTACTTAATACTTGATAAATAATCATGTTTTTGCCTCTATCATAATTTTTACCATATTCTTCTATAAACTGTTTATCTAAGAGTTGGTCTATTTTATTTAAAGTAATTTTTAATTTTTTAGCATCTAATAACTTTCCAATAAACGGCTTATAAATTTCTTCCATAGTGTTATGAAAGATAATTCCAATTCCTCTAGATTCTGGAAATTCGTTAACCTCATCATTAGACTTTACACCTAATACGTATTCATCAAAAAAATTGATTGGATTATCTATATATCTATTTAATGAAGATGGTGAAAAGCCAGAATCAGCCAACTCTTTTAATTTTGATAATAGAGAATCCGTTTTTTCAAAAACCTCAGGGTTAGTTTTATTTGAATTAAAAGGATACTGTGAAATAATTTGTTTTATATTGTGATTTTTACAATTCAATAATTCTAATTGTTGTATATATCTACTTTTTTCACCAGTATCAACACCTTCAGAAACAGAATTATAAATTAAATGGATATTGGATGCTCTTAAAAGGAGGTGGTAAAAATCATAACTTACTCTTGCATCATCGTCTATGATAGTTGTTAGATTATACTTCTTTCTTAAATCAAATGGAATTAATGAATTATGAAAATTATTTGATGGTAAAATTCCCTCATTTGCTGAGCAAATAATCACATTTTCAAAATCCATCCCTCGTGACTCTAACAATCCTAAAATATGAAAATTGTGACTAGGATCTCCATGGTAGCTAATGCTTTGATTTTTAATTATGTCAAAGAAAAAATCTTTTAGTGAATCAAAACTAATTTTAAAACTATACTTTGCATTGAAGTTTTTTATTATTTGAAGTATAGATTTAATTTTAGATGACTGTTCTAAGAAGCTGTTTTCCTTTATTTTCAATTCAAAAATTTCAATACACTCATTTAAAACATTAATTATATTATCTTCTGAGCAATTGAATAACTTTTTAGTTTCTTTGTTTTTCAGCTTACTTAAAATATAGCTTGAACTAACATAAACCATGTTTTTATCAACAATATCCTGTCTAATTGTTTCAAATATTTTTAATTCCTTTTCATTTGCTGTTCTTAAAAAGCTATTTGATAAAAGGACTAAAATATCTTTGTAATAAAAGCTTTTACTCTTTGCTCTAGCATACATTTCAAAAAAATTGATAGAAAATTTAGACAGCTCCATGTTTATCAATGGATTCGAAATAGATAAACTTAAGTTTTCAATTGATGCAGGGATGGAGTTTAAAAGGGGTTTTAGAAGCTCTTGATTTGGAAGAACAATTGCTGTTTTTTTATCGTGATTATCTAATGATATTTTATTAATAATATTCGCTACAGTTTTAACTTGAGCTATCTGCTTAGTTGTTTCATAAACAGAAATATTTTTAGAACTTGAAAATAAGTTTTGCTCCCAATTAAATTTATTTGTCTTGTAATAATCCCACTCATACATATATTTTCTGAAAAAATATCCTGCCTCATGCTCTGGATTTTTTATAAAAGATTCATCACAATCCCAGTATATTTGAGCTTTATTGTTTTCTAATAAATAATTAATAATAAATTGTTCATTGTTTGATAGTGAATTTAGACCTAGGAATAAAAAAGAAAAGTCCTTGTTAGCGTTTGAAAAAATATCAATGTTTTCTTTAGCATAAATGTGACACAAACCCTTTGAATAAGTGTTGCTTTCAATAAGATTAGATTTAAAGGATTCAACTATTTTAGAAAGCATACTCCAAAAGGCAAGTTTTTTCTCTGTCTCCTCGTTTGTAATAGATTCCAGCTTATGTATCTCATAAAGATCTTTAAGAACATCCTTATAATCTACCATTCCCATATCAATATCGTTAATGTCCTTTAATAGAGTATTTGCCCAATTTCTGAACAAAGAATAAGACTCGAAGTCTACTTTTTTAGAAACTTTCATATAGCTTTCATACAAATAAAAAAGCTGATTTGTTCTAGGTGACTCTTTTACATCTGCAATTTTTTCAATAAAGTCATCTATACTTAAAATATTTGGGGATATGGAAACAGATGAGATTTTTTTTAATATCTGTTTCTTTAGAAATATTTTTGATCTTTGATTTGGAATTACAAAATATGTTTTTTCTAGTTGTATATTTTCAAATGCTTCATCCAGAACTTGTTCAAAGAATAATTTCATGATATTAAAAATAAAAAAAGCGCCCTGGTTAAAGGCGCTTTTTTAATTTAAAATTCTAAGTTAGTCTATTCAACTACTTTAAATTCAACTCTTCTGTTAGCTATTCGTCCTTTTCTAGTATTATTAGACTCTTTTGGATTGTCTTCTCCAAAACCAGCAGTTGATAATCTATCTCCTTCAACTCCTTTGCTAACTAAATGAGATTTAACATTTTCAGCTCTTTCAAGAGAAAGCTTTTTGTTAAATGCTTTTGGACCAGAAGAATCAGTATGGCCTTCAATTAAAAAGTTAGTATTTCCGTATTTGGCCATTATTTCATAAACGCTTAATAACAGTTCAATAGCTTCATCTCTTAAGTTTGATTTATTAAATTCAAATTGAACTACTGCACCTAACTCATTAAGTTTTTCAATAGCCTCAGCAGTTGGGTTTGGACAACCAGCATTGTCTGATGGACCTGCCTCGTTAGGACATTTATCATCAGGATCTGCTATACCATCTCCATCTGAGTCAGGACATCCATTGAACTTTCTTGGACCGGCAGCATCAGGACATGCATCTTTTCCATCTTCAATTCCATCACCATCTGAATCAGGACAACCATTGAACTTAGCTAAACCTGCAACATCAGGGCAAGCATCGTTTGGATCTGCAATACCATCGCCGTCTGAGTCAGGACATCCATTAAACTCTAACAATCCAGCTGCATTAGGGCATGCATCTTTACTATTTTCAATTCCATCACCATCATCATCTGGACAACCGTTAAATTCAGGTAAACCAGGAACTGATGGGCAATCATCATGTCTATCATAAACACCATCTTTGTCAGTATCTTTTCCTCCGAAATTTATCGCAACAGACAAATTATGTTGGAAATGTGGGATTATATCAGGAACATAACTTACAATGCCATTGTTTTTTTTGTTATGTCGATATATTGTATTGAGTTTTAGATGAACTTTATCACTTACTGCATATGAAACACCTGCTCCAGCATTCAAATGATAATCATTATCTCCCCCAACAAATGACTGACCAGCTCCTACCTCAATATATGGCTCGAGGCTACAAAAAGTTAGTGCGCTTAAGGTTTTTGTTAGAACAAGGTCTCCAGTAATAATTGTTTTTGGAGTGATAGAAGTATCCCCCAATTTTGAAAATTTATTAACCGAAGCTCTAAAACCTATAGAATATCCATTTTCCGCATATCTTGTCAAAGTAACAGTACTAAACGAAGATTGCACATTCCAGTGATCCGTTACGTTAAAATATTCATTAAATAAGCTTGGACCTAAATCTATTGAAGCTGAAGGGCTTGTATAGTTTGTTCCATTAAAATTCAATGCGCTTACACCAAAGCTAAATTGCCATGGGTTATTTTTATCTTGAGTCCAACTTTGGGTAGTGAACAATGCAAGAGTAAAAACAAAAAATATTTTCACAAAGTTTTTCATGTTAGTATAAATTATTGTTTGATATAACCACAAACTTAATGATTTTCATTAAAATATCTCCAATTATTTGATTTTTATATAGGAAGGATTAAGTATATTAAAGTATTAAAATATCAATTAATCGTCTATTTTTAGGACTTCTATTTTATTTGATATATACACTAAAAAAGCTCCTTTTACTCTGTAATTAGCTTTTTTTAATGCGCTTGAATAACTTCTTAGCTGTTTTTCATGCTCTTTATTTTTTTCTCCAGTTTTATAATCTAAAATATAAACTTCACTATCAGATTTAAAAACAATTTTATCAGGGATTATTACTATATCAGGTGGAATAAAGATTTCTCTTTCATTATAAACAACATTTTCTTTTGAAAAAAACATTTTCAAGGTATCATGGTTCATTATTAAATCAATGTAATTTATAATTCTTTTTTTATCATTATTATCAATAATTCCTCTGTTATGATAATCATTTATCACATAATCTGACTGGTGCTCGTACTCTATCTCAGACATTATATTGTGAAATATATTACCAAAGCTTGAGGATAGCCTCTTATCAGATTTGTAATAATTGTTAAAACCCTTATGATTTTTATTAATTTTTGTGTTGATCAAATTGAGTGTTTTTAATTTTTTAGATGAAAAATCAGTTTTTAGTTTGGATGTTCCTATCTCATAAAAAGTTTTTGATTTTGAAGAGCTTGTAGAAAAATATGATCGAAGTAATGTGCCTGAAGTTTTTTCTGCGTCAATATTTTTTTCTTGACAAATAACATGATTTTCTAAAATAGCTCTTGATAAAGAAACGTACATGACATTTACATTATCTAAAGTCATTTGATCATTATAAAGGTGCATTCTTTTTGCAAAATCATTATTGTAAAACTTTAAACTATCATTATAATTTAATAAGAAATTTCCATCAATTTTTTTCTCAGAAAAATTAACCCAAATTTTATTATCTGGCTTTGTTAGCTTAAAGTCAAAATACGGCAAAATAACTATAGGGAACTCCAAACCTTTGGATTTATGTATAGTTAAAACTTTTACGGCATTAGTTTCCTCAATTAAATTTACCTTTAACTTTTTCTTTTTAGTTTCCCAGTAATCTAGAAACGACTCTGAATTTGATTTTTTGTTATAACAAAAATTATAGATCTCGTCTAAAAGAAAGTAGACCTGCATTTCTGCTTGATTTAAAAATTCCACAGTTGATATTAATTTTTCACACGCTAAATACAATTCAAGCTTTGAAGTTGTTAGATAATCTAAACTTAGCAGAGTATCAAAGATTTCATCGACTGACTTAGACATGTATTTAAATATGAAATCATATTTATTTTTATTATTATTGTTGAGGCTGATGAATTTTAATATATTCTTCTTAGCATTTAAATCATTTTTATTATTTAGTAGTCTTACAAAATCTATTATAAAAATTACCTCATTGGAAGAAGATAAAGCTAATAGCTCTTCTGAATTAACTTTAATATCATTTTCAATTAGATAAGTGGATACTAAATTACACTGTTGATTATTTCTACATAGAATAGCTATATCGCTTAAATTAAATCCTTGCTTTTCTTTTTCTTTGATGATCTTTAGTAACTTTTTTGATGATTTATCATCATAATCTTTTTCAACAGAATCTATAAAATGAAAAGAAAGATATCCCCCTTTTTTTTGATCTAAAAAGTTTTGTTCATGGTCCTTATAATTATAGTCAATAATATCAGCTCTTATTAGTTTAGAAATGGATTTAAAAAACTTATTATTGAAATCAACTATTTTGCTGTAACTCCTGTAGTTTGTGGAAAGACTACTTAATTCAGGCTTTATAAAGAAAGGATTTATGCTTTTTAAGTTTGTAAAAGTTTCTGGTTTAGCACCTCTAAACCTGTATATTGATTGCTTGGGGTCTCCAACCAAAAAAAGATTTCCCCCCTCATCATTTAGCTCCTCGTTTGTGATGGAGTGCGAGGCAAGGGGAACTAAGTTTTTCCATTGTAATTCAGAAGTGTCTTGAAATTCATCAATAAAATAATTGTTATACTTAGTGCCTATTTTCTCATAAATAAAAGGTGCTGGATGATCAGATATGTTTTCGCTAATTAGAGAATTAAAATCAGAAATCAAAAGAAGATTGTTTTCCTTTTGAAATTTTTTAGAATAATTAACTATGTTGTAAACAAGATAATTTAAATAGAGATTGTCGTTAAGATTATTATATGTTTTTTGCCTATTAACTAATAAAATTATATCAATGATATCGGGCTTGATCTTGGATATTAATTTTAAACTTTCATCCGTGGAATTCTCTTTTTTTAGAATTGTATTATTTTCAAGCCTTTTTAAAACTTGTTCTGTTTTAATTTTTTTTAAATCTAAAGACTGAGTCTGATGTAAAAATTTAGGTAAAGTTCCATATGAAAAATACGATTGATCAATACCAGATATCTGATTTTCAATTTTTAAACTAAGTTTTTCTATTTTTTTTCTATTTTTTTTTAATGTTAAAGACAATGTTTTTTCTAAATTCTTGAAAGAATCAACATCCATTGTTTTATCACCCACATACTTGTAATTGTTCTCATCCCAAATTATATCTAAAAGATTTTTTATGTCATAAGCAATATCCCAAGACTTATTATTGTTGTGTTTACTGCTTGCATACTTTATAATTAAATCTGATAAAAATGACTCTTTTTCTAAATCATTGAAAAACTTTTCAAGTAACTCATCTGAGAATTCATCCGTTTCAATAACTAAATCGAAATTATGTGATAGGGATAAATCACTTGAAAAGGATCGAATTAATCTGTGGTTAAACTTATCTATTGTGCTTACCTGAAAAAAGGAAAAATTATGTAATATTTTATTAAGAACTTTTTTCGCTTTTGGTTTAATTGAGTCAATAGTAAAAAGCTTATTTAAATTAGACGATCTAAAAATTAAAGACTTGCTTGGATCTATTGAAATTTGTTTAAGATGCTCTAAAATTCTTTTTTTCATTTCATTCGCTGAATTATTAGTAAATGTTAAAGCGAGTATTTTTTTGAAAGAATCTTCATTTCCTTTTAAAATTCTAATAATTACGTTGGTTGCAAGTGCAAATGTTTTTCCAGAGCCCGCGCTAGCATTAATTATTTGAAATTTTTCAGACAATTTTTTTAGTTTTTGATGAAATACTTAATTTAGAGTTATTAAATTATAACAAATACTATGAGTTTCCAATTACCAGACCTAACTTATAATCATGATGCACTTGAACCGCATATTGATTCAAAAACAATGCAAATTCACCACAGCAAGCACCATGCTGGATATACTAGTAAATTAAATGCGGCTATTGAGGGAACAGAACTAGCTAATAAATCAATAGAAGAAATCTTAACTACACTTGATATGAGTAATTCTGCTGTTAGAAATAATGGCGGTGGATATTATAATCACTGCTTATTCTGGGAAATTATGAGTCCAAATTCAGGTGGTGAACCAGAAGGATCTCTAAGCGAGGCTATAAAAAAGAGTTTTGGCTCCTTTGATGAATTTAAATCTAAATTTTCAGCTGCTGCAGGTACAAGATTTGGATCGGGATGGGCATGGCTTTGTGCTAGTCCTAATGGAGAGTTAGACATTTGCTCAACGGCAAATCAAGATAATCCTCTTATGCCAGGAATGTGCGGGGGAACTCCAATATTGGGCATTGATGTTTGGGAGCATGCATATTACTTAAATTATCAAAATAGAAGACCTGACTATGTTAATGCATTTTTTAATGTTATTAATTGGGATGTTGTTTCAGGCAAATATGAATCTGCTATAAGTTAATAAGCTCTACTGTTTGAGCCTTCAAAATAATTTATATAAGCTTGATTAACCACTTTATTGCCGCCTGGTGTTGGATAATCACCAGAGAAATACCAATCACCTAGATCATCAGGACAAGCCTTATGTAGATTGTCAATTGACTGATAAATGACTTCAACGTCAGCTTTGATATCTTTTTCTTTTAACATTTGTGATATTTTTGAACTAATTTGATCATCTGAAAATGGGTTGTAGATTTCTGTAACTAAATTTTTAATCTCATTCACATCTTTTTTATTTTCATCAACACATTTTTTGTAAACTTTTTCAATTATATCATCATTTTTTGAATCTTTTATTAATTGTATTGCGGCTCTAAAAGCAATTAAATCCCCCATCCTTGCCATATCTATACCATAACAATCTGGATATCTAATTTGCGGAGCACTTGAAACAATAATTATTTTTTTTGGAGATAACCTATCTAGCATTTTTATGATACTCTTTTGAAGAGTTGTCCCTCTAACAATACTGTCATCTATAATTACAAGATTATCAGTGTTTTTTATTGAACCGTAAGTGACATCATAAACGTGTTTTACCAACTCATCACGGCTAGAATCATCCGTAATAAAAGTTCTCAATTTTGCATCTTTTATTGCTACTTTTTCAATCCTTGGCCTATATGATAATAGTTTTTTTAATTTTTCCCTAGAGATATTACTTCCTTCTTCAATTATTTTTTTCTCCGCAATCTCATTCATATAGTCTTGAGCTTCATGAACCAATCCAAAAAAAGAAACTTCTGCAGTATTGGGGATATATGAAAAAACTGTATTCTTAAGGTCATTTTCAACAGACTTAAGTATTTGTGGGAAGACTAGTCTTCCTAATTTTTTTCTCTCATTGTATATTTTAATATCACTGCCTCTAGAAAAATATATCCTTTCAAAAGAACAAGATTTTTTTTCTACTGGTTTAAGGACATTTTTAATAATTAATTTTCCAGATTTTTTTATTATCAATCCATTTCCAGGCCCCAGTACTTTAATAGTATCTTTAGGTGTATTAAATACTGTCTTAATAACTGGCCTTTCAGACGCAACAACTAAAACCTCATCATCTTTATAATAATAAGCAGGTCTTATGCCTGCAGGATCACGAAGGATAAAAGCATCTCCATGACCAACAAGACCACCTATTACGAATCCTCCATCCCAATCTTTGGATGCTTTTTTTAATATTTCTATTAAATCAAGCTCTTCACCAATGATCGTTGAAGCTTCAATTTTTGAAACTCCCTCCTTCTTTAATTTTTCGTATTTTTCTCCTACTGCATCATCTAAAAAATGTCCTATTCTTTCCATTACAGTCACAGTGTCCGACATCTCTTTTGGATGTTGACCAAGCTTAACTAAGTCATTAAAAAGCTGCTTATTATTTGTCATGTTAAAGTTGCCTGCGACAATCAGATTTCTGTGCATCCAATTGTTTTGTCTTAAAAAAGGGTGAACAGCTTCTACACTATTTTGACCAAAAGTACCATACCTTACATGTCCTAAAAATAATTCAGAAACATGTGCGCTATTTTTCTTTAAAGATTCCATTGACCAATTTGGATTTTTTTCCTTTTCTTGAGCAATTCTATTGTTTGATCTATTAAAAATTTCTTGAATCGGGTTTTGACTCGCTGATCTTTCTCTATGCATAAATCTGTAGCCTGGATTTACATCCAGTTTAACACTAGCAAAACCAGCACCATCTTGTCCTCTGTTGTGCTGCTTTTCAAGCATTAGGTAAAGCTTATTTAGGCCGTAAGTAGATGACCCATATTTTTTTTTGTAAAAATCTAGAGGTTTTAATAATCTAATAAGAGCTAATCCACATTCGTGGTTTATTTGGTCACTCATTGTTGTTTAAAAAACAATTTAAAAATACTTCAAATTTCTTTAATATCGTGTAAAGCTTTTAAATTCTTTAAAACGGTCTTGTGCTTTTTCTTTGTTAAGTTTTTGTATTGAAGATGTTCCAAATCCCTCGACACAAAAAGAAGCATTAATTGTCCCATGTACAACTGCAGTTTTAAGGTTTTGAAAATTAATGTCTTCACACTGAGCTAAAAATCCAGCAAATCCTCCTGCAAAACAATCGCCAGCTCCAGTTGGATCCTTAACATCTTTGACAGGAAATGCTGGGGTTGTAAAAAACTCTGTTTTACTAAATAGCATTGCTCCATGTTCTCCTTTTTTAATTACTATATGAGACGGACCATGTGTCATGATTTCTTGAGCAGCAGTAAAAAGATTTTCTCTTCCTGATAACTGAATTGCTTCTTCATCATTTATTATAATAACATCAACCCTTGCAATGACATCGTGCAGTTCTTCAAGAGCATTATCCATCCAAAAATTCATTGTATCAAGTATTACACATTTGTTTTCTGAATTTACTTGATTTAAAACAGTACTTTGAACCAATGGGTGCAAATTTCCTAAAACAATTATTTCTGATTGCTTTTGATCATCATTTAACTTTGGATTAAAATCAGCCAAAACATTTAATTCTGTACTTATAGTGTCTCTTTTATTCCAATCTTTATGGTACTTTCCCTTCCAATAAAAAGTTTTTCCATCAGGTATAATTTCAATAGAACTAATATCAATTCCTTTAGATTTTAAAAGGTTTAAATATTTTTGATTAAAATCTCCACCAACAATTGAAATTATTGATTGATTGATATTGAAAATTGATGCGCTTAGTCCAATGTATGTTCCTGCACCACCTAATATTTTTCCAGACGATTCACTGGGTGTTTCTATTTCATCATAGGCTACTGTACCTACAACTAAGATTTTTTTCAAAATAATTTATTTAAGTTAATGTTATATCCATCATCATCAAATAGTTTTGTGTTTTTGGAGGCTGTAAACGCGAGATTATCACATCTTTCATTTTGAGGATGATTATTGTGTCCTTTAACCCATTTGAATTTAATTTTATGTTTTTCAAACAAAGTCAAAAACTCAAGCCACAAATCTACATTTTTTTTGTTTTTAAAACCTGTTTTTTTCCAATTTTGAAGCCATTGTTTTTCAATCGGATTGGCTACATATTTTGAATCAGTATATATAAGTATTTTAAGCCCTTCTTTTTTTACTTTTTTTAAGGCGTCAATAACAGCCATGAGTTCCATTCTATTATTGGTTGTTAATTTAAATCCTTTTGAATACTCTTTGCTGTAGCCACTTTTACAATCTTTCATGATTATTCCATAACCACCAGGTCCTGGATTTCCTCTTGATGACCCATCCGTGTATATTATTATTTCTGGATCAGTCATTCAATAAGCTATTAATTATTGTTGGATAATATTTATGTTCTTGGGCAAGTACTTTTTTAGATAGTTCTTCAGCAGAAGAGGATTTAACTTCAATTTTTTTTTGAAAAATAACATTTCCTTCATCATAATTTTCATTGACATAATGTATTGTAAAACCAGAATGAAAATCTTTATTGTCAATCACTTTTTGATGAACATTTAATCCAAACATTCCCTGACCTCCATATTTAGGCAAAAGTGCAGGGTGAATATTTATTATTTTATTTTTGAATTCATCTATTATAGCCTTTGGAATCTTTCTTAAGAATCCTGCTAAAACAATAAGCTCTGGCCTTACTTTGATTAAATCTTCCAAAACCTTACCTGTTTCAAGGTCAGAGTTATTAAAAATCATGGTATTAATATTGTATTTTTTAATTCTTTCAAGAACAAATGCTTTTTGATTATTACAGTACAATTTTTCAACTTTAATGCTTGTCTTGCCATTAAAATTAGCTATAATGTTTTCAGCACTTGATCCGCTTCCGGAAGCAAATATTACAATCCTTTTCAACGACAATTAAATGTTTATTTGGTTAATCTTTATCTGTTAATTAAAATTACGTTAAAATTATAAGTTTATAATGCAAAGTTTTTTATTTTTGTGCACAACGATAAATCAAATTATTATGTCAGATATTTCTTCAAGAGTTACTGCAATAATTGTTGACAAATTAGGTGTTGACGAAAATGAAGTAGTTCCAACAGCTAGTTTTACAAATGATCTAGGTGCCGACTCTCTCGATACCGTTGAATTAATTATGGAGTTTGAAAGAGAATTCGATATTCAAATCCCAGATGACCAGGCAGAAAAAATTGAAACTGTTGGTCAAGCAATAAATTACATAGAGGGGACTAAATAATTTCTTATGAATTTAAGACGTGTAGTTGTTACCGGTTTGGGTGCTTTGACTCCTATTGGTAATGACATACCGTCATATTGGGATGGATTGATATCAGGCAAAAGTGGAGCTGATCTAATTTCGTATTTTGATACTTCAAAATTTAAAACGCAATTTGCTTGTGAGTTAAAAGAATTTGATCCTTTAAACTACTTAGACAGAAAAGAAGCCAGAAAGCTTGATAAATTTGCTCAATATGCGATAGTTTGCTCTGATGAAGCAATAAAAGATTCTGGTCTTAATTTTGATAAGGTTGACAGGACAAGAGTAGGGGTAATTTGGGGTTCTGGAATAGGTGGATTTGAGACCATCCAGAATGAAATGATAAATTTTTCAGATGGTGACGGTACACCCCGGTTTAATCCTTTTTTTATTCCAAAACTCATCCCTGACATAGCTCCTGGTGTAATCTCAATAAGACATGGTTTAAAAGGCCCTAATTTTGCAACTGTATCAGCTTGTGCATCATCTGCGAATTCTCTTATCGATTCTTTAAATTATATAAGATTAGGTTATTCAGACATTATAGTTTCTGGGGGATCTGAAGCAGGAGTTACTATTGCTGGAATAGGCGGTTTTAATGCTGTACAAGCATTGTCTAAAAGGAATGATGATCCAAAAACTGCATCTAGACCTTTTGATTTGGACAGAGATGGATTTGTACTTGGTGAAGGTGGTGGTTGTTTAATTTTGGAAGAATTAGAGCATGCAAAAGCAAGGGGGGCTAAAATTTATGCTGAAATCGGAGGAGCCGGACTCTCAGCCGATGCATACCATATGACCGCTCCTCATCCAGATGGTGAAGGGGCTATTTCAGTTATGAAAAATTGTCTAAAAGATTCTAATCTTAATCCGGAAGATATTGATGCAATTAATATGCATGGTACTTCCACACCGCTCGGAGATAAAGCTGAGGCGAAAGCAATAAAAGAAGTTTTTGGTGATCATGCATATAATATTAATATAAACTCAACTAAATCCATGACTGGGCACTTACTAGGAGCTGCAGGAGCGATTGAGGCTATCTCTTGTGTACTTTCGATTAAGAACGGAATTGTTCCACCAACGATAAACCACTTCAATCATGATCCAGAAATTGATAATAAACTAAACTTTACATTTAACAAGGCTCAAAAAAGAAAGGTTTCTGTTGCAATGAGCAACACGTTTGGATTTGGAGGTCATAATGCCTGCGTTCTTATTAAAGAATTTGTAGATTAGCTCTTTTTGCTAATAAATGCCAATACACAGATTAAGTTCCGATGATTTAGAAAAAGATTACAAGCTAATTGCTATCCACTCAGACATAGAACCGTATAAGTTAGCTTTTGAAATTAATAAAAAACTAAAAATACATCTTAAAAGAAGTTCGTTTGATCTTTCCTTTAAAAACAAGAGCTCCATTTTTGATTTGTATAAACATATTTCAGAAGTTTTTAATACTAAACTATACTTAATACTGAATAAGTCAACTGATAAAAAAAAAATTGAAGGTCAGTTACTTTTTGAAAACTTTGATGAACAATCATTTCTGATTCCAGAGCTAAGAAAAGCACAATATTTATTAAAAATTGAAGGTGGAGGATTCGACATTGATAATCTCTTAAAAAAATTAAATGAAATAGACAATGTAATTTCAAGTTATAGAGCTGAAATTTCAAGTATTAAATCAAAATATAACCTTATTTTTGAGTAATGAAACTCAACAAAACCAAAATAATCGCCACGTTAGGTCCTGCATCATCCTCAAAAACAATGATGAGTAAATTAATCTCATCTGGTGTTGATGTTTTTAGAATAAATTTTTCACATGCCAGACACGAAGATGTTGAAAGAATAGTTTCAGATATAAAAACCCTGCGTACAAAACATAATAAACATGTTTCAATTTTAGGAGATCTTCAAGGTCCGAAAATTAGGCTTGGTAATATCATAGAAAACACAAACCTTAAAAAGGGAGATATAATTACTTTGACATCTAGATTGGTAAAAAACGGAAACAATGAAAAGGTGACCATAAATTATAAGGACTTTGCAAAAGATGTAAAAAAAGGTGAGTCAGTTTTAATAGATGATGGTAAAATAATATTAGAGGTGCTAAAAACAGACAAGAATAGCAAAACAGAACTAAAAGTGATTCAAGGCGGGTTATTGAGCTCTAATAAAGGGGTTAACCTCCCTAATACAAAAATTTCTATGCCAGCTTTAACAAACAAGGACATAAAAGACGCTAAGCTAGCTGCTAAATTAGGGGTTGATTGGATTGCGCTTTCTTTTGTAAGGTCAAAAAATGATGTTTTACAGTTAAAAGCTTTAATAGATAAAAACTCTGATCATCCGATTCCTGTAATCTCTAAAATTGAAAAGCCACAAGCAATAAAAAAAATGGATCAAATTTTAAAAGCTTCTGATGGGCTAATGGTTGCAAGGGGTGATCTTGGAATTGAAATACCAGCTGAGGAAGTTCCTTTACATCAAAAAATCTTAGTTAAAAAGGCAAGAGAAGCTCGAAAACCAATAATAGTAGCTACACAGATGATGGAATCTATGATTGATAATTTAACACCTTCTCGGGCAGAAGTAAATGATGTAGCAAATTCTGTTATGGATGGTGCTGATTGTATTATGCTCTCTGGTGAAACATCCGTTGGTAAGTATCCTTGCGAAGTTGTAAAAAAAATCGGAGGAATAATTTCATCTGTTGAAGGTTCACAGCCTGCGAAAATTGAATTTATACTTCCTAAATTTAAAACCAACAGAATCATAACAAAAACCATTTGTCGACATGCAGCTTTAATTGCAAATGAACTGAAAGCAGCTGCTGTTTGTACTTTAACAAATAGTGGGTATACCGGATGGCAAATATCATCATGGCGCCCTAACTGTTTAGTGCTGGTTTTTACTTCAAATAAAAGAATTTTATCGCAACTTAATTTGCTTTGGGGTGTTAAAGGCATCTACTATAACAAACTTCAAAGTACTGACAAAACTGTTGAGGATGTTAATGCCTTAGCCTTAAAAAACAGATATATTAAAAAAGGGGACACTGTTGTAAATTTAGCTGCAATGCCTATAAAGGAGATGGGACAGGTAAACACCCTAAGAATTACTCAAGTATAATATTTTTCATTGAAATGGAATCCCAAAGGCAAAAAAGAATATCTAGTTTGATTCAAAAAGATATATCTAATATTATACAAGCTTTTTTTCGGGAAAAAACAAGGGCTAATTTTTTGGTTTCTATTACAAAAGTTAAAGTATCTCAAGATCTTTCATTGTCTAAAATATATTTAAGTGTATTCCCTTCAGCAAACAAAGAGGGTGTTTTAGAAATTTTAAATAAAAATAAATTTGATATTAAAAAGAAGCTTTCATTTCTCATAAAGAATCAATTAAGAATTATTCCTGAAATCTCATTTTATATTGATGATTCACTAGATTACATTGATAATATTGATAAAGCTTTGAAGGGCGAGGGCAATAACCCTATAAAATAAAATGAAGGCAGATTACTTTATTTCTCTCAAGTATTTATTCTCAAAAACTAAATACAATTTAGTTTCATTTATTTCTGGTTTTTCAATTTTAGTTCTAAGTATTGCCTATTTTTCATTTTTAACTATTCTTTCAGTTTTTTCCGGGCTTGAAAATTACAGTTTGCAGTTCTCAAAATCTTTTGACCCGGATATTAAAATTGAGCCCATAAGCGGAAGTTATTTATCAATTGATAATAATCTAGACTCAATCCTTAATAATTATGATAATATTGAAGAATACAGCAAAGTGGTTAAGGGCAATGTTGTAGTTAGATATGACGAGAAGACTGAATATGCTGAAATTTATGGTGTTGATAATTTATTTAGGTCCGTAGTTAATATTGATTCCATAATTTCAATTGGACGCTATCCTGTTTCTAGTGCTAATGAGGTTTTAAGTAGCTATAATTTAGCCTCAAATTTAAATTTAATCTTATATAATAGCGCTGGAATTTTTGAGCTATTTTCTATCAATTCAAAATACCCTGAAAGCAGTTTAAACCCGATTGGAAATACAAAAAGAGTTGTTTCCTCAGGTGTATTTACACCGAGAAATGATTTGAACAAAAACTTAATAATAACAGATTTAATGACAGCTAAAAAAATTTTAACAATAGACGAAAGCCTATATTCTGAAATTTTAATAAAAAGCCATAAAAGCCTCTCTGCTTCATTATTCTTAAAGGATAATCTTTCAAATTACACTGTAAAAACACACAAAGAATTAAATGAAAGTCTTTATAAAATCATGAATTCTGAAAAGCTTATTGTCTCGCTAATTATGATACTTATAGTGTTTATTTCTGCATTTAATGTTATTGCATCAACAGTCATGTTAATAGTAGAAAAAGAAAATGATATTAAAACAATGAAGGCTATGGGTATGAGTAAAAAAAATATTAAGTCTTTATTTTTTAAACATAATTTTTTATTAAATGTTATAGGTGGAATAATTGGTATTGCTTTAAGTATTATTATAATATACGCTCAACTAAATTTCTCTTTTTTTAAAATTCCAGGTTTGGAAATTGGATACCCTGTAGCAATCAAATTTATGAATATAGTTTTTGTTGTAATCACTGTGATTATAACGGGTTTTTGTTCAGCTTATATTTCATCCTTAGTATTAAAAAAGAACTAAACTGATTGATTATTAAAATTAAGTGCTGTTTCTATCAAAGCTAAATGAGAATAGGCTTGTGGAAAATTCCCTAATAACTCCCTAGATTTAAAATCCAGATCTTCGCTAAGTAAACCTAAATGATTGCTGTATGACAAAAGCTTATCATACAGTTTTTTTGACTCTTCAATTTTACCTGTTTTGAATAAACTATTTATATACCAAAAAGTACAGACAGTAAATGAAGATTTTGGTTCACCGAAATCATCATTATTTTTGTAACGAAACAAAAGATCATTTTTCAGAAGCTCTCTTCCAATCGCTTCTACTGTGCTAATATATTTTGGGTTCTTAGCTTCTATAAATCCATACGATTCCATCAATAATACAGACGCATCTAAATCGCTAGATCCATATATTTGTGTGAATGCTTTTTTGTCCAAGCACCAAGCGTTATTCATAATATCTTCCCTAATTTTATTTCTTAGAGTTTCCCATTTTTTTGCCTTCTCTCCTCTCTGAATTATATTGGATATTTTTATTGCTCTATCAATTGCAACCCAGCATAATACTTTTGAAAAAGTAAAATGTTGGTCCTCATTTCTAAACTCCCAAATCCCTTTGTCGGGGTTTTTCCAGTTTTTTTCTACTACCCATACAACAGATTTAACAATTGACCAAAGCTCTTCGTATTTATAATTATCGTCTTTATAAGTATCTATTTGAAAGTGAATTGCATCCATTAAAATCCCATAAATATCATTTTGCTTTTGTATATAAGCTGCATTGCCTACCCTAACGGGTTTAGAGTTTTTGTACCCAGATAAATGATCTAAAGTTTTTTCATTTAGTGTTTTTTGACCATCTATGCCATACATGATTTGGAGTTTTTCATTTTTGTTGGGTATGAGATTTACTATAAAATCAATAAAGTTTTTTACAATTCTTTGATGCCCAAGCTTTGCTATAATTTTTATTACCATTGATGCATCTCTAATCCAACAAAAACGATAATCCCAATTTCTTACCTCTCCAATTGTTTCTGGAATTGATGTAGTTACAGCTGCTAAGACTGCACCAGTTTTTTCAAATGTTAGAAGCTTCAAAGTTATAGCACTTCTAATTATTTCCGAATTATAGGATTTAAATGACGGAGTTTTATTACACCAATTTAACCAATACGCTTTTGTTTTTTCGTACTCAAGTAATGAGTTTTCAATACTTGGAAGATCGATTTTTTCATTGTAAGAAAGATTAATGTATTTAATTTCATTAAGGTAGATTTCTTTGCTGTCTATTATTGATTTTTTATCAATATTTGAGTATAGAAAAAGTGTTTCATATATATCTTCGTCTAAAACGCTAACAATAAAATTCTTTTTAATATAATTTTTTGTTTTACCTTTTGCATAATCCAACTTTGGACTATAAACAACTTTAAAAATTGGTGTTCCTTTTTTTGGGATTAAAATTCTTTGAATTTCTGGCGAAGAATAATACCTATCATTATCATCCTTAAATCTTGGCATAAAATCAACTACATCAAACTCTGAGTCATCATTTTTAAAAGTTGTTATTATGATTGCTGTTTTATCTAAGTATTTTTGCGAAATCGTAAAGTCATCATTACATTCTATTTTTAAGCTACCTCCATTGTCTTTGTCAAGTATTTTACAAAAAACTGATGAAGAATCAAATTGTGGCAAACAACACCAATCTATTGAGGAATTCTCATTAATTAACGCAGAAGATTTACAATTTCCTATTATTCCATAATTTAAACCTCTGTCTTTATTCACTGGCTTTCTTTTTTAATAAATTCGCAATGCAATTATGAGAAAAAGCGTAATCGTATCCAATAGGCTCCCACTTCAAATATCTAAATTAGAAAATTCTTTCTTATTTCAACCATCTAGCGGAGGGCTAGCTACGGGTCTCGATTCTGTACACAAAAATAATGACTCTATTTGGGTGGGTTGGTCAGGGATTACATCAGACGAATTAACTAAGAAAAATAAATTAGCAATAAAAAACACCCTTGATGATTTGCGCCTTATAGAAGTTGAATTAAATCAAAAAGAAGTAGATGAGTTTTATCACGGATTATCAAATAAATGTATTTGGCCGTTATTTCATTACTTTATTGAGTTAGCAAAGTTTAATGAGGTTGATTGGCTAACTTATGTGGATGTTAACAAAAAATTTTGTGAAAGAGTAATTCAAAATACAGAACAAAATGGTGTTGTTTGGGTACACGACTATCAGCTTATGTTGCTCCCAAAGCTCATAAAGGAGAAAAGACCAGATTTAACAATTGGGTTTTTTCTTCATATTCCATTTCCTTCTTTTGAAATATTCAGAATTTTCCCTTGGAGAGTAGAGCTACTTGAGGGCATCCTCGGATCAGATATTGTTGGTTTTCACACGTTTGATTATCAGCGACACTTTTTGAGCTCTGTAAAAAGAATTCTCAGATATGATGTGGATTTTAATAAAATAATTCTTAGCTCAAGGGAGGTTCTTGTTAATACTTTTCCCATGGGTATTGATTATGAAAAATTTCATAATGCTGCAAAACAGCATAAAAAACAAAAAAAATCACAACAATCTGAATTGAAGATACAATTAGACCTTCATAAAAAAACTGCAGATGAAAGTAAATTAATCCTTTCTATTGATAGGCTTGATTACACAAAAGGAGTTATAAATAGAATTAGGGCATTTGAAATTTTCCTTGAACAAAATCCAGGCTATCATGAAAAGGTTAGATTGGTTATGTTAAGTGTACCTTCCAGATCTGATGTTCCTGAATATAGGAAGCTTAAAAGAGAGACTGACGAATATGTGGGCAAAATTAACGGACGGTTTGCAACAGTAAATTGGACGCCTATATGGTATTACTACAGGTCAATGAGTTTTGATGACTTGATTGATCTATACATGATGTCAGATATTGCAATGATAACGCCAGTAAGAGATGGGATGAACTTAGTAGCAAAGGAGTTTATAGCTACACGAGTTGACTCAGACGGGGTTTTGATTTTAAGTGAAATGGCAGGAGCTTCAAAAGAGCTATATGAGGCTATAACCGTCAACCCTTTTGACCTAAATGGAATGGCAAATGGTATATTAAAGGCTATAAAAATGCCAATTGATGAACAAAAAAGGCGTAATAAGACCATGCAGAAAAGACTTAGCAGGTATACAATTAAATATTGGGCTAAAGATTATTATACTGCATTAAATAAACTAGCGATTTCCTCAAATGAAACATCTACCAAAAAAATTGATAAGAAAGTTTTAGATAAAATTAAAGCCAAATATAATAAGGCCAAGAAAAAGCTTTTTTTATTAGACTATGATGGAACATTAGTGGGATTTCATCACAAACCCGATGCTGCTATTCCGAAGAAAGATATTATAAGCATTTTAAAAGCTTTGAGCGTTAAAAACGATGTAGCAATAATAAGTGGCAGAGACAAAAAGTTTCTTGAAAAGTGGTTTGGAAATTTAAACATAACATTAATTGCAGAACATGGGCATTCAAAAAAAGAAACTGGTGAAAAATGGGTTGAAAGTAGTGCTAATAATAATTGGAAAAACAATTTTATTCCGATTTTTCAAAACTTTACAGATAGAACACCCGGTACATTTGTTGAGGAAAAAGAAAGTTGTTTGGTTTGGCACTACAGAAAAACCGACCCAGAGCTAGCAAATGATAGAGTGGTAGAACTTAAAACAATTATTAATAGTTTAATTTCTGAAAACTTATTGATGATGGATAACAAAAAAGCAATTGAAATAACGAATATCAACATAAATAAAGGCACAGCTGTGAACGCTATTTTAGAAAGGGAAGATTATGATTTTATTTTATGTGCAGGTGATGATGTTTCCGATGAAAATATGTTCTCTGTTCTCTCAAAAGATGCATTTACAATAAAAGTAGGTGGGCAGACAACAAAAGCAAGTTTTTTTGTGGAAAACAACATTGAAATGATTGATATTTTAAAAGCTTTAAGCTGAAAATTAATAAGCTAGCTCTATATTCTTAAATCTAACCTTCAGCTCATCAAATAAATCAAATAGTTGTGTAGAATAATCACATGTAACCATTTTTGTCCTATGTTTTTTAAAGTCTGGAATTCCTTTAAAGTAATTAGAATAATGTCTTCTTGTTTCTAAAACACCTAATTTCTCACCCTTCCATTCAATTGACATTTCTAAGTGTCTTCTCGCCATGTCTATTCTTTCATTAATCATTGGAAAAGGTAAGTGTTCTGCTGTTTTAAAATAATGTTTAACGTGATTAAAAAACCATGGATTTCCAATTGATGCTCGTCCAATCATGGCTCCATCCAAACCATATTTATCCCTCATTTCTACAGCTTTTTCAGGTGTATTGACATCTCCATTGCCAAATACAGGGATGTTCATTCTTGGATTATTTTTTACCTCTGAAATTGGAGCCCAATCCGCAAAACCTTTATACATTTGCGCTCTCGTTCTTCCGTGTATTGTAATTGCTTTTGCGCCAGCATCTTGGATTCTTTCTGCAACTTCAACGATTTTAATACTTTTTTCATCCCAGCCAAGTCTTGTTTTCACAGTTACTGGCAACTTAGTTCTTTTAACCATTTCTCTAGTTAACATCTCCATTTTATCTATGTCTTTTAATATTCCTGCTCCAGCCCCTTTGCATACCACTTTCTTAACGGGGCACCCAAAATTTATATCAATAATATCAGGATTCGTTTGCTCAACTATATCAACAGACTGAAGCATGGAGTCTAGGTTTGCTCCAAAAATTTGAATACCAACTGGCCTTTCTTGTTCATATATATCAAGCTTCATAGTGCTTTTAGCTGCATTTCTAATTAAGCCCTCACTTGATATGAACTCTGTATAAACAACGTCTGCTCCGTTTTCTTTACACAACGTTCTAAACGGAGGATCACTAACATCCTCCATAGGTGCTAGAAGCAATGGGAATTCTCCTAAATCTATACTGCCTATTTTAGCCATTACAATAATTAAAGTGTCACAAATTTAATCTAATATCTTTTACTCTAAAAAAAGGGATTAATTGAATTATATTTGTCTTTGATTTTTATGAGTAAAATTCGAAATTTTTGCATAATCGCACATATTGACCATGGTAAAAGTACTCTTGCAGATCGTTTGCTTGATGAGACTGGCGCAATAACTGACAGAGACAAGCAAGATCAACTACTAGATGATATGGATCTTGAAAGAGAAAGAGGTATCACTATAAAATCACATGCAATTCAGATGAAATACAGTTTTGAGGGTGAAAACTATATTCTTAACTTGATTGATACACCTGGTCATGTAGATTTCTCTTATGAGGTTTCAAGATCAATTGCAGCATGCGAAGGAGCTCTACTTATAGTTGATGCGGCTCAAAGTGTACAAGCACAAACTATATCAAATCTATATTTAGCTCTAGAAAACGATTTAGAAATAATTCCTGTGTTAAACAAAATAGATCTACCATCTGCAAAACCTGAGGAAGTTTCTGATGACATTGTTGATCTTCTTGGTTGTAAAGAAAGTGATATTATAAAAGCCTCGGCCAAAACAGGAGAAGGTGTTTCTGATATTTTAAAAGCGATTGTAGAAAAAGTTCCGCCTCCAAAACAAAGTGTTGATGATAATTTAAGAGCCTTAATTTTTGACTCCGTTTATAATCCTTTCAGAGGAATTGAAATTTATTTTAGAGTTTTTTCAGGTAAAATTTCAAAAGGACAAGAAATAAAGTTTTCTGCAACTGGGAAAAAATATTTTGCTGATGAGGTAGGAACTCTAAATCTTAAGCAGCAACCTAAACAAAGTATTGAATGTGGTGATGTTGGATATTTGATTACAGGAATCAAAAACGCTAAAGAAATTAAGGTTGGTGATACAATTGTTGATGGCAGTTTTAGCGGAACAGATGTAATCTCTGGGTTCGAAGAGGTTAAACCTATGGTTTTTGCAGGAATCTACCCTGTTGACAGCGATGACTACGAAGACCTGCGCTCCTCTATGGAAAAATTACAATTAAATGACGCCTCACTTGTTTTTTCGCCTGAAAGCTCATCTGCTTTAGGGTTTGGTTTTAGGTGTGGTTTTCTTGGAATGCTTCATTTGGAAATAATTCAAGAAAGGTTAGATAGAGAATTCAATATGGCAGTCATCACAACAGTACCAAATGTTTCATATCATGCTTATACAAAAAAGCAATCAGATGAAAAGATTATTGTAAATACACCTTCGGATTTGCCGGAGCCTTCTTTTTTAGATAGAGTTGAAGAGCCCTATATTAAGGCGTCTATTATAACAAAATCAGACTTTGTTGGACCAGTTATGAATTTATGTATTGAGAAAAGAGGAGAGATTACTAATCAAACATATTTAACTACCGAACGCGTAGAGCTCTCTTTTGATATGCCTTTAGCTGAAATAGTATTTGATTTTTACGATAGGTTAAAGTCAATTTCCAAGGGGTATGCATCTTTTGACTACAGTCCTCTAGGTTTTAAAAAGTCTAAACTCATTAGGCTTGATCTTCTTTTAAACGGAAATCCTGTTGATGCGCTTTCTGCTTTAATTCATTTTGATAATGCTTATAGAATGGGGAAAAAAATATGTGAAAAACTAAAAGAGTTAATTCCTAGACAACAATTTGACATTCCAGTTCAGGCGGCTATTGGGTCTAAAATCATTGCACGAGAAACAATTAAAGCTGTAAGAAAAGATGTTACCGCCAAGTGTTATGGTGGCGATATTACAAGAAAAAGAAAGCTTTTAGAAAATCAGAAAAAGGGTAAGAAAAAAATGAGGCAAATTGGAAATGTTGAAATACCTCAACAGGCATTCATGGCTGTTCTTAAATTAAATGATTAGTTTTAAAAATGAGAAAACTTTATTTCATAGTTCTTCTTTTTTTAATAACCACTTCTTGTCAGGATGAAAATGACTGTTGCCCTAATGAGCCCTCAGATAATGATGTTACTATCCCAATAAGCTTATATCAAAAAATTTACAAAACAACATCTGATATATACATTGAAAATGGCTTTGTCTATATAAACACAGATGGTGTGCCAGATCATAAAAGTCCTTATTTCCTTGGTACTCAATGGGAAAGTGAAAAATATACACCTTATGATGGCTCAAATCCTTTCGTTACAAATTTCAATTTGAATCCGAACAGAATTTCGGCAGGTAATATTAGATTTAAAATTCCCATAAGCCCTAAAAAATCTACAACAACAACCACTACTGCTATGGGGCCTATTGGAGTATCATTAAATGGTGTTCCTTTTTATAATCAATATGCTGGTGGAGGTGCTCCATTATCAAATGAAATAAACTCATTCGACCAATATAACGGTCATCCTGCTCCAGGAAGAGGTGGTGGAGGCGGAAGATATCACTACCACATGGAGCCTTTTTGGCTTACTCAAAATTATGGCAAAAACACACTGTTGGGGTTTTTACTAGATGGTTTCCCAATTTATGGCCCTGAAGAGAATGGAGATGAGTTAAAAAGTAGTGATTTAGACAATCATCACGGTCATGCCCACCCAACTTCAGATTTTCCTGATGGTATATATCACTACCACATCACTTCAGATGCCCCGTACCTAAATGGAATAGGTTATTATGGTGCTCCTGGAACAGTTAATGAGTAAATTATTTTTTAAAGAAATAATTTCTGTATTTTAGAATAAAATGAAAAAACTTCAAAGGACTCTTTCATTACCGGGAGCAATAGCGGTTAGTATTGGCGGAATGCTCAGTGGTATTTTTGTATTGCCTGGCTTAGCCGTAGGGATTACTGGTTCATCAGTTTGGCTAGCTTTTTTGGTTGCGGCCCTTTGTATTCTTCCAGCTGTACTATCAAAGTCAGAGCTAGCAACCGCCATGCCTAAGTCTGGAGGTACTTATGTTTATATTGAAAGAGCTTTTGGTCCCTTGTTTGGTACTATTGCTGGAATTGGGCTTTGGCTTTCTCTCCTTCTTAAAAGCGCCTTTTCGCTTGTTGGGCTAAGCGCATATTTATATGTTTTAATTGAAATTGATTCAAGTTTAACAAAGTCTATTGCCCTAATTGCTTTACTTGTTATTTTATTGCTAAATATTTTTGGTGTCAAAAAGGTTGAAAAAACACAACTAGTAATTGTTTCAATCAGCATTCTTTCGCTGATTTTAATAATTTTTTTAGGATTTAGCAACTACGATTCTACATTAACTGAACCTGTTTTTTCTGACGGAAGTTCTGGTTTTATTACCGGTGTAGCATTTCTTTATATTTCTTATGCTGGTGTAACAAAAATTGCTGCTGTAGCAGGTGAAATTAAAAATCCTGAGAAAAATCTTCCAAGAACAATGATTATTTCTTTGTTTTTAATAACCTTGATATATGTTTTAGTGGCACTTGTGTTGGTTGGTAACGTCGAAGCTAGTGTTTTAGCAACCGACATTAAACCTATTTATACCCTTTTTCAGAGTGTTGGTGGTAACTATTTTGGTTATGCTGCTGGTGTTGTAGGGGTAATTACATTGATGTCAATGGCAAACTCTGGGGTGTTGGCATCCTCAAGGTTTCCTTTTGCTATGTCAAAAGACAAGCTGATGCCGAGTTATCTTGGAAAAATAAGCTCAAAATTTTTAACCCCTGTCCCTGCTATTTTAACAACATCTACAATTATTGGATTGGCAATTGTTTTTCTAGATGTGGTAAAAATTGCTAAACTGGCAAGCGCATTCAAAGTATTGATGTTTATTTTTAATGAGCTATCTGTTATTGTTTTGAGAGAAACAAATGCACAGTGGTATAAGCCCTCTTTCAGATCACCTCTTTATCCATATGTTCAGATTTTTGGAGTTTTAAGTGGAATAGTATTGTTATCGTACTTGGGTATAATGCCCTTATTGTCTGTCTTTGGTGTGTTTATACTTGGGGTTATAATTTTTATCATTTATGGAAGCAAAACTGACAGAAGTGGTGTTATTTCAAATTATGGGTTTTTATCTTTTTTATTCAAAGGTGGATCATCAAACAAGGATGAGTCTACGCTTACGTCTACTAGTTCATCAGATGACATAAGCAATATCAATGCTGAAATAGTTGTGCCGCTTCTTGGTGATGAAACATCAACAGAAATGTTGGTAGAAATGGCTTCATCCATTAATGATAAATCTAAAATCAATACAATCAATTTATTTGAAGTCCCAAATCAAACGTTTCTAGAGGCGATCGATCTTAATACTCCAGCATCTGAATCTAAAAGAAGAAGATTAGAAAAGCTTGGAAAATATAAAAATCTAAACATCTCTTATGAATCAATTGCAACACATGATGTTGCAAATTCTATTGATAATATCACAGGGCAGAGCAAATGTAAATGGCTTGTTATGGAGTGGGACGGAAGAGAGCGGTCTGGAATATTTGTTGGAAATCCAATTGGTTGGCTTTTAAGAAATGTAAACTCTAATCTTGCATTATACAAAGACAATGGGGTAAGAAGATTTTCCAAGGTTTTAATTGCATTAAGACCTGGAAGAAGAAATCAGTCATTTATTGATGTTGCAGACAAAATTTGTCAACATTTTGGTGCATCTCTAACCCTTTTAAATATAATTTCTGAAAATGAACGCAAAACAAGTTCTCTTCAAAAAACCTCAGAGGAAGTAATTGCCTCAACAAAATCAAAATCAGAGTTAAAAATTGTAAAAAGCAACAATCCTGTTGAAACAATTTCTGAGGAATCTGCAAGCTATGATCTTTTAATCTTAGGAACACCAGAGAAGGATAATTGGCTGAGGATTCTTTTTGGCACAGGTGAAGACAAGTTTGTTAAAAAAGCTGCTTGTTCAGTGTTAAGGCTGACTATAAGATAATTCTTTACATTTACGTCTATGAATGTTTATCCAATTGAAGCTGGCAACTTTAAATTAGATGGTGGTGCTATGTTTGGTGTTGTTCCAAAGTCTCTCTGGACAAAAACCAATCCTGCTGATGCTGATAATATGATTGAAATGTCATCTAGATGTATGCTTGTTGAAAACAGCGGTAAACTCATACTGGTCGATACAGGAATGGGTGATAAACAATCAGAAAAGTTTTTTAAATATTATAAGCGCTGGGGCAGTGATAATTTGGTTAAATCAATAAATTCTGCTGGATTTAGTATTGATGATGTAACCGATGTTCTGCTAACTCATCTTCATTTTGATCATTGTGGAGGTGCTGTAGCTTGGGATTCCACCAAAGAAGCTTACGATGTCTTATTTAAAAATGCTAATTATTGGTCTAACGAAAAGCATTGGGGTTGGGCAACCAATCCAAACCCTAGAGAAAAGGCTTCTTTTTTAGACGAGAACCTTTTTCCAATAAAAGAGTCTGGTCAACTAAAGTTTATAAATAATATGTCTAAAGGCTTTAACTATTGTGAAGAGTTAGGTTTAGAAATATTATGCGTTGATGGCCATACCGAAAAACAAATGATTCCAAAAATAAAACATAAAGGGCGGGAGATAGTATACGCAGCCGATCTAATACCAACAGCAGGTCATATTCCAGTTCCATATATTATGGGTTATGATGTTCGTCCACTAATAACAATGGTTGAAAAAACGGATTTTCTAAACGAAGCGTATGAAAATGAGTACTTGCTTTTCATGGAGCATGATCCACATCATCAGCTTGTTTCATTAAAAAAAACTGAAAAAGGCATAAGATTTGACAGGTCTTTTTCAATAAATGAATTATAATTATGGTTAGAATAATATTTGCTTTAGTTCTTTTTCAGCTTTCTTTCTCACAAGATTACTGGCAGCAACATGTTGATTATGAAATGAACATCAACGTTGATGTTTCAGACTTTACATATGATGGGGATCAGTCTATAGTTTATACAAACAACTCAAATGACACAATAAACAAGGTGTATTACCATTTGTTTTTTAATGCTTTTAAACCAAACAGCCAAATGGACGTAAGATCTAGAACAATAAGGGATCCAGACCGAAGGGTGGGAAGCAGAATAGTTGCTTTGGAAGAAAAAGATTATGGGGATATCAGTGTTAGTACATTAAAACAAGATGGAAAAGATGTTTACTTTGAAGTCAACGAAACTGTTTTACTAGCAAGGCTAAACAAGCCTTTATTGCCGGGTAAAAAAACAAAACTTGAAATGGTTTTCACAGCTCAAATACCTTTACAGATAAGAAGGTCTGGAAAACTCAACAAAGAAGGTGTTGATATGACAATGACACAATGGTTTCCTAAGCTAGCTGAGTTTGATTCTGAAGGGTGGCATCCAAATCCGTACATAGGCAGAGAATTTCATGGAGTTTGGGGAAACTATTCAGTAAATATTACTATTGATAAAAGCTATGTTGTTGGCGGTACTGGATACCTGCTTAATGCAAATGAAATTGGACATGGATATTCAGAAAAAGCCCCTAAAGAAAAAGAAGGGGCAACAAACACGTGGAAGTTTTATGCTCCCGATGTCCATGATTTTGCTTGGGCTGCAGACCCGGACTATATACACGATATTAAAAAATCTGAATCTGGAGTTGACCTTCACTTCTTTTATAAGCCAACAGTAAATGTTGATGACTGGAAAAAACTTCAAGATGACTCAGTAAAACTGATGAAATATTTTGAAGAAAGCATAGGCCCATATCCTTGGAAACAATATTCAATAATCCAAGGAGGTGATGGTGGAATGGAATATGCAATGTGTACCATGATTACGGGAGAGAGGCCGTACCCTAGCTTGTTAGGTGTTACCGCTCATGAAATGGCACATGCGTGGTTTCAACATCTTCTTGCTACCAATGAGGCTAAGCACGCATGGATGGACGAAGGTTTTACAGAATACGTTACTTCACTTTCTGAGAACTATGTAAACGATGTAGATCCTGAGTTTCCTCACAAGAGTAGTTATGACAGATATTACCTTTTAGCTAGTTCTGGTTTTGAACAGGCTCAAACAATTCATTCTGACAGGTATGATTATAGTTTCGCATATGGTGCTTCAGCCTATAGTAAAGGCTCTGTTTTTCTTTCACAGCTTGGATATATAATTGGCAAGAAGAACCTTGACAAAACTTTGAAAAGATATTATGAAGAGTTCAAATTTAAACACCCTACACCAAACGACTTTAAAAGGGTTGCTGAAAAGGTTTCCGACCTTGAGCTTGAGTGGTATTTGAATGAGTGGACACGAACTCCTCATAAAATAGATTATGGTATTGATGTTTCTTCTCTCGAAGACGAAAGAATAATAACGCTTAAAAGAAAAGCAAGAATTCCTATGCCTATTGAAGTCGTTGTTTCTTTTGATGATGGTTCTTCTGATCTATACTATATACCAAACGATTTATTGCACGGCTACAAATCCTTTAATGAAGAGGTTTACTTAATGGAGCCCTGGAATTGGGTTTCTACAGAATATGAGTTTGTGGTTGAGGGAAATAAAAAAATAATAAAAATTGAAATTGATCCTAGCAAAAGAATTGCGGACGTTAACCAGCTTGATAACTCTGTAGTAATTGATTGATGGCTCTTTACTTGAAGAACAAGAAAAAAATTGAAACCATTTTTGAAAAGGGTTTTATAATAAAAGCAGACGGCTTATTGTTTAAGGGGCATGATTTTAAAGACGATGAGATAAAATATGGAGTGAGTGTGTCTAAAAAGCTCTTTCCATTAGCTGTTGACAGGAACCTTATAAAAAGGAGGTTAAAAGAGCAAGCAAAAAATGTAAAGCTTACTGGGTTTTTATCGAAAGGGGTTTCGTTTTTTTTAATATATACCTCAAAAAAGGTTCTTAATTCAAATGAAATAAAAAGAAGAATTGAGGGTTTGAGCAAAAAACTTTAATTATTTATTTTTTCCATGTACCTCCATATTTATAATATGGATTGTTTTCTTTTACAGAAATTAAGCAGGTTTCGCAAACAAAAACCCAGATTTTATTTGGTTTATACTGGATTCTAAACATTGTAGGAAATGAATTATTACAAATTTCACAATGTTTTTCTCTCATAAATATCGACACATTGCTGTGTGTGGAATTCCATCTTCCATATACTCATCGCCTTTAGCTATAAAGCCATGTGATGCATAAAATTCTTTTAAATAAGATTGCGCAGAAATTTTTATTGGTGATTGTTTTTTGGATTTTAAATGCTCTAATGATTTATCAACTAACAAGTGGCCATACCCCTCTCCTCTATGATTTTTTTTTACTACTGCTCTTCCAAAAGAAGCTTCTTTAAAATATGTGTTTTCAGGAAATACTCTTGTGTAACCCACGAGCTCGTTGTCTACGTGAAGCATAACATGGTCTGCATATTTGTCCTTTCCGTCAACATCTTGATAGGCGCATTCTTGCTCTACAATGAAAACTTCAGATCTTAAACTAAAGATATCATTGATTTCTTTTCGTGAGAGTTCGTTCCAAGGCTTTACTTCTAGGGTCATAGACACTCCTATTTGTTAATTTTATTAACCCTTCTTTCGTGTCTTCCTCCCTCGAAATCTGTGGTTAAAAAAACATCTACTATTTCGATTGCTTCCTCTGTTGTTAAAAACCTTGCTGGCAAGCTTAATACATTAGCGTTATTGTGCTGTCTTGAAAGCGACGCCAGCTCTTTATTCCAACATATTGCAGCTCTTACTCCGTTGTATTTGTTTGCAACCATGCTTACTCCATTTCCAGATCCACAAATTATGATGCCTGTTTCTTCGTTGTTTTCAGAAACCTGTTTAGCAAGCGGGTGAATAAAGTCTGGGTAGTCTACACTTTCACCACTATCATCCCCATAATTTTTTACCGAATGACCTTTTGCTTTAATATGCTCAACTATTTCTTTTTTTAGTTCCGTGCCTGCGTGATCATTTGATATAAGTATGTTCATATCTGCGGTTTATTTGTTAATAATTGTTAACTAATTTAAAAAGCTTTGCTTTATTAGATTATATAAACAAAATTAAGCTAATTATTGACAAAAATGTTTTTATTATTTATCAATATATACCCTTTTCAACTTGTCTTGATAACATCCGCAAATAATTGATTATCATTTAATTTATATAAACATTGCATTGTTTGTTTCTAGTTAATAAAGTAAGTAGGAAGATGTTTTAATTAAGTTATTATAGATTTCAACAAGCAATAATAATCATATAAATTTTAAATTAAATATTATATAATTATGATGAATAAAAAATTGTTGTTAACTGTTTTTCTACCAAAATATAAAACTACTTTTACTTAAGATTTATGTTTAAGATCAATACAGAAATATTAGAAAAAAAAATAACTTTTTTGTTTTTTGAAAACCCCAAAAAGACATTTAATCTAAAACAAATAAGATATTTTATAGGAACTAAAATAGAAGAAAGAGAATTAATGAAAATGCTTTTTTCTCTTTTAAGAAAAGCTTACATAAAAGAATCTGGACGTGGAAAATACATTTATAACAAAAACAAAAGGTACCTGGTTGGTATTATAAAAAAAAGAGTAAAAACTTTAGTTGATATTGAGACTTCTATTGAATTTAAATTAACTAAAAGTGAAAAAACAGGTTTTTTAGAAGGTGATATAGTTTATTATTGGATTGATAAAAAAGAAAAGATTAGAATAGCCAGTTTAAAAGATAGAGAATTAATTAAATACGTTGGTCATATAAAAAAAGACGGTAAAGTTAATTTGCTAAAAAACTCAAATTTAGATTTTGATATAATAGTTAAAGGAGAATGTAAAGAAGATGATATTGTAAGTGCGCACATTACTGATTGGAAATACTCTTTGCCAGAGGGAAAAATTTTAAAAATAATAGGAAATAAAGAAGAAACAAATACACAAATACACGCAATTTTAGAAGAGTATAATCTTCCTTATTTTTTTTCAAAGGAGGTTTTAAAAGAAGCCAATAAAATATCAAAGGTAAAAGCGTCAATTATTAAAAGGAAAGATTTAAGAAATACACTAACATTTACAATTGATCCAGACGACGCTAAAGATTTTGACGATGCACTATCCTTTAAAAAATTAAAAAACAATAATGTAGAAATTGGAATACACATAGCTGATGTTACTCATTATTTAGAGAAAGACACACTGCTTGATAAAGAAGCAAAAAAACGAGCAACAAGTGTTTATCTTTCAGACAGAGTGGTTCCAATGTTGCCAGAAATTCTGTCTAATGACTTGTGTTCTTTAAATCCAAATGAAGATAAAAACGTGTTTTCAGTTTTAGTTGAGATTGATAATAATTTCAATATTATAAGCAAACAGTTTTCAAAGTGTTTGATTAACTCAAATGAAAGAATGTCTTATCAAGAGGCGCAACATGTCATTGAAAATAAAACAGAAAAATTACCTGCAGAAGTGACAATTAGCAAAAAGAAAAGATCATTGTCAAAAGAACTTGTTGAAGCTATACTTCATTTGAACACAGTTGCTTTAAAGCTTAAAGAAAAAAGAAAAAATGAAGGGTCAGTTTTTTTTAATAAAGAGGAGGTAAGGTTTGTTGTTAACGATCAGGGTGAGCCAACAGATTATAAAATAAAAAAACAAAAACAAGCTAACTTTTTGATTGAAGAGTTTATGTTGTTGGCAAATGTATTAGTGGCAAAAAAGATAAAAGAAAAAAACAGAACAGCTGTGTTTAGGATCCACGATTATCCTGATGAAGAAAAAATTATAGAACTAGAAAGGTTTGCAAAAAACCTTGGATATTATGTTAAATTATCAAATGTAAAAAACATAAATGTAGCCATAAACTCATTACTAAAAAAGGCAGAAAATAATCCAGAAAAAAACATTCTTGATATGATGGTTATCAGGTCTATGAGTAAGGCAAAATATAGCACCAATAACATTGGACATTTTGGTTTAGGCTTTAATGATTACACTCACTTTACATCACCTATAAGAAGATACCCCGATGTAATTGTTCACAGGCTGTTGTCCTCTATTATTTTAAAGCAGACTCCAAAACAAGAAGACTTAGAAAACTCTTGTTTACACTGTAGTAAAATGGAAGAAACCGCAACCAAGGCAGAGAGAGCTTCTACAAAAATGATGCAGGTTAAATATATGTCTAAAAGAATCAACCAAAAATTTATGGCAATAGTTTCAGGAATGAATGAGCGTGGTGTTTTTGTTGAAATAAAAGAAAACAAATGTGAAGGTCTTGTTAGAATGAAAGACATTCCAAATGATTACTTTGTTTATGACCATAAAAACAACAAGGTGGTTGGTCAGAACACACATGAAGAATATTCTTTTGGGGACGAGGTAATAATTAAAGTTATTGGAACAGACCTTGATAAAAAACACATTGACTTTAAAATTTTAGAAAGAAAAGAATAAAGGTTAATTTTATATGACATGGCAGATTATTTAGCAGCTTTCCCCTTAGGATTCATCTTGTCTTTTTCGTTTGGCCCATTATTTTTTATTCTTTTAGAAACCAGTATTTCCAAAGGTTTAAAAAAAGCTTTTTTCATGGATCTAGGCGTGGTTTTTTCTGACTTTGTTTTCTTTACAGTGGCATATTTAGGTGCTAGCAAAATTATTACGGAGCAAAACCAGCCAGCACTATTTATTTTAGGAGGAGTAATGCTTTCGTCATACGGTTTGCTTTCTTTTATTAAAACCCAGCAAAAGAAAAATAAAATTAAAAAAGGCAAAGCAGTTGATGAACAGAATTTAATTTCCTTTCCAATCAAAGGGTTTTTGCTGAACATAATCAATGTGGCGGTTCTTTTCTTTTGGACTGGAGTACTGTTTGTTATCGGACCCAAATTTGAAATGAATCCAGTTAAAACATGGACTTTCTTTTTATTAACTGTTGGAACGTATGTGTCAGTTAATCTCTGTAAATATTATTTAGCAAGCAAGCTAAAGTCAAAACTAACTGATGCTATTCTTTTCAAAATCAAACAAGGCTTAAACATTCTAATATTTGTTTGCGGACTTTACTTGGTTTATAAAGGGATATAAAAAAACCCCATTAAAGGGGTTGAGGCACCGAGCGGATTCGAACCGCTGTACAAGCTTTTGCAGAGCTCTGCCTAGCCACTCGGCCACAGTGCCTTAAGGAATGCAAAAATATAATAATTTATGTAAGTCTCCCCTCTTTTTTAATTTCAACACTTACATTTTCCACATCACCATCAATTGGCGGGTTTATTTTACAAACTTTTGTTTTAACCCATAAAATATTTGAAGACAAAGCCACAACTTTATCAACGATCCTCTCACAAACAGACTCTATTAACTTAGATCTTGAGCCCATCTCATCAACAACTATTTTTGTAACCATTCCATAGTCAACAGTTTCTTCAAGCTCGTCTTTTGAGACCCTATAGTTGTCTTTTAATTTGACCCAAACATCGGTTCTGTATTCTCCTCCAATTATTCCCTCCTCTTTTAAACAACCATGATAAGATTTAGTTCTTATATTTTCTACATGAATTTTATACACATAACAAATATAATTTTAAAAGCGCAAGAAGAATTTATTTAACTTTGATTTTTTATGGATAAGGGAAAAAATTTTATCGAACAAATTATTGACGAGGACTTGAGCTCAGGTTTTGATAAATCTAAGCTACAGTTTAGGTTCCCACCCGAACCAAACGGTTTTCTTCACATAGGCCACGTTAAAGCAATTGTTTTAAACTTTGAGCTTGCTAAAAAGTATGGAGCAAAAATTAATTTAAGATTTGACGATACAAACCCTGAAAATGAAGATCAAATTTACATCGACGCTATTAAAAACGATGTGTCATGGCTAGGTTATAAGTGGGACAAAGAATGTTACGCGTCTGATTATTTCGATCTCTTGCACGAATGGGCTGTTGAATTAATAAATAAGGGTAAGGCTTATGTTGATTCACAAACCTCTTTAGAAATTGCTGATCAGAAAGGAACGCCAACTAAGCCAGGATCTGAGAGCCCATATAGAGACAGGCCAGTTGAAGAAAGTTTAGAGCTTTTTCTAAAAATGAAAAATGGCGATTTCAAACAAGGCGAACATGTTTTAAGAGCCAAGATAAGCATGTCGTCATCCAACATGCTAATGAGAGATCCTGTCATTTACAGGGTAATTAATAGCCCACACCCAAGAACAAAAAACACATGGAAAATTTATCCTATGTATGATTGGACACATGGTGAGTCAGACTATATTGAGCAAGTTTCACACTCTTTATGTACACTCGAGTTTAAGCCGCATAGAGATCTTTACGACTGGTTTTTAGACCAAGTGGTTGATAAAAGTAAAATTAGACCAAAACAAAGAGAGTTTGCCAGACTTAATCTTAGCCACACAATTACTTCTAAACGAAAACTACTCTCCTTAGTTGAAGGTGGTTTTGTGTCTGGATGGGACGACCCTAGGATGCCTACAATATCTGGGTTAAGACGAAGAGGTTATACCCCAGAATCTCTTAAAAAATTCGTTACTACCGCTGGAGTTGCAAAAAGAGAAAACATAATAGAGATGTCTCTTTTGGAGTTTTGTATTAGGGAAGATTTAAACCAAAAATGCAATAGACTAATGGTTGTGCAGGCCCCTTTGAAATTAATCATAACTAATTATCCTAGCGATCAAAAAGAAGAACTAATGCTTGTTAACAATCCTGAAAACCCTGAGGCAGGCTCTAGAAGCGTGATTTTTTCAAAAGAGGTTTATATAGAAAAGACAGACTTTTTAGAAGACCCGCCAAAAAAGTATTTTAGACTTTCACCCGGAAACGAAGTGAGATTAAAGGGGGCTTATATAATTAAAGCCGAAGATATAATAAAAGATTCCGACGGGAATATCATTGAGGTTATATGCACTTATGATCCAAAATCTAAAAGCGGCTCAGGCTCTCTAGAAAGTCAGAGAAAAGTTAAAGGAACCCTGCACTGGGTCTCTTGTGAGTCAAATGTTCCAGTTGAAATTAGGGAATACGACCGTCTTTTTGAACATCCCTCACCTGGAGATTTTTCCTCTGATGATTTAGAGTCAGCCATAAATAAAGATTCCATTAAAATTTTTAATGGTTTTGGTGAAGAAGAACTTTCTAATTCAGACATTATGGATTCTTTTCAATTTCAGAGAAAAGGATATTACATAAAAGACACTGACTCAACAAAAGACAAACACGTCTTTAATAAAACGGTGTCACTGAGAGATAATTGGAAAAAAAAGAATTAACTACGCCTCGTTGTTTTTCTTTGACTCCTCAGCTTCCTTTTCTTTAGCCGCCTTTTTCATTTGTTCACCTATTTGATTGCTTGCAGTAAATGAAGCCACCATATTGTTGAGCATTTCTGAACCAGCCTGTGGTGAATTTGGCATAAGAATCAAATTGCTATTACTCGCAGAACCTACGGACTGTAGCGTGTCGTAATGCTGTGTGACAACAATTAGCGCTGAGGCTTCTTGTGAATTAATATCCACATTGTTTAAAACCTTTACAGAATCTTCAAGACCCCTAGCAATTTCTCGTCTTTGATCTGCTATACCTTGACCTTGAAGTCTTTTGCTCTCGGCTTCTGCCTTTGCTCTTTCAACAATCAAGATTCTTTGCGCATCCCCTTCAAATTGAGCCGCTACTTTTTCTCTTTCTGAAGCGTTTATTCTGTTCATAGATTCTTTAACCTGAGCATCAGGATCAATATCAGTAACAAGTGTTTTTATAATATCAAAACCATAATTTATCATTGCATCGTTGAGCTCACCCTTTACGGCTATAGCGATATCATCCTTTTTTTCAAAAACATCATCTAATATCATCTTTGGCACTTCAGCACGAACAACATCAAAAACATAAGATGTTATCTGGTCTTGTGGAAAGTCCAGTTTGTAAAAAGCATCATATACTTTGTCTTTTATCACTTTAAACTGTACAGAAACTTTTACCTTAACAAAAACATCATCTTTTGTTTTCGTTTCTACCACAACATCAAGTTGTTGAACCCTTAAGCTCAATCTTCCCGCTACCCTGTCAACAATTGGAATCTTAATCTGAAGCCCCGACTGTCTAACGCTGATAAATTTTCCGAATCGTTCAACAACAGCTGCAGACTGTTGTTTAACAATAAATAAAGTGCCAAAAAGCACTAGTACAATAAATAGAATTATAAAAATATAGTATAACATGTTTTTCTTATTAATTTACGAAAAAAACAGATTATATGCTATAGGTAAAGATTACGCTTATGTTAAATATTCACGCATAATGTAAGCCTGTCAAGAGTTTCTTCACTGCCAATAAACTCCATCATTTCAAAAACATCTGGACCCTCCATTTTGCCAACAATTGACGCCCTGCAAAACCCCAAAGTTTTTCCAAATTTGGCCCCTGATCTTTCTACAGACTTAGACAACATCTCTTTTAAGCTTTGTGCTTTATTTGCTTTATTTGATTTTAGTTCAGTAATAAAATCGTTTATAGCACTAATTGTTTCTTTAGATGACATTTTACTGACAAGGTCTTTGTTTATACCTGGCCTTTCAAACAGATATAGAAACTTCTTTTTAAGTCCGTCAATTGTCTCAAGTCTAGGGCGAACAATCTCTAAAAACCTATCAAACACACCTTTTTCTATGTCAGTGTTTTTTGAAGAGCACAGTTCGATTAAATCTTTAATGTTGGTTTTTTGAATATGTTGAGCGTTGACCCACAATAGCTTTTTAGGATCAAATTTTGCACCTGCCTTATTGATGTTATTAAGGCTAAAATCCGTTATCAATTCTGACATTGAATAAACTTCGTTCTCGCCCTGTGGCCGCCATCCTAAAAATGCCATGTAGTTTATTAGAGCAGAAGCTAAAAACCCCGACTCTTTAAATCCTTTATAAAGCTTCTCCTCCAACCAGTTTATTGCATATACAGGGAATCCAAATTGGTCACCATCTCTCTTTGAAAGTTTCCCCTTACCAGTTGGCTTTAATATTAAAGGTAGGTGAGCAAACTTTGGTGATGCCCAGCCAAAAGCATTGTAAATTAAATTATGTAAAGCTAATGATGGCAGCCATTCTTCTCCCCTTATCACGTGGCTTATTTTCATAAGATGATCATCTACGACATTTGCTAAATGATAGGTTGGCATCCCGTCAGACTTAAATAAAATTTTATCATCAATGTCCCTTGTAGAAACAGAAAGTTTACCCCTAACAATATCTTCAAAATGTATCACCTTATCAGCAGGAGTTTTAAACCTTATAACATATTGACCTTTTTTAATTTTTTCTTGAGTTTCTTTTTCGCTTAAAACAAGTGAGTTGACAAGTCTGCCTTTTTCTCTATTATGTGAGTTGTAAATAAAGGTCTTCCCCTTTTTTTCATGACTTTTTCTCTCTAAGTCTAATGCTTCTGTTGTGTCAAAAGCATAATATGCCAAACCTTTTTCAACCAGTTCGTTTACATACTTTATATATATTGATCCTCTCTCACTTTGATTATAGGGCCCATAATCACCACCTTTTGACGTGGATTCGTCAAAATCTATTCCTAACCAACTTAGGGATTCTTCAATATGTTTTTGACTTTTTTTAACAGTTCTTTTTTTGTCAGTATCTTCAATTCTAAGCACCAATTCTCCCCCCATTTTTTTAGCAAATAAATAGTTGAACAGCGCTGTGCGTAGTCCTCCAATGTGTAATGGTCCTGTCGGGCTAGGCGCAAACCGTAACCTAATTTGATTTTTCATTCACCTTTCATTTTGGCTGGCACCAAAGGATTAATAAAATAAAACCATAAGGGCGGAACAAGACTTAATAGTATCGATGCAGGATATCCAAATGGTAGCTGAGGGCTTTTGTCGTATGAGTCCAGTATTTGATATTTTTTTGAAGCCTTATAGTGGTGGTCACTATGCCTTGTTAGCTCATAAAGAACTATCCTTCCAATGTTGTGGTTAGAATTCCAAGAATGGTGAGCTTCAACCCTCTCATACCTTCCGGATGCAGTCATAAATCTCTTTAAACCATAGTGCTCAATGTAGTTAATGCACTCTAAAAAAAGAAAAGATATAATTCCACAAATTAATGCGAACCAAAAGGCATTAATAGAAAATAAAAACAACACCATTAATAAATAAGCTGGTTGAATAATGTGGTACCAGAGCATATCGTTTTTTGTTGAGAAGAAATGATTTTTTCTACCCTTTAAAAGCTTAAGTTGCATTTTCCATGCATCAACATATTGTTTTGAAACAGACGTTATCCAAAAGGAATAAACGCTTTGCTTGTATTTTGCTGTTGCCCCATCTTTAGGAGTTCCAACATTGACATGGTGTCCAAAGTTGTGCTCTATATAAAAATGCATGTACAAACAAGGTAAAAACAAAGCTTTTCCGATAAATTTTTCGTAATATTTTCTTCTGTGACATAGCTCATGAGCTACATTAATACCATTGGTAGCAAGGAGTATTCCACCCGAAAGATATAAACCTATTTTTTCAGTGATAGTATAATCTATGCTTGAAACTTTGTTAAAGCCATATACCATTAATATGTATACAATTGGAAGGTTTATGTACAGCATCCAGTCAAAAATTTTATTTAATTTTTTCTCTTCTCTTTTGGATTCAGTTAAGTTATTTGAGCTTTTCCCTAACACTACATCAAGAACAGGCAGAACAACAAAAGCATAAAACACAGCTGTGTAGGTGCCTATGCCAAATGAGTTAAAAGATATTAGCGTAGCCAACGGAACTGTATATGCAAAAAGATACTTTAGGTCTTTCACGAAGCAAATATATAAAAATTGTCTTTTTTTTCTTTTTCATTACTAAGCCTATATTTGCATCAAATTATGAACGTTGAATTTGTGTATAACACTGATTTTAGGATCAACAATGAAGCTAAGATTACATCTTGGATAAATTCCTTTTGTCAAAAAGAAGGCTTCACTATCGATTCGCTTGTATTTGCATTTTTTAACGATGAGGACCTTAAATCCATGAATATCAAGTTTTTAAATCATGATTATTATACAGATGTTATTTCCTTTGACGAGTCTAACAAAAACCTCATTAAAGGAAACATTGCTATTTCAGTTGACAGGGTTAAAGATAATTCCAATACTTTTTCTTCATTATTTGATGATGAGTTAAAGCGAGTTATAATACACGGCGTTTTACATTTTATGGGTTTTAATGATAAGACTGATGATGAAAAATCTTTGATTAGAAAAAAAGAGGACTCTGCTTTAGAGATGTTCCACGTGAAACAGTAGTTATGTTTAATGAAAAATATGATGTTATAGTTGTTGGCGCAGGCCACGCGGGAAGTGAAGCTGCTGCTGCATCCGCTAATATGGGATCTTCAACCCTTCTTATTACCATGTCTCTTCAAAATATTGCTCAAATGTCTTGTAACCCAGCTATGGGTGGTATCGCTAAGGGCCAGATTATTAAAGAGATTGATGCTCTAGGTGGTTATAGTGGAATTGTAACAGATTTTTCCGCAATACAATTTAAAATGCTTAACAAGTCTAAAGGACCCGCAGTCTGGAGTCCTAGAGCACAGTCCGACAGAATGGTCTTTTCTGCTAAGTGGAGAGAAATGCTTGAACAAACACCTAATCTTGATTTTTACCAGGATTCAGTTGTTGGCCTGTTGGTTGATAAAAACTCTATCTGTGGAGTCGTAACGCAATTGGGCTTAAAAATATACTCTAAATCTGTTATTTTGACTAATGGTACTTTTTTAAATGGATTAATTCATGTAGGTGAAAAGAATTTTGGTGGCGGACGAGTAGGCGAAAAAGCTTCATTCGGAATTACAGAAAATCTTTCTTCATTAGGCTTTAAGTCAGGCAGAATGAAAACAGGCACACCCCCAAGAGTTGATGGAAGATCTTTGAACTATAATAAGATGGAAGAGCAGCCTGGAGATGAAAACCCTGGCAAGTTCTCATTTTTACCTTCTACTCCAAAATTGTCAAAACAAAGAAGTTGTTACATAACTTATACCAGTTCAATAACCCACGACCTATTAAAAGAAGGATTCGATCGTTCCCCAATGTTTAATGGGAGAATAAAAAGCGTAGGACCTAGGTACTGTCCTTCCATTGAGGATAAAATTAACCGCTTTGCTGAAAAAGAAAGACATCAAATATTTGTAGAGCCTGAGGGCTGGAGTACTGTGGAGGTTTATGTTAATGGTTTCTCTACTTCATTGCCGGAGGACGTGCAATATAAAGCCTTGTGTTCAATCCCAGGTTTTGAAGAAGTTAAGATGTTTAGACCCGGGTATGCTATTGAATATGATTATTTTCCACCAACTCAACTTAAGTATTCATTGGAAACAAAGCTTGTCGACAATTTATTCTTTGCCGGGCAAATTAATGGAACTACAGGCTATGAAGAGGCTGCGTCTCAGGGATTGATGGCTGGCATTAACGCCCATTTAAAAATTAACTCAAAAGATCCTTTTATATTAAATAGAGATCAGGCGTACATTGGGGTTTTAATAGACGACCTAATTACTAAGGGAACAGATGAGCCTTACAGAATGTTTACATCAAGAGCAGAATTTAGAATGCTCCTTCGTCAAGACAACGCTGATTTAAGGCTTACAGAGCTCTCACATAAAATAGGCCTCGCGAGTTCGGATCGTCTGGCCCTTGTTAATCGAAAGAAAAAACAAACACAATCTTTTATCGATTTTCTTACTAATCTTAGTGTCGTTCCTGAAGAAGTGAACCCAATCTTAGCAGAAAAAAATAGCGCTTTGATAACTCAATCAATGAAGCTTAGAAAAATATATGCTCGACCAAACATTACTTCAGCAGACATTTTAAAGCTAAGTAAAGTTTCATCTTATGTAAAAGAGAATAGTCTTAGCGAGGACATTATAGAACAAGTTGAAATTCAAGTCAAGTATTCTGGCTACATTGAAAAAGAAAAGGTAAATGCTGAAAAACTTCAAAATTTAGAAAACATAAGTATTCCGTCTAAGTTTAACTACAATAAATTAAAATCTCTGTCGTCAGAGGCTAGAGCAAAGCTTGAGGAAATTAGACCTAAAACTTTGTCACAGGCTTCTAGAATAAGCGGTGTATCTCCTAGCGATATTTCATCAATGCTGGTTCACATGGGCAGATAATGTTTCACGTGGAACAATATCTATGAAAACACCAATTAAAATAAAAGACCATTTCTTAAGCAAAGAAAGTTTTGTTGTTTCTGGCTATAAGCCAGGTGTTCTAAAAACAGAGCCAAACCTAAATTCTAAGGAATTACAAAAATATTATAACTCGGACAAATATTTGTCTCACTCAAAATCCAATTCATTTTTTGGAAAAATTTATTCAAAAGCATCAACACTAATGCTTTCTAGTAAGTATAAGATGGTCGAAAAACACATAAATCACAAGTCTAATATAGTTGACTTTGGTTGTGGAAAAGGAGACTTTGTTTTAAAGCTTTTAAATAAAGGTTATAACTGTTTTGGTGTTGAAAATAACGAGCTGGCTATTTCCAAATTAAAGAAGCAAAATATAAAACATTATAGGTCTATTGAAGAGCTAACTAAAAAAATAGATTTCATTATGTTTTGGCATTCTTTGGAGCATGTTTCAAATTATGAATCTGTTTTGTATAGTTTAAAATCTTTAACATCAAAAAATGCTAAGGTCTTAATTGCTTTGCCAAATTATTTGTCTTTTGACGCAAGGTATTATGGATCAGTCTGGGCGGCATTCGATGTGCCAAGACATAGGTTTCATTTTTCACCAAATGGACTAAAATCGGTTATGGCGGATTTTGGATTTAAGCTGGTTAATACACATCCTCTTTATCTAGATGCTTTTTACATTTCTATGATTTCGGAAAAATATAAAAACAACAAATTGTATTTTTTGTTTGGGATGTTTATTGGCTTAATCTCAAATGTCATGGGTCTTTTCAATTCAAACTATAGCTCAAGCGCATTTATTTTTAAAAAAGCAATTTAGAGAGCTTTTAAGAGCTTTTGGTATTGCTAGCTAAGGTTTAATTTAAAAAAAGTTTTTCCGTTGTTAAAGTAAAAATATAGAAGTTTTTTAAAAAACAAAGTGTTGTAAATACAACAATTATATGTGAATTAATTTAGTAAGGTCAAATGCAAGGTTTGTCATCACCATTTTGTTATTTGCCCATCTTTTAATGTGATAATGGCTTTCTTCAAAAAGACCACTTATTTGCTCAATATTTTTATCATTAACATATTTTGAAAAAGCTTCAAAGTTAAATTTGAATTCAGATTTAAATTTAACATACTGTTGCAGTCCAATGTTATTCAAATAAGCTTGCCTAAATATTTCATTGGAGTATTTTAAAAAGCTTTTAATTTCTTCTCGGTCTAATTTTGATGTTGTCTCAGACCATTTTACAAGATTAGCTAAACTTTCTTTATTGCTTTTTGCTTGAAATGCGTTCCTTGTTAATTCGCTAAATAAGTTTTCATAAAAATCATTGTTAATAAAGATTGTCCCACTTTTATTCGTAAAATAAATTTTTTGACATCTAGAGTCTAACGTTTTTAATACTGAGTCCCTATCCTCAGTTATAAAAATAAATACAGTTTTATTTCCCGGTTCTTCAACCAATTTTAATAGTTTGTTGCCTGCTTCATTGTTTATTCTGTCGGCCATCCAAAAAAGAACAACCTTATACCCTAATGCAAAAGATGACAACGATAATTTCTTGTATAAAGTTGAAATAGTATTTATTCCTATTTGTGGTTGTTTTTTTATATCAAGCTTATCATTCCATCCTTTTATGTTTATTTCTAAATTATTTGACACAGCATATTCAATCCAATCTTTGCAATAAAAATCACATGAATTTTCAGCTTTTTTTTCTGAGTTTGGTATAGGAAAAATTATATGAAAATCAGGGTGAGCTAGATTTGTACTAAAATTTGTATTTAAATTTTTGTTAGATGAATTGAGCATAAAAAGGCTTTGAGCAAACTCAATAGCTGATTTTAACTTACCAGATCCTGCAGGCCCTTCAAAAAGAAAAGCGTTGGGTATTCTACCCGAATTAATAATTGATTTTAGTTCTTTATCTGCTTCCATTATTGAATTAAAAATAATATTAAAATGTTACAAATGCCATATATTTGAGAATATATAATGAGAACAATCGATCAGTTTAATTTTTGTAATCAAAAGGTAATAATTAGGGTTGATTTCAACGTTCCAATTGACAAGAATACAGTTACCGATTCAAGCAGGATTGAAGCTGCAAAACAAACCATTGATAAGATTTGTTCGGATGGAGGCTCGTGTATTTTGGTTTCTCATCTTGGAAGACCTAATGGTTTTCAAGATGAATTTTCTATGAGGAAAATAATTGATTCAGTTAAAAAGGTTCTTGACAAAAAAGTGCTATTAAGTAATGATGTGATTGGGGAAGATTCAACTCTAAAGGCTTCAAATTTAAAACCTGGAGAAATTTTATTATTAGAGAATGTAAGATTTCATAAAGAAGAAACAAAAGGAGACCTTAATTTTGCGAAGCAGCTTTCACAATTAGGTGACTGTTATGTAAATGATGCATTTGGAACTGCCCATAGAGCTCATGCATCAACAACGATTATATCAAAGTTTTTCACAAATAAGTTTTTTGGAAAATTGCTTGAAAAAGAAGTATTAGCTATCAAAAAAGTAATGAGTTCAGGACAAAAACCCATACTTGCTATTCTTGGCGGAGCCAAGATTTCTTCCAAGATTCCTATATTAAAAAACATAATTAAAATAGTCGATGACATCATAATAGGAGGGGGTATGTCGTTTACTTTTTCTAAAGCACTAGGTGGTAACATTGGAAAATCAATCTGTGAAGACTCAATGATAGATATTTGTAGAGATATTTTAAAATCGGCAGAAAAGAATAATGTAAAGATTCACCTGCCACTTGATGCAATTTGTTCATTGGATTTTGATAATAATTCAAGTAGTGAGGTTTTTGATATTATGAATATTGGTGATGATTATCAAGGAATGGATGCAGGACCTAACACTTTAAAGAGCTTTGAGAAAGTAATTTTAAAATCAAAAACAATTTTATGGAATGGCCCTGTTGGTGTTTTCGAATTTCCAAATTTTTCAAACGGTACAAAAGCACTCGGAAAATACATTTCAGAAAGCACAGATAAAGGAGCCTTTTCATTGGTCGGTGGAGGAGACTCTGTTGCTGCTGTTAAGGCTTTTGGAATTCAAAACAATATGAGTTATGTATCTACAGGTGGAGGGGCAATGCTCGAAAGTTTAGAAGGAAAAACTCTTCCTGGAATAAATGCATTATTATCATGAAATCATTAACTATAATTCTAGTATTATCTTTTTTTATTATTTCCTGTGAGAATAGTAATACAAACTATAAGCCCCTTTCCTCTGGAAGATTACACTCTGTTTCAGTGGTTCTTGATAAGCAAGACTGGGAGTCTGAAATTGGAAAAACAATAAGAGATTTATATGCTGATGAATATTTAGGGTTACCTCAGGTTGAGGAAAGATTTTCTCTAAGCCAAATTGACTATAATACTTTTTCAGGTTTTGCAAGAACAGGAAGAAATATAATTTATATTAACAAAAGAAAATCAAAAGGTTCTAGTATTACTATAAATAAATATGCAAGGCCTCAAGTATTTTTAGAAATTTCTGGAACAAATCAAACGGAAATTTTAGAACAACTTAAATCCTCAAAAGAGACAGGCATTTCTTATTTTTCCAAAGGGGAGGTTGTTGAAAATCAAAGAAGAATTTTACAATCAGTTTTAATAGATTCAGAGATTAAAGATCAATTTAATATTGAGTTAACGATGCCGTCAGCATACAGTTTATTTAAAAAGGAAGAAGACTTTTTATGGTATCAAAAACCAACCAAATATGGCACATCAAATGTTATTATATCTGAGCTCAATTCTTTGGATGAAATGAGTTTGAGAGGAGTCATAAAGACAAGAGATTCAATTTCTAAACGATATATTCCAGGAAGGCTTGAAAACAGCTACATGATTACTGAACAAGCGTATGAGCCCTTTTTTATCCAAACAAAAATCAAGCAATTTAACTCTAGTGAAACCAGAGGAACATGGGAGGTAAATGGTGATTTTATGGGGGGACCATTTATAAACTATATTATTAAAGATACCCTTAATAAACGGAGGATCTACCTAGAAGGCTTTGTCTTTTCACCATCAGAAAGAAAAAGGGATAATATAATAGAATTAGAAGCTATTATTAAGTCACTTAAAATTTATAAAAAAGATTGAGATTATTTTGATTCAGAGTCAGAACCCGTTTCTTCATCATCTTTAAGTTCTTTTTTGAATTCTTTTATTCCTTTTCCAAATCCACCCATAAATTCAGAAATTCTTTTACCACCAAAGAGAAATAGGATTACTACGACAATAATTAAAATTTGCCAAGGACCTATTGCAACAAGACTTATTAAAGACATATAGATTAAATTACTTTAAACAAATGTAAAAAAAATTAAACTAGTTATATATTAAATATAATAAATATTGGTATTGCTATATTTGCCTTGATGTCAAAAGCTAAAACCAATAAGAGGCAAGTAAGAAGTAAATACAGGCTTGCTGTTGTCAAAGAAGACTCATATGAGGAAAAGTTTGCCCTTAGCCTCTCTAAAAGAAATATTTTTTTAGCAATATCATCTATTGCTCTTTTTGTTATTTTGATCACTACATTATTTATTTTCTATACCCCAGTTAGAGAGTATATACCAGGCTATGACACAACAAAAATTAGAATACAAGCAATTCAAAATCTTGATAAAATAGATTCTATTATGATTTCATTGCAAAAAAATAAACAATTCCTAGAGTCCTTTTCAAGCACCATAAATGGAGATGAGTTTGTTAGTGTTTATGCGGATAATGAAAAACTAGAAAATATCGATCTAAATGAGTTAGAAGTCAATATTAATATTGAAGATTCAATTCTTAGAAAAATAGTAGAAACTGAGGATCGTTTCAATATTATTGAATCAGAAAATAATGAAATATCAATAGGTCTTGTAAGCCCAGCTAGTGGATTAATTTCAGAGGGTTTCAATTTCTCAGATGGTCATTTTGGAGTAGATGTAGTTTTAAAAGAAAGAACCCCAATAAAATCAGTATCAGATGGAATTGTTATTTTTTCAGCATGGACTCTCAATTTTGGATATACAGTAGTAGTTCACCATAAAAATAAACTGACTAGCATCTACAAACACAATGAATCTATAAAGGTTGAAAAAGGAGATTTTGTAATGTCTGGCGAGGTAATTGCACTTTCTGGAAATACTGGAGATTTAACCACAGGGCCTCACTTGCACTTTGAAATATGGGACTCTCAAGGCCCCTTGAATCCAGAGGATTTAATTAGCTTTTAAGATGTTATTGTTTAAGAGATTTTTCGCAAAAATATTTGCATTTTTTATTGTAAATAAAATTAAGAGGTCCTATCACAAAGCGTCGGAATTACAAAATAAAACCTTAGAATATCTTATAAAAAAAGGTAAAAAAACAATTTTTGGAATTGATCATGATTTTGATGAAATAAAAACTCATGATGATTATATAAAAAAAGTTCCAGTTAGAAACTATGAACAAATAAAAAAATATGTCGAAAGAATAAAAAAAGGAGAGCTCGATGTTTTATGGCCTGGAAAACCTAAATATTTAGCCAAAACATCTGGCACTACAAGCGGGGTTAAACAAATTCCGATCACAAATGAATCTATGCCCAATCATATCTTATCTGCTAGAAATGCGTTGCTTTTTTACATATATGAAACTGGTAAAACAAATTTTTTGAATGGTAAAACAATCTTTATACAAGGCTCACCCATTTTAAATAGTGTAAATGGCATTCTTGAAGGAAGGCTTTCAGGAATAGTTGCCCATCATGTTCCAAAGTATTTGAGAAAAAATAATTTGCCAACTTTTAAAACAAATTCCATAGAAGATTGGGAGTTGAAAGTTGATCAAATATGTGAAGAAACCATTAATGAAAATATGACAGTAATAGGCGGAATACCATCATGGGTTCAAATGTACTTTGAGAATATTTTAAAGAAAACAAAAAAGAAAAACTTAGCTGAATTATTCAATGAATTTAATTTATATATATATGGTGGAGTAAATTTTTTGCCATATAAAAATACTTTTAAAAAATTAATTGGCAGACAAATTGACACTATTGAATATTATCCTGCTTCTGAAGGGTTTTTTGCATATCAAAACTCTCAATTAGATAAATCATTGCTTTTACAATATAATTCAGGTATTTACTATGAGTTTATAAAAACAAATGAATTTGAAAATGAAGACGCTAAAAGATATAACTTAAGCAATGTTAAAATTGGAACTAATTATGTATTAATTATTTCAAATAATGCAGGCTTATGGGCTTATAACACAGGTGACACTATTAAGTTTACGTCTTTGGATCCACCTAAAATTTTAGTTACGGGAAGATACAAGCATTTCATATCAGCCTTTGGAGAGCATGTTATTTCTGAGGAGGTTGAAAAATCCATTTCCGAGCTTTGCGAAATAAAAGAAATAAATGTTCGAGAATTTACTGTCGCACCGATGATTAATCCTGAAAAAGGACTTCCTCATCATGAGTGGTGGATTGAGTTCGAAAATGAAAATATTGATATCGGTTTTGCCGAGAAGGCACTAGATAAAAGTATGCAACAAAAAAATATTTACTATAAAGATCTTGTAAAAGGAGGGGTTTTAAAAACTTTGAAAATAATTGCTGTTAAAAAAGGAGGGTTTAATAAATATATGAGTTCAATTGGAAAACTAGGAGGACAAAATAAGGTGCCAAAACTTTCAAATAATAGAGATTTTGTTAATGGTTTAAATAATTTTTTTAATCAATAGTTTCTTGAATTATTCTAATTTTTTTGTTCAATAAATAAGTTAGATGTCTCGAATCACCTTTAGATTTTTGTTTTTCAATAAAACTAATGTTATAAAGGTTAAAGAGCTTAGTTTTAAGTGCAGCAAGAGTCTTATTTTTTCTTTTTACAGCATAATCTTTTGTTTTATCATCTCTCACAAACAGCTCCATCAATTTAGAGTTTAAAACTTTTTTGTCTTTAGAAAATAAAGTCAGTATACTTATTTCAATTGGCAATAATTTGTGAGATACACCAGAAATTGAAATAGAGCTTTCATCAATTATATACGTTTGAGCTATCCTTTTATAATATAAGCTTAATATTATTATTAGAACTATGAGAAAGAACAAAGCAAAATATACATATTGAAAAAACTCTTCTTTATCTCTAAAAAAATAGGATACTTCATCAATAGGGTAATTGGTAATATTAGTTAAGTCAAATTTTTCAAATGCTGATTCACCTGTCAATGTGTTTTTAATTGGGCCTATCAGGCGATTATTTTTGATTATAAATTGGTTATCAGATTTATAAAATAATATTTCATCTTTAAAGCTCTGAAAAGAATTATTTTGTATGTCTACTAAAAAAAAGCCTGGATTATTTGAATAGCTAAAAATTAATTTATCCTCAAACTTAAAGAAGCGCTTCACGCCTTTATTTTTTACATTAATTAAATCAACAGTGTCATTAATTACACCGAGTTTTTTCCATTCAAAACTATCTAAATCCAAAACATAAAGATTCTCATTTCTTTTTTCTTTTTGGGTATTGATTTCCCTAGACACAAAGTCAAACACATAAAGCTTATTGTCTTCAATAAAATATGTTCCTTGGTCAATACCAACAGGTTGCTGACCCTTAGTGTTAACTAATTCCCAATCTCCGCTATTAAAGTTAAATTTTGTTATTATCGATTTTGTTTGCCAATATCCATAGCCGCCAATTAAGAAAACATTCTCTTTGTAAGAGAAGAAATAAGCGCCATATTGATTTCTGTGAGGGAATGACCTGTCAATTCTACTAATAGACCCATCAGAAAAAGTGTATAATAGCCCTCCACCAGGATATAAAAGATATGTTTGGGAGTTGTGTAATAGTGGAATTAAAGTGCTTACAGGGACATTTAAAGATTTTGGAATTTCTTTTGTGTATTCTTTAAAAGTAATCTTACCTGCCAGCTCTGAAATATAATATCCATCTTTAGTTAAAATATAAAAGTATTTTGAGCTTTCACCTTCAATAATCAAATAATCATCGTTTTCTATTGTCTGAGAAAATGAAGCCCATGATAAAAATAAAAACAGAATTAAATTTTTCATTTAATTAAAGAATATGTAATAAAGTATAGCTAAATAAACTAATATGATGAGTGAGCAAGCCGTTAGACTTATTGATAATGAAGAAACAAATACTCCTACCATTACCACAGTGATAGACAGACCTAATATTAAAGATGACGCTCCCCAGTGGCTGTAGCCTTTATCTATTAGTCTATGATGTAAATGTACTCTGTCTGCTAGAAATGGAGATTTGCCTTTATACATTCTTATTAATGATGCCCTTAAAGTATCTGCAAGAGGGTAGATAATTAGTAAAATTACCATTAAAGGTCTTGAAATAAAGTCATCTGTAATTATATAACTATTTGAATTTAGAATATAAAAAATGAAGAACGCAATTACAGACCCAAGAAGAAGAGCTCCAGTATCCCCAAGAAAAACCTTTTTTACAGGGTTAAAATTAAAAAATAAAAAACCGGTTATACCACCAACAATAGATGGAATTACTAGGAACATTTCTTTTGAAGAAATTGTTATAATTCCAGCAACTAAAAGAAAAAATTTAATTGATAAAAGAGCAGATAAGCCATCAATTCCATCAATCAGATTAAATGCGTTTACTATTACAATAAACACAAAAATTGAGATAATATATGATGCCCAAATCGGAATTTCATAAATTCCAAAAACACCATGAAAAGAGTCGATGTAAATACCGCTCTGTAGCATAACAATAGCTGCAAAAACCTGAAGAAAGAACTTTTCCCTGTACTTTATCGAAAAGAAATCATCTGCCATGCCTGTAAGAGCAATAAAAATCCAAGCAATTAAGGCATACAAATCAACACTCATTGAGTATATGGCCTTTCCTAAACCATAACAAATACAAAAAGTAAAAAAGAGTGCCATTCCCCCAGACCTAGTAGCTTTTTCATTATGTGAAGAGCGAGATACTATAGGGTCATACATTTTATTAGATCTAAAAGCAGCATATAAGTATCCATTCAAATAATATGATGTGCTAAGTCCTATTATTGCAAACAAAAGTTCCAATAAAATTAATTCAAAGTTCAAAATTTATTATTTTAGAAAATGTGAGACTAATATTTTTATTTATTCTTATTTCTATTAAAATAGTTTATTCTCAATCTCAGCTTCCAGTTAATGATTCAGTTCAAAATTTTTTATTTGCCAAATCTAAATTTAACAACCCTATTTTGATTACTGTAAATGGAGTATATGAATATAAATCTAAGTGGGAATATTCTCCACTCATTGATGATTCTTTTAAAAAACAAATAAAAGAAATAGATGAATTAAACCATGCTAATTTTTTTACTAAAATAGTTGGAAATGATTTATACATAATATCCAATGGTGCAGGACCAGTTTTTAAAAGATCTGGAAATAATTTTATTAGGATTGATAATTCTACATTGCATAAAAATCAATTTGGAGGAGCTCGTTTTGTTTACAAAGACAAAGTTCATATATATGGTGGATATGGCTTTTGGTCATTTAAAAATTTTATTACATTTTTTGATGAAAATATTAAGCAATGGGATATTTTTTATAATAATAGTAAGTATTTACCACCAGGTAGATGGAAGCCAATATATAATTTATTAGATGATAAGCTTTATGTATTTGGTGGTCGATCTGGTTCTGCGGGAACAATTAATCAAGATGAATCATTTTCAGATATTTTCTATTTTGACTTAATAAACAAAGAATTTATCAGCTTAGGACATGTTAACAAAAAGCTTAAAACTAAATATTCTTTGTTTTCACAACCAAAGCTTGATGACAATATTTTTTTAATTGACAATGATAATCTTACCATAATTAATTTTAACACACTTAAAGCAACCAACTACTATCAAAAAAACTTTTTTTTGGGCATTGACAATAAGTTTCCAACTTTTATTAAACGTCAAAAATTATTTTATATTTCAAATATTAACGGGACAAAATATTTAAAGTTTTTTGATTTAAAATCTATTGACAAAAACTTTGAGTCTGAAACCTTTTCACTACTAGCTGAGAATAGAGAAATCTCAGTGGAACAATACATTTTTTTTGGGTTTTTTATTGCTTTGGTTTTTTGGATTATTTTAAAGATGTTTTCATTTAAAGACTTTATTAAAGGTTTAATTCTGTATGACGAAAATAGGGTTTACTTTAACAATGAGTCTGTTTCAATAACAAGTAATGAGCAATCCTTAATATCATATTTATCTGAAAACCCATTTATTACAGTCCCTCAAGTTAACCGAATAATTTCTGATCAACAATTTGCCAAGTCACACTTCACGTCTTTGAGAAATAAGCTTGTTATGGATTTAAACAAAAAACTTTTTATACTTACAAAAAACGAAAAATGTATTATTGAAACTAAATTACCTAAGGATAATCGGTTAAAAGCTTACAAGGCTGATTCTTCAATAATTAAGAGAAAAATAAGTTTTTTTACTTTTCTTTTTAGGAATTAATTTCTTTTAAAATCTGTGCTATAGGACTTTTAATAAGTGTATATGAAATTGAAGTTACCAATCCAATAAAGCCAAAAATTAAGACCATTTGGGTTCTTTTAGGTGAGGATCTTTTAACTGCCATACTAGCCTCCTTTACAATAGAAAAAACAGGGGTGTCCTCACTGACTTGAAGCTTACTTTGCTCGACCTGTTTTGATAGCTCAATCATTACCGCATTAATTATTTGAAACTCAGCCTCTAGCTTTTCTCTTTCATTTATAACTGAAGAAGTAACTAAATTTAAATTAGAGTCATTAAAATAAGCCAATTTATTTTGTATTTCTTCAAACTCGATTCTTTTAGAGGTTAGCTGCTTTTCGCTGTATTCAAGCTTTTGTTTAGCGCTTTTTATCTTATTATTAATAACAGTTTCCTGTAAAATTTCTCTTGCATTAATACATGTGTTTGCCGCATATTCACTTTCAGGCATATTAGCTAAAATTGTAACAAACCCATCTTTTTGATTTACACTAATCGAAATAACATCATTTATGACATTAAATAATTTATCTTCATATTCAGAAATAAACAACTTATTTTTATTTTCAGTTAGTGACTTTTCAATGTCATTGTAATTTGCTAAAAAGTCTTCAAGCTTAATTTGTTCCTTTTCATCGATATAGCTGTTTAACAAATCTCTTTTAAACTGTACACTTTCTGCTATTTGAGGATACATTGATGGTGGAATTTCACTTCCAGAGCTCATGCTTCCGAGATTTACACCAACAAGAGATGCAACTCCACTTAATCCTAAACCTGAAGAAGATTCTGTTTGACTATTAATAAATGTTGTACTCGAGGTGTAAACAATTGGAGAAAGCAAAGCGAGAGCAACACCAACCAATACAAAAACAAATGATATTATTATTATTTGTTTTCTCCCATTCCAAGCTATTTTTAATAGCTCTATTAGGTCTATTTCATCGGAATTATTATCCATTTATAATGATTTAATTAAGGCTATTATGGAAACCAAACTGGTTGTATAGCCAACAATTTCTCCCACACTGGTTTTATTATTGTTTTCGGCTTTTTTTGGAACAAACACTTTTGATCCTGGCAAAAGTTTTGGGTATTTTCTAAATATTAAAAAAGATTTAGTGCTCTTAATACTTCCATTTTGATAAACAACATAAACTCGAGATTTTTTTGCGTCTAATCCAAACCCACCTGCGGCGTTTATTGCCGCACTTGTAGTTAGGCCCTTCTTGTATGTCATAGCAGTTGCTTTTTGAACAGAGCCTGAAACTTCAATTGAGTTATCTGATTTTGGAACAATTATTTCATCACCTGGTTTCAGCGTTAAGTTATACTCATTTAAAAGCCCATTGGATTTAATAATTCTGTCAATATTTAGACCTATTTCTATGAATTCATCCAAATCAATTGTTTCATCATTGTTTGTATCGTTTATGTTCTTAATTAAATCATTAATTACTTCAACTTCAACTTTACGCTTTAGTTTTACACCATTTAATTCTGCGTTTGGCAAAAAGCCTTCAAAATCTTTTATTAAGTCAAAAACAGAGTAATTATTTGTCTTTAAGGCATAGTTACCAGGTTTTTTAACAAGACCAGAGGCAGAAACAAATTCTTTTGGTTGATAACCAAGTTTCGACCTAACTACAACAAGGTCATTTTCAAGAAGCTCAATATTTTGATCAGAACTTAAATTGCTGTAGCCTTCATTTAAGGAGACCCTAATTGTTTCGACAGGGCTTAATTGGGTTTCATCGTATGTTGAACGGTATATAGTAATATTTTTAAAAGAACCTTTTTCTGTAATCCCGCTAGACATTAAAATCAAATCTATTAAAGTCATTCCTTTAAAAAAAGGATAATCACCGCTAGTATTAATTTCTCCACTGATAGATACTGATTTAGAACCGGATAACTCTTCAATTGAGGCAATAATAAGTTTGTCGTTATTTCTCAAGGTGTAATTCTGGTTGAGACTTAAAGCTTCTTCTAAGTCAACTGTTTTAGCCTCTTGAGGAAATCCATCAACCTCTCTAATTATATATCCTCTTGTTTTTAAGGCATTCTCTTTAAATCCACCCGCTGACTTAATAAGAGACCTAACGTTTAAGTTTTTATTTAACTCATATCGTCCTGGGATCATTACCGCTCCCTCAATAGAAACTAGATTTTTAATTTCATCTCCCACTTCTCTTGCCTCTACAGTGTCACCGTCATTTAAAATAAATTCTTTAAAATCTTTTTTCTCAACGGTAAATATAGATTTAGAGTACCCATCAACCCTTTCCAAATAAACTTGATTCTTTAATCCTTTACTGCTAATCCCGCCACTGTAAAGCAGTAAATCTGAAATTGATTCACCGTCTTTTAATTCAAATACTCCAATTGTTTTAAATTCTCCACTCAAAAAGAGTCTATTTTTGTATGAAGGAACAAGAATTATATCCTGATCTCTCAATGAAAAACTTTTTAAAGCTCCCTTAATAAAATAATCATACAAATCAATTGAATGAACTTCCTTTCCTCCTCGTATAACTGCAATTTCTCTGTAAGTTCCATTTTCGTTTGGCCCACCAGCTGCATATAGAGCGTTTAAAGGATTAGCTAAAGATGATAGAGTGTATGTACCAGGACCAACAACGTTACCTGCAATACTAACAATAATAGATCTGCTATTTAGTAGCGTAACATCAAAAAAGACCTTGTTGAAGTTAGAATTTAATCCTGAATATATTTTAGATAGTTTATCTTTTAATTTGTATTTAGCTTGACTAATTGTCAACCCACTCAAATAAACCGGGCCAATCCTCTCAATTTTTAAATACCCCTCTCTGGTTATTTTAGAATTATATTCATTTTGTGCAGCCCCCCAAATACTTATAGCTAATTCATCTCCAGGCCCAAGCTCATAAGACTCAGGAGTTGCTATGTTTAAGCTTGGCGCAGAGCTGATATTAGGATTATTAAAAAAAGAAGCTCCAAAAATAATTTCTTCAGGGGAAATTGTTTCTTCAGATTCACTTATTTCTGTTAACCCAAACATTGAGGTGCTGGCACCTTCAGTTTCAGTTAATACATCATTTGTCGTCTCATTTAATCCTAATGCCGTAGCCCTTCTTTCAAATTCAGCTATTTCAAAATCAGAAATTCCCTGCGCTTTTGCCATTATTTTTATTTGATCTAATGAGTATCCTTCTTTTTGTGCCTGATTGAGATATGTTTTCAAATCTTCATTCTTCATTGATTTTAAAGATTGAATATTTATATCCTGACTAAAAAGTATTGATGGTATTAATAGCAAAAAGAAAAAGAGAAAATTTTTAACTCGCATAGCTTCGCCAATAAACTCACATCTTAATATGTTCATTTTTTAATATTTTATGCAGCTACAACAGAAGACTTGTTTAGAACCAAATTGATATTAATCGATTCAATACTAATAATTACTTTATTGTAACTAATTTTATTTACTGTGCCTTTTTTAAAAATAAAAGGACCTTTATTTATCTTTACTCTTTGCCCTTTAATTAAATTTACATCACAATCGATTATTTTTCCATCAAAATAGTCTTTAAGGCTAGTTATTTCTTCATTTTTTATAATGGCTGGTAACCCATCAATACCTCTAACAATATTTTTTGTAAAAGGATTTAAATTAATTAGCCCAAAGTCAATCTTAGTTAGTTCAAAAAACACGTAACCACTTATTGCTGGCACTGTAACCTTTTTAATTCTGTCAGACCAAACCCTTTTGGTTACGTATGACGGGACATAGCAATTTATTCCCATTGAAATAAAATAATTCAAAGCCTTGAATTCTCCTTTTTGTTTTGTTTTTGCAGCAAACCAGCTCATAACTTTATTGCAAATATATATAAATTATTAATTTAATTAGTTCATTTTTTTGTATTCTATTTTTATCATATTGATAATCAGCATATTAGTTAAGGTTTTTTTTAATTGTAACATTAATTTTTACACATCATTTATTTTATTAGTGAATCATTATTAAGATATATATTTTATAATATATTTATATTAATACTATATTTTTGCTACTATGAATTTATTAATAATTGGTTCTGGTGCTCGCGAAAATGCTTTTGCTTGGAAAATATTTAATTCTGGTCATGATGTAAATATTTTTGTTACAAATGCAAACCCTGGAATAAACTCTTTTGCAAATTCTGTTAAACTAGATATTACTAACTTTTTGTCTATCAAAGAATGTATCATTTTACACTCTATCGATATTGTTTTGGTAGGACCCGAAATTCCTTTAATTAATGGTTTATATGATTTTATCATTAACGATCCTGATCTTAATTGCGTAAAAGTTATAGGTCCCTCACAAAGAGGATCTATGCTTGAGGGAAGTAAGGAATTTGCTAAAGAATTTATGAAAAAATATGGCATTCCAACAGCCTCTTTCAAATCCTTTGATAAAAATAATTATGATGAGGGTGTTGAATTTATAAATAAAAATAATTCTCCTTATGTTTTGAAGGCAGATGGGCCTGCTGCAGGAAAAGGAGTTATAATTGTAAATGAAAAGGTTGATGCAGTCAATAACCTAAGGGAAATGCTTTTAGGCTCTAAGTTTGGTAAATCATCAGAAAAGGTTGTAATCGAAGAGTTTCTTAGCGGAATAGAAATGTCATGTTTTGTTCTTTTTGATGGGGTTAATTACAAAATACTTCCTTATGCAAAAGATTACAAAAGAATCGGCGAAGCTGATAAAGGTTTAAATACTGGCGGCATGGGCTCTATTTCACCTGTTGATTTTCTAGATGAAAACTTAAAAAATAAAATCAAAAAAGATATTATTGAACCAACAATCAATGGACTAATTTCTGAAAAAATAAATTATGTTGGCTTTATATTCATTGGCCTAATTAATGTCAACGGTCAGCCCAAGGTTATTGAGTATAATGTGAGAATGGGTGACCCTGAAACTCAAGTTGTCTTGCCCAGGATTAAGAATGATTTTATGGACCTGTTAATTTCATGTACAAATCAAAACCTGGATAAAGTTAAATTAGAGTTTGATTCAGAATATTATACTAATGTAGTGCTTGCATCCAAAGGTTATCCTGAAGATTATAAAAAAGGATTTGAAATTTCAGGATTAAATGATGTTGATGACTCTATTATCTTTCATGCTGGAACATCTTTCAATAATGGTAAAATTGTTACTAACGGAGGGAGGGTTCTTTCTATTGTATCATCTGGAAAAACAATGAAAGAAGCATTGAAGAAATCTTATAAAAGTATAGATAAAATAAATTTTGAAGGTAAAACTTATAGACAGGATATTGGTTTTGATCTATAAGAAAGAGTGTGCTGTAACGTCTTTATTTTTTTCACCCTTTTTATCATATTTTATTAATTCAAGAGTCCAGTAAATTAATGCTGCTGATATAATAATTACAAAGGTAAAATTAAGAGCATTTTGAATAATCCAGTTTGATATTTCCAACCTTATAAGATCAAATGGTATTAACAAAACATCTACGAATAAAAATTCAATTGCTTCAAATAAATCTTTAAATTCCATAATGAATTCTACAAAACAAATTTAGTCTAATTTTAATTATAGTTTATATATTTAAACAAATAATTTATAATGTCAATAAGCAAAACTTGTAATTCAATTTTTCAACAAGTAATTGACGATTATCATTTGCAAGACTTTGTACAGGCTAAAAAAACTAATCCTTATTCAAATTCTAAATTATTTGAAAAAATGATATATGATAAATGCTGGATAGATACTATACAGTGGCATCTTGAAGATATAATTAGAAAGCCAGATATTAGCCCAAAAGAGGCTCTTCAAATTAAGAGAAAGATTGACTCAAGTAATCAGGATAGAACAGATTTTGTTGAAGAGCTTGATGATTATTTCTTTAAAAACTTTTCAAATTCCTCACCATCAAATGATGCAATTTTAAATACAGAAACCCCAGCTTGGGCTATCGACAGACTCTCCATATTGGCCTTAAAGATATACCATATGAATGAGGAGGCAAACAGAAAGTCAGCATCTCATGATCATAGACAAAAATGTACAGCTAAGCTTGACACTCTCATTTCACAAAGAATTAATTTATCCAAAGCAATAGATCAGTTGTTTGAAAATATTTCTAAAGGAAGTGTTATTATATCCACTTATAAGCAAATGAAAATGTATAATGATGAATCTTTAAATCCTGAACTTTATTCAAAAGATGATTAATGGTAAAACATTAATTCTTAGGTTTTCATCAATGGGGGATGTCGTAATGACTGTTCCAATAATTAGATGTCTTGAAAAAAAATATCCTGAAAATAAATTCATTTTTGTAACCCGACCAAAATTTAAGCCTTTTTTTGAAGAGTTTAAAAATGTAGAAATTTTTGAGCTTGATTTGAAAAATAGACACAAAGGAGTTTTAGGATTGTTTAAATTATTTTCAGATTTATTTGAACTAAATCCATCACGGATTGCAGACTTACACTCGGTTTTAAGAACCAATGTTCTTTCCTTTTTATTTAGGATGTCTTTTAAAAAAGTATCTGTCATTAATAAAAAGAGAAAAGAAAGAAAGGCTTTAATTAGGGAGTCTAATAAAATCTTTAAACCCCTTACACCTGTTCATTTTTTGTATCAAGAGGTTTTTAATAGGTTAGGTTATAGCATTGATCTTACAAAAGATCATATTTACCCTCCTTCAAAAAAGCTGTTTGTGAGCAAAGAAGATTTTCAAATTAATTCTAATAAGTTAATAGGCATAGCACCATTTGCAAAGCATGCTGCAAAAATGTATCCATTAGATTTAATGCAAAAAATAGTTTCTTATTTACAAGAAAAACACAATATTATTTTGTTTGGTAATGGTAAGCTTGAGATGGAGACAATAAATAGATGGTCATCCGCTTTTAAAAATGTTTATTCTTGTGAAGCTTTAAATGGATTTGAAAATGAAATTTCATTTATATCAAATTTAGATTTGATGATTTCCATGGATTCTGCTAACGGTCATATTGCATCGATATACAATGTTCCTGTTGTAACATTATGGGGATTAACGCATCCATATGCTGGATTTACAACATTCAATTATAAAACTGAAAATCAATTCTGCGCTAACCGTGAAGAATATCCTCTAATTCCAAATTCAATTTATGGAAATAAAATGATTAAAGGGTATGAGAATGCTATGAGGACAATTAGTGTAGAAGAAATATTAGCAAGAGTTAACGAAATTATTGTTTAAACATCATCATAATCAATTATAATCTCGTCTGAGGCAGGTTTTGATATACAAGTTAGGACTAGTCCTTCATCAATTTCATCATCTGAAAGCATTCCGTTTTCTTCCATTTCAACATTTCCTTTCTTAACCTTACCCATACAAGTCAAACACACTCCACCTTGACAAGAATAAGGTACATCGATTCCATTAGACAGTGCTTCATCTAATATATTGCTATCATTTTCCATGGTGAAATCATTTTTTTCACCATCTAAAATTAAAGTTACTTTTGTATTACCTGGCATTCTGATTGCAATATTATGAAAATAATAGGTTTATAAAAAAATGTTTAGAAATTATAAAATATTTATAATATTGATATTTATGCTTGTATCATGCCAAGCATACAAATCTGTATCTTCAAAATATAATATACTATACAACGGGGAACTTTTTTTAGATGAAGGAATAAGTCAATTAAAAGAATCTTATAATGAGAATTTCTGGGAAATAATTCCAGTATTAACAGAAAATAACATCACAAATACACTGCCTGATTATCCTTCTAAAAACTTTTTAAAATCTGAGGAAAAAGCTATAAAAGTTATTCAAAAGATGGGAGATGATAATAATATCGATAGTGAATACATAAATCAAGCATACCTTCTACTTGGAAAGTCACGATTTTATGATAAAAGATATTTATCTTCAATTCAAGCATTAAATTATATTCTCAAACAAAATAAAAAATCTAAATTTTGGTTTGAAGCACTTTTTTATAGGGCCTTAATTTTTATTAACCTAGAACAGTATGAAAGCTCAATATCATTTGTTGAAAAAGAGCAGAAAAAGTTTAAAATTTCAGAATCAGAAAAATCAACTATTTATCAAATAATTGCAGAGGCATATTCAAGAAAGAATGATTTAAATAAAGTTATATCTTCTTTAAAGCATGCTTTAAGATTTTCAAATAACAATGAAGATATAAGAAGAATAAACTTTATAATTGCTCAGTCATTTAGCAAATTGAATGAAAATGATTCAACTTCTTTATACTTAGAAAAGTCTCTTAGCACAAAAGCATCAAAATTTGAAGAAATATATTTAGATGCTAAATTAAAATTGAGCTTGATTAATGAAGATTTATATGATGAGTCCTTTTATAAAACAGAATTAAATAGACCAAGGAATTTTCTTAGCTCAGCAAAGATTAAATATTATTATGCTGCAAATCAGTTTCAAAAAGGTAATGTTGACTTAGCATCTTTATTGTTAAAGGAAGCAATAAAATTAAATCAGAATGATGATAAATTAAATGAAAAAGTCTATGAGCAGTTGTACAGCTTGAATTTGTCAGATAAAGAATATTTGATAGCAAATAATTATTTAGATAGCTTAATGAACCTTTTAGATAATCAATCAAAAAAATATTTTATCCTAAGCAAAAAAAGAGAAAAATTAAATATTGTTTCTGAGTTGGAAAAAGAAAATAATTTAATTGATTCATTATTCTATTTGAGCACATTTACCCAAGTAGATCTTTATGAAAAATTATTCTTAGAGAATGTTGATAAAGTAAAAACATCTGATCAATCAAAAAAACAAAATAGATTAGGTGCTAATTCTATTTTTTACTTTAATAATAGCTCGGCAATAGCTAGTGGGTTAAAGCAATTTAAGAACGTCTGGGGAAAAAGAGAGAGAGTTGATAATTGGAGATTATCAAAAGTTAATTTTATTGATGTTGAAAAAGAACAAGGTGAAACTAAAGTTTTAAATTTTAATGTGGATAGTGATATTGAACAACTAATTAAACTAATTCCATATTCTGCCACAAAGAAAGACAGTTTGAATAAAATTAAAAATTCAAATTTTTATAAGAAGGGCCTTTACTTTTATGAGTACTTTAATGATTTAGAAAGTTCTTTAGAAAATTTTAAAAAAATTGATAGTCAATTAGTAACAGAGCTAGAATATCTACAAAGTCAATATTATCTATATAGAATTTATAACTCGGATTTATTTAAAAACTCTAAAATTACAGATCAGATAAAAACAAATATTATTAAAAATTACCCGAGCTCATCAATTGCAAAAACTTTATTTAAAGATAAATTACAAAATCAAAATAATGTTAATATTAGCAAGTATTTAGACAGTCTTAAAGATAAAGTAGATGTTAATAAAATTGATTATGCAATAAGTTCGATTGATTCAGTATTATCCAAATCTATTTCACGAATAAACAGCTTTGATTTACTACTTTTTAAGGCAGAACTAGAGGCTAAGGAAAAAGGTATTGATAGTTATATTAATTCATTGAACGAATTAATTCAGTTTTATCCAGAACTTTCTACTGGTTTGAAAGAAAAAATAGCTTTTTTAATCCAGCTAACTACTAAAAAATCTATGTCAATTAATGATTCATCCTTTATTGTCTTTTTTGAAATTGATACGAAATTCAATGTAGATACCCTTGAGTTAAATGAATATAATATTGATAAATATGATAGAGCTACTAATTTGCTTTCTTTCTATGGTTTTAAATCAATTTCAAAAGCCAAAGATTTTGCTGATCAATTAATTAAGAAAAACAAAATATTGTCAAATAATAAATATTTCGTAATTTCGACGCCCCAGTATATTAATATGCTGATTTTTAAAACATTAGACGAACTAAAAAAATAAAATATGGCTGATAATAAATTTTTCTCATCCCCCTCAGTTGACGTCATTGAATCATCTACTAAAATAGTAGGGGATATTATTTCTAAAGCTGATTTTAGAATTGACGGTAACGTCGAAGGTAATATTACTACAACAGGAAAAGTTGTGGTTGGTAAATCTGGAAAAATTACAGGGAAATTAAGCTGTTCTAATGCAGACATATCAGGCTCTATCAGTGGACATATTCTTATTTCAGAAACTCTATCATTAATGTCAGAGTCCTACATTCAAGGAGACATAACTACAGCTAAACTTTCAGTTGAAGAAGGAGCGCAGGTCGATGCAACAATTGTTATGAAAACTGGTAAACAACTAAAAGCTGTTGAAAGCGAAAGTGCCAACGATAAAAAACCAGAAGCTGAAAAAACGGCCTAGTACATTAGCAACATTTGCATTGATCAGCTTTGAAATGGGCATTACTATCTTCATTTTTTCAAGGATTGGTAAATGGATAGATTCTTATTACAACCTTGAAAAAACTTTTATTTTAATTATGTCATTAGTTGGATTTGCAATTGCATTTTTTGTTGTTTATAAACAGTTAAAGAAATTAGATAAATAGCTTTATTTTTTGAGTTAATGTTTTAACTTTGCGGCATTGTTTATTATTGCCGATATTCTCGTATGAATTTTGCAAAATTTTTTCTTTCAATTAGTTTAGTTTTTTGCCTATCCACTCACGGCTATTCGATTGATAAAGACCCTGAAAAAAGTGGCGGAATTAAAGAAGAAATCAAAGAATATATTACACACCACCTTAAAGATTCACATAGTTTTGGAATTGCATCTTATACCAAAGAGAGTGGTGAAAAAGTATATATTGAAATTCCCTTACCTGTAATTCTTTATGATAATGGATTTAAGTTTTTCATGTCATCAGAGTTTAAACATGGTAAAAAAGTGGTTTCTAGTAATGATAACTACTACAGAATGTATTATGATAAAAACAGAATCTATAAAACAGATAGTGAAGGAACATTTATTTATGATGATACCAATAAATTAATTAATGAGAAACCAATTGATTTTTCAATAACTAAAAATGTTGTTGTTATGATTTTTACTGCAATATTTATGTTATGGTTATTTATAAGTCTAGCTAAATCATACAAGACTAATAAAGGGATATCAAAAGGGTTGGGGAGATTTTTTGAACCTATAGTTTTATACGTTAGAGATGAAATTGCTAGACCAAATATTGGTAAGAATTATAAGAAATATATGAGCTTTCTTTTGACTATTTTCTTTTTTGTATTATTCCTAAATCTATTAGGTTTGACACCAATTGGGATTAATGTTACTGGAAATATTGCAATTACATTTTCACTTGCCTTGTTAACGTTCATTATTACAAACGTTACAGCTAATAAAAATTATTGGGCACACATTTTTTGGATGCCTGGAGTACCAAAGCCTATCAGACTTATTTTAGCACCAATAGAACTTTTAGGCGTTTTTATAAAACCGTTAACCCTTATGATTCGATTGTATGCTAATATGCAGGGGGGTCACATTGTAATCATGAGTATAATAGGGCTTATGTTTATATTTTACAACTGGATCGGCAGTTCGCTTTCATTTGT